>DASWEI010000136.1:0-49222 GCA_036394835.1 Anaeromyxobacter sp. | reverse complement strand
CCTCGCGCTGCGCAAGCGGTTCTGCCGCCGCTTCGACTTCGAGCTGCAGGCGGCCGCGACGGACGAGGGGGTCCTCTCGCTCGGGCCGCAGCACTCGTTCCCGCTCGAGTCGATCTTCGAGCTCCTCTCCGAGTCCACCCTCGACGAGGTGCTCGCGCAGGCCGCGATCCAGGCCCCGATGTTCGGCGTTCGCTGGCGGTGGAACGCGACGCGCGCGCTCGCCATCCCCCGCCTGTTCAAGGGCAAGCGCATGCCCGCGCCCATTGCCCGCATGCGCTCGGACGACCTCCTCGCGGCCGTCTTCCCCGCCCAGGTCGCCTGCCAGGACAACGCCCCGGCCGGCGCGGTCGAGCTCCCCGATCACCCGCTCGTCGCGGAGACCCTGCGCGACTGCCTGTGCGAGGCGATGGACGCGCCCGGGCTGAAGCAGATCGTCCGCCGGATCGAGCACGGGGAGATCCGCCTCGTCGCGGTGGACACCGCCGAGCCGTCCCCCATGTCGCACGAGATCGTGGGCGCGCGGCCGTGGGCGTTCCTCGACGATGCGCCGCTCGAGGAGCGGCGCGCGCGGGCGGTGGCGATGCGACGGGCCCTCCCCGCGGCGGAGGCGGACGGTCTCGGCGCGCTCGACCCGGCGGCGATCGTGGAGGTGGAGGAGCAGGTCTGGCCGGTGGTGCGCGACGCCGACGAGCTGCACGACGCGCTGCTCGACCTCGGGATCCTCCCGGCGGCGGAGGGCGCGCAGTCCTCCCCCTTCTTCCCGCCGCTCGTCGACGCCGGTCGCGCGGCGCGGCTCCGGGCCGGCGAGCGCGAGTGGTGGGTCGCGGCGGAGCGCGTCGGGCTCGCCCGCGCCGTCGCGCCCGCGCTCGCGACTCCGACAGCGGCCGCGTCTTTCGAGCCCCGCCTCTCCCCGCTCCCGTCCGAGAAGGTTCCGGCCGACGACGACGAGGCCGCCCTCGCGATCGTCCGCGGCTGGGTGCCGCGCATCGGTCCGTTCGCGGCGGAGTCCCTCAGCGCCCGGATCGGGCTCGCGGGCGAGCGCGTCGCCGCCGCGCTCGTCCGGCTCGAGGTCGAGGGGCTCGTCCTGCGAGGCCGCTTCCTCGCGGGCGCGCCGTGGTCGCCCGAGGCTCCCCACTGGTGCGAGCGATCGGTGCTCGCCCGCATCCACCGACTCACCATCGGCCGACTGCGCAAGGAGATCGAGCCCGCATCGGCGGCCGACCTGCTCCGCTTCCTCGCTCGCTGGCAGCACGTCGCGCCCGGCACCCGCCTCCACGGGGCGCGCGGTCTCGCCGAGGTCGTCGGGCAGCTGCAGGGCTTCCACGCCGCGGCCGGCGCCTGGGAGCGGGACCTCCTCGCGGCTCGGATCGCCGGCTACGAGCGCGGGCTCCTCGACGAGCTCTGCCTCGCCGGCGAGGTGGCGTGGGGCCGGCTCGCCGTCGTCGCCACGCCGGAGGAGGCGCCGCGGCGGCGGAACGCGCCGACCCGGAACGCCCCCGTTTCGCTCGCCTTGCGCGAGGACCTCGGGTGGCTCCTCGCCGGCGCCGGCGGGTCGCCGCCGCCGCTCGGCCCGTCGGCGCGCGCGCTCGTCGAGGTGCTCGCGCGGCGCGGCGCCTCGTTCCTGTCGGACCTCGCCGCGGAGACCGCCCGGCTCCCCGGCGAGGTGGAGCAGGCGCTCTGGGAGCTCGTCTCCGCCGGCTACGTCACCTGTGACGGCTTCTCCGGCCTGCGCGCGCTCATCGAGCCGGCCCCGCGCGGCCGGACCTTCCGCCGCCCTGGATTCGCGGGCGGCCGCTGGTCGCTCCTTCGAGCGCCGGGACGCGAGCTCGCCGAGGGCGAAGGGAGCGCCCTCCCGGTGGATCCAGACAAGCTCGCGGCGCAGTACCTCCGGCGCTACGGCGTCGTCTTCCGCGACCTGCTCGCGCGCGAGAGCGCTCCGCCGCCGTGGCGCGAGCTGCTCCGCGTCTACCGGACGCTCGAGGCGCGCGGGTCGATCCGCGGCGGCCGCTTCGTCGCGGGCTTCACGGGCGAGCAGTTCGCGCTCCCGGAGGCGGTGGACGCGCTGCGCGCCGTGCGGCGCTCACCGCGCGAGGGCGCGGAGCGGATCGAGATCGCCGCGGCGGATCCGCTGAACCTCGTGGGCGTCCTCACGCCGGGCGCACGGGTGCCCGCGGTGCTGGGCAACCGCGTGGCGTTCGTGGATGGCGTTCCGGTGGATACGAGCAGCGCGGGCGCGGCGGGTACGCGCGCCCGGACGGCCTGATGACGGCGGCGGTTACTTCGCCGAGCCGCCCGAGCCGGTGAGCTTCGACTCCTCGGGGCTCACCTTGTAGTTCGCCTGCGTGACCTTCTTCTTGCCGGCCTTCATGACCACCTGGACCTTCGGCGTGTACGACTTCTGCGACTCCGCCGTGGCACAGGCGCTCAGCGCGAAGAGAGACACGAGGGCGACGACACCGATCCGCTTCATGACGCTGCACCTCAGCAAGGAGACTGCCACTGCGATCGACCCGATCTGCGGGCGGATGCATTGGCGCATCCAGTACCCAGGGTCGCGTTCAACGTAGCACGCTGGCGCATGCGAATCGCGTCCACGGCTGATGGTACGAGGGCGATGTGGGCGCGCGTGAGAGATCCACCGCTACTCTGCGACGATCGCCTCCGTCGGCGCCAGGCGCCAACCCCGCGCGATCGCGCGGAACACGAGCGCGGCCGCGAGCATCACCGCGGCGAAGAACCAGAACCAGGCGGCCCCTTCGAGCCGGACGAGCCGCGTGACGAGCGCGGTGAGCAGGTTCCCTCCGGACGCCGTGAGGAACCAGATCGACGAGACGGTCGAGCGCATCGCCGGTGGCGCGTGCGTGGAGCTGAGCTCGAGGCCCGTCATCGACACGAGCACCTCGCCGGCGCCGAGGAGCAGGTACTGCGGGAGCTGCCAGAGCGCGTGCGGCGCGCGGCCCGAGTCGATGATGCTTTGGACGATCGCGGCGGCGGCGAACGAGAGGACCGTGGCGAACGTGCCGGCGCTCATCTTCCCGAGCGGAGAGAGGACGCGCCCGCGCCGCGCGAGGGCGGGGAACACCACCGCGCCGAGGAACGGCACGAGCACGACCGCGAGGAGCGGGCTCAGCGCCTGCAGCTGCGCCGGGGAGAGCTGCCGGCCCGCGAGCGCCAGATCCATCTGGCGCGCCTGGAACACCCACGCCGAGCCCTTCTGCTCGAGGAGCGCCCAGAAGAGCGTCACCGCCGCGAACACCGCGCCGATGCGGAGGACCGCCTTCGCCCCCGCGACCGCCTCGGCCGGGTGCGCGTCGCGCGCGAGATCGAGCCAGTGTTGCCCCGGGTGTCCCGTGCCGAGCCGCGAGAGCGCGCGGGCGACGACGCGCAGGAAGCCGTGCAGGTTCCGGCCCGCCGGCGCGGGGAGCACGTAACGCGCGCGCCCCGAGCGCAGCACGACGAGCGCGAGCGCGAGAGCGGCCGCGGGGACCGCGAACGCGACGCGCGGGCCGAAGGCGACGAGGAGCGCCGGGACGAGCACCGCCGCGCCGTTCACCACCAGCGAGATCCAGCGGTACGCCCGCGCCCGCGCCGGCGCGTCCGCGGCGGCGAGCTGATCGCCGACGAGCCCGGTGACGCACGGCTTCAACCCGCCCGCACCCGCGGCGACGAGCGCGAGCCCGACCGCGAGCCCCGCGCGCGACTCGAACGCGGCGAGGACGACGAGTCCGGCGACGTAGACCCAGGCGACCGCCAGGATGGCGCGGTACCGGCCGAGGAACCGGTCGGCGAGCCACGCCCCGGCGATCGGCGCGAGCCAGGCTGCGGCGAGAAAGAAGTGAAAATGCGCCTTCGCGTCGCGCTCGGAGTAGAGCAGGTGCTCGTTCACGTAGAGGACGAGCGCGGACGTGATGCCGTAGAAGGAGAAGCGCTCGAGCGCCTCGCGGCGACGAAGCGCAGCGACCGAGCTCGGGGTGCTGGCGCGGACATGGGGCGCGTAGTGTGCCACGGAGCCCGCGCGCGCGCCGCTCTGCGCCGTCAGCCGCGGAGCGCCGCGACGGCGAGGGCGATCCACCCCGCGATGAACGCGACGCCGCCGAACGGCGTGACCGCGCCGAGAGCGCGGATGCCGGAGAGCGCGAGCGCGTACAGGCTGCCGGAGAAGAGCACCGTCCCGGCGACGAAGAGCCAGCCCGCCCACGCCGCCGGTGCGGGCGCGCGCGCCACGGCCCACGCCGCCGCGATGAGGCCGAGCGCGTGGTACATCTCGTAGCGCGCGCCGGTCTCGAAGACGGCGAGCAGATCGGGCGCGAGCCGCGCCTTGAGCGCGTGGGCGCCGAACGCGCCCGCCGCGACCGAGATCCCGGCGGAGATCGCGCCGAGCGCGAGGAAGGTCCGTTGCATGACCCGGGAGAATAACGGAGCGCGAGCGCGCGAAGCGACGCGAGTGTCCCCCCGACGGGAGAACGCAGGTGAGTGCCCCCCCGAGGGAGATGCGGGAAGCCTCCCTCCGGCGCACCCATCGAGGATGGATTACGCGCAGCGGAAGTGCGTCCCGTGCGAGGGCGGTACCCCGAAGCTCGAGCTGGCGGCCGTGGACGAGGCCCTCAGGTCGCTCGATGGCTGGGACGCCCAGGAGGCGAGCACCCGGATCCACAAGCACTACCGGTTCAAGGACTTCGTCCAGGCGATGAAGTTCGTGAACGCGCTCGCCGCGGTCGCCGAGGGAGAGGGCCACCACCCGGACTTCACGGTCCACTGGAACGCGGTGGACGTGACGCTCTGGACGCACGCGATCGGCGGGCTCTCGGAGAATGACCTCATCGTCGCGGCGAAGCTCGATCGGTTGCCGGAGGCGGCCCCGGCGCGGCGCTGAGGTCCGTTGAATGTCGCCCGGGGGCGGCACGTCTCCTCCAGCGGAAGGGAACCGAACCGGAGGAGAAACATGACATCCCGAATCTCGAAGCTCGTCCTCGCCGCCGTCCTCACCTCGACGATCCCGGCCGTCGCCACCGCGCACGACGGCGACCACGACCGCTGCGACCAGCTCGAGCGATACGACCGAGGCGATCGCCGGGAGGACCGCGTCCAGCCGGTGCCGTGGCGCGAGGCGGCCTGGCGCGAGCGCGAGCTGCGCGAGGTCCGCGCCGAGCTGCAGGCCCTCGACACGCAGCGCGCCGAGGTCCACGCCCGCTTCGCCCGGAAGCCGGGGAAGGTGCGCCATTACGATCGCTGGTACGCCGAGCGGCGCGCGGAGCTCGAGCGGCGCTGGAGCGAGCTGCAGCGGGTTGCGTGGCGCTAGCAGGCTTTGAGAAACGTCCGGCGACCTCGGCCCGCAAGATCCTCCCTCGCCCCCGCGAAGCGTGGCTGGCGCCGGGGGCGAGGGAGAACTGGCCGAGAGGTCTGCCGCCTGCCCGAGAAGGTTCTTCAACAACCTGTTAGTCCGCTCGACGGTGAGTGACGTGGTCGTGGCGGTCGTGTCGTCGTCGAAATTTCAGTCCACGACCACGACCACGTCCCGATCACTTCACGTCCGCGCTGGCGGGGACCCGGGAACGGGGTTATCAGGGAACCGTGACCCGAGCGCTCTCCTTCGCCACCTTTCTCGCCGTCGCCCTCTCGGTCCTCGGCGGAATGCACTGGTATCTCTGGGCGCGGCTCGTGCGCGACCCCGCGCTCGCCGAGCCCTGGCGGCGCGGCCTCTCGGTCGCGCTCCTCGTCCTCACCTTCTCGGTGCCGATCGGGATGCTGGCGCTCCGGCTCGCCCCGCGCCCGCTCGACCGGCTCGTTGCCGCCGCCGCGTTCACCTGGCTCGGCATCGCCTTCCTCCTCTTCGTCGCGGTGCTCGCGCTCGACCTCGCGAGGCTCGCGGCGCAGGGCGGTGCGCTCCTCGCGGACTACCTCCGCTCGCAGCCCGACCCGCCGGACGATCCGTCGCGCCGCCTCTTCGTCGCGCGCGCGCTCGCCGGAACGGCCGTCGCCGCGACCGCCAGCGTCTCCGCGTTCGCGTTCCGGAGCGCCACCGGGCCCGCCGAGGTGAACGAGGTGCCGGTCCGGCTCGAGCGGCTGCCGGCCGCGCTCTCCGGCCTCACCATCGCGCAGATCAGCGACCTGCACGTCGGGCCCACCATCGGCGAGCGCCACGTGCGCCGCATCGTCGAGCAGGTGAACGCGCTGCGCGCCGACGTCGTCGCGGTGACGGGCGACCTCGTGGACGGCACGGTGCGCGAGCTCGGCGCGGCGGTCTCCCACCTCGGCCGCCTCGAGGCGCGGCACGGCGTCTTCTTCGTGACGGGGAACCACGAGTACTACGCCGGCGTCGGCCCCTGGCTCGACGAGCTCAGGCGGCTCGGCGTCCGCGTCCTGCGCAACGAGCGGGTGAGCCTCGGAGACGCAGCCGCGTCGTTCGATCTCGCGGGCGTCGACGACTGGTCGGCGCATGGGTTCGGCGACGGGCACGGCCTCGATCTCGGCCGCGCGCTCGCCGGTCGTGAGCCGGACCGCGCGCTCGTGCTCCTCGCGCACCAGCCCCGCGGCGTCGGCGAGGCGGTCCGGGCGGGCGTCGAGCTCCAGCTCTCCGGCCACACCCACGGCGGCCAGATCGTCCCGTTCAACCTGCTCGTCCGGGCGGCTTATCCCTACGTGAAGGGACTCTATCGTCACGAGGAGGAGGGGCGCGCCGGGCAGATCTTCGTCTCGCGCGGGACCGGCTACTGGGGCCCGCCGATGCGCCTCGGCGCGCCGCCGGAGATCGCGAAGATCGTCCTGACGCGCTAGCGAGCGCCCCCCTCCCGCATGGGCTGTGCCCGGCTCCTCGAAGCCGGTCTACGCTCCCGGATCCGGAGGGTTCCCATGCGCGTCCGTCCCCTCGCCCTCATCGTCGCGATCTTCGGCGCCGCCGCCGCCGCGGCCGCATTCGTCGTGAGCCAGATGCCGCGGGAGGGGCAGCTGAGCCCGCCCGCTAGCACGATCGCGGCGGTCGCTCCGGCGGAGCGCTCTCCTCCGCTCGCGCCTCCGGCGACGCCCGCCGACGGGTTCGTCGAGGTGCGCGTGACCACCGGCGGGGAACCGCAGGCGGAAGCCGAGGTCCGGCTCTACGCCGCGCCCGCCGAGGCGGGCGGACCGTGGTTCCGCGCCGGCGAGGGCCGGACGGATCGGGCGGGCGTCGCGCGGCTCCCGGCGCGGCCGGGCGCCTTCCTCGCCGCGGCGCGGGCTGCCGGCCTCGCGCCCGGCCTCGCCGAGGTCGTGCGTGCCCGCGGCGAGGAGGCGACGCGGGTGGACGTCGCGCTCGAGCCCGCCGCTGCGCTCGAGGGCCGCGCCTCGACGCCCGGCGGCGGCCCGGTGGAGGGGGGACGCGTTCGTGCGGTGCCGCTCGTCTCGCGCTGGCCGGAGCTCGCGCCGCCAACCGCGCCGCCGGAGGAGACCGCGATCGCCGAGACCGACGCGGCGGGCGCGTTCCGGCTCGCCGGGCTCGCTCCAGGCAGCTTCGCCGTGTCGCTCGAGGCGGCCGGCCATAACCCCGCGATCCTGCCGCGGGTCGCGGTGCCGGGAGACGCCCTCGCGATCGTCGTCGAGCCGCTCGGGGCCGCGGAGGGGACCGTGCTGCTCGCGGACGGTCGCGGCGCCGCGGGGGCGCTCGTGCGCGCCGCCTCCGCCGACCACGGCGCGAGCGGCGTCGCCGGCGCGGACGGACGGTTCCGCCTCCCCGCGCGCGCGGGAAGCTACGCCCTCCTCGCGACGCTCGGCGACCTCGCGGGCGCCGCCGCGGAGCCGGTCGCGGTCGCGGCCGGCGCCAGCGCGCGCGGCGCGATCATCCGCCTCGGCCCCGCCGCGATCCTCGACGGCGCGGTGGCGCTCCCCGGAGGCGCGCCCGCCTCCGGGGCGCGGGTCGTGCTCCTCGCCCACGAGACGCACGAGGTGGTCGCGCGTGCGACCGCAGCTCCGGACGGCCGGTTCGTGCTCCGCGGGCTCGCGCCGGCCGCCTACGACCTCGCGGCCGCCGCGCCCGGCGCGTCCCCTGCCCTGCTCGGCGGCGTGACGCTCGCCGCCGGGGCGCGCTTCCCGGTGCGGATCGCGCTCGCCGGCACCGGCGCCGTCGAGGGGACGGTGCGAGACCTCGCCGGCCATCTGCTCGCGGGCATCCGGGTGCGCGCGCTGCAGCGCGGCGACGGGCTCCCCGCCCGCGCGCCGCTCGAGGCGCGCACCGGGTTCGACGGCCGCTTCCGCATCGAAGGGGTCGAGGTCGGACGGGCCGAGCTCGTCGTGCGCCACGAGGCGGCGCTCCTCGGGGCATCGCGCGCCGTCCGCGTCGCCGAGGGGCGCGCCGCGGAGGTGGACCTCGTCCTGGCCGACGCAGGGGTCCTCGCCGGGCGCGTCTCGGACGCCGGGCGCCCGCCGCCCCCCGGCACGACCGTGGTCGCGGTCGCGACGCGCGCGGGGACCGGCACGCTCCAGGTCGCGCGCGCGACCGCCGACGCCTCCGGCAACTACGCGCTCTCGCTCCCCGCCGGGGAGTACCGCGTCCACGCCGCGCCGGGCGCCTCAGCAGGCACCGACCTCCGCGTGGCGCCCGCCTTCGCGCGCGTCGAGCCGGGCGAGACGGCGCGGCGCGACCTCGCCTTCGCCGCCGCCTCGCGAGAGCGGGGGGTCGAGCTCCTCGTCCTCGAGCCGGGCGGCGCGCCATCACCGGGCGCCGTCGTCACGCTCGCGCGGCCGGACGACGGCCGCATCGCGCTCGCGACCTCGGCGGGCGAGGACGGCCGGGTCGCCGTCGACGGGCGCATGGGGATGGCCGGGCGCGAGGTGACGATCCGGGCGCGGAACGGCGGCCGCGCCGGGGCGGCGACGGTGACGCTGCCCGACTCGGGGACCGTCGCGGTGCGGCTCGCGCCCGGCGGCAGGGTCGAAGGGGTCGTCCGCGGCGCGCGGACCGGGTTCACGCTCGAGGTCTCCTCGCAGCCCACCCAGGACGGCTGGCGCACGCTCGACGTCCACCGGTTCGCGGGGGAGCGCTTCGAGCTCGGCGACCTGCCGCCCGAGCCGCTCCGGCTCGTCGTCCGCTCGGACGACGGACGCCGCGGCGCTGCGGAGGTGCGGGTCGGGCCCGGCGAGACGCGCGCGGTCGAGATCGCGCTCCGCTGACCAGCGCGGGCGCCGCTCAGCCGCCGAGCGCCTTCACGATCGCGGGCAGCCGCTCGCAGGCGCTGCCGCGCGCGAAGAACCCGCTCGGCAGGTCCTCGGCCATGTCCGCGAACGGGTTCGACGCCGGGTTCACGTCCACCATCGCGGCGCCGCGCCGCCACGCGAGCTGTCCGATCTGCATCGGGAGGTTCGTCGCGCCGCTCGTGCCGACGACGAGGAGGAGGTCCGCCGCGCCCGCGGCGCGGAGCGCGCTGTCCATCCGGTAGTTCTCCTCGTCGTAGCACTCGTCGAACCAGAGCACGTGCGGCCGCAGCCACCCGCCACAGCGCGGGCAGGTGAGCGCCGTGCGCTCCGCGGCGGTGAGCGGCTCCGGGCCGCGGGGGACGAGCGGCGGCAGCTCCGCTCGCCCGAGGCCGCAGTCGGCCGCGCAGCGAACCCAAGCGGCGTCACCGTGGATGCAGTGGACGCGCTGCGAGCCCGCGCGCCGGTGCAGCCCATCGATGTTCTGCGTCACGAGCGTGAAGCGCTCCTCGAGCGCCCGCTCGAGCGCGACGAGCGCCTCGTGCCCGGCGTTCGGCCTCGCGTCCCTGCAGATGCCGAAGCGGTACAGGTACCAGCGCCAGACCTCCTCCGGCGCCTGCTCGAACATCTCGTGCGTCGCCATCTCCTGCGGCATGTAGTTGCGGGAGCCGACGACCCAGTACCCCTCCTCGCCGCGGAAGGTGGGGATGCCGCTCTCGGCGGAGATCCCGGCGCCGGTGAGGACGACCACGCGGCCGTCGATCTCCCGGACGTGCTGGAGGATTCGGGCGAGCTTCTCTTCCATGGCCTCCATCTCTATCGCAGCCGTGCGGCGTCCGCCCCGACCGGTTATGGGACCGGCGTGTCGTCCGCCCTCAGCGACGGGATCCGCGTGAACGTCCGGACCGCGTTCCGGCCCGAACGGTCGGAACCCGAGAAGGGTCGCTGGCTGTTCTCGTACACGATCCAGGTCGCGAACGAGGGCGACCGCCCCGCGAAGCTGCTCGCGCGCCACTGGATCATCACCGACGCGACCGGGCACCGCGAGGACGTCGTCGGCGACGGGGTGGTGGGGCAGCAGCCGCGCCTCGAGCCGGGCGAGCAGTTCGAGTACACGAGCTTCTGCATCCTCGGGACGCCGCACGGGTCGATGCGCGGCAGGTACCGGATGGTCCGCGACGATGGGTCGGAGTTCGACGCGCGGATCGCGCAGTTCCCGCTGCTCGTTCCGGGAACAGTGAACTGATGGCGCGCGAGGCCGCGCGCGGCGGTCACTTCTTCGAGAGCTCGTCGAGGAAGTCCTGCTCCGAAACGATCCGCTTGCGGATCAGCAGGCGGATGAGCGCCGCCATCGCCTGAGCGGGCTTCACGACGTCCGGCTCGGCGGGGGCGCCGCTCGCGAGGCGATCGAGCGACTCGAGGATCGCCAGCTCCTGGTCGCTGAGGTCGCGCGTGGGCTGCGGCCCCTCGACCATGTCCTCGTACGGCGCGAGATCGCTCGCGAGGATCGGCTCGTTCTGCGGAACGTCCTCGAACGGCGTGAGCTCCTCCGAGCCGTCCGGCTCGGCCGCGCCCTCTCCGCCGGCCGCGCCCGGCAGCTCCTCGAGCTCGAGCTCGACCGGGCGGCGCGCGGCGGGGAACGGCTTCGCGGGGATGGGGTGCGCCGCGGTGCGGGGGGCGGCCGGCGCTGGCTGAGCGGCCGCCCGCGGGGCCGGCGCGGCCGTGGGCTTCGGAGTGGTGAGCGCGGAGGGCGGCGCCGGCCTCGCGACGGCAGGCGCGGGCTGGGCCGGGGCCGCGGGCCGCGGAGCGGCGGCGGTCGGCGCGCGTGGCGCCGCCTTGGCGGGCGCCGCTGCGGGCGGGGCCTTCGCCGCCGGGGCGGGCTGCGCGGGGAGGGACACGGCGGTCCGCGACGCGGCGCGCGGCACGGCGGCCGGCGCGGGCTGGACCTGGGCGGCGGGTTGCGGCGGCGCGACCGGCTGGGGCGCGGCGGGTTCTGACGCGGCGGCCTCGGTCACCCCGCCGAAGAAGGCCTCGAGCGCGTCCTTCGAGCCGCCGCCGAACGGGTCGAACACCGCCTCGCCGTCGATCCCCGGATCGGCGTCGAGGTCGAGCGCGATCGCCTCGACGGCGCCATCGCCGGGGAAGAAGCGCTTCACCGAGTCCGCGATCTCGCGATCGCCGCCGATGCAGACCTTCACGCGCCGCCCGGTGCGGAAGCGGATCTCGTCCACGACCGAGAGGTTCGTCGGATCACTCATCGCCACCGTGACGTTCGCGGTGTCGGCCCACATCGGGAAGACGTTGTTCCGGACGGTGAACTCGCGCGGGAAGAGCTTCACCGCCTGCTCGTGGCCGTACGGCTCGAGCGTGTCGAGCTTCGCGACCTCGAAGCCGTACTTGAGCGAGAGCGCGCGGACGACGTCCGCCTCGGTCGCAAGCTTCAGGTCGACGAGCGCCTGCCCGAGGCGGACGCCCCACTGGCGCTGGTGGCCCAGCGCGGCCTTGAGCTGCGTCTCGTCGATGATGCCCGCTTCGAGCAGCATCTCGCCGATACGCTTCTTCGGAGTCATGGCGACGGCGCCATCCTACTCTCCCGTCCGCGGCGGGGTCGAGCGACGGCGGTCACTACCTCTCCGCTCCTGCGCGGGTGGCGATGGCGAGGCGGGTGAGCCCCGCCTCGCGCGCCTGCTCCATCACCTGGACGACGCGTCCGTGCGGAACCCCCTCGTCCGCCTGGAACAGGACGAGCGTCTCGGCGCTCCGCGCGTGCGCGTCGGCGAGCGCGGCCCGCAGCGCGGCGGGGTCGAGGACCTTCCCGCCGACGACGACCCGGCCGTCCGCGAGGATCGCCACGGTGAGGTCCCTCGCGACTCCGCCGACGTCCCCCTTCCCGCCCTTCGGCAGGTTCACCTTGAAGCCGCCCTCCTCCTTGCCGGCCTCCGCGATGGCGGTGGTCGTGACCATGAAGATGATGAGGAGGACGAGGAAGATGTCCGTGAGCGGGGTGATGTTGATGTCGGCGAAGATCCCGCCGACCGACTCGAGCTCGCCCTCCTCCGCTCCACCGGGGCCGCCGATCGCCATGTGCTAGCGCTCCCCGCCCGGCACCGCCGCGCGCGGCTCGCCCGATGGCGGCTCGACGGGGAACGAAGGCAGCGCCTCGCGGACGAGCTCGAGGTACTCCTCCGCGAGGAGCCGCAGCTCGAGCGCCACCTTCCCCACGTGGACGTTCAGGAAGTTGTAGAGGACGACCGCCTCGATCGCGACCGCGATACCGCCCGCGGTCGTGACGAGCGCCTCGGAGATCCCCGCGGCGACGACGGCGAAGCCGCCCTGGCCAGAGACCGACATCTGCCGGAACGCGTGCATGATGCCGACGACCGTGCCGAACAGGCCGATGAACGGCGCCGTCGCCCCGACGGTGCCGAGCATCCACAGGTTCCGGCGAAGCTTCATGTTCACCTGCTGGCGCTCGCGCTCGACCGCGGCGGCGATCCGCTCTGGACCGGGGCGCGTCGTGCGCGTCCCCTGGCGCGGCGATGCCGAGACGAGCGCCGCGAGGAACACGTCCGCGGCAGGAGACCCCGACCGATCGCACTGCGCGCGGGCGTCCTCGAGGTCTCCGCGGAAGAGCGCGCGCGAGACGGCGTCTGCGAGGGTGCGCGCGCGGGCGGTGAACCCCCAGAGCGCGATGGCCCGCTCGATCGCGACCGCGAGCGCGATGATCGAGCACGCCACGATGATCCACATCGAGGCGCTGCCGGACTTCAGGATTCCGATGAAGCTCGTGTCCAATGGGTGCTCCCGTCGTCGCGAGTGTAACCTCGCGGCCCCGTCTGCGCGACGGCGCGACGGCGCGACGGCGCGCCGCGCGCACGCCCGGACGCCCGGCCGCGCTCACCGCCCGGAGGGCGTCGCCTCCGCAGCCGGGGCGGGCGGCCCCGGCAGGAGCGGCGGCGGCACGGACGGGTCCCCCTCGCCGAGGTCGAGGTCCACGATCCGCGCCCCGGCGGGCGGGTCGAGCCGGAAGCTCGCCGCCTCGATCGCGCCGTTCGCCTCCGGCTCCTTCCACCCGAGCTCGACCCGGATCGCCGGCGCGTCGGCCGTGATCACGACCTCGGTCGGGAGCCTCGATGCGGCGAGGTCGAGGAACCCGCCGTAGCGCACCTCGTGGTCCGGCACCGCCGGCGACCCGCCGCGGAAGGTCGCGCGCTCGATCGCCGACCGCGGTCCGACGCGCAGGGTCGTCTGGCGCGGGCCGGCTACGAGCTCGAGCGCGACGAACCCGCGCCCGGCCGCCGCCCGGTCCGGCTCTCCCTCGAGCAGCGGTGTCCCGCAGAGGATCGCCACGAGCCGCTCCGGCGAGAGCGCGATCGGCACGAGCCGCGCGACGTTCGCGGGGGTCGCGGCGCCGCGATAGAAGACCCGCCCGCGTCCGTCGTAGAGCGCGAGCCGTCCGCCGGCGGAGACGAGCACGGAGACGGGGTTCCCGAAGAAGTCGTGGATCTCCACGCGCAGCCGGTCCGGGCGCTCGACCGCGACGAAGCCCGGCACGACGCCGCGCGCGCCCGGGCCGTCCACGCGCAGGCGCGCGTCACCCTGCACCCGCACCACCTGCGCGCCCGCCACCCGGACCTGGGCGAGCAGCGCCGCGGGCTCGAGCGAGAGGTCCGGCGGCGGCACGCGCGGGGCGCAGGCCGCGAGGGCGATGGCGAGGAGCAGCTCGGGAAGGACGCGTCGCATCTTCGGTCGTCGCTAGAACAGCCGGCCCTTCCGGTCGAGCAGCTCCTTCGCGCGCCGCTTCGCGATCGCCGCCTCCGGCGCGCGCGCCGGCGCCCGGCCCGGGTCGAAGGCGAGCACCTCGGTGAGGAGCGCGTCGAAGCGGGCCTCGTCCTGCACGAGCACCGCGAGCGTCTCGGCCTCGGCGAGCCGCGCGAGCGGATCGTCGGGCGCGAGCGCACGGGCCCGGTCGAAGTGGGCGCGGGACGCAGCCGCCCCGCCGCCCGCCGCGACCGGCAGCATCGCCCGCCACGCACCGAGGGCGCGGTGCGGGCCGGCCGCGTCGACCCGCTCATCGAGCTCCGCCGCCCGCGCCATCATCGCGAGCGCCGCGTCCTTCACCGCGAGCACCGCCGCGTATCCGGTCGCCTGCGCCGCGCGCATCGTCCCCTGCGCGAGGAGATAGAGCGCCTCCGCCCCCGCGGCGTCCACCCGCGTGGCGGCTGCGGAGGGGTCCTCGCCCCGGTCGATCGCCTCGGCCCACGCCGGCGCGAGCCGCCGCAGCGCGCGCTCGGCGGCGCGGGCGGAGGCCTCCCACGCCTCGCGGCCCGGCACCGGCGCCTGGGTCCCGAGCGCGAGGAACGCATCCGCGCGCGCGAGGCGAAGCTCGGCGCCGGCATCGCCGGGGCGCTGGGCGGCCGCGGCGCCGTACGTCCGGAGCGCCGCGTCGAGGCGGGCGGCGTCGCCCCGCTGCGCGAACGCCCGGTCCCCGTCGGCGAGGAGCGCCTCGAACCGCTCCGGACCGGCGTCGCGCGCCGCCGGCGGCGGCGCGGTATCGGCGGCGCGCCGGCAGCCCGCGCCGGCGAGCGCGGCAACGACCGATAGGACGAGCGGGAGCGCGGCGCGCACGTCTTGACCCTCTCGCCTGGTGACGCGACTCAGCGGCGCTTCTTCTTGCCCGACGGCTTCTTCGCCGGGCGGCGAGCGCGAGCGCGAGAGGCGTTCTCCTTGCGGGCGCCCCGCTTCGCGGGGTGCGGCCGCGCCTTCGTCTTCGGCTTCTTCGCGGCGGGGCGCGCGCGCGCGGCGGGCTTCGCAGGCTTCGGCGCCTTCACGGGCTTCGCGGGCGCGGCGGGCGCCGGGCGCGCCGCCTGTGGTGCGGGGCCCGGGCCGGGCTGCCGTGCCGGCGGAGGAGCGAGCTGCCGCGGCGGCGCGAGCGGGCGGCTCACCGGCTGCGCCGGACGCGGCGGCACCGCACGGGACAGCTTCGCGAGCCGCGCCTCCTCCTCCTCGCGCGTCACGACGAGCGGGGCTTGGCCCTGGCGCTGCCGCGCCTCGTCCTCGGCGTTGTAGTAGAGCTGGAACGTGCCGGACCCCTTCACGACGAGCTCGCCGCGCTGGTTCTCGGCCCACAGCTCGAGGTCCATCGCGTAGCGGCCGCCTTCCTCGAAGCGCCGCTCGACGACGCGGCCGCGCGCGGTGAGGACGTCGCCCGGCCAGATGATCTTCACGAACCGCGCCTGGAACCTCCGGAGCCGCGCGCCGCGCACCCACTCGGCGGCGAGCTCGGCGAGGAACCCCATCGCGATCATCCCCGGCGCGAGGGCGCTCGGAAACCCGGCGTTCTTCGCGTGCGGCTCGTCGATGAAGAGCGGGTTCCAGTCCTGCGCGGCCGCGACATAGCGGGCGATCTGCAGCCGATCGACGGGCGGCTTCACGAGCGGGGGCAGCTCGTCCCCCACCTTCACCGCCTCGAAGTAGAGCTGGCGTGCGGTCAGCATCCGGAGGTCCCTTTCAGCCACGGCGGAGGATGAGCATCGCCCGCGTGCGGAAGACCAGCTCGTTCTTGTCGTCGCGCCCCTCGTCCTCGATGACGAGGACGTCCATCGGCCCGCTCGCGCCCGCGCGCTCCTGCACGTCGGCCACCTTGCTCCGCACGGTGATCCGGTCGCCCGCGACGATGGGCCGGGCGTACTCGAACGCCTCCTCGCCGTGGAGGATGTTGCGCGTGCCGAGGTCGAGCGAGTGGCGGAATCGCTCGTTCGACGCGAGCGAGATCGCGAACGTCGGCGGCGCGACGATCGACGGGAAGCCGGCGGCGCGCGCCGCGGCCTCGTCCACCGAGATCGGGTTCGGGTCGCCGAGCGCCTCGGCGAAGCGCCGGATCGCGTTCTTCTCGACCTCGTGGACGACGGGCTCGCTCTCCCGTCCGATGAGGCTCCTGTCGAGCATCGCTTCTCTCCTCAGCGTCCGGCGGGAAGGTCGAGGACGCTCACGAGCCCCCGCAGCTCGATGAGGGCGGGCACCGCGTTCACGACGGCGTTCGCGGTCGCGGCGTCCCCCGGGACTCCCCCCGGGATGACGAGCCGGATGGGCGGGTCGGCGTCGAGGACGAGCTCGTCCCGCGGCTCCGGCGCGCCCACCGCGATGGTGAGCTCGAGCTTCACGACCTCGCGCCCCTCGACGAAGACGCGCACCTGGTGGTGGATCCCGGCGACCTGCCCCTGCCTCAGCCGGACGGGCTCGTCCGCGTCCTCCTCCGCGAGGAGCGGCAGGATCTCCTCGTCGACCTCGTACTCGTCGACCCCGATGCAGGCCTCCGCGACCATCGCGGCGGACTCGGCGAGCCCCACGTGGCCGATCTCGCCCCGCTCGGCGGCAGCGTGGAACTCCTCCTCGGAGAGGCCCGCGCCCACCTTGCGCTGAAGCGCGGCGCGGCGGCTCGAGACGTCCACGACGCGCACGCCGCGGACGTGGCGCACCTCGCCCGCGACCTGCGCGAGCGTCGCGGCGAGCCGGTCGAGGACGAACCCGGGGTTCACGCCCGTGCCGAGCACCGCGACGTTCTTCTCGTGGCAGAGCCGGTCGAGCGCGCCCGCGGCCTCGTCGTGCTCGAGCCAGGGCCAGGCCAGCTCCTCGCACGTCGAGACGACGTGGAGCCCGGCGCGGACCGCCTCCTCGATGTCCGGGAGGACGGCTTCGAACCGGCTCTGCGTCGCGTGCAGGACGACCCCGCCCGTCGCCGTCGCCGCGACGTCCGCCAGCCGGCGAGCCACGGTCACCTCGGGCGCGGCGACCCCGAGGAGGGCCGGGAGCAAACGACCTGCGCGGGACGGATCGGGATCGACGGCCGCGACGATCCGGAGATCTGGGCGCACGACCGCCGCCCTGGCGATCGCTTGCCCGATCTCACCGAGCCCCATGAGCACCACCGGGATGCCGCCCTGGGTCACGCGCCGCTCCAGAGGAGCCACGATACCCCCGATCTACGGGATCTCCGCAGATTCACGGGCCTTTATATGTCACGGTGCAAACCGCTCACAAGAGAAGAAAGCCGGACGGGCTCTTTGACCCCGTCTCCGGAGGCCGGAACCAGACTCGTCGACGCAGTGCGGCAACGCCGGTTAATCCGGGGTTTAGCCCGTGTCGCGCCCCCCTCAGGAGCCGATGAGCTGGTCGAGGTACTCGCGCACCGCGGGGTGATCCCAGTCGCGCGGTCCGACGAC
This sequence comes from Anaeromyxobacter sp., assembly GCA_036394835.1. Taxonomy (GTDB): domain Bacteria; phylum Myxococcota; class Myxococcia; order Myxococcales; family Anaeromyxobacteraceae; genus Anaeromyxobacter. Next base: position 31,841 of record DASWEI010000136.1, on the reverse strand, counting down.
GTATCCGACGAGGCGCCCCGTCTTGTCGACGATGTACGTCTCCGGGAACTTGATGTCCGGGCAGAAGCCCCGGGCCGAGCAGTAGTACGCCCGCGCGGACGCCTGCGTGGTGTCGAGCACGACGGAGAGGCCGCCCGGCGGCCCCACGAACGGCGGAGCGGCGAAGTACTCCTTCACCTCCCGCCAGGAGTCGTCCACGGAGACGGCGACCATCTTGAACTTCCCGGGGTGACGGCGCGCGAGGTCCTGCCCGAGCCGGATCATCGACGGCATCTCCTCGCGGCAGGGCGGACACCACGTCGCCCAGAAGTTCACGAAGACCACCTGGCCGCGGAGCTGCGCGAGCGAGAGCCGCGACCCGTCGAGCGCGGTGAGCTCGAAGGGCGGCGCGGCGACGCCCGCGCGCTCGATCCCGAACTCGCGCGACGGGCCGGCCTTCTCGACCTTCGGACGCGTGAGGAGCACGTCGTAGGTGAAATAGGAGACGGCGGCGAGCGCGCCGATGATCGCGACGGCGGTGGTGACCTTCGCGCGGCGGTCCATGGTCCGCCTTCTTACACGACGGGCGCGCTTGCCGCCACCGGGCGCACGCGCGAGACTCCTCGCCGATGCGCGGCCTCATGGGCAGCTTCGGGGTGCTCCCGCTCGCGGACCTCGTCGAGCTGCTCGCGCGGCGCAAGGCGACGGGCGCGCTCACCTGCGAGCGGGGAACCGTCCGCAAGACCGTCCAGCTGCGCGGCGGAAGCGCCGTCGGCGCGGCGTCGAACGATCCGCGCGAGTACCTCGGGCAGTTCCTCGTGAACTTCGGCCACCTCACCGACGAGCAGCTCACGCAGGCGTTCCGCACGCAGGAGGAGACGAAGGTCCGGCTCGGGAAGGTGCTCGTCATGAGCGGCCTCGTGCCGCGCGAGACCGTCCGCGACGTCCTCGCCATCAAGATCCGCGAGACGCTGCTCGACGTCTTCCTGTGGGAGGCGGGCGTCTTCTCCTTCGACGACGAGCCGCCGCCGGCGGTGGACGAGGACGACGCGGAGCTCCCGCTCGGAGACCTCTCGCGCGAGGCGGAGTTCCGCGCCACCGCTTGGAGCGCCTTCCGGGGCGAGTTCCCGACCGGCGCCGCGGCGCTCGACGTGGACGAGCCCAAGGTGCCCGCCGGCATGGGGCCCGGCACGATCGACGGGCGCGTCCTCGCGCTCGCCCGCGACGGCAAGACCATCGACGAGATCGGCCTCGCGCTGCACGCGACCGACTTCCACCTCTACCAGCGGCTGTACGCCCTCGCTCGGCAGGGGATCGTCCGCGCCTCGGCGCAGGCGGCCGCCGCCGCCGCCGCGGAGACGGTCGCGGCGGCGGACCTCATCGACCGCGCACGGGGCCTCCTCGCCGACGGCCGCGACGGCGACGCCGAGCTCGTCGCCTCGAAGGCGGTAGAGCTCGCGCCCGGCTCCGACGCCGCCCGCTCCGTGCTCTCCGAGGTGGAGCGCGTCCTCGGCACGAAGCTTCGCGCGATGCTCCTCGAGCCGCCGCGCACGCCGAGGCTGCGCGTCCCGGCCGGCGAGATCGGCAACCTCCGGCTGTCGTCCGCGGAGAAGTACCTGCTCTCCCGCTGCGACGGGAAGCGCGACGTGAGGGCGCTCGCGGCGCTCGCGCCGCTGCGGGAGCTCGACGTCCTGAAGGCGATCCGCCGCTTCGCGGACGCCGAGCTCGTCGAGCTGAGCTGACGGCGCAGCGGCCCGGTCAGCGCGGCGCCAGACCCGCGAACGCGTCGCGGAGCGTCTCGGCGACGCGCTCGGGCGAGTAGCGGTCGAGGCAGGCGCGGAGCCCTTCGTCGGCGAGCCGCGCCGCGAACGGGTCGTCCTCGAGGATCCGGCTCACCGCGTCCGCGAAGGCCTGCGCCTCGTCGGCGATCACGATGGACCGCCCGTCGTCGAGGATCAGCCCCTCGGCGCCGGCGCGCGTCGCGACGACCGGCCGGCGCATCGCGAGCGCGTTCAGGATCTTGGTGCGCACGCCGCTGCCATAGCGGATCGGGGCGATGAACACCCGCCCGCGCGCCACGTAGACGCGCTCGTCCGGCACGAACCCGACGCCTTGCACGTGGGGCGCGTGCTCGGCGAACCACTCCGGCGGCTTCTCGCCGACCGCGGTGAAGCGGGCGTCGGGGTGGCGGGCGAGGATGGCGGGGAGGACCTCCCGCACGAACCAGGTCACCGCGTCCCGGTTCGGTCCGTAGCCCATCCCGCCGACGAAGACGATCTCCTTGCCGGAGGGCGGGCCCGGCGCCGGACGGTAATGGTCGGTGTCGACGGGGGAGGGGATCGCGGCGGAGGCGAGCCCCGGGTTCAGCGCCTCGAGCTTAGCGCCGTCGACACCGGAGATCGGCAGGACGAGGTCGCAGTAGCGCGCGAGGTGCGCCTCGATCGCGCGGTAGCGGTGCGCCCTGAGCCGCGTCTCGAAGCGCTCCCAGCGGCGCGCCATCTCCGGCGCGATCCGGGCGTTGAGCTCGTGCTCGACGTTGTGCTCGCGGAGCGCCACGGGCACGCGGTGACCGGACTCCTTCACGAGCCGCCCGTACTCCGCTGCGCGGATGTGGTCGAGGAACACGAGGTCGACCGGGTCGGCCCGGAGCGCCGCCTCGATCGCGCGCCACATCTCCGGCTGCCAGCGCGGAGCGTAGCCGAACCGGCGCACGCAGCGGGCCCAGTCGGCAATCGGCACGATGCGCATGCGCGGCCGCGGCACGGGCGTCACCTTCGCGCAGAGCGAGCGCGCGAGGTCGAGCTGGCCCGCCTCGCCGCGCCGGACGTTCAGGACGAGATGGACCTCCCAGCCGCCGCGCTTCAGCGCGCGGAGCGTCCCCATCGTCGCGACCGAAGCGCCGCTCGTCGCGGCCGGGAGGTTCTCGGTGACGTAGAGGATCGTCTTCACGCGGGCGCGCCCGGCACGCCGGCGGCGGCGGGACGGGGCCTCATACCTCGCCCGGCAGGGGTGGGCAACCGCGCGGCGGTCAGCGGACCGCGGCGGTGCGGAGCGCGCCGCCGGCGTGGGCGAGGCGCGTCGCGAAGAAGGCCTCGAGCGCCTCCCTCGCGACCGTCGGCGCCCGCGCGTGCCAGAGCCGGTCGTTCACGATGACCGTCGCGACCGCGATCTCCGGGTTCTCCGCCGGCGCGTAGCCGACGAACCAGGAGTAGTCGCGGAACGGGCGGACGTCGGCGAGCGAGCCCGTCTTCCCGGCGACGTGCACCCCGCGCAGCGACGCGGCGACGCGGCGGAAGGCGCGGCGGGCCGTGCCGGAGGTGACCGTCTCGCGCATCATGTCGGCGAGCCGCGCCGCGACCTGCTCGTCGACGACGCGCCACGGCGCCGAGGCCTCGGGGAGCGTCGCGCCCGCGGCGTCCTCGACGAGGACCGGCGGCACGTACACGCCCCCGTTCGCGACGATGGCGGCGAGGAGCGCCGCGTGCAGCGGCGAGAGGCGCACCGAGCCGAAGCCCGCCGCCGTCTTCGCCGCGTCGAACGGGTCGTCGGGCACCTTCGCGCTCGAGACCTCGACTGGCCGCGAGAAGGCGATGGGGACATTGAAGAGGAACCGCTCCGCCGTCGCGCGCAGGGTTGCAGGATCGAGGTCGCGATCGGCGAGCTTCGCGAAGACCACGTTCGTCGAATGACCGAACGCGGAGGTGAGCGACGAGCAGCGCAGGTCGCGCCGCGGGTCGTCACGCAGGAGCTTCGGGTCGAGGCGGTGCTTCCCGCCGTGCCAGCAGACCTCGCCGTCGGCGGAGGCGCCCTTCTCGAGCAGCGCGGCGGCCGTGACGATCTTGAAGAGACTCGCCGCCGGCGCCATCGCGGAGAGCGCGAGGCCGCGGCGGCCCGGCTCGGCCAGCGAGTGCTCCGCGAGCGCGAGCACGCGCCCGGAGCGTGGCTCGAGGAGGACGGTCGCGCCCCATGGGACGCGGTACGTCTCGAGCGACCGCTCGAGCCTGTCCTGCAGGCGCGGATCGATCGTCAGCGTCGCGCGCCCGGCGCCGAGCGTCGCGACGAAACGGCCGACGGCGGGATCGAGGCGGGACTCCCCGAGGGGGAGCGGCTCGGCCGCGCGCGCCGCGCGGGGCGCCGCAGCCGGGGCGCGCGCTTCGGGGGCCGCGTCCTGCTCGGCCGGAACCGCGGCCGGCGCCGGCGCGGCGTCGAGCGCGGCGTCCGCGCGCGGGCCGGCGACGCCCGCGAGTAGGAGCGTGACGACCGGCAGGATGAGGGCGGGGAAACGGAGCGGCTTCATCGACGCGGGGGAGTGACGCGGCGAGTGTGCCCGAACCGCGCCACCAGGTCAAAGTACGGTGCCCCGCGGAGGCGGACAGCCTCTCCACGGGGCACCGGATCGCGAACCGCGCGGGTGCGTTCGGATGGAGCGCTACGCCCGGGCTCGCGCCCCCGCGCGGCGCGCCTTCACGAGCTTCCGCGGAGCGCGCGCCGTGCCGTTCACGAGAGCGCGCTTCGCCGCGCGCGCGGGCCTCGGCTTCGCGCTCTCCGCCTCCTCGCGCAGCGCAGCCTGCGCCGCCGCGAGCCGCGCGATGGGGAGCCGGTAGGGCGAGCAGGAGACGTAGTCGAGGCCGATCGCATGGCAGAACGCGACGGACGACGGATCGCCGCCGTGCTCGCCGCAGATGCCGAGCTTCAGCCCGGGCCGCGCGCCGCGCCCGCCCGCGACCGCGATCTTCATGAGCGCTCCGACGCCGTCCCGATCGATCGAGACGAACGGATCCACCGGGTAGATGTCCTTCTGGAGGTAGGACTTCAGGACCGGCCCGGTGTCGTCGCGCGAGAGGCCGAACGTCGTCTGGGTGAGGTCGTTCGTGCCGAACGAGAAGAACTCGGCGGTCCGCGCGATCTCGCCCGCGGTGAGGGCGCCGCGCGGCACCTCGATCATCGTGCCGACGAGGTAGCGCACCTTGCGGCCGCGCTCGGCGAAGACCTCGTCCGCGACGCGCCGGACGAGCGCCGCCTGATCGTCGAGCTCCTTCTTCGCGCCGACGAGCGGGATCATCACCTCGGGCTCGACGCGGGCTCCGGTCTCCGAGGCGTCGATGGCCGCCTCGAAGATCGCGCGCGCCTGCATCTCGGTGATCTCGGGGTAGGAGATGCCGAGGCGGCAGCCGCGGTGCCCGAGCATCGGGTTCGACTCCGCGAGCTCGTCCACGCGCTCGCGGATCCACTCGACCGTCTTTCCCGTCGCTCGCGCGAGCTCGGCGATGCCGGCCTCGTCGTGCGGCAGGAACTCGTGGAGCGGCGGATCGAGCGTCCGGATCGTGACGGGCCGCCCGGCCATGGCGAGGAACAGGCCGCGGAAGTCCTCGCGCTGCAGCGGCAGCAGCTTCGCGAGGGCGCGCCGGCGGTCCTCCTCGGTCTCGGCCACGATCATCTCGCGCATCGGGCCGATCTTCCCCTCGCCGAAGAACATGTGCTCGGTGCGGCAGAGGCCGATCCCCTGCGCGCCGAACGCGACCGCCGTCGCCGCCTGGTCCGGCTGGTCCGCGTTCGCGCGGACCTTGAGGCGGCGCGCCTGGTCCGCCCAGGAGAGGAGCTTCGCGAACTCCTGGTAGACGCGGGCGCCCTTGGGTTCGCGCGAGCGCTCGACGAGCACCTGGACGACCTCGGACGGGCGGGTCTCGAGCTTTCCCTCGATGACCTCTCCGGCGGTGCCGTCGATCGAGATCCACTCGCCCTCGCCGAAGGTCCGCTCCGCGCCGGACGGCGTCGCCACGATCATCTTCCGCGCGTGGTAGTCGAACCGCACCGCCTCGCAGCCGACGAGGGCGACCTTCCCCATCTGCCGCGCGACGAGCGCCGCGTGGGAGGTCATGCCGCCGAAGGCGGTGAGGAAGCCCTCCGCCGCCGCCATCCCGCGGATGTCTTCGGGAGAGGTCTCGTGGCGAGCGAGGAGCACCGTCTCGCCGCGCGCGCGCCACGCCTCGGCGTCCTCGGCGAAGAAGACGAGCCGCCCGCTCGCGGCGCCGGGGCCCGCCGGCAGTCCTTTCGCGAGGAGCTTGCCCGCCGCGATCGCCGCGGCCTTCCGGGCGTCGTCGAACACGGGACGCAGCAGGTGGTTCAGCGCCTCGGGTTCGACGCGCAGCACCGCCTCGTCCTTCGTGATGAGCTTCGCGTCCGCCATCTCCACCGCGATCCGCACGGCCGCGAGGCCCGTCCGCTTCCCGGTGCGGGTCTGCAAGACGTACAGCTTCCCGCGCTCGATCGTGAACTCGATGTCCTGCATGTCCCGGTTGTGGCGCTCGAGGCGGGCGCGGACGTCCTCGAGCTGGTGCGCGAGATCGGGCCAGCGCGCCGCGAGCTCCGCGATCTTCTGCGGGGTGCGGATGCCGGCGACGACGTCCTCGCCCTGCGCGTTCACGAGGAACTCGCCGTAGAACTCGTCGGTGCCGTTCGCCGGGTTTCGCGTGAAGGCGACGCCCGTGCCGGAGTCGTCCCCCATGTTCCCGAACACCATCGACTGGACGGTGACCGCGGTGCCCCACTCGGCCGGGATGCCGTTCATGCGGCGGTACGCGATGGCGCGATCGTTCTCCCACGAGCGGAGCACGGCGGCGATGGCGGCGCGGAGCTGCTCGGTCGCGTCGTCCGGAAACGCCGTCCCCTTCCTGCGCTCGATCTCCGCCTTGAACTCGGCGACGAGCTCCTGGAGCGCCTCTACGGGTAGCTCCGCGTCGTGGCGGACGCCGCGCGCCCGCTTCTTCTCGTCGAGGAGGACCTCGAACGGATCGCGGTCCTCCTTCCGCTCGGGCTTCATGCCGAGCACGACGTCGCCGAACATCGCGACGAAGCGCCGGTAGCTGTCCCACGCGAAGCGCGCGTTCTGCGAACTCGCCGCGAGCCCCACGACCGTCGCGTCGTTGAGGCCGAGGTTCAGGACCGTGTCCAGCATCCCCGGCATCGAGACGCGCGCGCCAGAGCGGACCGAGACGAGGAGCGGGTTCTGCGGATCGCCGAAGCCCTTCCCGGCGAGCGCCTCGATCTTCCTGAGCGCGGCGCGCAGCTCGGGCTCGAGCGCGCGCGGGAGCCTCTTGCCGCTCCGGTAGTACTCGCTGCAGACCTCGGTCGTGATCGTGAAGCCGGGGGGGACCGGGATGCCGATGTTCGACATCTCGGCGAGCCCTGCGCCCTTCCCTCCGAGCACTTCCTTCATGTCCTTGTTGCCCTCGGCCTTACCGCCGCCGAAGGCGTAGATGCGCTTCTGGGGCATCCAACACCTCGCGTGGGTTTGCAGATTTTGGGTCTGCGGCGCGTGGCTCGCAGCCGGGGGGCCCCAGGTGTAGCAGAACGCGCACCCGGATCGGAGGCCCCGCAGGCGCTCGAGGCGAGGAACTCCGCCGCCGGTTGACCCCCGTCAAGAGATCGCACTCGACGTGCGCGGCAAACCGGCGCGGCCCCGCGCATGCCGGGAGGCGGACGTGCCACCGGTCGGACGCTCGGCCGTCCTGTCGGCTCGCCGAGGGCCCTCCGGTGGCGCATCTTTTCGGCGTGCAACGCGCGACGGTGCGGGTGGCCAGGACGGGGATGCGGGGCGAGGTCTGGATGGCCGGCGCCGTGGCGGGGCTCCTCGCCGCCGCCACGATGATCGTGTTCATGGCCGCCGCCGCGGCGCTCGACGGGGACGCGCTCGGCCCACTCCGCGCAGTCGGGTCGACGTTGCGAGGCCGCGAGGCGCTCTCGGGCGGCGCAGGCACGATCGCCTGGGCGGTGCTGCTCCATCTCGCCGTCGGCGCGGCGCTCGGGGTCGCGTATGCAGCGGTCGTTCCCCGCGACATGCCGCTCCACTCGTCGGTCGTGCTCGGGGCCGGCTGCGCGCTCGTCGTCATGGCGTTCGCGGTGCAGCTCCTCGTCCCCGCGGTGAGCCCGGTGCTCGCCGCGGCGATGCCGGCGCACGGCGGCGCGTGGGTCATCGCGCATGTGCTCTTCGGCGCGGTGGCGGGGCTCGCCCCCGCGCTCCGCCGCCGCATCGGCGCCGCGCGCGCCACCGGAGCGCGAGGCATGGCGCTGCTCCGCCCCCGCACGTCCTCGTGACCTGCCGCGCGTCCGCGCGCCGCTGCACCTCGGCCGAAGTGATCCTTGCACCCACCCTCCGTCCGCGTCCCCCGCGCGTCCCGCGAGCGGGGGTCGCGCGATCGTGGTCACGACGGCGCGCTGCCGCTCGGCGACCATCGGTGCGACGGCTCACGGCGAGCGGCGGAGAGGAGCGCGCCCATGGTGGAGGCGAACGACCCCGATTTCGCGCCCGCACTGCTCGGCGCGCGGGAGATGGCTGAGCTCCTCGCCGCGCTCGTCGCGCACGGAGAGGAGGTCGCGATGCTCGTTGCGCAGCTCGCGCCCGCCACGTCGGATGCCGTGCTGGACGAGCTCGAGCGTCTCGGCGACGGGCTCCTCGACCCGGAGCAGGTGTCCGCGGCGCTGCGCTGGATCCTCCCCGAGGTCCACCGCGAGCTCGGCCGGCGATTCAGCGCCGCGCGCGCCTGATCCGGCGCGTGAGGCGCGGCGGAGCGCCGCGTGTACGCCCGCCGGCGTCTCGCTCTCACCCGACCATCGGGTGAAACGCTCTCGATATCGCTCGGGAAACCGCAGCGTGATTCTTCTCACAGGCCGTACGTGTCATGTAATCTGGGGACACGCTCGCGAGCCCGAACCGGGCTCCGGCCAGGCGCACGGGAGCGCGCCGCGGGAGGTGTTCCGTGGGACTCACCGGCAGCTTCAAGGAGACCTCGTTCGCCGACCTCATGCAGTTTTATGCGGTCTCCAAGCAGACGGTCGCGCTGAAGGTGCAGCTCGAGCAGGGCGGGGCGACGGACGGGGTGTTCTTCTTCGCGAACGGGGATCTCGTCGGCGCGTCGCTCGCGGGCATCGAGGGGCGCGAGGCCGTCCGGCGCGCACTGCGGCTGCGTGAGGGCGTGTTCACGGTCGAGGTCGGCGCCCGCCCGCCGGCGCCCGGAGTCGCGGAGACCTTGCGGACCGTCGTCATGGAGGAGGTGGTCCGCCTCGACGAGGAGGACCGGGCCCGTACTTCCGCGCCCGCGAACCTCGCGGCGGGGGGAATCGCCGCGGGGAGCGGCTGGTGGTCGGCACCCGACGGCAGATCCCGGCAGGCGACGACGCCGACGATGAACGCGCCGCCCCGCGCGCCACCGGATGCGGCCGCCCCTGCACCGACTGTCCCCCCGCCGGCCGCGCCGGCCGCGCCGGCCGCGACCGCTCCCAAGGGCGGGCCCGCGCACGCCCCGTCGCTCGCGCTCGTACGGCCGCCGCTCGCCTCGGGCGCGGCCGCCGCACCCGTTGCCCCGGGCGCCTCGGCGAGGCCAGCGCGCGCTCCGGAGCCGGCCGGCGCGCCCGCGACGCGCGCCGCTGCGCAGTCTCCCGACGCGCAGCGCGCCGTCCGGGGCGCCGCCGCCCCCCGCGAGGCGCCGCGCCGCACGTCCGCGCGCCGGGGCACCGCGATCGCGATCGCGCTCGCCGTCGCCGCACTCGGCGCCTTCGGCGCGGCGACCTGGTTCGCCCGCCGAATGAAGATCCCGGAGACCGCGACCGCCGCCGCCGCCACGGGCGTGCGCGGCGTGCTCGACGACCAGCTCGTGCTCGGGATGGTCGCGTCGTTCACGGGCTCCAACCAGGAGCGCGGCCGCGCGATGCGGATTGGCTGGGAGATCGCGATCGCGGAGGCGAACGGCTCGGGCGGCGTTCACGGCCGCAAGCTGCGGCTCGTCGCGCAGGACGACGGCTACGACCCCTCCCGCACCGGCCCCGCGATGAAGGAGGTCGTGGAGACTCAGGGCGCGTTCGCGATCGTGGGCAACGTCGGGACCGCGACCGCGGCCGTGGCGATCCCGTACTGCGCCGAGAAGGACGCCGTCTTCTTCGGCGCGCTCTCCGGTGCGGACCTCCTGCGGCGCTCCCCGCCGGACCGGCTCGTCTTCAACTTCCGCGCGGGGCTCGCCGTCGAGGCGGCCGCCGCGGTCCGCTACCTCGTGGACGTGCGGCGCCTGCCCGCGTCGCGCGTCGCGGTGCTCGCGCAGGATGACGACTTCGGCCGCTCCGGTCAGCGCGGCGCGCTCGAGCAGCTCCGCTCGTACGGCGTCGCCGAGGCGGCCGTCCTGACCCTCGCCTACCCGCGCAACACCGCCGACCTGCGCGACGCGATCGCGAAGCTCCGCGGCCGGGCCGAGGACGTGGACGCGGTGGTCATGATCGCGACCTACAAGCCGGCGGCCACGTTCGTGCGCAAGACGAAGGAGGCGAAGCTGAAGCTGTTCTACACGACGGTCTCCGCCGACTCGAACGGCCTCGCGGACGAGCTCGTCGTCTCCGGCCAGGGCTACACCACCGACGTCCTCCTCACCCAGGTCGTGCCGGTCCCGAACTCGTCCGCGAGCGCGCTCATGCGCTACCGGACCGCGCTCGAGAAGTACGCGCCGGGCGAGAAGCCGGGCTCGACCTCGCTCGAGGCCTGGATCGGCGCGCAGATCTTCCTCGAGGCGCTGGGCCGAGCGGGTCGTGAGGTCGACACGGCGAAGCTCGTCGCCTCGATCGAGGGGATCCGCGATTGGGATATCGGGATCGGCGCGCCGATCACCTTCGGCCCCGCCGACCACCAGGGCTCGAACATGGTCTTCGGCTGGCTCCTGCAGCCGGACGGCACCTACCGGCAGGTCGAGCTCGAGTAGATGCGCCACTTGCCACCGCTCGCCCTTCGCCTCCTCGCGGCCGCCGCGCTCGCGTGGTGCGCCGCCGCGCGGGCGCAGGTCGGGTCCTCCGAGGTGGTCCTCGGGATGGCGGCCCCGCTGAGCGGACCCGCGAAGGAGATCGGCAAGGCGGTCCGCACCGGGATCGAGGTCGCCCTCGCGGCGCAGAACGAGGCGGGCGGCGTGCACGGCCGGAGGCTCGTTCTCGTCGCGGTGGACGACGGGTTCGAGCCCGCCCGCACCGCGACGGCGATGCGCGAGCTCGTCGAGGCTCGCCGCGTCTTCGCCATCGTCGCGAACGTCGGGACGGCGACGGCGGAGGTGGCGGTGCCATACGCGAACGAGAAGGGGGTCCTCTTCTTCGGCGCGCTCTCCGGCGCGAAGCTCCTGCGCCACAACCCGCCCGACCGCTTCGTGTTCAACTTCCGCGCGAGCTACGCGGAGGAGACCGCCGCGATCGTTCGCTACCTCGTCGAGGTGCGGCGCATCCGGCCCGAGCGGATCGCCGTCTTCGCCCAGGACGACGCCTTCGGCGACGCCGGGTTCGAGGGGGTCGCCCGGATCCTCCGGCAGTACCGGCGCGACCCGGCGAAGACGCTCCGCGTCCGGTACCGCCGGAACACCGCCGACGTCGAGGAGGCGGTCCGCGGCGTCGCGCGACACGCGAAGGAGCTCGGCGCCGTGGTGATGATCGCGACGTACAAGGCGGCGGCGCGCTTCGTGGAGCGGGTCCGCGACGCCGGGATCGAGAACCTCGTGTTCACGAACGTCTCCGACGTGGACGCGAACGCGCTCGCCGACGAGCTCGCGCAGCTCGGGCCTGGGTACGCCGACGGCGTCGTCGTCACTCAGGTCGTTCCGCACGCCGCCTCGAGCGCCACGACGATCCTCCGCTACCAGGCGGAGCTGCGGAAGCACGCGCCGGGCGAGAAGCCGAGCTCGCTCTCGCTCGAGGGCTGGATCACGGCGCGGCTGCTCGTCGAGGGGCTGCAGCGCGCGGGGCGCGAGCTCACCACCGCGTCGCTCATCGACGCGCTCGAGGCGATCCGCAGCCTCGACATGGGGATCGGCGCGCCGCTCGCGTTCGGCCCGTCCGAGCACCAGGCTTCCCACATGGTCTGGGGCCTCACGATGGACGGCAAGGGCGTGCTCCGGCCGCTCGAGCTCCAGTGACCGGGGGCCGGGCGAACGCGGCGGGGGCGTCAGACCCGCAGGGCCTCGATCTTCGCCTCGTCGGGCTCCGGGACGACCTCGTAGTCCTCGACGAGATCGCCTTCGCGCCACTCCACCTCGACGTTCGGGAGGTCCTTCCCCTTGCCGTACCGCGCCACGATGGCTGCGGCGAGCCGGCGCTCCTCCCAGGTCGGCACCCCCTCGACGAGCGCGACCGGCCCGAGGACGCCCTTCGCCTCGAGCCGCGCCCGCCCGGCGACGTGGTGCTCGAGGAGCGCGTTCTCCACCTCGGTGCGCCCGATGACGAGCTTCGCGCGGGGCGAGAGCCTGAAGTGACGCCCGGTCGAGAGGAGGATGATGTCGTCCTGGACGAGGAGGCGCGGCGCCCCCGCCGCCTCGCGCGAGTCGAGCACGTCGAAGAACTTCCGCGCGAAGCTCTCGTCGGTGAGGTAGCAGCACCCGCCGGCCGGCTGCGGGAAGTCCGTGACGCCGAGCTCGCGCGCGAGCTCGAGCTGGCGCTGGCGCGAGCGGCCACTGATCGCCTCGAGCCGCGCGCGGTCCACGATCCCCTCCTGCTCGGGGATCGTCGGCGTGAGGAGCTGCGCCGAGAGCGGGCGCAGGAGCCGGCCGTCGAGGCCGCTCTCGCGCTCGACGGTCCGCATCGTGTCTCGCCGCTGGCTCTTCGGGCGTTGCCCGAGCACCTCGCCCGTGAAGACGAAGTCCGCCCCCTCCGCCTCCATGATCTCCTTCGCCTTGCGCATCATGAAGATGCGGCAGTCGACGCACGGGTTCGCGTTCGCGCCGTAGCCGTAGCGGGGGTGGACGAGCATATCGAGGTAGGCCGCCCCCGAGATGTCCACGTACTCGATCTCGACCTCGAGGTCGGCCGCCGCGCGGAGCGCCTCGTTGCGCGGCACCGTGCCGTCGGCGCGGCCGCCCTTGCGGCGCTGCGTCTCGGTGATGCAGAACCCGGTGTAGAAGTTGATCGCCTTCACGGCGATCCCCTGCCGCTGAACGAGCGCGAGCGCGAGCGTGGAGTCGAGCCCGCCCGAGATCATCGCGATCGCCTTGCCCGCTCTCGCCGTCACGTCTTCTTCCTCACGAAGCTCTTCCAGGCCGCGCCGTCGCGGAACGTCCCGAGGTGCTCGTTGCGTGTCGCCTTGCACCACATCGGCATGTCGATTGCGATCCCGGGGTCGGTCGCGATGACGAGCAGCACCGCCCCGGCGTCGAGCTTCTTCACCGCCTTCGCCGCCTCGACGATCGGGAAGGGGCAGAGGCGGCCGGACGTGTCGATGGTCCACGCTGGTGGGGGCATGTCGGGCGGCGTCACGCGCACTCGTTTAGCCCCTCCCCTCGGGCGGGGCAACGGTGGGCCGTGCCCCGACGGCCGCTTGCCCGCTCCGCGGACGGGCGCTACGCTCGCCGCGATGCGTCGCCTCGCCCTCGCCCTCGTGGCCGTGTTCCCCCTCGCCGGGCTTGCCCAGGGCACGCTCGACGGGACCCCCACCGGCCTCACCGGCACCGTCTCGCTCGGCGGCGGCGGCGAGCTCGGCCTCGACACCGGCAAGGCGGGCGTGTTCGAGCTCGAGGCCGCGATCGGGTACGACTTCCCCGAGATCGGGCTGCGGCCCGAGCTCGCCGCGGCGCTCGGCGTCGCCCCGGACAGCCACGTCGCGCTCCGGCCGGGCGTGCGGCTCGCGCTCCCCGGCTATCCGATCCAGCTCCGCGCTTCGCTCGACGCAGCGAACTCGCGGAACGGGGGCTTCGGCTGGCGCTGGCTCCTCGTCGGCGTCGCGGGCGAGCTCCGCTTCACGAGCCTGCTCGGCCTGTTCGCGGAGATCGACACCGGCGCGAAGCTGTCGTCGCGCGCCGGGCTGCCGCTCCTTCTCCGCGCGGGGGCGTCCTTCCGCTTCTGATCCCCGCGGTGGCCCGCCATCGCACGCTCGCCGCGCGCTCGCGGCGGCCTCCGGAGAGACGACATGAGACGCCTCGCCTCGATCCTCGCCCTCGCGCTCGCCGCACCCGCCGGGGCCCAGGAGATCCTTCCGCCGCCGCCGCCGCCGCCCTCGAGCGAGCCTTCGCCGCTCCCGCCGCCGCCGCCCGCGCCCGGCGAGACCGGGCAGCCGGGCCGCACCTCCGGCGGGAGCCGCTCCCACTCCGGCGCCGGGGCCCCGAAGCGGCCCGGGACCATCGGCGAGGCGCCGGTCGCGCCGGCCGGGTCGCAGGCCGCGCCGCTCCACCCGGACGAGGCGTACGCGCACTGGCGCTACTCGCTCGCGACCGGCGTGACCGGCAAGTTCGGGGGGATGCAGCTCACGAGCGCGCGCGAGAACCCGGGCGTCCTCCTCTACTTCGGCGCTCAGGCGGACGGGCTCTGGACGGAGGGCTACGGCCAGGCGGCACGCTTCCGGCTGCGGCTCTTCACGGGCGGTGAGACGGAGGTCTACATCCCGTCCGACGGCGACGTCGAGGCCGCGTACATGATCGGCCGGCGCGAGTTCCGCTTCGTCATCGGCCGCTTCGAGGTGGGGCGCTACCCCGCGCTCGCGATCGAGGCGCTCGCCCAGCTCGGGACGCTGCCGTGCTTCGAGGGCTCGCTCTCGCTCGCCTCCGACACGATGCGCCTCTACTACTTCGTCTCTCCCATCGAGGGAGCGTGGGTCTATTACTACGGCGGCGCCCACATCAAGAACAGCGCGGCGCTCGCGACCGAGTCCGACCGCCCCGCCGCGGCGACGGCGGCGCGGCTCCGGTACACGGTGCTCCTCCCGCCGTCGATGCTCCTCTCGCTGCAGGGCGACCTCGTGAAGATGTGGCAGAAGCCCGACCTGCTCTTCGCCGCGGAGGCGAGCCTCGGGTACCAGGTGCTCCAGCAGTCCGCGGTGTTCAACGTCGCGGTGCGCTGGAATAACTTCACCCGCAGGGGAAAAACGCCCGACAGCTCACTCAGCGAATCCGAGATCATGCTGCTCGGCGTCGCGAGCCTCGTCTTCTAGGCCAGATGGAGGCCGGGCGCGCCGGGCGAGCGCCCGCCTGTCGGCCGCCGCCGTCCTTGTCGGGACCCGGCCGTTCCTGCTACATGCCCTGGATCACCAAAAGAGGAGTCGTCGCGCCATGAAGCAGGTCAGCTGGTTGCTCGCGCTCGTCGTTGGGTTCGCGCTCGGTTGGGTCGCGAACGGTGCCACCTCGAACCGCCCGGCTGCGCGCCCGGCGCCCTCCGCGGCAGCGCAGCCGCAGCGGCCTGCGCGCCCGACCGAGGATCCGCGCGCGGTCTACCGCGTGACGGTGGACGACTCGCCGGCGAAGGGGCCGGCGGACGCGCTCGTCACGATCGTCGAGTCCTCGGACTTCGAGTGCCCGTTCTGCAAGCGGGTCACCCCGACCTTGAAGCAGGTCGAGGAGACCTACCGCGGCAAGGTGCGGTTCGTCTTCAAGCACAACCCGCTGCCGTTCCACTCGCGCGCGCTGCCCGCTGCGATCGCCACCGAGGAGGCGCGCGCCCAGGGTGGCGACGCGAAGTTCTGGGCGATGCACGACGCGCTCTTCGGCGCGGCCTCGCTCGACGAGGCCGCGATCCTCCAGGCCGCGAAGGAGGCCGGGGTCGACGCCGCGAAGGTGAAGGACGCGATGACGTCGGGGCGCCACAAGGACCGGATCGAGCGCGACCAGAAGCTCGCCCAGTCGGTCGGCGCGAACGGAACCCCGTCGTTCTTCGTGAACGGCCGCAAGCTCACCGGCGCGCAGCCCTTCCCGGCGTTCCAGGCGCTCATCGACGAGGAGCTCCGGAAGGCGGAGGAGCTCGTCCGCGCCGGCACCCCCGCGGGCCAGCTCTACGCGAAGATCATGGAGCGCGCCGCGAGCGCACCCGTGTTCGTGCCGGGCACTGCCCCGGCCGCGGGTGAAGCCGCGCCGCAAGCGCCTTCCGCGCCGCCGCCGTCCCCCTACCGCGAGGTGCCCCTCCGCGCCGACGACCCGGCGCGCGGCCCCGCGGACGCAAAGCTGACGGTGGTCCTGTTCTCGGATTTCCAGTGCCCGTTCTGCGGCCGGATCGAGCCGTCGCTCGCCCAGCTCGAGCAGGCCTTCCCGGGCCAGGTTCGGGTCGTCTGGAAGCATCAGCCGCTCCCGATGCACCCGAACGCGGTACCGGCGGCGCTCGCCGCCGAGGCGGCGCGCGAGCAGGGCAAGTTCTGGCCGATGCACGCGAAGCTCTTCTCGAATCAGCAGGCGCTCTCGCCCGCCGTCTACACCACCTACGCGCGCGAGCTCGGGCTCGACTCCAGGCGGTTCGAGCAGGCCGTCTCCGCCCGCCGTGGCGAGACGCGCATCCAGGAGGATCAGAAGCTCGCAGGCCAGGTGGGCGCGAACGGGACTCCGACGATGTTCTTCAACTGCCGGCAGGTCGTCGGTGCGCAGCCGTTCGAGCAGCTCCGCGCGATCGCGGACGAGGAGCTGAAGAAGGCCGACCGGCTCCTCTCCGGGCAGCGCCCCGGCCCCGGCTTCTACGAGAAGGCGTGCAAGGCGAACCTCGCCGCCGCGCCCGCCGCGGTCGTGCCGGCCGCGGCCGTGGCTCCGACGCAGGTCGGAGCGATCGACCTCCGCCCGGACGATCCGGTGCGCGGGAACCCGCGCGCGCCGGTGACGATCGTCCTCTTCTCCGACTTCCAGTGCCCGTTCTGCGCCCGGGTCGGCCCGACGCTCGACGAGGTGCAGCGCACCTACGGAGACCGGGTGCGGATCGTCTGGAAGCACGAGCCGCTCCCGTTCCACCCGAACGCCCTCCCCGCCGCGAAGGCGGCGGAAGCCGCGCGCGAGCAGGGGAAGTTCTGGCAGATGCACGATCGGCTCTTCGCGTCGCAGCGCGAGCTGTCGCCGGATTCCTACGACCGCCTCGCCCGCGAGATCGGCCTCGACCTGCACCGCTTCCAGGAGGCCTCCCGCTCCGACAAGGCGCGATCGCGGATCGAGGAGGATCAGCGCCTCGCCGCCCGCATCGGCGCGCAGGCGATGCCGACGATGTTCGTGAACGGCGAGAAGGTCGAGGGGGCGGTGCCGTTCGCGATGCTGAAGGCCGTCATCGACCGCAAGCTCGGGCGCTGACCCTTCGGCGCCGCGGGGCGCGGCGGCGCAGCGCGGAGCCTTCGGCTCTTCAGCCCGCCGCGTCCTCGCCCCGGAACCAGGCGGCGCCGCGCGCGGCCGCGAGCGCGCCCGCGCCGCCGCCGTCCGCGCACAGCTCCCAGACGACCACCTCGCCGAGCCCCTTGAACGCGGCGACGCCGACGCGCCGGAACAGCTCGGCGAGCCTCCCGTCGCGATGGAAGCAGGCGACGAGCGTGAGCCGCTCCTCGCCGTAGAAGAACCGCTCCCGCAGCGTCTCCGGGATTTGCTCGGGGTCGAGCGCGACGCGGCGCACCTCTCGCGCGTGACCCACCTCCGTGACGAACGCGCCGAGCGCCTCCTCCGACACCGCCGCGCCGCTGTTGTAGACGTCGCCCGCGCGCTCCCCGCCGCGCGCCGCCGCCTCGACCCCGTCGCGCACCGCGGCCGCGAGCGCGCGCATCGCGCCCGGCCCGTCGCCGGCGCGGAAGAGCCGGATGGCGTGGTCCTCTGCCTCGGGAGGGATGGAGAGCTGGATGGGCTGCCCGACGAACACCGACCAGGCGTGCTCGACCGAGGGGTCGCGGCGGCGCGTCCGCTCCCGCGCGAGCGCCGCGTCCGCGCGGTGCCGCGCCGCCGGCGCGCGGGCCGTGCCGCGGGCGGACTCGTTGATCTTGTCCGCGATGGCGACGCGGTTGCGCCCGAAGACCTCGTCCTCGATGACGACCACGAGCGGCGCCTGGCCGAACGAGACGAAGACACCCGCCTCGAGGACCTCGCCCTTCGCGCGGGCGAGCGCCCGCTCCCGCTCGACCTCGAGCCGCGCCTCCTCCGCGCGGGCGCGGGACGCCATCGCGCCGGTCGCGGCGTGCTGCGGCGTACCGGGCGCCGCGCTCGCGAGCGCCGCCTCCTGCGCGGCCCGGCCATCGCGCGCCCGGCGGAGCGCCCCGGCGAGCTGGGTCTCGATCGCTGCGATCTGGCGCGCGACGACGTCGGAGGAGATCTCGCGCGCGAGGCGCGCGGAGTATGCGGCGAACTCGGTCCGGATCGCCTTCGCGAGCGTCACCATCTCGTCGATCCGCCCGCTGAAGCTGATCGCGTCGCCGACGAGGTTGTTGAGGAGCACGCCGCCGCGGTCGGCGAGGTGCTGCATGCCCCCGAAGTGCTCCTTCGCGGCGACGAGGATCGGGACGTAGAACTCGTTGCGCAGGAACTCGGCCATCGACGCCTGGCCGAGGAGCGCCGTCCGCCTGGTGAAGTCCTTCACGTCCGCAAAGAGGTGGCCCGCCGGCCGGTCCTCGCCCTGGCGCAGGAGCGCGCCGGGCCGCGCGGACAGCCGGTAGAGGCGCCCGCCCTCCCACTCGAGCTCGGTGCCGCCCTCCGCCTCGCGCCCGGTGCGGAACGAGAGGGCGCGCCGCGCGGGCGCGGCGAGCCGGTCCACCGCGAGGTCGGCGAGGAGCGCCGCCGCCGCGGCGCCGTACTCCGCCCGCGCCGTCTTCCGATCGAGACCGACCGCCTGCGCCGGGTCCTTCTCCTTCCAGGCCTTCACCACCTGGGCGGCCCGGTCGAGGAGACCGCGTCCGTCGCCGCCTCCGCGCACCGCCGCGAGGCGCGCGGCGAGATCTCGACGCGCGCCGTCGTCCGCCACGGCCGCGGCGAGCGCGCCCGGTGCGCACAGGAGCGTCCGGAGCGACTCGGGGAGCGCGGCCGGGTCGACGGCCTCCGCGACGGCGAGCGCCGCCCCGAGCAGCTCGCGCAGCCGCGCCACCGCGATCGCCTGCTCCGATCCGCGCGCGAGGTCGTCGTCGGCGGCCAGCGCGGCGGCGACTTCGGCCGCGACCGCCTCCGCGTCGGCCCCCTGCCCGAGCCGAGCGGAGAGCTCGTCCGCGCGCGGGATGCCTGGACCGAGATCGCAGCCGTACAGCGTGATCCCGCCGGCGAGCACCGCGCCGCGTCCCCCGAGGAGGGCCGACGGCGAGAGCGCGGCCTCGATGCGCAGGAGGAGCGGATCGTCCGCGCCGCGCCGCGCGTTCCGCCAGGCGCGGGCGAGGCCGGTCCGGGCGGCGAGCCACATCGCGCCGAGCGCCGCCGACCGAAAATACCGGTCGAGTGGCGCAGGCGGGAGGAGCTCCTTCAGGTCGCGCTCGACGCCCGCGCCTTGGGCGGTGAGCGCGAGCGCCACGAGGACCGGCGTCTCCTCGCGCCCGCCGGTCTCGCCCATCTCCGCGAACGCGCGCTGGAGGAGCTCGATCCAGAGCGCCACGAGCGAGCGCCCCTTGCCGCCCTTCCCCAGCCACGCGGCCACGATCCCGCCGGCGAGCGCCGGGTGAATCGCCGGGCCGAGCTGGGCCGCTGCCCGGAGGTCGGGCCCTCCGGCGGGCGCGCCATGGTGCGCCGCCACGGGCGGGAGGCTCGCGTACTCCTCACGCAGGATGAGCCGGTCGAGCTCGTCCGGCGGGACGAAGGCGCGGTGGTGCGTCGAGAGGAGGAGCGCCATCTCGTTCGCCGCCGATCGCACGATGGCGCGGGCGTCGGCGGCGATCTCGACCGGCACGGCGACGTCCGCGAGCGAGGTCCCGAGCGAGAACCGGAGCCGCTCTCGCTCGAGCCGGAGGAACCCGGCCGGATCGGCGCGGGCCGCGGCGTGGATCTCGAGGCGGCGGGAGGCGAGAGGAGTCGGCACGGACGGGCGACCGTAGCTCGACCGGGGCAGAGCCGGCAACGCGGGCAGGGACCGGTCGGATGGCCGGTCCAGAGAAACCGGTCTTTCAGAGGAGCCCTATCTGCGCTCCTCCAACCTGACCCTACCGACCCTCCTCTCCGCACCCCTCTGCGACTCGACCTCGACGTCGTCCCCGGGGCGGTGCGCGCGCAGCGCGAAGGCGAGGTCCTGGAGCCCGAGGAGCCGGGTCGCGCCGAGCCGGACGAGCACGTCGCCGCCCGCGAGCCCCGCCCGCTCGGCGGGGCTCCCCGGCCGCACGCCGGTGAGCAGGACGCCCGGGTCCTTGCGCTCGGCGAAGTCCGGGATCGCGCCGAGGTAGGCGCCATAGCCGCGATCGCCGCGCTCGCGCGGGGGCGGCGCCGGGGCGCGGACGACCGCGAGCCGTCCGTCGCGCTCGGCAGCGTTGCGCGCCACGCGCGCCGCGAGCTTCGCCACGACCACGAGCCCGCCCGCGTCGATCTTCTCGGCGGTGTCGCTCGGCCGGTGGTAGTCGCCGTGCGCGCCCGTGAAGAGGAAGACGACCGGAACGCCGCGCGCGTAGAAGCTCGTGTGGTCCGAGGGGCCGTAGCCGTCGCCGCCGAAG
This sequence comes from Anaeromyxobacter sp., assembly GCA_036394835.1. Classification (GTDB taxonomy): domain Bacteria; phylum Myxococcota; class Myxococcia; order Myxococcales; family Anaeromyxobacteraceae; genus Anaeromyxobacter. The sequence continues at coordinate 11,530 of DASWEI010000136.1, read as the reverse complement.
GCGAGCTCGATCGACAGCCGCGGCGAGCGCGCGGCGAGCGCGCCCAGGAGATCGCGGAGCCCGCGCGCGGTGTCCGCGCCGTCGACGTAGACCTTGGCGCCCCGCGGACGGCCGACCATGTCGAGGTTCACCATGAGCTGCATCCGCTCCACGGCGCACGCCGGGGGCGGGTTGCGAACGAGGTGGGCGGAGCCGAGCACGCCGAGCTCCTCCGCGCCGAACGCCGCGAACAGGAAGGTCCGGCGCGCCGGCCCCTCCGCCGCCATCCCCCGCGCGACCGCGAGCAGCGCGGCGACGCCGCTCGCGTTGTCGTCCGCCCCCGGGTGGACGGTCCCGATCTGCTCGGGCGCGAGCGACGCGTCGCCCCCGAAGCCGAGGTGGTCATAGTGGGCGCCGACGACGACGCACTCTCCGGCGACCGCGGGATCGCGCCCGGGCAGCACGGCGACGACGTTCGCGGTCGCGGCCCGCTCGTGGCGCACCTCGACCGCGAGCTTCGCGCGCACGCCGAGCGGCCGCGGGTGCGGCGTCCCGTCCGCCTCGCCCGGCGCCGCGAGGGCGCGCGCGTCCACCCCGTGACGGAGGAGCGCGGCGGCGGCGACGCGGGCCGCGACGAGCCCCGCCCGGGAGGAGACCTGCCCGCGCCAGGGCGGGAGGTCGTCCTTCCCCTCGTGCGCCCAGACGTCGCGGACGCCGACGATCGCGGCGGCCCCGTGCTCGCGCGCATTGATCGTCTTGTACCGCCACTCGCCGTACCGGTAGCGCCCGGGGTCGCGAAACGGTGAGGAGGCGTCGGCCTCGCGCGGAAAGTCCTGCGCGACGAGCACGATCTTCCCCTTCACGTCGAGGCCGGCGTAGTCGTCGTACCCGAGCTCCGGCGCGCTGATCCCGTACCCGGCGAAGACGAGCTCGCCCTCCACCTCTCCGTCGTCGCTGAAGCCGAACGGCACGAAGTCGACGGCGAGCGCCGCCGCCGCCCCGCCGAGCGTGAGCCCGTTCTTCTCGCCGAGCGTCGCGCGGTAGGGCGCGTCGAACGACTGGAGATAGGAGGCGTCGAACGCCGGCCGGAGCCCCGCCTCGGCGAACCGATCGGCGACCCACGCCGCGGCGGCGGGGCCGCCGGGAGTCCCGATCCCACGCCCCGTCCGGGCAGGATCGGCGAGCCACTCGACCTCGGCGCGCGCCCTGGCCGGATCGAAGCCGCTCTCGGAGGATGGGCGGGTGGCGAGCCTCGGCCCGCATGCGGCGAGGACGAGCAGGGCCGGGAGGAGCCGCGGAGTCGAGGGCATGCCCGTCCTACATAACTCCGGGGAGCCTTGCGCGGGGGCGCCCGAGTATGTAAGAAAAACCTTCCGCCATGCGCCGGACCTTCTTCAAGTCCAAGATCCACCGGGCCACCGTGACGCACGCTGACCTCGACTACGAGGGGTCCGTCACGATCGACGAGGACCTCCTCGATGCAGCGGGCATCCTGGACTACGAGGCCGTCCACGTCTGGAACATCACTCGCGGGACCCGGCTCCAGACCTACGCCATCCGCGGTCAGCGCGGGTCGGGCGTCATCTGCATCAACGGGGCGGCCGCGCACCTGAACAAGCCGGGCGACCTCGTCATCCTCGCGACGTTCGCCGAGCTCGAGGAGTCCGAGGCGCGCGCGCACGAGCCGACGGTCGTGCTCGTCGACCGGCAGAACAAGATCATCGCGAAGGACGCCATCGAGGTGGCGGGCCCACAGCGCCGGGTGCTCGCATGATGGTGTTTCTTTGGCGCCGCTGACGTGCGGCCGCTACCTGATCTCGAGACGTTTCTCTCCCTCTGCAAGCCCGGCCGCGCGGTTCCCGTGCGCGTCGAGGTGGACGCGGACACCGAGACGCCCGTCTCGGCGTTCCTGAAGCTCGCCCACGGCAAGCGCCAGGCGTTCCTGCTCGAGTCGGTCGAGGGCGGCGAGCGGAGCGCCCGCTTCTCCTTCCTCGGCGCGGGCCCGCGCAGCGTGCTGCGCTGGAAGCACGGCGATGCGGGCGACCCGATCGCCTCGGTCCGCTCCGCGCTCGCGACGCACCGCGCGGTGCGCGTCCCCGGCTGCCCGCCGTTCTCGGGCGGGCTCGTCGGACACGTCTCGTACGACGCGGTGAAGCTCTTCGAGCCGCGCGTTCCGATCTCGAAGCCCGACGAGCTCGGGTTCCCCGACGTCCTCCTCATGGACTTCGACGAGGTGGTGGCGTTCGACAACCTGCGCCACTCGCTCCACGTCATCTGCGAGGTCCGCTGCGGGAAGGGCGACGACCCCCGCGCGCTCTACGACCGGGCGCTGCGCCGGATCCGATCGCGGCTGCGCGACCTCGCGCGCCCGCTCGTGGACCGGCGCCCGCGGCGCGCCGCGCGCGCGGCCGAGCTCGCGCCACGCGTCGCGAAGCGCGACTACCTCGCGGCCGTCGAGCGCGCGAAGGCCTACATCCAGGCGGGCGACTGCCAGCAGATCGTCCTCTCTCAGCGGTTCGACGCGGAGGTGTCGGTCGAGCCCTTCGACATCTACCGCGCGCTCCGCCGCGTGAACCCGTCGCCCTACCTGTTCTTCCTCCAGGATGGCGAGCGTGCCCTCGTCGGCTCGTCCCCCGAGACGCTCATCAAGCTACAGGGCGGCGAGGTGACGCTCCGTCCGATCGCGGGCACGCGCCGGCGCGGCGCGGACGCGGCGGAGGACCAGGCGCTCGAGGCGGAGCTGCGCGCCGACCCGAAGGAGAACGCCGAGCACGTGATGCTCGTGGACCTCGGCCGGAACGACGTCGGCCGCGTCTCCGAGGTCGGCACGGTGAGGGTGACGCAGCTCAAGACCGTCGAGCGCTACTCGCACGTCATGCACCTCGTCTCCGAGGTGCGGGGACGGCTCGCGCGCGGGCTCGGGGCGCTGGACGTGCTGCGGGCGGGGTTCCCAGCGGGCACGGTTTCCGGATCGCCCAAGGTGCGGGCGATGGAGATCATCGACGAGCTCGAGCCGGCCCGACGCGGGCCGTACGCGGGCGCGGTCGGCTACTTCGATCGACGCGGCGACATGGAGATGTGCATCGCAATCCGCACGCTCATGGCGAGGGGCCGGAAGGTATCGGTCCAGGCCGGTGGCGGGCTCGTCTACGACTCGGTGCCCGAGGCGGAGTACGAGGAGACGCTCAACAAGGCGCGCGCGGTCTTCACCGCGGTCGCCCAGGCTGAGTCGCGGCTGCTCGACGCCGTGGCGCTCCCGCCGCGCCACCGCGCCGCGAGCGCGCCGCGTCCCGCGAAGCGCGCGCGCCTCGCGGCCGGCGGAGGCGGGCGATGAGCCCGGTCCGCGCCCGCGCCGTGCGGCTGCTGCTCGTGGACAACTACGACAGCTTCACGTTCAACCTCGTCCAGTACCTCGGCGAGCTCGGCGCAGAGGTCGAGGTCTTCCGGAACGACGCGATCGACGTCGCCGGGATCCGCGCCCGCCGTCCGGACGGGCTCGTCCTCTCTCCCGGGCCATGCACGCCGGACGACGCGGGCGTGACGCTCGAGGCGATCCGCGCGCTCGCGGGCAGCCTGCCGATCTTCGGCGTGTGCCTCGGCCACCAGGCGATCGGCCAGGCCTTCGGCGGCCGTGTCGTGCGCAACGCCCGCATCGTCCACGGCAAGGCGAGCCCGGTCCGGCACTCCGGCGACGGAGTGTACGCGGGGCTGCCCTCGCCGTTCGAGGCGGGGCGCTACCACTCGCTCGTCGTCGAACGGAAGACCCTGCCGCGCGCGCTCCGCATCACGAGCTGGACCGCCGAGGGCGAGATCATGGGGCTGCGCCACCGGACGCTGGACGTCGAGGGCGTTCAGTTCCACCCGGAGTCGATCCTCACGGTCGAGGGGAAGCGGCTCCTCGGAAACTGGCTCGCCCGCGTCGGCGCGGGCCCTTCGACTCCGGGGCCGCGAGGCGGCCCCTACGCTCGGGCCGAACGGGATCGGAGGGTGTCGTGATCCAGCAGGCGCTCCAGAAGGTCATCTCCTCGCAGGACCTCACGCGGGTCGAGATGTCGGGCGTCATGACGGAGATCGCCGACGGCGACGCGACGCCCGCGCAGGTCGGCGCGTTCCTCGCGGCGCTCCGGCTCAAGGGCGAGACGGTCGACGAGATCACCGGCGCCGCCGAGGTGATGCGCGCGCGCGTCGACCGGGTGCACGTCGACCGCGACGTCTTCGTCGACACCTGCGGCACGGGCGGCGACGGCCGGAACACGTTCAACATCTCGACGACCGCGGCGTTCGTCGTCGCGGGCGCGGGGGTCACCGTCGCGAAGCACGGGAACCGCGCCGTCTCCTCGCGCTCGGGGTCCGCCGACGTCCTCGGGGCGCTCGGCGTGAACGTCGACGCGCCGAAGGAGGTCGTCGAGCGCTGCATCGCCGAGGTGGGGATCGGGTTTCTGTTCGCGCCTCGCCTCCACCCTGCGTTCAAGGCCGTCGCCGGCATCCGACGCGAGCTCGGCGTGCGGACGGTGTTCAACCTGCTCGGCCCGCTCGCGAACCCCGCCGGCGCGCGGCACCAGGTGATGGGCGTCTACGAGCCGCGCTGGGTGCCGATCATCGGCGGCGTCCTCTCCGCGCTCGGCGCGGCGCACGCGTTCGTCGTCCACGGCGAGGGGCTCGACGAGATCGCCATCACCGGCATGACCCACGTCTGCGAGGTGAAGGGGCCCGTCACCGATCGCTATGCGATGCTGCCCGAGGACATCGGCCTGCGCCGCCATCCGGAGGCGGAGATCGCGGGGGGCGACGCCGACCGGAACGCGCGCATCCTGCGCGACGTCCTCTCGGGCCAGGCGGGCGCGCCGCGCGACGCGGTCCTCGCGAACGCCGCCGCCGCCCTCGTCTGCGCGGGCGCCGCGGGGGACCTCAAGACGGGCGTCCGCGTCGCGGCGGAGGCGATCGACGGCGGCTCCGCCGCGGAGAAGCTCTCGCTCCTCGTCGCGGCGACCACCGTGCCGGCATGACCTTCCTCGCGGACATCCTCGCGCGCAAGCGGGACGAGGTCGCGACCGCGCGCCGCGCCGTGCCGGAGGCGGACCTCCGCGACCGGGCCCGCGACCGGTCGCCGCCGCGGGCGTTCGAGGCGGCGCTGTCGCTCCCCGGCGGACCCGCCCGCATCGTCGCCGAGGTGAAGCGCGCGAGCCCCTCCGCGGGCGCGATCCGCGCGGGCCTCGACGCGCCCGCGCAGGCGCGCGCCTACGCGGCGGCCGGGGCGGCCGCGATCTCGGTCCTCACCGACGGTCCCGGCTTCGGCGGCTCGCTCGCCGACCTCGCCGCGGTGCGCGAGGCGGTGGACGTCCCGCTTCTCCGCAAGGACTTCGTCGTCGACGGCTACCAGCTCCTCGAGGCGCGCGCGCACGGGGCGGACGCGGCGCTCCTCATCGTCGCGGCGCTCGACGAGGGGACGCTTTGCCGGCTCCTCGCGCAGTGCGGCGAGCTCGGCCTCGCCGCGCTCGTCGAGGTGCACGACGAGCCGGAGGTCGAGGTCGCGCTCCGAGCGGGCGCGTCGACCATCGGCGTGAACAACCGCAACCTCGCGACCTTCGTCGTGGACCTCGCGGTGTCGGAGCGGCTCCTGCCGCTATTGCCAGCGTCCGTCCGCGGCGTCGCCGAGAGCGGCGTCCGCACGGCGCAGGACGCGCGGCGGCTCCGCCGCGCAGGCGCCGCGAACCTGCTCGTCGGCGAGGCGCTCGTGCGCGCTGCCGATCCGGGCGGGCTCCTGAGGGAGATGACCGCGTGACCGGCCGGCCGGATCTCGGAGCGGCCGCGAAGTCCGCCGTCCGGCCGCCGCGCCTCGACGGCGGCGACCTGTTCGACCGCGCCGCACCCGCGCGCGGCGTCCGCGTGAAGATCTGCGGCGTCACTCGCCTCGAGGACGCGCTCGCCGCCGCCCGCCTCGGCGCGGACGCCCTCGGCTTCAACTTCTGGCCGCGCTCGAAGCGGTTCGTCGCGCCGGAGGCGGCGGGCGAGATCGTCCGCCGGCTGCCGCCTGGGATCGCGACGTTCGGCGTGTTCGTCGACCCCACGCGCGACGAGGTGCTCGCCGCCATCGCGGCGTCGGGCGTGGGCGTCGCCCAGCTCCACGGCGACGAGTCGCCCGCGCTGTGCGTCTCGCTCCCGGTCCCGGTCGTGAAGGGAATCCGCGTCGCGAGCTCGCGCGCGCTCGCGCAGCTCGCGTCGTACGAGGTGCGCGCCTTCCTGCTCGACTCCGCGTCCGCGGGGTACGGTGGCAGCGGCGCGCTCTGCGACTGGTCGCTCGCCGCGGCGGTGGCGCGCGAGCTGCCGGTGCTGCTCGCGGGCGGGCTCTCGCCGGAGAACGTCGCCGAGGCGGTCCGGACGGTCCGGCCGCTCGGGGTGGACGTGGCGAGCGGCGTCGAGTCGGCGGCGGGGGTGAAGGACGTCGCGCGGATGGAAGCCTTCATCCGGGCCGCGAGGGAGGCTTCGAAATGACGACGGGATGGCCCGACGCGCGCGGGCGGTTCGGCGCGTACGGCGGGCGGTTCGTGCCGGAGACGCTCGTCCCGGCGCTCGACGAGCTCGAGGCGGCGTGGGTCGCCGCCCGCGAGGACGCGGTGTTCCAGCAGGAGCTCTACGAGCTCCTCACCCGCTACGCGGGGCGGGAGACGCCGCTCTCCGAGGCGCGCCGGATGGCGGCCGACGTCGGCGGCTGCCGCGTGCTCCTGAAGCGCGAGGACCTCTGTCACACCGGCGCGCACAAGATCAACAACACCCTCGGCCAGGTGCTGCTCGCGCGCAGGATGGGGAAGCGGCGGATCATCGCCGAGACCGGCGCGGGCCAGCACGGCGTCGCGACCGCGACGGCCGCGGCGCTCTTCGGCCTGCCGTGCGACGTCTACATGGGCGCGCTCGACGTCGAGCGGCAGGCGCTCAACGTCTTCCGCATGCAGCTCCTCGGCGCGCGCGTCATCCCGGTCGAGTCCGGGTCGCGCACGCTCAAGGACGCGATGAACGAGGCGCTGCGCGACTGGGTGACGAACGTCCGCGAGACGCACTACATCATCGGCTCCGTCGCCGGCCCGCACCCGTACCCCGCGATGGTCCGGGACTTCCAGTCGGTCATCGGCAAGGAGGCGCGGCGGCAGGTGCTCGAGATCGCCGGGCGGCTCCCGGACGCCGTCGTGGCCTGCGTCGGCGGCGGCTCGAACGCGATGGGGATCTTCAGCGCGTTCGTCCCCGACCCCCAGGTGAGGCTCGTCGCGGTCGAGGCGGCGGGGCACGGGCTCGCCACCGGAAGGCACGGCGCCTCGCTCGCGAAGGGAACGCCGGGCGTCCTCCACGGCTCGAAGAGCTACGTCCTCCAGGACGCGCACGGGCAGATCGCCGAGGCCCACTCGATCTCCGCCGGGCTCGACTACCCCGGCGTCGGGCCGGAGCTCTCGTACCTGAAGGACGCGGGGCGGCTCGAGCTCGTCCAGGCGACGGACGCCGAAGCGCTCGAGGCGTTCCGCTACCTCGCGCGCCTGGAGGGGATCATCCCGGCGCTCGAGACCGCGCACGCCGTCTCGGCCGCGCGGAAGCTCGCGCGCGGGCTCGGTCCGGACGGGCTCCTCGTCGTGAACGTGTCGGGCCGTGGCGACAAGGACGCCGACCAGGTTCGCCGGATGCTCGCCGCGACGGAGGCGCCGCCCAGGCGTCCGAGGCGAACCGCCGCCCGCCGGAGGACGACGCGATGAGCCGCCAGGTCCCGCAGGGTCGCACCGCGCGCGCCGCGCCCGCCGAGGCCGGCGGAGACCGCATCGCCGCGACGTTCGCGCGCTGCCGCGCCGCCGGCGAGGCGGCGCTCGTCACGTACGTGATGGCCGGTGACCCGGATCTCGCCACCGCCAAGGCGATGGCGGTGGCGTGCGCGGAGGGCGGCGCCGACCTCATCGAGCTCGGCATCCCCTTCTCGGACCCGATCGCGGACGGGCCGACGATCCAGCACGCCGCGGAGCGGGCGCTCGCGGCGGGCACCACGACGCGCGACGTCCTCGCGGTCGCGGCCCACCTCCGCGCGCGCTCCGACGTGCCGATCGCGCTCATGGGCTACCTGAACCCGATCCTCGCGCACGGCGTCGCGCGCTTCGCGAAGGACTGCGAGGCGGCGGGCGTGGACGCGCTCATCGTCCCGGACCTCCTCCCGGAGGAGGCGGGGGAGATCTCCCCGACGCTCGCGGCCCACGGCGTCCGGACGGTGTTCCTCCTCGCCCCCACGTCCGGCCCGGAGCGGATCGAGCAGGCTGCGCGCGCGGCGAGCGGCTTCCTCTACTTCGTGTCGGTGACGGGCGTGACCGGCGCACGCGCGGCGACGCCCGCGCCGATCGGACCGCAGCTCGCGGCGGTCCGGGCGCGGAGCCCGGTCCCGGTGGTCATCGGGTTCGGCGTGTCGACGCCCGCCCAGGCCCGGGCACTCGCGAAGCTCGCGGACGGGGTCGTGGTCGGGAGCGCGATCGTCCAGCGAATCGCGCAGCCCGGCACCCGCGCCGCGCGCGCCGCCCGCGTCCGGAAGTTCGTCGCGTCGCTCAAGAGGGCGCTGCGCCCGTAGTACTACTCGGTCACTGCTGCGCCGTAGCGAGAGCATCGGCGCTCGCAGCAGGCGTACGAAGTGACCGAGTAGTACCTAGGCGGCGCCTCGGCCGATCAGGCGAGGAGGCCCGCCGGGTGAATCACCTGGATGCCCTCGTCGCTCTTCTGCATGTGCGGGTGCGACAGCCAGCGGCAGACCGTGCAGAAGGTCCGCGCGCCTCTCGGGCCGACCCGGACCTGGAGGTCGCCGCCGCATAGGATGCAGCCGCCCTCCAGCGAGAAATCCTTGGTCTCCAGCTCCACTCCGCGCTCGGTCCTCATGCCCCCCAGGTAACACCTGCCCGGGCGTTGGCAAGCGGTGGCGACCCCGCCGGGCGGCGAAGCGGGGCTCGAGAACCAGTCGGGGGACCACTCGCTCCGCGCGGGCAGCCTCATAAGGCTGCCTGTGCTCGCCACGTTGGTCAGAGCACACGCCCGACGGCGCCCGCGATGACGCGGACCTGCTTCATGAGGCCCTCGAACTCGGGCGGCGTGAGCGACTGCTGGCCGTCCGAGAGCGCCTTGTCCGGGTGCGGGTGGACCTCGACGATGATGCCGTCCGCGCCCGCGGCGATCCCGGCGCGAGCCATCGCGGCGACGTGCGCGCGAAGTCCGATCCCGTGCGAGGGATCGACGATCACCGGGAGGTGCGTGAGCGCCTTCAGGACCGGCACCGCGTTCAGGTCGAGCGTGTTGCGGGTCATCGTCTCGAACGTGCGGATGCCGCGCTCGCACAGGGCCACCTGGTAGTTGCCGTGCGCGACGACGTACTCGGCCGCCATGAGCCACTCCTTCACGGTGGCGGAGGGGCCGCGCTTCAGGAGCACGGGCTTTCGTATCCGGCCGAGCTGCTTCAGGAGCGAGTAGTTCTGCATGTTGCGCGCGCCGATCTGGAGGACGTCGGCGTAGTCGGAGACCATCGGCAGGGTCTCCGCGTCCATCACCTCGGTCACGACTTTGAGGCCGGTCTCCTCGCGGGCGAGGGCGAGGAGCTTCAACCCCTCCTCGGCGAGCCCCTGGAACTCGTACGGGCTCGTGCGCGGCTTGAAGGCGCCGCCGCGGAGGAACCGGGCGCCCGCCGCCTTCACGGCGCGCGCGCACTCGAGGATCTGCTCGCGCGACTCGACGGAGCAGGGCCCCGCCATGATCGCGATCCCCTTGCCGCCGAGCGGGACGCCGCCCACGTCGAGGACCGTGTCCTCCTCCTTCACCTCGCGGGAGACGAGCTTGAACGGCTGCGAGACCCGGATCGCGTCCGCCACCCCCGGCATGGTCTCGAACTGCCCCGGGTCGAGGCCGCCCTTGTTCCCGGTCACCCCGATGGCGACGCGCTGCGCCCCCGGGATGGTGTGGGGCGCGAGCCCCATCGCGCGGATCTTCTCGACGACCGAGTCGATCTCGGCCTGCGTGGCGTGCGGCTTCATGACGACGAGCATCGGTTTCTCCCCGGGAAGACTCCGAGTCTTAGCCCTTCGCCGCCGGAGCGTCTAGGCGGGGGCCACTCGGCCAAGACCTCGGGTCCCCCCGCGCCCCCCGCTCGCGCCGGTGTCCCGGAATCCCGGGACGCGCCCGCCTGCACGTCCGCCCTGCACGCGCCCGTCGCCCTCCCTATGTTGCGAGCGGAGGGCATGCGGATGGTCGGCGTGCTGAGGGCGATCCGGAGGGTGGCGCGGCAGGTCGAGCGGATGGCGGGCGCGCTCGCGCTCCCCGGCGCCGAGAACCGCGTCGAGAAGCGAACGGACTTCCGGAACTGCCCGCGGCCCGTGCTCCTCCTCCACGGCTGGTTCAGCTCGCGCAGGACGTTCGACGTCCTCGAGCGGCGCCTCCGGCGCGACGGCTACGGCGTGTTCTCGCTCGACCTCGGCGGCGCGCGCGGCTCGTTCCTCGGGCGGGGCATCGACGACCTCGCCGACCTCGTGCGCGCGAAGGTAGAGCGGATCTACGCCCGCTACCCCGGACTCGGGCCGCTCACGATCGTCGGCCACTCGAAAGGCGGCCTCATCGCCGCGTATTACGTGAAGAAGCTCGGCGGCTGGCGCCGGACGCGCGCCGTCGTGACGCTCGGGACCCCGCACCGCGGGACCCCTCGCGCGTGGCTCGGGCTCCCGGTCGCACCGGTGGCCCGCAGCCTCGTGCAGATGATCCCCGGGAGCCCGTTCCTCGCCCGGCTCGAGGACGGTCCCTGGCCGGGCCAGGTCCGCCTCGTCTCCATCTGGTCGCGCGCCGACGGCGCGTCGCCCTACCCGTCGTGCCTCATCGACACGCACGGCCTGCCGCACCTCGCGAACGTGGAGGTGCCGGGCTGCGACCACCGCGCCTTCCTCGTGCGGAAGCGCACCTACGAGGTCATCCTCCGCGAGCTGCGCGCCGCCGAGGCGGAGGGGCCGGTCGTGAAGGGGCCGCTCACCGGCATGGCGGGCGGCCGCGCGAACGCCAGCCGGGGGACGACGCGCACGCACGAGACCGGCGCCGCGTAGGAGCGCTAGACTCGCGCCGTGCGCGACCGGCGGTGGGACTTCCTCTACGATCGGCAGCGGCAGCCGGTGAAGGAGTACGTCCTCGCGCGGTTCGCGCAGGAGCTCGGTACCGAGCTCGCTGGGTGGCCGCCGCCGTTCCTCGATTGGGTCTCGGACGAGCTGCGCGCGCGCTGGGCCGCTGGCGCGGCGGAGCGGCCGCGGGACGACGTCGTGCGGTTCGCGCTCGAGCTCGCGCGGCTCGACCTCCTGCGCGAGTTCGAGGAGGTCGAGCGGCGCCTCGGGGAGGAGAGCCACCGCCTGCAGTCCGCCGCCGAGGAGGCCGCGCTGCACCTCCTCGCCCGGTTCCTCACCGAGAAGTGCCTCGGCCTCAAGGAGCACGCGGAGTCGATGCGGCTCTCCCGCGAGGACCTCGCGGGAGCGCTTCACGATGTCGAGCGCCGGCTCTTCCGCGTCACGCTCGCGTGAGC
>DASWEI010000135.1:0-11941 GCA_036394835.1 Anaeromyxobacter sp. | reverse complement strand
CGATCGAGTCAGAGAACAGTCGCATTGAGCCTTTCCCTTCTCCGTGGATGAGCAGGCGCCCCGAACGCTTGCGGCGCGACGCGCGACCGATTGCGCGGACCCGCACCATGCTGCGACCGCTCGGGGTGTGTCAAGATGGTTAGCCGCGAAATGACAGGGATTTCGACGACCGGATCGGTCTACGATTCCGCGTCGGCGGGCCGCGCCGGGCGGCCGCTCGGCGTGAGGTGCCGCCGGACCTCGGCATAGCTGCAGAGCCGGATCCCCTCGCGCGCGAGGAGGACCCTCGCGGCCGGGTCACGCAGCGCCCTCAGCTCCTCCTCCCGCTCGACGCCGAAGCTCGTCCGCGCGTGGGACGGCGCGTGCCCCGGGTGGGCCATGAGCTCGGTCACGCCCTCCCCTACCCCGGCGAGCGCGGCGAGGAGCGCCTCGGCCGTCCACGCCGGCCGCCGCGCCGCGTCGCCGAGGAAGACGTCGGCGGTTGCGGCGCCCTGCGCCCGGAGCGCCGCGCGCATCGCGGCGTCGATCGCCCGGACCGGCAGGCCTCGCTCCGAGGCGATCGCCGCGAACGCCGCGAGGACCTCGGGGGCCGCGTGTGCGTGCTTGTGGCTGTCGAGGTGGGTCGGGGGGGCGCCGCGGAGGGTCTCGAACGCCGCGAGCTGCCGGAGCAGCACCGCCTCCGCGTCGGCCCTCCCGAGCGCGGGGTCGAGTACCGCGTGGAGCCCGATGCCGAGGGAGGTCGGCGCCGCGCGGAGCGCCGCGGCCGCGAACGGCGTCTCGACCATGGCGGTCGCGGACGACACGATCCCGAGGGCGTGCGCCTCGAGGATGCCCCGGTCGATCTCCGGGTCGTACCCGAGGTCGTCCGCGTTGACGACGAGGAGCTTCACGGAATGCAGCGTCGCGCCCGCGCGGCGCGCCGGTCAAGCCCCGCGCCGGAGCGGCTCGGGGGGTCGCACCCCCTCGGACGGCGGCGCGCGGGGGACGAGGACCGTGAACGTCGTCCCCGCCGAAGGCGCGCTCTCGACGCGGATCTCGCCGCCGTGCGCCTCGACGATCTGGCGCGCGATGTACAGGCCGAGCCCGAGCCCGCCGAAGTGCTGCGAGGGAACCGCCCGCTCGAAGCGGTCGAAGACTCGCGCCTGATCCTCGGGCGGGATCCCGATGCCGCGGTCCACGACGCGCAGCCGGGCGCGCCCTTCGTCGGGCGCGACGTGCAGGGTGACCGGCTTCCCCTGCCCGAACTTCGCCGCGTTCGCGAGCAGGTTCGTGATCACCTGCTCCATCCGCGAGCGGTCGAACTCGCCGGGCGTCGGCGCGAGGTCGAGCACGATGCGCGAGCCCGAGCGCTCGACCTCGTCGCGGACGTGGGCGACCGTGTCGCGGGCGATCTCGGAGAGGTCGACGGGCTCGCGCGCGAGCTCGAGCCGCCCGAGCCGCATGCGCGAGACGTCGAGCAGCTCGCCCACGAGGACGCCGATGCGGCGCGTCTGCCGCTCGATCGCCTCGAGCTTCGTGTCGAGCGCCCGCGGGAGGTGCTCGAGCGAGCGGTGCGAGGCCCGCTGCAGGATCTGGAGCTGCAGCTGGAGCGCCGCGACCGGCGTCCGCAGCTCGTGCGAGGCGATCGACAGGAACTCGTCCCGCTCGCGCACCTCGTCCTTCGCCTTGCGCCAGAGCCGCGCGCGCTCCTCGATCCGCTTGCGCTCGGTGACGTCGCGCACCGCCGCCATGACGCAGGGCTGGCCGTCGACGACGAGCGGGGCGAGGCTGATCTCCGCCGCGAACTCGCCGCCGTCCCGGCGGAGCCCCGAGAGATCGAGGCCGAGCCCCATGGGACGGGTACGCGGCGCTGCGTGATATCCGGAGCGATGCACCTGGTGCATCGTGCGGAACCGGCCGGGCAGCAGCACCTCGACCGGCTGGCCGACGAGCTCGCCGCGCGGCCAGCCGAACAGCCGCTCGGCCCCCGCGTTGACGTGCACGACGAGGCCGCTCTCGTCCGCGACCACCATGGCGTCGGGGACCGACTCGAGCAGCGAGAAGTCCACGCTCGAGGATGGCGCCGGACGACCCCTGCGAGAAGCCCCCTGCCGCGCCGGGCCGTGCGGCCGCCGCCCCTGCGGGCACGTCATCCGCGGCCGCCCCAGATTGAGTCCATGGCGCACGCCGGCCTCCTCGCGCTCCCCGCTGCCGCGATGGCCGGGATCGTCGCCCTCGCCACGGTGCCCGCCGCGGCGCCCGGGGAGGCAGGTGTCGGCGGCGCGGGGCGGGTCGAGCTCGAGGTCGCGGGGATCCTGCCGATGCCCGAGGGATCCTCCGCGATCGTCGTGCTACGCGAGAAGGGGGCGCGCACGCTCCTGCCGCTCATCGTCCCACGAGGGATGGCGGATGCGCGGCCGGAGGCGCGCGGCAGCCTGCTCGGTCAGGCGATCGAGGCGCTCGGCGGTCGGGTCGCGGAGGTCGAGATCGACCGGGCGGAGGAGACGCGCGCCGGCGCCCGCGTCCGCCTCGCGCAGGGCGCGAAGCGGGTCGAGCTCCGGGCGCGCCCGTCGGAGTCGGTCGCGCTCGCGATGGCCGCGAAGGTGCCGATCGTCACGACGCGCCGCGTGCTCGAGCAGGCCGGGCTCTCGCCCGAGGACCTCGCGCGCGCACACGCGAAGGTGAAGGCCGGCGAGAGCAAGCTGTAGCTCGGTCACCCGCCCTTCGCGGCCGGCGGCCGCGGAGTCCAGGTGCGCGCCTCCGGCGAGAAGTCGTAGATCGACTCGAGCCGGACGTTGCGGTAGCGCTCCATCTTGAGCGCCATCCGAGACAGCCGCGCGAGGAACGGCTTCACATCGACCGCGGTCCCCTTCGGTGTCGCCTTCTTCAGGCGCTTCACCTCGGAGAGGACCATCTTGCGCGCCTCGCGCGGGTGATAGAGGAAGGCGCCCGAGAAGAGGAGCGCCCCCTCGAAGGGGAGGAGCCGCGCCTCGAGGAGGTCGTCCTTCTCGAGCCCGGCGACCTGCCGCCGCTCGGTGACGTCGTGGTCGCGGCCGTTGAACACGTCCCGCAGCCGGAGCTGTCCTTCCTTGATCTTGCGGACCTCGAAGAGCCCGTGGACGTTCTCCGCGAGGCCGCGGTACGCGGCGATCTCCTCGGGCGTGAGCGAGGGCGCCTCCGCGTCGATGAACCGCTCGAGGGTGGTGCCGACGCCGCCCGTCGGCCGGAAGTCGTACAGGTAGGCGTCGAGCATCCCGTTCAGGCGGACCTCGTACGAGCGGTCCTCCTCGTGCGGCTCGCCGTGGCGCTCGAAGTGCTCCCGCTTCGCGCGCAGGAGGTCCTGGTCGCGCGGGGCGGCGGTCGCCCACGAGAGCAACCTCTCGTGGAGCTGCTGCAGCGTCATCGCTGCCGCTCCATCATCGAGACGAAGCGTCCGAAGAGGTGGCGGGCGTCATGCGGCCCGGGCGACGACTCCGGGTGGTACTGGACGCTGAACGCCGGGATGTCGAGGACCTCGATCCCCTCCACCGTGCCGTCGTTCAGGTTCACGTGGGTCACGCGCGCCCGCTTGCCGAGGCTCTCGTCGTCCACCGCGAACCCGTGGTTCTGCACGGTGATGTCGACCTTGCCGGTCGCGAGCTCCTTCACGGGCTGGTTCGCGCCGCGGTGCCCGAACTTGAGCTTGTAGGTGCGCGCGCCGATGGCGAGCGCGAGGATCTGGTGGCCGAGGCAGATGCCGAACACGGGCACCTTGCCGAGGAGCGCGGCGACCGTCTCCCTCGCGCCGACGACCGCGGCGGGGTCGCCCGGGCCGTTCGTGAGGAAGACGCCGTCGGGCTTCAGCGCGAGGGTCTCGGCGGCCGTGGTCTGCGACGGGACGACCGTGACCTGGCAGCCCGCCTCCGCGAGGAGCCGGAGCATCGCCCGCTTCAGCCCCCAGTCGTACGCGACGACGTGGAAGCGCGGGGCCTTCTCCTCGCTCCGCTCCGCGTCGGTCCACAGGTCGGCGCCCTTCTCGCGCCACTCGTAGCGGGTCTTCGTCGAGATCCGCGTCGCGAGGTCCTGTCCTTCCATCCCAGGAAGTGCCTTCGCCCGGGCGACCAGTGCCGCGGCGCTGCCCTCGGTCGAGATGACGCCCATCTGCGCGCCGGCGGTCCGGATGTGCTTCGTGAGCCGGCGCGTGTCGATGCCCCAGATGCCGACGATGCCGTGCTCCTTCAGGTAGGCGTCGAGGCTCCGCTCCGCGCGGAAGTTCGATGGCTCCTCGGTGTGGTGGCGCACGATGAACCCGGTCGCGTGCGGACGCGCCGACTCCTCGTCGGCCCGCATGATTCCGTAGTTCCCCTGCTCCGGGTAGGTCATGCAGACCATCTGGTCGACGTACGAGGGATCCGTGAGGATCTCCTGGTATCCGGTCATCGACGTGTTGAACACCACCTCGCCGCTCGACTCGCCGGCCGCGCCGAACGAGTCGCCCTCGAACGTGGTGCCGTCCGCCAGTGCCAGGATCGCCCGCTTCGTCATCGCTCTGCCCTGACCTCCTCGTGGACGATCCGGCCGCCCACGATGGTGTACATGCAACGTCCGACGAGCCGCTTCCCCTTCCACGGGGTGTTGCGGCCCTTCGACCGGAGCCGCGCCGGGTCCACGACCCACTCCGCCGCGGGATCGAGCACCGCGAGGTCCGCGAGGGCGCCGCGCGCGAGCGTCCCCGCCGCGAGCCGGAACGCGCCCGCCGGGCCGGCCGTCAGCACCTCGACGAGGCGGCGCTCCGGGAGCGCGCCGCGCCGGACGAGGTCCATGCAGACGCCGAACGCGGTCTCGAGGCCGACGATTCCATTCATCGCGGCGTCAAACTCGAGGTCCTTCTCGACGAGCGAGTGCGGCGCGTGATCCGTCGCGATCGCGTCGATCGTACCGTCGGCGAGCCCCTCGCGCACGGCGGCGACGTCGTCGGCCGAGCGGAGCGGCGGGTTCATCTTGAGGTCCGTCGAGTAGCCGGAGACCGCGACGTCCTCGTCCGTGAGGGCGAGGTGGTGCGGCGTGACCTCCGCCGTGACCGCGAGGCCACGCTTCTTCGCCTCGCGCAGGGCGCGCACCGCGCCGCGGGTCGAGACGTGCTGGACGTGCAGGCGCCCGCCCGTGAGCTCGAGGAGCGCGAGGTCGCGGAGGACCATCACGTCCTCGGCGGCGGCCGGGATGCCCTTGAGGCCGAGGCGGGTCGCCGCGGGCCCCTCGTGCATGACGCCCTTGCCGGCGAGGAGCGGGTCCTCCTCGTGGACCGCGACCGGCAACCCGAACGCCTTCGCGTACTCGAGCGCGCGCCGCATCAGCGAGGACGACACGACCGGCCTTCCGTCGTCCGTGACCGCGACGCACCCCGCCGCCTTGAGCTCGCCGTACTCGGCGAGCTCCTCGCCCGCCTGGTTCCGCGAGATACAGCCGAGCGGGAGGACGCGCGCGAGCCCCGCCGCGGCCGCCCGCGCGAGGACGAGCTCGGTGACCGACGCGTTGTCGTTCACCGGCTTCGTGTTGGGCATCGCGCAGATGGTGGTGAAGCCACCCGCCACCGCGGCGCGCGCGCCGGTCTCGACGGTCTCCTTGTACTCCTGGCCGGGCTCGCGCAGGTGGACGTGCAGGTCGACGAAGCCTGGCGTCACCCACTTGCCGCGCGCGTCGATCGCCCGCGCGTCGCGGGGCCGCTCGAGGCGCTCGGCGATCTCCGCCACCTTGCCGTCGCGGACGACGACCGTGCGGACGCCGTCCACGCCGTTCGCCGGGTCGATGACCCGGCCGCCCTCGATGAAGATCGTGTCACTCATGTCCGACCACCCTGAGCCCTTCGGCTTCGCGGCCTACGGCCGCTCCGCTCAGGGCAGGCTGCGGGCCCGCGAAGCGGAGGTCCGTTGAACGGGTCAAGCCTTCCCCTCGACGCCCTCGGCGTGCTTGCCGCCGGCGAGCAGGTACAGCACCGCCATCCGGACCGCGACCCCGTTCTGCACCTGGTCGAGGATCACGCTGCGCGGCCCGTCCGCCACCTCGGGCGCGAGCTCGACGCCGCGGTTGATCGGGCCGGGGTGCAGGATGACGCACGACGGCTTCAGCCACTCCTCCGCCTTCTTCACGCCGAGGCCCCAGTACTTCGAGTACTCGCGCGTGTTGGGGATGAGCGGATCTCCGATGCGCTCGTGCTGGATGCGGAGCATCACGACCGCGTCCGCGCCTTCCACCGCCTCGCGCAGATCGTAGTGCACGGTGGCGCCGAGCTTCTCTACGCCGGCCGGGATCATCGTCGGCGGACCGCAGAGCCGCACCTTCGCGCCGAGCTTCGGCATCGCGTGCAGGTCGGAGCGCGCGACGCGCGAGTGGCTGATGTCGCCGACGATGGCGACGGTCTTGCCCTCGAGCGTGCCGAGCTTCTCCCGCAGCGTGAAGCAGTCGAGGAGCCCCTGCGTCGGATGCTCGTGGGCGCCGTCGCCCGCGGACACGACCGAGCAGCCGACGTGCTCCGCGACGAGGCGCGGCGCGCCGCCGGAGGCGTGCCGGATGACGAGCACGTCCGGCTTCATCGCCTCGAGGTTCCGGGCGGTGTCGACGAGCGTCTCGCCCTTCGTCACCGACGAGGCGGCGGAGGTCCAGTTGAGCGCGTCCGCCGAGAGGATCTTCGCGGCGATCTCGAAGGAGCTGCGCGTCCGCGTCGAGGCCTCGAAGAAGAGGTTCACGATGCTCTTCCCGCGGAGCGACGGCACCTTCTTGATGGGCCGCTGCATGACCTCCTTCATCGAGACCGCGAGGTCGAGCACCTCGAGGATGTCCTCGCGCGAGTACTCCTCCAGCGCGATGCAGTGCTTGTGTCGGCCGATCACGTCCCCCTCCTCGGCTTGACCACGACCGCGTCCTCCGCTGCACCCGCTTCGCGCAGCCGGACCTGCACGTCCTGCTCCTGCGGAACGTCGATGCGCGCGCCGGCGAAGTCGGCCGCGATCGGCAGCTCGCGGCCACCGCGGTCCACGAGCACGGCGAGCCACACCCGGCGCGGCCGGCCGAAGTCGACGAGCTCGTCGAGCGCCGCGCGCACGGTCCGGCCGGTGTAGAGCACGTCATCGACGAGCACGATCGTCTTCCCCTCGACCGGGAAGGCGACATCCGTCGGGCCGATCACCGGCGCGACCCCCTGCTCGGCGAGGTCGTCGCGGTACAGCGCGATGTCGAGCGTCCCGAACGGCGGCTCTGCGCCGAGCGCGGCCGCGAGCTCCTTGCGCAGCCGCTGGCCGAGGTGGACGCCTCCCCGGCGGATCCCGACGATGGCGAGGTCGCGGTCCGAGCCGCTCGCCTTGGCGTGCTCCGCGATGTCGCGGCCCAGGCGACGTACCGCCCGGTCGATGTCCTCCGCGTTCATGCGCTCTCCCTTCGGCTCAGCGAGCCGGTCCCCAGTCCGCACGCGTCAGATCTTGCTTGAGGTCGACCTCGAACACCTTGACGTCGCTCCGATCGATGAGCGGGTAGACGACCTGCCGCTCGTACTCGAACGCGATCCGCAGGGTCGTCGGCTGCGCCGACGCGTCCCGCTCCCACACGACCTGCCGCTCGTCGAGGGAGATCGCGGGGACGCGCAACGGCCGGCCGGCGTGGTCGACGCCGTCGATCTGCGCGAGCGAGCGGATCTTCTCGACCATGCTCCGCCGGAGCCCCTCGTCATCCGCGTTCTTGATCGCCTGGTTCATGTAGTCCCTGACGACCTGCTTCACCGCGTAGTCGTCGAACTGGAGCGGCAACCAGACCCAGGCGAGATAGCCGCCGCCGAACAGGATCGCGAACAGGAGGAGAGTGACCCAGGAGATCCCGCCGCGTTCGACGCGCCGCGGCCATCGGGAGGACGCTCGACCGCTCATTCAGGGGGGAGGTTTTAGCGCTACTCGACCGGTTTGAAAAGCCGTTCGAACCGTGGACCGCGTCCGGCGCGCGCGAACGTGCCCCCGGAACCCCAGCTGAAGAATACCAGGAAGACGCGCCCTTTCACCCGCTCGAGCGGGACCTGCCAGCCGCCGGCGGAGCGGCTGTCGGCGGACCGGTCGCGGTTGTCGCCGAGCACGAAGACGTGGCCGGGTGCGACCACATGGAAAGGCCCCTCGCGCGACGCGAGCCGGGCGCGGCGGCACTGGATGACGTCGTAGGTCGCCACGCCGTCGGCAGCGGCCGCCTGCCAGCTCGCCTCGAGCGCGCCGGCCTCGCCGTCGCCCGTCGACCCGAGCGCGCCTCTCGCGAGCGCCTCGCGGTAGCGGCGGCAGGTGTCGACGAACGGCGCTCCCGTCTCCTCGCTCCGCTCCTCGTAGGCGACCTCGCCCGCCGAGGTGCGGGGCTGCGGGATGCCGTTCACGTAAAGGATCTGCTCGCGCAGCTCGACGACGTCGCCCGCGACGCCCACCACGCGCTTCACGACGTCCACCCCCGGGGTGCGCGGCCCCTCGAAGACGATCACCTCCCCGCGGCGCGGCGCGGTGCCGCCTACGCGGACCCGCGTGAACGGGATGCGCACGCCATAGGGGAGCTTCGACACGAGGACGTGGTCCCCTGCGAGGAGCGTCGGCGCCATCGATCCGGACGGGATGCGGAATCCCTCGACGAGGAACGCGCGGACGAGGAGCGCGAGGACGACGGCGGCGAGCACCGCCTCGCCGTATTCGCGCCAGGGCGACTTCCCGAGCTTCGCGAGGCGCTCGTCCCACACCGCGTCGAGCGCCCGGAGCGAGACGGAGAGCCGCTCGGGGTCGCCTGCCGCCGCCGCGGCCTCGACCTCGTCGCAGGCCGCCGCGATCTCCTCGCGCGCCTTCTTCGGGAGCTGCTTCCTGTGACGGCCGGTGAGCCGGCGCGCGTCCGCCGCGAACCGGCGGGCGGCCCGGCGGGCCCGCTCGAGCTTGCGGACCGGATCCGCCACGCCGGCCGCTACTCCTCGACCTTCAGGACGGCGAGGAAGGCCTCCTGCGGGATCTCGACGGACCCGACCTGCTTCATGCGCTTCTTCCCCTCCTTCTGCTTCTCGAGGAGCTTGCGCTTGCGCGAGATGTCGCCGCCGTAGCACTTCGCGAGGACGTTCTTGCGGAACGCCTTCACGGTCTCGCGGGAGATGATCTTCGCGCCGATCGCCGCCTGGATCGCGACCTCGTACATCTGCTTCGGGATGACCGCCTTGAGCCGTGCGCACAGCTCGCGGCCGCGCTGGTAGGCGTGTTCGCGGTGCACGATGACGCTGAGCGCGTCGACCGGCTCGCCGTTCAGGAGGAAGTCGAGCTTCACGAGGTCGGCCTCCTCGTAGCCCTTGAGCTCGTAGTCGAGGCTGGCATAGCCGCGCGACACGCTCTTCAGCTTGTCGAAGAAGTCGAACACGACCTCGGCGAGCGGAATGTCGTAGGTGATCTGCACCCGCTTCGTCCCGATGTACTTCATGTCGCGCTGGACGCCCCGGCGGTCCTGGCAGAGCTTCAGGATCGCGCCCACGTCGTCGGTGCGCCCGTGGATGTGGCACATGAGGATCGGCTCCTCGAGCTTCGCGATCTTCTGGATCGGCGGCAGCTTGGCCGGGCTGTCGATCTCCACGACCGTCCCCTGCGTGTCGGTGATCCGGTATACGACGGAGGGCGCGGTGGTGATGAGGGCGAGCGCGTACTCGCGCTCGAGCCGCTCCTGCACGATCTCCATGTGCAGCAGGCCGAGGTAGCCGCAGCGAAACCCGAAGCCGAGCGCCTGCGAGGTCTCCGGCTCGAAGGTGAACGCGGAGTCGTTGAGGCGGAGCTTCGTGAGCGCGTCGCGCAGGTTGTCGTAGTCGGCGGCGTCGATGGGGAAGACGCCCGAGAAGACCATCGGCTTCATGACCTTGAAGTCGGGAAACGGCTCGGCGGTGGGCTTGCCCAGCTCGGTGATCGTGTCGCCGACCTTCGCGTCGTGGACGTCCTTCACGTTCGCGACGACGACGCCGACCTCGCCCGCGATGAGCTTGGCCACCGGCCGCGAGAACGGGGCGAAGACGCCCAGCTCCTGCACCTCGAAGTCGCGCTTGTTCGACCAGAGCTGGATCTTCTGGTTCGTCGCGAGGGTGCCCTCGAACACGCGCACCAGCATGACGACCCCGCGGTAGGTGTCATACCACGAGTCGAAGATGATGGCCTTGAGGGGCGCCCCGGGATCTCCTTGTGGCGGCGGCACCTTCTGGACGATCTGCTCCAGGATCTCCGCGATCCCGATGCCCTCCTTGGCGGAGGTCGGCACCGCGTCCTTCGCGTCGAGCCCGATGACCTCCTCGATCTCGCGCCGCACCCCCTCCACGTCGGCCGAGGGCAGGTCGATCTTGTTGATGACCGGGATGATCTCGAGGTCGTGATCGAGCGCCTGATAGACGTTCGCGAGCGTCTGCGCCTCGACGCCCTGGCTCGCATCCACGACGAGGACCGCCCCCTCGCACGCGGCGAGCGACCGCGAGACCTCGTACGCGAAGTCCACGTGCCCCGGCGTGTCGATGAGGTTCAGGACGTAGTCCTGCCCGTCGCGCGCCCGGTAGCTCATCCGCACGGTCTGGGCTTTGATGGTGATCCCGCGCTCGCGCTCGAGCTCCATGTTGTCGAGGAACTGCGCCTGCGCGTCGCGCTTCGTCACGGTGCCGGTCTTCTCGAGGAGCCGGTCCGCGAGAGTCGACTTCCCGTGATCGATGTGTGCGATGATCGAGAAGTTGCGGATGTGCGCGTTCGATTCGGCCATGGGGCGGACGGCTTTTAACACGCGCTGTACCCAAGGGCTACGCTCGCGCCCGCGCGCTGCGCCACCCGTCTCTCTCACGAGCGGTGAGAACTCCTGCGCCCCGACGGGCACTCGACCGGATGTCAGACCGGCCGATATCTTCGCGTCCTGTCGCCGAGCTGTCACCGAAGGGCTGGTCGCGCTAAAAACCCTCCAGGTTGTGGGCGAGTACACGTAGTGCACTATATGTTGTGGTAATGCGATTGACAGGTAAGTCTCGGCTGCTAGAGTGCCTTCCGGCGCTCTGCCGAGTGCGGGCGGAGCAGGAGGACGGGCGGCGTCGGGCGGGTAAGTCGGGGGAACAGCACGCCAAAGACATCGCGAAAGCCCTTGGTTCACTGATCGCGGGCCGGCCAGGGGCAGTGACGGCGGAGATGCGAATGCATCCCGCCGATGGGGCAGGTGTTTGCCCGAGGGCCCACGAGGCGCCCTCGGGCGGAGGGACGTCAGGATGATGGAGCGCGAAGTCTCAGGCCAGAAGGCGAAGGGTTCGAAGGTCCAGAAGAAGGCGCCGCGGCGCGGGCTCGCGATCGAGCGCTTCTTCACGACGACGGGGGTCGATCCGTCGGAGGAGGTCGCCTGGGAGGGCCGCACCGCCCAGATCACCGGCGAGGGCGGCGTTCTCATCTTCGAGCAGAAGGAGGTCGAGGTCCCGAAGACCTGGTCCCTTCTCGCGACGAACGTCGTCGCGTCGAAGTACTTCCGGGGCCCCCTCGGCGCGCCCACGCGCGAGCGGTCCGTGAAGCAGCTCGTGTCGCGGGTCGTCACCACGATCGGCGCCTGGGGGCGCAAGGACGGCTACTTCGCGTCGGAGGAGGACGCGGCCACCTTCGAGGCGGAGCTCTCGCACCTCATCTACCGGCAGAAGATGAGCTTCAACTCGCCGGTCTGGTTCAACGTCGGCGTCGAGGAGCACCCGCAGTGCTCCGCGTGCTTCATCAACTCCGTTGGCGACTCGATGGACTCGATCCTGAAGCTCGCCCACACGGAGGGCATGCTGTTCAAGTACGGGTCCGGCGCCGGCTCGAACCTCTCGAAGATCCGCTCCTCGAAGGAGCTGCTCTCCGGCGGCGGCGAGGCGTCCGGGCCGGTGTCGTTCATGCGCGGCTTCGACGCCTTCGCGGGCGTGATCAAGTCGGGGGGCAAGACCCGGCGCGCCGCGAAGATGGTGATC
>DASWEI010000134.1:0-2247 GCA_036394835.1 Anaeromyxobacter sp. | reverse complement strand
GCAGAAGGCGGCGAAGGAGATCGGATCGCTCGCGGGCTCGTCGGTCAAGGTCGCGGAGCGGTCGGGGAAGCTCATCGTCGAGCTCGTGCCGGCGATCCGGAAGACCGCCGACCTCGTGCAGGAGGTCGCGGCGGCGTCGGCCGAGCAGTCGGCGGGCGTGACGCAGGTCTCGAAGGCGATGGGGACGGTCGATCAGGTGACGCAGCGGAACGCGTCGGCGGCGGAGGAGCTCTCGTCCACCGCGGAGGAGATGGCGTCGCAGGCGGAGGGGCTCCAGCAGCTCATGGGCTTCTTCCTCGTCGCCGAGCACGGCATGGGGCAGGGGCGCTTCAACGCGCTCCACGCGAAGCCCGCGGGGGCGCTGCCGCAGGCGGGGGCGACCGCGCTGGCGCGGCCGGCGATGACGAAGCTCCCTCAGAAGAAGACCAACGGCGCCCACGCCGACGGGGGCTTCAAGAAGTTCTGAGGGCTGCCGCCGCGCTCGGGCGCGAGGGGCAGGAGGCGCTCGCGAAGCTCGAGCCGCTCGCGGCGGGCGACGCGGAGAAGCGCGCCTTCGCGGAGGCGCAGCGGCTCGCCGAGGACCTCGGCCCGGCCCACGAGAAGGTCGCCTCGCTCCCTCGGGGCGAGCGCAGGGGCAGCCGGATGAGGCTGCCCCAGAGCGAGCGTCCCCCGAAAGAAAAGGGCGGGCCCGTGCGGGCCCGCCCTCGATAATTCGCGTGTTGCTCGGTCGGCTACTCGGCGCCGATGCCGAGGTAGGTCCGGAGCTTCTCGTCCTCGAACTTCTCCTGCGCCTCCTGCTCGGGCGTCAGGAGCGACACGACGATGCCGACGACGAAGGCGGCGGTCATCGAGAAGATGGCGGGGTTCTTCATCGGGAAGATCGCCGTCTGGAACTTGAACACGTCCACCCAGACCGTCTTCGAGAGGAGGATCATCGTGCAGGACGACAGCGCGCCGACGAGGATCGACCAGACCGCGCCCTGCGTCGTGAACCGCTTCCAGATGATCGACATGAGCAGCGCCGGGAAGTTCGCGGAAGCGGCGATCGCGAACGCGAGGCCGACCATGAACGCGACGTTCTGCCCCTTGAAGAGGATGCCGAGACCGACGGCGAGGACGCCGAAGATCACCGTGGCGATCTTCGCCGCCTTGACCTGCTCCTCCTCCGTCGCCTGGCCGCGCTTGATCACCGAAACGTAGATGTCGTGCGAGTAGGCCGAGGCGCCCGCGAGCGTGAGGCCCGCGACCACCGCGAGGATCGTGGCGAACGCGACCGCGGCGATGAAGCCGAGGAACGGCGTGCCGCCGAGCAGCTCCGCGAGGAGCGGCGCGGCCATGTTGCCGCCCTTGTCCATCTTCGTGATGAACTCGCGGCCGACGAGGACCGACGCGCCGAAGCCGACGATCGGGATGATCACGTAGAAGTAGCCGATGAGGCCGGTGGCGTAGAGCACCGACTTCCGGGCCGCCTTCGCGTCCGGCACCGTGTAGAACCGCATGAGGATGTGCGGCAGGCCGAGGAGCCCGAACATGAGCGCGAGGCCGAGGGAGATCGCCTCGAGCGGGCTCGCGACGATGCCGCCGGGCTGCAGCGCGATCTGGCCGTGCTTCGCCACCACCTGCGCGTAGAGCTCGGCCGGGTTCCAGCCGAACTTGCTGAGGGTGAGGCCGGTGAGGAACGTCACGCCGATGAGGAGGAGGCCCGCCTTGATGATCTGGACCCAGGTCGTCGCGAGCATGCCGCCGAACAGCACGTAGGCGAGCATCACCGCGCCGACGATGATCTCGGCGTACTCGTACTTGAGGCCGAACATGAGCTGGATGAGCGCGCCGGAGCCGACCATCTGGGCGATCGTGTAGAAGAGCACCGTCAGGATGCCGCCGACCGCGGCGGCGATGCGGACCGGGCCCTGGCGCAGGCGGAACGCCACGACGTCGGCGAACGTGAACTTGCCAAGGTTCCGGAGCGGCTCGGCGACGAGGAACATGAGCGCGGGCCAGCCGACGAGCCAGCCGGTCGCGTAGATCATCCCGTCGTAGCCCTTCATCGCGACCATGCCCGAGATGCCGAGGAACGACGCGGCGGACATGTAGTCGCCGGCGAGGGCGAAGCCGTTCTGGAGCGCGGAGACGGAGCGGCCGGCCGCGTAGAACTCGGACGAGGTCTTCGTCTTGCGGGCGGCGAAGTAGGTGATGACGAGCGTCACGAGGACGATCGCGAAGAAGAAGGAGATCGAGGCGGCCGTC
>DASWEI010000133.1:0-70954 GCA_036394835.1 Anaeromyxobacter sp. | reverse complement strand
ACGCCTTTCGTCAGGTGTCCACCAGGGCGGATCAAGCCCAACCCGACGCTCATCGAGGTCGCGCTCTTCGAGTTCCTCGACCGCGGCTACTACGACACCCACCTGGAAGAGCTCCAGCGCGCGCTGGATGCGCGCTACCGGCTCTGCATCGATCTGCTGCGCCGCACCATGCCCGAGGGCGTCGCCTGGACGACGCCGGGCGGCGGTCCGCTGCTGTGGGTGGAGCTCCCGAAGGCGGTCGATCCGGCGCGCCTCGCGGAGCGGCTCGCCGCCGAGCGGATCCACATCGACCCTTCGCGCGCGTCGTTCTTCGGGGATCCGCACCTCCACGGCTTCAAGCTCAGCTACGCCTACCCGACGCCGGAGCAGCTCGAAAGCGGCATCCCGAGGCTGGCGGCGGCGATCGCGCGGGAGCTGGAGCGCGCGTGAACACCGCCGACCGGGATCCGATCGAGCTCTTCCGGGAGTGGCAGAGCGAAGCCCGTGCGTCCGGGCCCTCCGGCGGTGTCGATCGGCACGCGGCGTTCGGCGTCCGTCGCTCGCTCTGGAGGCTCGTGAGCTGGATCGCCGGCGACGAGCTGCCGGAGCAGGACGCGGCGGCGCTCGCGACGGCCACCCCGGACGGGCGCCCCTCCGCGCGCATGGTGCTTGTGAGGGGCGTCTCGGAGGAAGGCTTCGTCTTCTACACGAGCTACCTGAGCCGGAAGGCCGAGGAGCTCGAAGCGAACCCTCGGGCCGCGCTCCTGTTCCACCGGCGGTTCCCGCCGCGGCAGGTCCGCATCGAGGGGGCCGTCTCCCGCGTCAGCGCCGAGGAGAGCGATGCGTACTGGCGGTCTCGTCCGCGGGGCTCGCAGCTCGCGGCGGCGGCCTCCGAGCAGAGCGCGCCGATCGCCGATCGCGCGGCCCTCCTCGAGAGGCTCGCGGGGCTCAGGCGCGAGCACGACGGCCGCCACGTTCCGCGGCCGCCCACGTGGGGTGGATACCGGATCGTCCCGGACATCATCGAGTTCTGGGAGGGCCGCCCCGACCGACTGCACGAGCGGACTCGCTACCGCCGCAGCGCTCCGGGCGCCCCGTGGCGCTGCGAAGTCCTGCAGCCCTGAGCTGCGCCGGATCAGAGGGCGAAGTTCATGCGCGGAGCTGTACCGCGGGCACGTCCTGAGGCTGGCAGGAACAACAGGCCCGCACAACCGCAAGCCGACGACGAAGCAGGCGATCCACGGACGGCTGACAACAAGCCGTGCAGGAGATCGGGCCTAGATCGCAACACTCCTGAACCGGGATCTAAGTCCGATAATATGGATTATGGAAACTGGGCGCGGGACCCGGCCGGCTGCACTCAGACCGGCCGCCGCCGCACCGCACCGCCACCGTACTGCGCCGCTGCGGCGTTCCGTTCGCGCTTCGCGCCGTGCTCGCAGCACCCCTGCTGCCTCGCGAGCACCTTCACGATCCGCGGCGCGCCCGCGGCGTCGGCAATCGCGCACGGGCACTGCTCGACGCCCGCCGACGAGAGGCGCTCCTGGAGCCCGGCGAGCGCGTCGTAGAGCTCCTTCTTCACGCGCTTCAGCCGCTCGAGCCGGCGCTGCGCCTGCTCGAGGTGCCCCGCGAGCACCTGCTGGAACCGGATCGCGAACTCGGCGGCGTTGTTGCAGCCGGACCGCAGGTCGAGGATCGACCGGATCTCGCAGAGCGACAGCCCGAGCTCGCGCAGGTCCGAGATGAGCCGCAGCCGCTCGAGCTCGTCCTCGGTGTAGCGCCGGTGGCCGCCGTCGCTCACCACCGCGGGCTTGAGGAGCCCCTCTTCCTCGTAGAACCGGATGGTGCGGACGGTCGTGCCCGTCGCTCGCGCCAGGTCACCCGAGGAGAGATCCGCTTGCATTCCAGCGCTGACGTAACCGCGCGACTGGACGAAGTCAACGCAGACCCTCGACCCCGATTTTCCGGCGCGGCCCGTAACCGCATGGGGTTGACCCGCCTCCGATCACCAGATTATGGACCGCGCGACGCGCACGCGCGCGGCCGCACGAGGGAGACCGAATGCAGGAGAACCTGGTGGTGGTGGCGGCTCGCAAGCGCCGGACCGAGCGGGTCACGATCTACAGCGAGGCTCCCCTGCCGACACATCGCGGACTGTTCCGCACCGTGGTCTTCCGCGACGCCGAGACCGCCGCCGAGCACGTCGCCATGGTCCTCGGGGACGTCCAGAGCGAGGCGGTGCCGGTCCGCGTCCACTCCGAATGCCTGACGAGCGAGGTGCTCGGCTCGCTCAAGTGTGACTGTCGCGCCCAGCTCGACCGCGCGCTCGACCTCATCGCCGAGCGCGGCCGAGGCGTGCTCCTCTACCTGCGCCAGGAAGGCCGCGGGATCGGGCTCGGGAACAAGATCCGCGCGTACGCGCTCCAGGCCCAGGGGCACGACACCTACGAGGCGAACCGGCTCCTCGGCTTCCCGGACGATCTGCGCAGCTACGACGTCGCGGCGGACATGCTCCGCCTCCTCGGCGTCCGCTCGATCGACCTCGTGACGAACAACCCGCTCAAGCTCGCCGGGCTCGCCGAGGCGGGCGTGAAGGTGCGCGGGCGCATCCAGCTGCCCTCCCCGTCGAACCCCCACAACGTGGAGTACCTCCGGACGAAGCGGGACCGGACGGGGCACCTCATCGAGACCGACGACGACACCCGCGCGAAGGTCGGGTAATCGGCGTCGCCGGCGCCGTCGTTCACGCCCCCTTGAACGCCGCCGCACGCTTCTCGACGAACGCCCGCATGCCCTCGCGCGCGTCCTCGGTGCCGAAGAGCGCCGCGAATGCCTGGCGCTCGAGCTCGTTGGCCGTGCGGAGGTCGGCGTCCGCGCCCTCGCGCACTGCCCGCTTCGCCGCGGCGACCGCGACCGGCCCCTTCGCCCCGATCTTCTTCGCCTGCGCCTTCGCGAACGGCAGGAGCTCCGCCGCCGGGAGGACCTCGAGAACGAGCCCGAGCTCCTTTGCGCGCGCCGCGTCGTACATGTCGCCGGTGAGGATCATCTCGAGGGCGCGTGGCATCCCGACGCGCCGGGTGAGCCGCTGCGTGCCGCCGAACCCCGGGATGATGCCGAGGTTCACCTCCGGCTGACCGAAGCGCGCCTTCTCGGCGGCGTACACGAGGTCGCACGCCATCGCGATCTCGCAGCCGCCGCCCAGCGCGAACCCGTTCACCGCCGCGATCGTGACGATCGGCAGCGCCTCCATCCGCGCGAGGATCGCGTGGGCGGTCTCCGCGAAGCGGCGGGCGTCGAGCGTCGACATCGCGGACATGGCGGCGATGTCGGCGCCCGCGACGAACGCCTTTTCGCCGGCGCCGGTGAGGATGAGCGCCTTCACGCTCCGATCGGACTCGGCGCGCGCCACGACTTCGCCGAGCTCCGCGATCGTCTTCGCGTCGAGGGCGTTTAGAACCTTCGGGCGGTTGAAGGTGAGGACGCCGACGCCGTCGTCGAGGTCGAACTGGACGTTCTCGTAGGCCATGGGACCCTCGCCTAGCCGTACCGGTAGAAGCCGCGGCCGCTCTTGCGCCCGAACCAGCCCGCCGCGACGTAGTTCCGCAGCAGCGGCGCGGGGCGGTACTTGTCGTCGCCGAGCTCGCGATGGAGCACCTCGGCGATGTAGAGGCAGGTATCGAGGCCGATGAAGTCGGCGAGCGTGAGCGGCCCCATCGGGTGGTTCAGGCCGAGCTTCACGCCGGTGTCGATGTCCTCGGGCGACGCGAGCCCCTCCTGGAGCGCGAAGCACGCCTCGTTGATGAGCGGGATGAGGACCCGGTTCACGATGAAGCCGGGCGAGTCCTTCGACGTGACCGTCGTCTTGCCGAACCGCTTCGCGAGCGCGGTGACCGTCGCGTAGGTCTCGTCCGAGGTCTGCAGCCCGCGGATGATCTCGATGAGCTGCATGACCGGCGGCGGGTTCATGAAGTGCATCCCGATGAACTTCTCGGGGCGCTTCGTCGCCGCGGCGAGCGCGGTGATCGAGATCGACGAGGTATTCGAGGCGAGGATCGCGTGCGGCGCGAGCAGCGCGTCGAGCTTCCGGAAGATCTCCTTCTTCGCGGCCTCGTTCTCGAGGATCGCCTCGATCGCGAGATCCGCGCCGCCGCAGTCCTCGACGCCGCGCGCCGGCTTGATGCGGCCGAGCACCTGATCGCGGTCGGCGGCGCAGAGCTTCCCCTTCTCGACGAGCTTCGCGAGCGTCGCGCCGAGCTTGTCGACGGCCTTCTTCGCGAGCTCCGGGGAGGCGTCCGCGAGGACGACCTCGATGCCCGACTGTGCGGCAACCTGCGCGATCCCCGAGCCCATCTGCCCGGCTCCGATGACCGCCATCTTCTCGACCGCCATGCGCGCCTCCTCGTTCGAACGATCGTCGGATGGTATGCGGCGCGGGCGCTCGGCGGCGATGCCCGATCCGCCCGACGCCACCGGCGCTTTTTGCCACTCCCGCCGGCCATGATGTCGCGGCTGCCGGGGTTCGAACCGGCGAAGCGTCGGACGAAATCGGTCCACCGCGCGAGGCCTCATTGGGGGCGGTCGGGCTTGCCCCAGCCGACGTCGGCGCCGAGCGCTCTCGGCCCGAGCACGCGGCGGAGCGCAGCCGCGAGCCTCCCCGCCTGTCCTCGCCGCCGGACCCGCTCGCCGTCGTCCAGGTCGGGGTCGGCCGCGGCGAGCGTCCAGCGGCCCAGCTCGAACGCCGCGTAGGCCGCCTCGTAGAACGGCAGGCAGCGCGGCGCCGCCCCGGGCGCTGCCGCCCGCACGGCGCGGGCGAGCTCGAGCGCCTCGTCCCGTGAGAGGTCGAGCTCGATCGCCGCGCCGGCGACGTCCCAGAGCGCGTCCTGGCAGCCGACGAGCGCGTGGTCCGCGTGATGGTCGAGCGCGTCCGCCTTGACGATCTCGCCCCCGGGGAGGACGAGCCACTCCCACCTCTGGAGCTTCCCGTCGACCGCGACCGGCCGCGCGTCGCGCGCCACCTCCGGGAGCAAGCGTCCGGCGAGCGCCGCCGCCGCTGCCGCGGCGCCCGCCCCGAGCGCCTCACGCACGTTCTCGACCGCGACCTCAGCGAGGACACGCGGTGGAGCGCCCTCCCCGTCCCCCGCCGGAAAGCGCGCCGCGACGAAGACGACATGGCGGCGAACGGCGCGGAGTAGCGGCACGTGCGGAAGGCCGGCGAGCGGGAGCGGCAGCGCGCGGTGCTCGAACCGCTCGACGAGGAACCCGTGCCGGAGGCCGGCGGGCGCCGGGACGAGCCCCGCCGCGCCGAGCGCGCGCGCTCGGCGGAGCGCCCTCTCTCCGTCCTCGCCGATTCCGACGAAGCGCGCGAGCCAGGTGCGGCGGCCCGCGTCGACGAGGAACTTCCGCCGCTCGCGCCAGCCCTGAGACGGCGGCCAGCGGCGCTCCGGCGCGCCGAAGACGACGGCGCGCCACGCGCCCGCCGAGAGATCGCGCGGCGGCCCGTCCAGCGGTCCGACGAGATCCGCCGCGAGCCCACCGAGCGCGAGCGGGCCGTCCCCGAGGAAGAGCGCCTCGAACGGCACGTGGAGGCGCGCGAGCCGCTCGTACGCGGCACGCGCCCGCGGATCCGCCGCCGCACCGGGCAAGCCGGGGTGGCTCGGGAAGAGGTGGACGCGGGCGCGGTCGACGCCGAGCCGCCCGAGCGCCTCCGCTGTCGCGACGAACGAGCTGCCCGAGAGGCCCGGCCCCTCGTCCGCGACGGCGAACGGCCCGCCGCCGCGGCCGAGCCGCGCAGCGAGCCCGGGATCGAGCCGGACCTCGCGCCGGAAGGGATCGCCGACCGGACGGACCGTGACCGGCAGCCGCAGCGTCCCCGCTCCCGCGGCCACCATGGCCGCGAGCGCCGTGCCGATGGAGCGGATCCCGACGACGGTCGCGTCGGCGCCCGCGAGCGCGCGCGCCGCCGCGGCGGCGTAGGTCTCGGGGTAGACGCCGTAGAGCGCGAACCCTTCGGCCCTGCGGACCCGGATCTCGTCGGGGAGCGGGG
The DNA here is from genome assembly GCA_036394835.1 of Anaeromyxobacter sp. Taxonomy (GTDB): domain Bacteria; phylum Myxococcota; class Myxococcia; order Myxococcales; family Anaeromyxobacteraceae; genus Anaeromyxobacter. Next base: position 64,932 of record DASWEI010000133.1, on the reverse strand, counting down.
CGCAGAGGAGCCCGGCCTCCCATCTCGCGCCCGGGTGCTCGAGCACTTCACCCGCGCGCCAAGAAGCCCAGAGGGCCTTCGCGCAGGAGAGCGTCGCCGCCATCGCCGCGCGCTCGCCCGGACCCGCGCGGTCGGCGCCCGCGCCGGCTCGCTCGGCGTCCGCGACCCCCTGCGCGAGCTCTCCCGCCCGGACGAGGATCGACGCGAGGGCGCCGTGGCGGCGAGGACCGGGCGGCAGCGCGCCCGTCTCCCGCACGTCGCGGGTGAGCTCCTTCGCGACGGCGCGCGCCGAGACCGTCCGCTCGCGGTCGGCGAAGAACCGCACCCGATCACGGTGTACACGGACGGGTCAGGAGCGCCGCGTCGACGCCGCGCGCACCGCGTCGGCCGCCGGCGCGCGGTCGTCCCTGCGCAGGTGCCGCCACGCGATCTCCCCGAGCGCCTGGACCGTGGGCACCTCCCACGCGCCGCCGCGCGCCGCCTTCACGCGCGCCGAGAAGATCGCGAGCGCGTCGAGCTGCTCGGGGCTCGGCGAGATGACGGGGCGCGCCCGCTTCACCGCCTCGAGCGCCGCGATCGGCGGCGCGCCCCGGTCGACAAGCACGCAGGCGGCCAGGAGCGCGCTGCGCCCGATGCCGTACTGGCAGTGGATGAGCACTCGCTCGCCCACGTCGAGCCCCTCGGACACGAACGCGACCCCGTCGGTGAGCCTGCGCTGCGAGATGGCGCGGGTGTCCTCGGTCGGAAGGTGCAGGAGCTGGATCCGGTGAAGCCGGAGGACCTCCTCGTCGTCGCACGCCTCCACGCGCACGTCGACGACGCGTGCGATGCCGTGCTCGGCAGCGAGGCGGGCGGCCCACTCCATCGGGTACGACGCGCCGACCGCGAGACCCGGCGCGACGAAGTGCAGGTCGATCACGAGGAGAACGATGGTGCGGTCGAGCCGCCGCCGCACGGCTCCGAGAAGCGGCTCAGGGGGAGAGCGGGAGCACGATCGTCTGCTCACCGGAGATCGTGAGGTCCTTGTCGCCCGAGGCGGTCCCGCCGGGGCGCTCGAGCCGCCAGGCGAGCGCATAGGCGCCGTCGCGGAGCCGGACGGGATGGCGGACCTGCTCGCCCGGGCGGACCGCGATCCGGGCGCGCCGCACGAGCGCGCCGCCGCTGCGCAACTCGACATCGAGCGCGGTCGCTCCGGGGGATCCCGAGACGTCGTAGACGAGGACGACGTCGTGCGCGCGCGCGCCGAAGAGCAGCCAACCGACGCCGATCGCCCCGACGAGCGCGAGGAGGCGGGCGGCCTTCCTCACCGGGGTTCCTTCTTCGAGCCCCGCTTGGCCTTCACAGCCGCGGACACCTCCGGCTTGGGCGCCCCGTTCTCGTCCGGCTTGAAGCGGATCTCGGCGTGGATCTCGATCGCGCTCTGGGAGATACCCTTCCAGAACTCGCGGCGGACCGACTCCGATTCGAGGAACCGGCGGATCTCGTCGGCGAACAGCCGGAGGATCTCCTCCTTCGCCGACTGCGCCTGCTGTCCGATGAACGCCGCGACGTCCTTCGGGAGCTTCCAGTCGCGGGCGAGCCGGCGCGCGCCCTCCTCGGTGAGGAACAGCGCGCCGACGCCGGCGAGGAGCGCCTTCTTCACCCCGTCCGCGATCGAGCCGCGCACCCCCGCGTCGTCGCCGATGTCGGGCGGCGGGACCAGCGGATCGTCGTCATCGGGGCGGTGCCCTTCCACGGTCGGCTCCTAGGCGCGGGGCTGCGCGCCGATGACGGGGAGGCGAGGCGCCTTCAGCACCTGGGTCGACACCGCGCCCGCGACGTTCCGCGCGACCGCGAGGAACGCCTGCGCCTGCGGGCTCTCGGGCGCGCCGGAGACGATCGGCAGGCCGTTGTCGCCGCCCTCGCGAATGGCGAGGTCGATCGGGATCTCCCCGAGGAAGCGGATCCCCATCTTGTCGGCGGCGGTGCGGACTCCGCCGTGCGCGAAGATCTGCGTCTCTCCGCGGCAGTGCGGGCAGATGAACGAGGACATGTTCTCGATGATTCCGAGCACGGGGATGGAGACCTTGTCGAACATCAGCTTCGCGCGGATGACGTCCGCGAGCGCCACGTCCTGCGGCGTCGAGACGAGCACCACGCCGGCCGCGCGGACGTTCTGCGCGAGCGTGAGCGGGATGTCCCCGGTGCCGGGCGGCAGGTCGAGCACGAGATAGTCGAGGTCGCCCCAGTTGACGTCGCGCAGGAGCTGGATGAGCGCGCCGGTGACCATCGGCCCGCGCCAGATGAGCGCCTGGTCGGGGTCGACGAGGAACCCGATCGACATCGTCTTCACGCCGTGCGCCTCGAGCGGCTCGAGCCGCTGGCCGTCCTTCGAGGTCGGACGCTGGGAGAGGCCGGTGAGCACCGGGACCGACGGTCCGTAGATGTCTGCGTCGAGGATCCCGACCTTTGCCCCGAGGCGTGCGAGCGACACCGCGAGGTTCACTGCCACGGTGCTCTTGCCGACGCCGCCCTTCCCCGATCCGACGAGGATGATGTTCTTCACCCCCGGCGTGAGCTGCGACTGGGCTACGCCGGGCGCCCCGCGGACCTGCGCACCCCAGGAGACCTCGACGCGCTTGAAGCCGGCGACCTCGAGCGCGCTCCGGACGTCCTTGCCGATGACTTCCTTCAGCGGACAGGCGGGCGTCGTCAGCTCGACCTTCAGCCGGACGGACTCGCCCTCTACGGCGAGATCCTTCACCATCCCGAGGGAGACGAGATCCCGGCGGAGCTCCGGGTCCATGACCTTGCGGAGTGCGTCGAGCGCGGCGGCGTTGTCGAGAGGCATGCGGCCGCCTTTATAGCGGGCCGCCCGGGGCTTCTCAACGAGACACAGGGAGCGTCCCCGCGCTACTCGAGCGCATCCACCCGCCAGCCGCTTCCCTCGACTACGAGGTGCGCCGCGCGGTCGCCGCCGACCGGAAGCCGGCCGCCGTCGGGCGCGAGAGAGAGCGGCGCGTGTGCGGCGAGCGCTTGCGCGACCCGGAGCGCCGCCTCGCGCGCCGTGCCCCCGCCGCCGCGGAAGTCGAGGGCGAGCCGCCCCGGGGTGTACGCGAGCCGCCAGCGCGCGGAGAGGAGCGCGTGGGCCTCCTCGAACCGGCCGGCGTCGAGCGCGCGGATGAACCGGCCGAGCACCTCCCGGGCGGCGCCGTCGTCCGTGCCGGACGGCGGGGGCGGGAAGGCGCGGACCGCGGGCCCGGCGCATGCGGCGGAGAGCGCGGCGATGACGGCGAGCGCGCGGGCGCGTCGAACCATCCCGTTCGCTTACCCGATCGCAGCGTCGGGCGGTAGTCTCGCGAGGGCCGGCGAGCGCCACCTCCCGCGCGAGCTCAGCGCGGGAGCGGGACCACCTCGGCGCTCCCGCCGGGAGGCTGCACGCGGACCTCGCCCTCGTCCTCCTCGCGCCCGAGGATCGCGATCTCGACATCGAGGAAGCGGCGGATGACGGCGGCGTTCGTCGTGAGGTGCTTCGTCACCGCGGCGACGGTGTAGCGGGTCGCGGGCACGATGCCTGGGGGCGGGGTGACGAGCTTCGCGGCAGCGAGCGCCGCCGGCAGGAGCAGCTGGTCCCCGAGGTTCCGGTCCACCGCGGCGCCGCCCGCGAGGTGCTCGCGGAACGCGCTCACCGCCGCGTCCGCGATCTGCTCGGGCGAGCGCTCGTACGCGGAGACCGCGCCGTGACCGGTCCGCGCCCGCTCGAACGTCGAGACGATGAGGACGTGCCCGCCCTTCGAGAGCGGCGCCGGGACCGGCACGCGCTCGGCGACCGCCGAGATGCCCACGTCGCGCAGCCCTCGCAGCGCACGGGCCGCCTGTCGGTCGGCGATCTCGTACCCGAGACCGCCCACCATCGAGACCACCTCGACGTCCTGAAGCGTGCCGCGGTGCCGGAGATCGAGCGGCGGCATGGGGTGGGCCGGCTCGACGCGCGCCGTGAACGCGCCTCCGCCCTCAGGGTAGAAGCCCGCGCCCTGCAGCTCGAGGTCGAACTTGAACCCGAGCCGGGCGACCGCCGGCGCCCAGACGAGCGCGAGGTAGTGGAAGCTCGGCGCGTGGTCCTGGTGGGTGCCGCCCTTCACCGTGAGGAACGACGGCCCGCCCGCGAGCGCGAGCGGCCAGCAGACCGTCTGGAAGAGGAGCGGCGTGGAGCCGGCCGTGCCGACGTCGAGCGTCCACTCGCCCGGCGACGCGGCCCGCCGCGGGCGGAACTCGAGCCGCGTCGAGCCCACGTCGTTCCCCACCACCTCGGCGTCGACGAGCCCGGCGACGGCACGGGTCGCCTCCCGATGCTGCGGGCGGAGCCCCGGCTTGAGCCGGCTCGCGCGGATCTTCGTGATGGTGAAGGGCTTCCCGGTGATCGCGGACAGGCTGAGCGCGGTGCGGAGGATCTGCCCTCCCCCCTCGCCCTGGCTCCCGTCGAGCACGATCGGCAGGTCCACGGCCACGCCGGCAATCTAGTGGGTTCCTCGCCGGATGTCGGCGAGAAAGCGCGGCCGGGGGCCCTGCGGGGGCGTGCTAGAAGGAGCCGTGCTCGCGGCGCTCGTCATCTTTGCGCTCACGTACGTCGCCGTGGCGGTGGGCCGGGTGCCGGGCCTGTCGGTCGATCGGCCGTCCGCGGCGCTCCTCGGCGCGGTCGTGATGGTCGCCGCGGGCGTGCTCTCGCCCTCCGAGGCCGGTCGCGCCGTGAACGGGGACACGCTCGGGCTCCTGCTCGGGACGATGATCCTGTCCGCGTACCTCGGCGAGGCGGGGTTCTTCCGCTGGGCGAGCGGGCGGATCCTCCGGGCGGTCGCGGGCCCGCGGGCGCTCCTGTGGGCGATCGTGTTCACCGCGGGCGTGCTCTCGGCGTTCCTCGTGAACGACACCGTCTGCCTCATGCTGACGCCGCTCGTCATCCGGGTCGTGGACGACGCGGACGTCCCCGCGCTCCCCTACTTCCTCGCGCTCGCGTTCGGCGCGAACGCCGGGAGCGTCGCGACGCTGACCGGGAACCCGCAGAACATGATCGTCGGGACCCTCTCCGGCATCCCGTACCTCACGTTCGCGGCCGCGCTCGCCCTCCCTGCCCTCGTGGCGCTCGCCCTCGTCGCGACCGTGCTCCACCTCATCTTCCGGCGCGACCTACCCGCCGGCCCGCTCTCGCCGCGCCCCGCCGCCGATCCCGGCGTGGACCGGCGCCTCCTCGCGTGGGCGCTCGGGGCGACGCTGCTCGCGATCGTGGGATTCCTCGCCGGGCTCCCGCTCTCGTGGACGGCCCTCTTCTGCGCGGCGCTCCTCATGGCGGTCGCCGGGCGAGCGCCGCGCGAGGCGCTCTCGAAGGTCGACTGGCCGCTGCTCGTCTTCTTCGCCGGGCTCTTCGTGGTGGTGGCCGGCGTCGCGCGCGCGGGCATCGCCGCGCGGATGCACGACCTCGTGGCGCCGCTCCTCGGCGCGGGCGCGGCGCACCAGGCCGTGACGTTCTCGCTCTTCAGCGTGGCCGGGTCGCAGCTCGTCTCGAACGTGCCGTTCGTGCTGCTCGCGGGCGAGTGGATCCCGCGCCTCGACGAGCCGCGCCTGCTCTGGCTCGCGACGGCGCTCGCCTCGACCCTCGCAGGGAACCTGACCGTCCTCGGCTCGGTCGCGAACGTGATCGTGCTCGAGCTCGCGGGCTCGCGCGCCCGCATCAGCTTCTGGCGGTTCCTCGCGATCGGCTCCGTCGTGACCGCGACGACGCTCGCCGCGGCGCTCGCGATCCTGCTCGCGGAGCGCGCCCTCGGCCTTCTCACGTGATTGCGAGCGCAAGGGCAGGCGGATGAGCCTGCCCCGGCCCGCCAGCGGGCCCCCAGCATGGAGCGCGGCTTCGCCGCGGGTACGGATCCCGACCGAGCGGGGGGGCTCGGGGGGCGCGAGCTCCGCGAAGCGGAGCGCGTGTCCCCCCGCTAGGTGAGTACGAGCCCGTCGTCCGTCCACTCGGCATGGCCGGACAGGATGGCATCGAGGTTCTCCGCGCGCTCGTCGGAGAGCGTCGAGACGAGCTCGAGGATCTGCGGATAGCTCACGACGAGATCGTCGAAGTCCTTGCGCGGGAGCCGGAGCAGCGTCCCGGGGCGCTTCACGACGATCGACGCGCTCGCCGGCGCCTTGCGCAGGCAGCTCATCTCGCCGAAGAGGTCGCCCTCCCGCAGGTGCCCCACGACGGTCGCCTTCCCGTCGCGGCGCTTCACGACGTCCACCGCCCCCTCGAGCACGACGTAAAGCCCGTCCGAGGGGTCGCCCTCGCGTATCACCTTCTCGCCCTCGGACACCGCGCGCGCCCGGAACCGCTCCATGATGAGCTTGCGCTCGTTGCGCTGGAACGGGCGAAACACCGGGCTCGCCGCCATCGCGTTCGCGAGGAGCCGCTGGCGGTAGAAGCGGCGGAGCGACTGCGCGACGTGCGGGTGCTGACCCGCGATCTGGAGGAGCACGTCCGCGGGGAACTCGAGGACCTCCGCCTCCTCCTCCGCCGTCACCGTCGCGGAGCGCGCCGCGCCGGAGAGGAGCGCCATCTCGCCGAAGAAGTCGCCCTCGCCGAGCTTCGCGAGGATCACCGTGCCGCCGGCCTCGTCCCGCTTCGACACCGCGAACCGGCCGCTCGCGACGACGTAGAAGCTCGTCCCCTCCTCGCACTCGCGGATGACCGCCTCGCCTCCCGCGATGCGGTGCAGGACCATGCCCCGGGTGAGCTCGACGAACGCCTCTCGCGAGAGGTCGGAGAAGATCGGGACGTGCGGGAGCGCGGGGGCGGGCGGCGCCGGTGCGGGGAGCGGCTCCGGCTCGGGCTCGACGACGATCTCGAGCGGCGCGGCCTCCTCGAGCGGGAGGACCTCGTCCACGACCGGCTCGCCCGCGCCGGGCGAGCCGAAGGACAGCGGCTCGTCCCCGATCACTTCGACGTCGATCGGGTCCGCGAGGATGAGGACGTCCTCCTCGACCCCCGCCTCGACCGCCGACTCGGCGGCGAACACGATCTGCGCGAAGGCGGTGGACGGTTCTGCGTCCGGCTCGGGCAGCGGCTCCGGCTCGGTGTCGATCTCGATCTCGAGCGCCTCGGGCGGCTGCGCGACCTTCACCGGCGGCGGCGCGAGCGGGAGCGCGACGACCCCGTCCTCCCGCCGCGACGGCGGAGGCGGCGGGATGATCACCCCCACGCCCGCCGCCTTCATCGCCTGCAGCATGAGCGTGCGCGGCGGCGGCCGCGCCCCTTCCGCGGCGGCCTTCTTCGCGTACAGCTCGGCGAGCGCCGACTGCGTCGCGACGTGCTGCGGATCGAGCTCGAGGATCGTTTTTGAGATCGCGATGGCCTTGATGAGGAGGCCGTCCTTGCCGAAGCGGTCCGCCACCTCTCCGTAGGCCTGGATCGCCTCGGGGATGCGGCCGGCTCGGCGGAGCACCTCCGCGAGCTTCTGCCGCGTGCCGAAGTCCCGCCCGTCGCCCTCGGCCGCCTCGCGGTAGAGCTCCGCGGCCTTGTCGAGCTTGCCCTTCGCGGCCGCCTCTGCGGCCTTGTCCTTGAGCTTGCGGAGCTCGTCGGCCGACGGCTTGCGCATCGCCCGGTCATACCACACGCCCAGCCGGGCGCCGTCACCGCGCCGGCGCGCGCCGAGGGAAGCGCGCCCGCCCCTCAACGTCGCGCGCGCGGGACGCCCGAGGGGAATTTCGCGAGCGCCTCGACCGCGGCGCGCCGGACGCGCCCGTAGTAGTCGCTCCGGAGGGACTCGAGCCGCGCGGACGCGGCCTCGTGGCGGATCCGCCCCAGCGCGCGCGCCGCCGCCGCCCGCACGTCGGGGCGGTCGTCGGTGAGGAGCGCGGCGATCGAAGGCCCGGCCTCGCGCGCCGCGAGCTGCGCGAGCGCCTCGACGACCTCGGGCCGGGCGGGCGCCTCGGGTCGCGCGAGGTACGCGGCGAGCGGCGCCGCCGCCGCGGGAGCGCCGATCCGCGCGAGCGACGCGGCCGCCGCAGCGGCGGACGGTCCGTCGAGGAGCCCGACGAGGGCGGGGATCGCCTCGGCCGAGCCGGTGTCGCCGAGGGCGCGGGCGAGGGTGACCCGCCACTCCGGGCTCGCGCCGCCCGCCTCCTGCGCGGCGGCCACGAGCGCGGGCGTCCCGCGCGCGCCCGCGCGCGCGAGGCCCTCCGCCGCCGCCCCGCGGACCGCCGGCTCGGCGTCGGCGAGCGCGGCCGCGACGGCCTCGAGCGCCGCGCCTCCCTTCGCAGCGGCGAGCCCCTCCAAGGCGCCGGCCCGCACCTCGGGGCGGGGGTCGCGCGCGTGCGCGAGCAGGAGCGGCTCCGCGCCCGGCCGGGCAAGCCGCCCGGTCGCGGCGAGGAGCGCCCCCGCCTCGCGCGCGTCGTCGGGGGTCACGGGGTCGATCCACTCCGGCGGCGCGCCGGCCGCGGGCACGGCGGCGATCCAGCGGGCGCGTCGCTCTGCGAGCCGGGCGACGACCACCTGCATGCGGCGATCGACGGCTGCACCCGCCGTCGCGGCGCCGAGCACCGCGAGCGCGCGGGCTGCGGCAGCGCGTACGTCGGCCTCCGGCGCCCGCTCGAGCGCCGGGATGATCCGGTCGGACGCAGCCTGAGCCGCGGCGCCTCCGAGGCGGAGCTCCGCGAGCGCGGCGAGCGCCGCCTCGGCGCCGGGCCGCCCGAGCTTCGCGAGGATCGGGCGCTCGGGGCACTCCGCGTCCCGGCGGCGGGCCTCGCGCGCGGCGCGCGCGGCGACCTGCGGATCGGCGGCCCGGATCGCGAGCTCGCACAGCGCGACGCCGACCTCCGGGGCCTCCGGCAGCGCCGCGAGCGCCTCGGTCGCGGCGGCGGCGATCCGCGCCGTCTCCGCGGTGCCCGCCGCCGCGAGCGCGTCCGCGGCCCGCGGATCGCCGAGCCGCCCGAGCGCGCCCGCGGCCGCCTCTGCGAGCCCCGCGTCGTCCTCCGCGACGAGCGCCTCGAGGAACGGGCGCGCGCTCCAGTCTCCCGACTCACCGAGCCCCCGCGCCGCCGCCGCCGCGAGCGCCCGGTCCGGCGTCCGCGCGGGATCGACGAGCGGCAGGAGCTTCTGGACCGCGTCGGCCCGACCGCTCGCGCCGATCTCCTCGGCCGCGCCGGCGCGCGCGCTCCCGCGCCCCGCGTCGAGCGCCGCGACGTCGCGCTCCCACAGGATCCGGGCCTCCGCCTCGACCGCTTCACGCAGCGACACGCCGATCTGATCGAGCGCGTCCGCGATCGCGGCCCGGGCGCCCGGGGTCGCGTCGGCGTACGCGACGAGGAGGTGCTGGCGTGCGCGCGGCTCTGCCGGCATGCCCGCGAGCCCGCGCGCGGCCACGGCAGCGACGTCGGAGGCCGGATCGCGCAGGAGCTTGCCGAGCGCGTCGGCCGCGGCGGGCCCGCCGCGCGCGGCGAAGCGCTCGGCGGCCGCGGCGCGAACGAGCGGGCTCCCGTCGCGCTGCGCGACGAGGAGCACCGCGAGCGGCCGGTCTCCGCTCGACGAGAGCGAACGAACCGCCGCCGCGCGCCGGACGGGATCCGCCGACTCGATGTCGCCGCGCCCGCACGCGATGGTGCCCGCCGCGAGGACGGACAGCAGGGCGAGGGCGGCTCGAAGGTCCTGCATGGCGCGCGATGCTCTCCGGTCCCCTCCCCCCGCGCAAGCGGAAGCGGCCCCGGTCGGTGATTCGCTCACCGCGAGAATCCTCCGCCGGCCGCCCGGCCTCTCCCCGGACAAGGAGGAACACGCCACATGAACGAAGGAACGCTGGACCGCTCGCTCCGCACCATCCTCGGCATCGCCGTCGTCTCGCTGGTCTTCGTCGGTCCGCGGTCGCTCTGGGCCCTCGTCGGCCTCTTGCCGCTCGCGACCGGCCTCGTCGGGTTCTGTCCGGTGTACCGCCTCGCCGGGATCGACACCTGTCGTGTCCCGTCGCGCAAGGCCGGCGCGAAGGTCACCTAGCGCGACCCCCGCCCGCGGCTCCGGGTGCTTCCGCGCCCGCCCCCCCGCCCGCCCCCCGCGCCGCGCGGGGGGTGCGGCGGGCGCGGTGACGGGCGCTCCGGCCGCTGGTCCGCTCCAGGCCGCCGGTCCGCCCCGGGCCGCCGGTCCGCTCCAGGCCGCCGCTCTGCCCCAGGCCGCCGGTCCGCACCGGGCCGCCGGTCCGGCCTCATCCGCCCCTCCGCTCCGGGCCGCCGCTCTGCCCCAGGCCGCCGGTCCGCAGCGGGCCGCCGGTCCGGCCTCGTCCGCCCCTCCGCTCCGGGCCGCCGGTCCGCTCCGACGCGCTCGTCTTCCGCGGTTCCTTCCACCGCTTCGTCCAGCACCTGTCGCTCGAAGCCCGGCGCAGGCGGCGGTCCGTGGCCGTGGCGCCGGGCGGCCTTCGGCAGGGCGCTCCGCGGCAGCGACAGCCGCTGCGGCTCGGCCTCGCCGCCCTCGAGCCCCACCGCCTGCCGCAGCTTTCGGACCTCGAGCGGCGAAAGGGACCGGAACTTCCCGGCCCGGAGCCCGTCGACGGTGAGGCCGCCGAACTCGGGACGAAAGAGCCGCTGGACTTGAAGTCCGACCGCCTCGCAGAGCCGCTTCACGAGGTGGAACCGGCCCTCGCCCACGACGACCCGCACCCAGACGTTCTTCTCGACCCGCTCATGCACCGTCGCCTCGAGCGCGCACGCGGGCCCGTCGTCGAGCCGGACCCCCGCCGTCATCCGGAGGAGCGCCTCCGGCGCGGGATCGCCCTTCACCTTCACGAGGTAGGTGCGGCGGTGGCCATACCGCGGATGCGCGAGCCGGTTCGCGAGCTCGCCATCGTCCGTGAAGAGGAGCGCGCCCTCCGCGTCGAAGTCGAGCCGACCGACCGGGAAGACCCGCTCCTTCACGCCGCTCAGGTACTGAAGCGCGGTCGGGCGGCCCTCCGGGTCGGAGGCCGTCGTGACGCAGCCCGGCGGCTTGTAGAGGAGGTAGTACGCGCGCGTCTCGGCCGGCGAGATGAGCTTGCCGTCCAGGGTGACGAGGTCCCTGCCCGGCGCGACCTTCGTGCCGAGCTCGGTCACCGTCGCGGAGTTCACCTTCACCCGGCCCGCGAGGATGAGCTCCTCCGCCTTCCGGCGTGAGGCGACGCCGGCGGCGGCGAGGTACTTCTGCAGGCGGACGGGGCCTTCGATCACGGCCCGCTCCGCGGCTCGGTCTCGTCGGGGGCCGGCGCGTCCTCCGGCCCGGGCTTCTCGTCGAGTGCGGCCTCTGCGGCGCGGTCGCGCGCGTCCGCCGCGTCGATCGCGCGCTCGAGCTCCTCGAGCGCCGCGTCGCCCTCGGAGCGCTTCGCCTCGAGCTCCGCGCGGAGCCGCTCGTCCTTGAGCTCGTCGACGAGCCCGGCGATGGGCTCGGGGGCCGGCTCCGGCTGCTTCTCGACGATGTCGCGGTGCTCCTCGGAGAGCTCGTGGAACTCGCGGAGCGTCGGGAGCGAGGCGAGGTCCTTCAGCGAGAAGAACTCGAGGAACTCGCGGGTCGTTCCGTAGAGGATGGGCCGGCCCGGCTCCTCCTTCTTCCCGAGGATCTTCACGAGGCGGCGCTCGAGCAGCGCCTTCACGACCGCGCCGCAGTCGACCCCGCGGATCTCCTCGATCTCAGGGCGCGTGACCGGCTGCCGGTAGGCGATGATCGCGAGCGTCTCGAGCGCGGCGCGGGTGAGGCGCTGCGGCCTCACCCGGAGGAAGCGGCGCGCGAAATCGGAGTTGTCGGGCGAGGTGCGGAGCTGCCAGCCGCCGGCGACCTCGTGCAGGACGATCCCGGAGATCCCGTCGCGGTGATGGCCGGAGATCTGGTCGAGCGCCTTCTCGAGCCGCGGGATCTCGACCCCGGTCGCCTGCCGGATCTCCTCGAGCGCGAGCGGCCGCTCCGCGAGAAAGAGGAGCGTCTCGACGACCGTCCGGACGCGGGCCTCGGAGAGGCGGCGCGCCGCGGCGGCGAGCTTCTCGAACGGCTCCTCCTTCTCGTCCGGGACGTCGATCTCGGCCGAGGGGACCTCGTCGAGGGCGGGGTCGCCCTTCGCCTCCTCGGCGGCCTGGAGCGCCTCGAGCTCCTTCGCGCTCACGCTCGCGGCGGACGCGGCGGCCGACGCAACGGCGGCGGGCTCTCGCGACTCCGCGCCCCCCTCGGCGGTCGACGTGCTGGGGGTGAGCGGGCCATCGGAGCTCACGGTCATCGGTAGTCCTCCTGTCCGCTCGGGACGTCGTCGCCGAGCGTGTCGCGTGCCTCGACGAGGATCTCCGCCCCGGCGCCCGCGTCGTCGTGGGCCGCCTGGAAGATCCGGATGAGCTTCAGCTTCGCCATCTCGAGGATGGCGAGGAACGTCGAGATGATCGCGGCGCGGTCGTTCCCGCCGCCGGGGCCGGCGAGCAGCTCGTCGAAGCGGGCGCGCCGGTGGAGCCGGAGCACGTCCGCCACGCGGGCGATCGCGTCGCTGATGGTGAGCCGGTCGGTGAGGACCTCGTGCGCGTGCTTCGGGCTCGCCTGCGCGAGCGCGCGGTCGAGTGCCTCGATGAGCTTGAACACCGAGACGTCGGCGAGCCCCTCGGGCCCCTCCGGCGCGGCGGGCCGCTCCGCCCGGGCCTTCCGGACGAAAACGCTCCGCTCGAGGATGTCGCGCGACCCGAGCTCCTCGCCGGCGGCCTTGTACTTCTGGTACTCGAGCAGCCGCCGCACGAGCTCGGCGCGCGGGTCGACGCCCGAGTCCTCGGCCGAGGGCGCGTCCTCGGCGACCTCGGTGCGCGGCAGGAGCAGCTTCGACTTCATGAGGACGAGCTGCGCCGCCATGTGCAGGAACTCGCCCGCGACATCGATGTCGAGCTCGCGCAACGCGTCGAGCGTCGCGAGGTAGGCCTCGGTGATCTTGGCGATCGGGATGTCGAAGAGCTCGACCTCGTGCTCCTTGACGAGGTGCAGGATGAGATCGAGCGGGCCCTCGAACGGCGGCTCCCCCGGGCGCAAGGGCGGCAGCGCGACGCGGAACGCCTCCGCGGCTGCCCGCGCCGTCGGCTCGGTCGCGGCGAGCCCGGCGCCCGTATCGGAGTTCCTGGCCATCCGGGGTCAGGCTAGCCGATCCTCATCGCCTCGCGGACCTGGACCATCGTCCGCTCCGCGACCTCGCGCGCCTTGCGCGTGCCGAGCTGGACGATGTCGTCGAGATCCTTCGGCCGGGCGAGGAGCGCCTCGCGCTTCTCGCGCATCCGCTCCTGGTCCGGGCCGAGCTTCTCGAGCAGCTTCTTTTTGCAGTCGACGCAGCCGATGCCCGCGGTCCGACAGTTCTGGTCGACCCACGCGACGGTGTCCGGCGTCGAGTAGACCTTGTGCAGGTCATAGATGCCGCACACGTCCGGGTTCCCGGGATCCTGCCGCCGCTTGCGCGCCGGGTCGGTCACCATCCCCATGATCTTCTTCGTCGTGGACTCGGCGCTCTCGCCGAGCTCGATGGCATTGCCGTAGCTCTTCGACATTTTCCGGCCGTCCGTGCCGAGCACCTTCGCCGCCTCCGTGAGCAGCGGCTGTGGCTCCGGGAAGACCTCGCCGTAATGGAAGTTGAAGCGGCGGACGATCTCGCGGCACAGCTCGAGGTGCGACACCTGATCGGCGCCCACCGGCACCCGCGTCGCCTTGTAGAGGATGATGTCCGCGGTCATGAGGACGGGGTAGCCGAGGAAGCCGTACAGGGCGAGGTCGCGATCGGTGATGTTCTCCCGCATCTCCTTGTAGGACGGCGAGCGCTCGAGCCAGCCGAGCGGCGTGATCATCCCGAGGAGCAGGAAGAGCTCGGCGTGCTGCTTCACCTGGCTCTGGACGAAGAGCGTCGCCTTCGCCGGATCGATGCCGGCCGCGATGAAGTCGACGAACATCTCGCGCTCGGACTGCTTCACGACCTCGGTCCGATCGTAGCTCGTCGTGAGCGCGTGCCAGTCGGCGCTGAAGAAGAAGCAGTCGTGGTCGGCCTGGAGCCGCACCCAGTTCGCGAGCGCGCCGTGAAGGTGACCGAGGTGGAGCCGGCCGGTCGGGCGCATGCCGCTGACGACGATGGGGCGGGCGGAGTCGGTCATGGGAGGAGCTCGGACGTGGAGGGCTAGGAGCCCGCGAGGAAGGTGCTGACGCGGAGGACGCCATCGGCGAGGGAGTAGATGGTGCCGGACAGGAACCCGGTGCTCCTCGAGAGCAGGATGACGCCGATGAGCAGGAACGGCCCCGCGGCGCTGATCCGCTCCCACGCCGGCTGGAGCGCGCGCGGCATGAAGTGATCCGCGACACCGCCGCCGTCGAGCGGGTGGATGGGGATGAGGTTGAACACTGCGAGCCCGACGTTCGTGACGACGAGCTGGATGAGGAGCGCAAACCCGCCGGTCCCGGGGATCACCGCCGCGGGCGCGAACCGCGTCAGGAGACCGAGCGCCACCGCCGCGATCAGTGCCAGGACGACATTCGCGGCCGGGCCGGCCGCCTTGACGAGCGCCGTCCCGAACCGCATCGAAACGTCGCGGCGGAAGCGCGTCGGATCGAACGGGACGGGCTTCGCCCACCCGATCGGCGCCCCGATGAGAGGCAGCAGGTAGGTGCCGATCGGATCGGCGTGCACGAACGGATTCAGGCTGAGTCGCCCCATCCGGGCGGCGGTATCGTCGCCGAGGTGCCACGCGCTCCAGGCGTGCGCGAACTCGTGGACGCAGAGCGACATGAGCAGGATGAGCAGCCGCAGGACGGCCTGCTGCAACGCCTGGGGCGAGAAGTCGAACAACGGCGGAAACCCCCGGAAGGAAGGGGGTTCCTTTAGCAGCGCCGGCCGGGCTGGTCAACGCGGACGGCGGGACGTCCGGATCACGCCCGCGGGTGGAAGCGGTCGTACAAGCGGCGAACGTGGGTGCGGTCCACGTGCGTGTAGATCTGCGTCGTCGAGACGTCCGCGTGGCCGAGCATCGCCTGGACCGCCCGCAGATCCGCGCCGCCCTCGAGCAGGTGGGTCGCGAAGCTGTGGCGGAGCTTGTGGGGCGAGATGGGCCGGCGGATCCCGGCGGCGCGCCCGTGCCGCGCCACGATCTTCGCGAAGCCCTGCCGGGTCATGCGGCCGCCGCGCGGCGTGACGAAGAGATCCTTCGAGCGCCGGCCCCGCAGGAGCGCCTCGCGGGCCGAGAAGAGGTACGCGCGCACCGCCTCCGCCGCAGGGGCGCCGACCGGCACGAGCCGCTCCTTCGACCCCTTCCCGCGAGCGATGAGGACCCGCGTCTCGAGGTTCAGGTCGTTCAGCTCGAGCGAGACGAGCTCCGAGACCCTCAGCCCGGTCGCGTAGAGCAGCTCGAGCATCGCGCGATCGCGGCGGCCGGCGGCCCCCCGCGGATCCGGCTGCGCGAGGAGCGCCTCGACCTCGGCGCGGGAGAGCAGCGAGGGCAGCCGCCGGCCGGGGCGCGGCGAGTCGATCTCGTCCGTCGCGTCGAGCGGCGCGAGCTTCTCCGCGACGAGCAGCGCGTGCAGCTGCCGGATCGCCGAGAGGGCGCGCGCCTGCGAGCGCGAGGAGAGGCCGCGCCGGACGAGCTCGGCGAGATGGGCCTGCACCTCGGCGCGGGTCACCGCAGCCCACTCGGGGATGCCGATCGCGGCGAGGTGCTCGGCGTAGCGGCGGAGGTCCCGGCCGTATGCCTCGACGCTGTTCGCGGCGAGCCCCTTCTCGATCCGGACGTGGGAGAGGAAGAGGTCGAGGGCGGCGTCGAGTCCCACGCGCGGACGATATCGCCTTCGCGCCCGCCGTCCACTTACCGGCCCCCCCGACCTCAAGCCACGAGATCGGAGACGTCGCCCTTCCCGGCGCGCAGGACGACCGGCTCCGGGCCGGACAGGTCGATGACCGAGGACGGCTCGTTCGCCCGGTACCCGCCGTCGAGGACGAGATCGAGCCCGTGGCCGAGCTTCTCCTTGATGTCCTTCGCGTCGATGAGCACCTCGCCGTCCGGCGTGGCGGCGGAGGTCGAGATGAGCGGGTGGCCGAGGCGCCTGACGATCTCGAGGGCGATCGGGCTGTCCGGGATCCGGATGCCGACCGTCTTCTGGCGCCGCAGGACGAGATCCGGGACGAGGCGCGTCGCCGGCAGGATGAACGTGAACGGCCCCGGCACCTTCCGGCGCAGCACCCGGTAGGCGGCGTTGTCGACGAGCGCGTAGCGCGAGATCTCGGCGAGATCCTGGCAGATGAACGAGAGCTCGTGCGACCGCGGGAGCGCCTTCAGCTGGTAGATCCGCTCGATGGCGCGCTTGTCGAACAGGTCGCAGCCGAGGCCGTAATACGTGTCGGTCGGGAACGCGAGGAGCCCGCCGGACGAGAGGACGGTGACCGCGCGCTCGACGACGCGCGGCTGCGGGTGGTCGGGGTCGATCTCGACGATGGGAGCCGCCGCCATGGTGCGCGGTTCTAGCAGCTTTCCCGGGCCGGCCCAAGATTCGAGCCGAGCCGATCCGGCCTGCGCAGCATCCCGTCCACCTCGCGCACGAGCGCCCCGAGCTCGAGCGGCTTGCGGTGAAAGGCAGTGAAGCCCGCGCCCGCAGCGTCCTGCGGCCGCTTGCCGCTGCACGCGATCGCCGGCAGGTGCGGCACCATCTCGCGCAGCCTCGCGAGCAAGCTCGCCCCGTCCACGTCCGGCAGCTCGAGATCGAGGAGCGCGAGATCGGGCGCCCGGGCGCGGACCGCCGCGAGCGCCTCCGCGCCGCTCCGCGCGACGTCCACGTCGAACCGGCCGCGGGAGCGGAGGAACACCTCCAGGATCTCGCCGAAGGCAGGGTCGTCCTCGACGACGAGGATGCGAGGACGGAGCCCCCCCGAGACGGCTTGCGCCTCGGCCTCGGACAGGAGGGCAACGGGACCCACCGGAAGGCCGCCCGGCTCGACCGCCGCAGCGCCGACCGCAGCGTTCGAGCAGCGGGTGGCGATCCGCACGGCGCTCGCGCGCGCGGCGGCGGCGCCGACGCCCGGCAGGAGCAGCGCGACCCGGTCCTCGCCGACGCGCGCCGCGAGGCCGTCGGGCGGGAGCTCGGTGCGGGCTGCCTCGAGCGCCGCGGCGCGATCGCGCTCGTCGCCGCGGAGGAGCGCGACGACGACCGCGACCGGCTCCGCCCGCGCGGCGCCGCGCTCGAGCGCGGCGTCGAGCGCCGCGACGAGCCGCGCCTCCTCGCGGCTCCCGGGACCGTCGATCTGACCGGGGGCGCTCACCGGGCGAGCCCCTCGAGGAGCTGGAGCAGGGACTTGAAGTCGATGGGCTTTCGCACGTAAGCGTCGAAGCCCGCGCCGCGGATCCTTGCCTCGACCTCCGGTCCCTTGAGCGACGTGCACGCGATGACCGGGATGCCACGCGCCTCGGCACGGCGCCGCATGAGCGCGAGGACCTCGTACCCGTCGAGCCCGGGCATCATGATGTCGAGCAGGATGGCGTCCGGGCGGTGATGGCCGGCGAGGTAGCCGGCGAGGAACCCATGCCGGGCCGTCTCGACGTCGTACCCCGAGGACCGGAGGAACTCGCGGACGACGTCGAGCAGCGTCTCGTCGTCATCGATGACGAGGACCCTCCGGCGCCGCGGGACGCGGTCGGGCTCGACGGGCCGCGGCGTGAGCGCGGACGCCGGCGGCCCGGCCGAACCGAGATCCCGAGGGACCGGCATGCCGCGCTCGACGAGGAACTTGCGAAGGTCGCCGACCGACACGCGCCCGTGACCACCCACCGTGCGATGCGCGAGGATCGACCCGTCGCGGATCCAGTTGCTGACGGTCCGCGTGGAGACCCCGCACGCGGACGCCACCTCGACGCTCGTCAGGTACCGGGTCGACTTCAGTTGCATTACCGGTCTTTCCCGAATTTCCCGTTCTTCCGGTTGGGGACCGTAGCAGCAGGCGCCTGACCGGTCAACGCATCGGAGCCGGCACCCGTCCCACGCGGCGCTTCCAATTCCGACGATATCGGCGATGGACTCACCCGAGATCACGGATGGAAAACGCCCGCCTGGTCTCCCGGGCGGGCGTTTCCCAGCGACCTTGGGCGGTGGCTAACCGCGGCTCTTCCCGCGCTCGATCAGCTCGCGGACCTTCTGGCCGCCCTTGCGCCCGATCTCCTCGTAGAACGCGTGACCGCGCTCGTCGCGGACCGTGATCCCACCCTTCCGGCCCGCCTCCGAGACGGTCATTCCCCGGCGTCCTTCCTCGGGCTCAGCGCGCTCCGCGCGCCCCTTCTCCTCACCGTCCGCCATGGTGCCCCCTCCCCATGCGCGCCCCCGCGCGCTCGCTGCTACCTTTCGCTGCCGCCGTCGTGGTGCCCGGCCTCCCCCTCACCACCGCCCCCCGCCTTCCCCTTCTCGATGAGCTCCCGGACCTTGTGGCCGCCCTTGCGCCCGATCTCCTCGTAGAAGGGCGTGCCCCGCTCGGCCTTGATCGTCTCGCCGCCCTTCTTGCCGATCTCCTCGTAGAAGCGAGGGCCCCGCTCGGCCTTCACGGTGTCGCCGCCCTTCTTGCCGATCTCCTCGTAGAACTTCCGGCCCCGCTCGGCCTTGACGGTCTCGCCGCCCTTCTTGCCGATCTCCTCGTAGAACTTCCGACCTCGCGTCTCGCGGACGCGGACGCCCCCCTTGCGACCGGCCTCCGAGACCGTCATCGCCCCCTTGCTGCCGCTCTTCTTCTCTTCAGCCATGGATCGCCCCCGTGCTCCGATCGAGCACAATGTGGTCGCTGCTCCTACGCCGGCGCAGGGCCCGCGCGAGCACGTGCTCGGCGATGACCTCCGCCATGTCGAGGCCGGTCGCCTCCAGGATCCCTTGCCAGCTGGGATTCCCATTCACCTCGAGCACCGTCGCGCCCTCGCCGGTCGCGATCAGATCCACCCCCGCGTAGTCGAGCCTCAGCGCGCCCGCGGCAGCCTCGGCCGTTGCCGCGATCGAGGGGCCGATCTCCACGGGCTCCGCCCGTCCCCCCCGGCCCATGTTGGTCCGCCACTCGCCGGGAGGGGCGTGGCGCGCGATGGCAGCGCGCGTACGGCCGCCCACCACGAACACGCGCAGGTCGCGCCCGGGGTGCGGGACGTAGCACTGGAGGTAGATCGCCGACTCACGCTCGACCCGCTCGCGCACCCGCGCGCGCCCCTCCTCGTCGGGCCGGAGCCGCTCGATGCCGTCGCCGAGCGATCCTGCGAGCGGCTTCACGACCACCTCGCCGAGCGCGCCGAGCGCGCGCTCGGCGTCCTCGGGCGACTGGGCGACCGCGGCCCGCGGGGTGGCGACGCCGGCGAGCCGGAGGAGCCACGAGGTGCGGAACTTGTCCTGCGCGGCGAGGAGCGGGTCGAGCCTGTTCACGACGAGCGCGCCGGTGCCCTCGAGCGCGCGATAGATCTCGAACTGCACGTCGGGGTCGCCTTCACGGCCGAGGCCTCGCGCGAGGATGAACGCGTCGAACACCGCGGCCGGCGCGCCCCCGGCGAGCACGACGACCTCGTCGCGATCGATGCGGGTACCGAGCGCGGCCGGGTCGATCACGGCGGCGTCCGCCCGACGCGCGCACGAAGCGAGCAGGCGCTCGCTGTGCCAATCGTCCTCGGGCCAGGCGGTCACGACCCCAATTCGGATGAAGCGCTTCATGCCCAGGCTTGCTTCCCTTCCCCTGCCCCGACCGCCCGGGGGAAATGGTGTCCACGGCCGGTTGCCTGGACAAGAGCGCGCCATCCCGGGTGTTTTCCGGGAGTCGCGACAGGGCCGTGGACGGCCCCCTGAGGGGCTGCTCTAGTCGGGACGCGCGACGGCGTGCGTGAGCTCGGCGATGACGCGCGCCGCGAGCTCACCCTCGAGCCGTCCACCGTCGGAGGTGCGCACGTAGAAGGCGTCCGCGGCGCGATGTCCCTCCGTCGTGATGCGCGCGAGGTCCACCGTGAGGCCTAGGTCGAAGAAGGTCCGCGAGAGCCTGTGGAGGAGCCCGACGCGGTCGGCCGTGAAGACGTCGACGACGCTGTGCGTCCGCGCGCTGTCGTTGTCGATGACGACCTTCGTCGGCACGCGCGGGAGCGGCTTCTGGGGGAGTGAGGAGGCGCGCAGGCGTCGGGCCATCAGGGCGTCGAGCGACTCGTCGCCCGACAGCACGCGCGCCAGGTCGGCGCGCGCGCCGCGCCAGCGCGCCGGCTCGACCGGCCCCTCTTCCGGGCCGCGCAGCTCGAAGACGTCGAGCGCCCGTCCGGCGAGCCAGCCGAGCGCCGCGTCGGACGGCGACGAGAAGACCTCCGCGTGCTGGATGTCGATCCGGTGCGCGGCGAGGACGCCGGCGATGGTCGCGAGGAGGCCGGGCCGGTCCGGGGCCGTGAGGGCCACCTCGGAGTGGCCGAGGTCGGACCGATGGCGCGTCGACGTCGCGAGCGCGCGCCCGCGGCCGAGCGACAGGAGGCGCAGGTGGCGCGGCGCGAGCCCGGGGGCAACCGTGAGGAAGTAGCGCGCGGGCATCGCGGCGACGAACCGGTCGTGGTCCTCGACCCGGACGCCCCACCCGCACTGCTGCAGCGCCTCGAGCGCGAGCTCGCGCCCGGCGGACTCCGCGGTGCCGGGGGCGGGCCGCCGCTCGCCGCGCCGCAGGACCTCCCGCGTCTTCTGGAAGAGCTCGCGCAGGAGCCGCGCCTTCCACTCGGTCCAGGTGCGCGGGCCGACCGTCGCCATATCCGCGTAGGTGAGCAGGTACAGCTTTTCGAGCCGGTCGAGCGTGCCGACCTCCTCCGCGAACGCGTGGATGAGGTCCGGGTCGGAGAGGTCGCGCCGCTGCGCGATCGCCGCCATGCGCAGGTGCTTCAGCACGAGCCACTCGATGTCCGCGGCGTCGTCGGGATCGACGCCGATGCGCACGCACGCCTCCGCCGCGATCTGGGCGCCGCGGGTGGAGTGGTCCTTGCCGGAACCCTTCCCGATGTCGTGGAAGAGCGTGCCGAGGTAGAGCGCGAGGGGCCGCTGCATCCCCTGCATGAGCTCGGTGAGCCCCTCCTCCTTCACGTCGCCGCAGCGCAACGCGAGCAGGCGCCGCACCGCGAAGAGCGTGTGAACGTCCACCGTGTACACGTGATAGACGTCGATCTGCCGGCGCGCGGTGATGCGCGCGAACTCCGGGATCACCTTCTGCAGCACCCCGAGCTCGTGCATGAGCGTGAGGAACCGCCCGTGGGTACCGGGGCGCGTGAAGCAGGAGAGCAGCTCCTGGTTCAGCTCCGGGTCGAGCGCCTCCTCCTCGGTGAGCTCCTCCGCCGCCTGCGCCGCGAGGTCGCGCGCGTACGGATAGAGGTCGAAGCCCTCCCGATCGGCGGCGGCGAAGAGCCGGACGAGCGCCGCGGGCGAGCGGCGGAGCACGTCCTTGTCGATGACGGAGAGCCGGCCGCGGAAGACCTTCAGCTCGCCGCCGGGCAGGAAGCGGTCCGCGGCGCGCGGCGGTTGTCCGCGGAGCAGCGGAACCGGCCGCTCGGCGCCGATCGTCGCTGCCGGCGGCGGCACCATGCGCCAGCCCATGGCGTTCTGCGGCTCGAGGCAGCGGTCCACGATCGCGTCGCAGGCGACGAGCACCGTCTTCGCGGCGAGGTAGTAGTGGCGCATGAACTCCTCGACACCGCTGCCCTGCTCGCCGTCGCTGTAGCCGAGCGCGGCGGCGACCTGCGGCTGGACGTCGAAGGTGAGCTGGTCCCACTTGCGCGCGGCGAGGTAGTGCATCTCGTTCCGGACGCGCCAGAGGAAGTCGCGGGCGCGCCGCATCTCGCGGATGTCGCGCTCGGGCAGGAGCGCCCGCGCGAGCATCTCCGTCAGGCCCGCGACCTTGAACCGGACGCGCGCAAGCCAGAGGGCCGAATGGACGTCTCGCAGCCCGCCCTCGGACTCCTTCACGTTCGGCTCGAGCAGGTAGAGCGAGTCGCCGAACCTATCGCGGCGCGAGCGCATCTCCTCGAGCTTCTCGGCAAGGAACTTGTCGACCTTCGCCTGGGAGAGGCCGTGGAGCTCCTCGCGCTCGAGCTCGCGGAAGAGGGTCCGGTCGCCCGCGAGGTAGCGCAGGTCGAGGAGCGCGGTGCGCGCGGTGTGGTCCTCCGACGCGAGCTGGTCGCACGCCTTGAGGTCCCGCACGCCGTATCCGACCTCGAGCTTCAGATCCCAGAGCGCATACAGGAACCGCTCGCTCGCGAGCTTCACGAACGCGTCCGGATCGCGCTCGCCGTGGAGCACGAGCAGGTCGACGTCGGAGAACGGGGCGAGGTCGCGCCGCCCGTATCCGCCGAGCGCGAGGAGCGAGACCGGCGATGGCGCGAGGGTCTTCGCCGCGTCGGCGACGGCGCGCTCCCAGAGCACGAGGACGATCCGGTCCATCGCGGCGCTCTGGAGCCGCACGACCGTCTGCCCGCTCGCGCCCGCCCGGTGGACGTCCGCGATGAAGTTGCGCTGCGCCGCGAAGTCCGCCCTTGGATCGCCGGTGAGCGGGGGCAGGTGCTGGAGCCGCGCCTCGTAGTCGTACGGGGCCGCGACGGGGAGGCTGGTGTGGGTCTCCGGGACGAGCATGCGGCGCGGAGTATAGCGTCGGGTCCCGACGGCCGCCCGGGCGCTCAGCAGTCCGCGCCTCAGCGCGCCGCGACGCGGTCGCCGCTCCGCGCGAACGCCGACACGGCGCGCGCGATCCCCGACGCGACCTCCTCCTGGTAGCGCGCGGACGCGAGGCGTCGCTCCTCGTCGCCGTTCGAGATGAACGCCGTCTCCACGAGCACCGCGGGCATCCGCGCACCGAGCAGCACGTAGAAGAGCGCGCTCTTCACGCCGAGGTCGCGAACCTCGCCGATGCGTGCGCGGACGCCGGTCGTCACCTCGCGCTGGACCATCCGGGCGAGCCGCTGCGACGCCCCCGCGCTCGCCTTCGCGCCGAGGTCGGTCAGGATTCGCGCCACCTCGCCCTCCCCGTCCCCGAGGTCGAGGCCGTTCTCGCGCGCGGCGAGTCGCGCGGCGTACCGGTTGTCGGCGGTATTGAGATAGTAGGTCTCGACGCCGGCCCGGTTCCGCCGCGGGTGGGCGTTCGCGTGGACCGAGACGAAGAGGTCGCCGCGCGCGGTGTTGGCGATGGCGGTCCGCTCCTCGAGCGCGATGAACCGGTCGTCCTTGCGGGTCAGCACGACCTCGAAGCCGGCCTCCCGGAGCTTCTTCGCGAGCCGGCGTGCGGTCGCGAGCGTGACGTCCTTCTCGCGGACGCGCCTCGGCCCGATCGCGCCGGGGTCGTGTCCGCCGTGACCCGCGTCCACGACGATGCGCCGGATCGTCGCGGGCGCCTCCTCGGCTCCGTCGTCGCCGCCTGCCGTCGCTGTCCCCTTCGACTCCGCGCCGCCTTCGGCGGCGCTACGCTCAGCGTGAGCGGACGTCACAGCCGGGGTCCCCTTCGACTCCGCGCCGCCTTCGGCGGCGCTACGCTCAGGGTGAGCGGAGGTCGGCGTCGGGCTCGCGGTCGCCTGCCGCTGCCGACGCGCACCGATGTCGAGGACGAGGCGCGGCGGGTCGTCGAGCGCGAAGATCTGCACGCCGTCCGCGCCCGGCAGCTCGAGAACGACGCGCACCGTGTCGGGGCCATTCTGCGCGGCCCGGACACGGTCCACCTGCTCTCCCGCGACGGGGCGCGCGAGGGCTGCCCCCTCGAGCACCGCCGGCCGGAGGTCGAGCGCGATCCGCCGCGGATGGCCCGGCGCGGGCGCGAGGTCGAGCTTCTGCCACCCGACCCAGTGAGAGAGGTAGACGGCGACGCGCGTGTAGTCCTCCGACGCCCAGCTCCGGACCTCGGAGACGCGCGCGGGCCCCTCACCGCCGGAGGTCCCGAGCGGATGTGCCGGCGCCGCGGACGGCGAGAGATCCGCGAGCGCGGCCTCGAGCGCCGGATCGGGCGGGGACTCGTCATCCGCAGCCGGCTCCGCGGGCTCGGCGCGCTCTGGCCGCACCGCGCGCGCTCGGGCGCCGCGCTTCGGCACGGAGGAGGTCGTCCGCTCCTCGGCGGGCTCGCCGGCCTCGCGGCGGATGGCGCGGGCGAGCACCGGCGCATCGCGGGAGCCGGCGCGCGTCGCGCGGCCGGCGAGCGAGAGCGCCGCCTCGCGGTCGGCCTCGTTCGCCGACCAGCGGTAGAGGGCGTAGCGCGCGCGCGCCGCCTCGAGGTACGCCGCGGGCGCGTCCTTGCCGCGCGCCGCCCGCAGCAATGCGTGAATCGCGCGCTCCCACTGGTGGTGGTAGCGGCGGCGACTCCGGTCCCGCATGAGCGCCGTCATCGCGGCGCGGGCGTCCGCGAGCGTCGGCGCGCGCGCCGGGCGCGGGTGGGAACGGACGGGCTTGGCCGCAGCGCCGCGCGTGGCCGGCCGCGGCGCAGCCCCGCGCTGCGCGCCCGCGCCTGCGGCGCCCGGCGCCGCGACGGAGAGGAGAATGGTGAGCGCGAGCGCCCGGCGGCCCATGGCTCGTCACTCTCCCCGACCGCGATATCTCCGTCCAATTCTCGGACGTGAATGCCGGATTACTTGGACGTGGTCGTGGACGTGGTCGTGGACTTCGACTTCGACTTCGAGTTCGACCAGGTCCAAGTCCAGCTCCAACCCAGGTCCAGGTCCAGGTCCAACCCAGGTCCACGTCCGCGATCATGAGCGGACCCTCCACCCGGGGCGGATCCGGCGCCCTTCCTCGATCGCACACGTCGCGTCCGGGGCCGACAAGCTCGTCTCGGCGGTGCTCGCGATGGCTAGGCCGGACGGCTGCCCGGGCATTGCATTGCGCCGGCGGCAGCAGTGAGACTCCGTCGCATTCCGTGCGTCACCGTGCCGCGGTTATTTTCTCGGTGCGCGGTGAATTCCGGGTAGAGTCCCGCGTCTCTCAAGTGGGCGGATTGGGCCGCCCCCCGATTCAGGAGCAACAACCGTGACCAAGACCTTCGCTGCGCTGTTCGTCGCCGTCGCTCTCGCCGTCGCCACGTCCGCGTCCGCCGCGGCGCCGACGGGCCCGATCTCCCTCCCGGCAAAGCCGGGCGCCGTGACCTTCAACCACGCGAAGCACGCGCAGCTGAAGTGCACCACCTGCCACAAGGACGAGACCGGCGGGGCGATCGAGGGCTTCAACAAGACCGTGAACAAGGACACCGCCCACGGCAAGTGCCACGAGTGCCACAAGAAGGAGGGCAAGGGCCCTCAGAAGTGCGCCGACTGCCACGTCAAGAAGTAGGCACTCGTCGACCGCTTCAGTGAGAGGGGCCGGGAAACCGGCCCCTTTCCTTTTGTGAGTCGCGCCACCCGTGCCGCAGGCCTCGGCGCCGCGTCCACTTGCCGCATCGGGACGGGGCGCGGCAGGCGCTAGAGTGCCGCGCTCGACGCGCCGGGAATCGACCCGCGCTCGCGCTTCAAGGAGCGTTCATGAAGACCTTCGCTGCCCTGGTCGTCGCGTTTGCCCTCACCCTCGCGACGTCGGCGTCCGCCGCCGCGCCGGAGAAGGCCCTCGTCCTCCCCGCGAAGCCGGGGAACGTGACGTTCAACCACAAGGCCCACACGGCGCTGAAGTGCACGCAGTGCCACAAGGACGACAAGGGCGGCGCGATCGAGGGCTTCGGCGCGACGGTGAACAAGGACAAGGCCCACGCCGCCTGCCACGAGTGCCACAAGAAGGAGGGGAAGGGCCCCCAGAAGTGCGCCGACTGCCACAAGAAGTAAGGCGCTCGCCCTGAGATGATCGAGGGGAGACCGGCCCCGTTTCTTTTCAGCGACCCGCGCTGCCGCTGCCGAGCTTCTTCTTCCAGCCGGCGAGCAGGTTCAGCGCGTCGAGCGGGCGGAGCTCGTCGAGCTCGAGCGCGCGGAGCGCCTTCGCGACCTCCTCCGCCGCCGCATCGGACCGGGCGAGCACAGGGGCAGCCGGATGAGACTGCCCCGGCCCCCCAGGGGGCCCCAAGAATTGAGCGCGGCTTTGCCGCGGGTACGGATCTCGAGCGAGCGGGGGCTCGGGGGGCGCAGCTTCATCGCGCCCCCCGCCCAGATTGAACAGCCCGAGCTGGCCGGGGTCGGCGTTGCGGCGCCCCCCGCGCGCGAGGGTCGCGTGGCCGCCCTCGTCCACCTCCATCGCCTCGAGGTTCCGCAGGATCTCCCGCGCGCGCGCGAGCACCTTCGCCGGGAGGCCGGCGAGCTTCGCCACCTCGATGCCGTAGCTCCTGGACGCGCCGCCCTGCACGAGCTTACGCAGGAACACCACCTGCTCTCCCACCTCGCGCACCGCGACGGTGAGGTTCCGCACCGCCGGTCGCTCGCGCGCGAGGTCCTGCAGCTCGTGGTAGTGGGTCGCGAAGAGCGTGCGGCACCCGATCGCGTCGTGCAGGTGCTCCGCGACCGCCCAGGCGATCGAGACCCCGTCGAAGGTGGAGGTGCCGCGGCCGATCTCGTCGAGCACGACGAGCGAGCGACGGGTCGCGTTGTGGAGGATGGCGCTCGTCTCGGTCATCTCGACCATGAAGGTCGAGCGTCCGCGGGCGAGATCGTCCGAGGCCCCGACGCGCGTGAAGATCCGGTCCACGACGCCGACGCGCGCGCGGCGGGCCGGGACGAAGCTCCCCATCTGCGCGAGGAGGACGACGAGCGCCGTCTGCCGCATCACGGTGCTCTTGCCGGCCATGTTCGGGCCGGTGACGACAAGGAGCGATCCCGTCTTGTCGCAGGGCAACTCGCCGCGCGAGACGACGTCCACGTCGTTCGGTACGAACGCGGCGGGGCCGCCATCGAGGAGCGCCTCGACGACGGGATGCCGGCCGTCCTCGATCTCGAGCGCCTCCGAGTCGTCCACGACCGGGCGCACGTACCCGCGCTCCGCCGCGACGCGGGCGAGCGACAGGACGACGTCCGCCGTCGCGACCGCATCCGCCGCGGTCCGGATGCGCGGCGCGGCCTCGACCACGCGCGCCCGCAGCTGCTCGTACAGCCGCTCCTCGATCACGAAGCGGCGCTCCTCGGCGGTGAGGACCTTCTCCTCGAAGGACTTCAGCTCCGCCGTCGCGAACCGCTCGCCCCCCACCGTCGTCTGCCGCCGCTCGTACTCCTTCGGCACGAGGTGGAGGTTCGCCTTCGTGACCTCGATGTAGTAGCCGAAGACCCGGTTGTAGCGGACCTTGAGCGAGCCGATCCCGGTGCGCTCCCGCTCCTTCGTCTCGAGCCGGGCGATGACGCCCTTCCCGTCCTCGGCGATCGCGACGATCTCGTCGAGCTCCGGGGAGTGGCCGCGGCGGATGAGCCCGCCCTCCTTCAGCCCGGGCGGCGGCTCCTCCGCGACGGCGCCGTCGAGGAGCGCGGCGAGGTCGTCGAGCCCGCGGAGCCGCGCCGCTGCGTCCCGCAGGAGCGCGGCCCCTCGTGTGCCGAGCAGGTCCGCGAGCGCAGGCAGGGCGAGGAGCGCCCCGGCGAGTGCGCGGAGATCGCGCGCGTTCCCCTGCCCGAGCACGAGCCGGGACACGAGCCGCTCAGCGTCCGCGACGGGGCGCAGCGCGGCGGCAAGGTCCTCGCGCGCCACGGCGGACGCCTCGAGCTCGGCGACCGCGTCGAGCCGCCCGCCGATGGTGGCGAGGTCCGTCAGCGGATAGCGCAGCCACTGCGCGATGCGGCGGGCCCCGGGGGCGGTGACGGTCCGGTCGAGAATCGCGAGGAGCGTTCCCTTCCGCCGACCGCCGGAGAGCGTCCGCTCGAGCTCGAGGTTCGTGCGGGTCGCCTCGTCGAGGAGGAGCGCGTCGTCCGTCGCGAGCCGCGAGAGCCGGTCCACGTGGCGCGGCACCGCGCGCTGCGTCTCGGACAGGTACGCGAGCGCGGCGGCCGCGGCGGAGAGCCCGAGCGGGAGGCCCCCGACCCCGAACCCGTCGAGGCTCGCGACGACGAGGTGGCGGCGCAGGCGCTCCTCGGGCCGGTCGAAGTCGGCGTCGGGACGGCGCGCCGCGGGCACGCCCACGGCCTTCTCGACCGCCGCGGCGCGGGCGGGGTCGGCGGCGGCGGCGAGCAGGAGCTCGCGCACGCCCGCGCGGCGGAGCTCGTCGATGAGCCGTCCGTCGTCGCGCACCTCGCCTACGCGCAGCTCGCCCGTGGACGCGTCGAGGAGGGCGAGACCGGCGGCGCCCTCGCCGAGGGCGACCGCGCCGAGGTAGCTCGCCTCGCGCGGATCGAGCACCTGATCGTCGAGCACCATGCCCGGCGTCACGACGCGGGTCACCTCGCGCCGGAAGATCGGGGACCTCGCCTTGCCGTCCCCGCCGCCCGGCGCCGGCGCCTCCTCCACCTGGTCGCATATGGCGACCTTGAACCCGCGCTCGAGCAGCTTCGCGACGTAGCCGCGCGCGGCGTGGTGGGGGACGCCGCACATCGGCACCTTGTCGTCGCCCTTCGAGCGCGCGGTGAGCGTGATCTGGAGCGCCTCGGACGCGGTGAGCGCGTCCTCGAAGAACATCTCGTAGAAGTCGCCGAGGCGGAAGAAGAGGATCGCGTCCGGGTACCTCGCCTTCGTCTCGAGGTACTGCCGCATCATCGGCGTCGCGGCCTGGGCAATCTGCTTCATGAGCGGTGGGGTTCTACCACGCCCCACCCACCCGGTCGGCGCGCCCAAAACCCTGCGACCACCGGATCGCGGTGCTACAGTCGAGCGATCCATGTTCGAGCGCGCGTTCCAGGACCTCAATCGCCTCCGGCAGATCGCGGCGGCGGTGGCGCGGCACGGGTTCGGCGCGTACCTCGCGCGGACACGGCTGCGAGACGTCCTCGGTCGCGACGCCCCCGCGCCGGCCGAGGGCGAGCCGCTCCCTGCGCCCGACCGCTCGACGGCGGCCCGCTTCCGCCAGCTCCTCGCCGAGCTCGGGCCGACCTTCACGAAGCTCGGCCAGCTCCTCTCGTCGCGCCCGGACCTCCTGCCTGCGCACTGGGTGGAGGAGCTCGAGACCTTGCAGGACGACTGCCCTCCCCTGCCCGCCGCCGAGATCCACCAGGAGATCGAGCGCGGGCTCGGCCGGCCGGTGTCGGAGATCTTCGCCGCGCTGGACGACCACCCGCTCGCGAGCGCCTCCATCGCGCAGGTGCACCTCGCGACGACCCACGCGGGCGAGCGCGTCGTCGTGAAGGTGCAGCGCCCGCGGATCCGCGACCGCATCGAGTCGGACCTCGCGCTCCTCTACTACCTCGCGACGCTGCTCGAGGCGGTCGTCGAGGAGACGGGCATCTATACCCCCACCGGCATCATCGAGGAGTTCGACCGGACGGTGCACGAGGAGCTCGACTTCTCGAACGAGGCGCGGAACGTGACGGAGATGGCGACCGCCTCGCGCGGCCGCGAGATCATCGTCATCCCGCGCGTGCACCCCGAGCTCTCCTGCGCCACCGTCCTCACGCTCGACTACATCGAGGGGACGAAGATCTCGGAGGTCACCGCCGAGGCGGGCTTCGACGTCGAGCAGGTGGCGAAGAACGTCATCGAGGCGGCGTTCCGGCAGCTCTTCGAGGACGGGCTCTTCCACGGCGACCCGCACCCGGGGAACATCCTCGTCCTCCCCGGGAACCGGATCGCCCTCCTCGACTTCGGCCTCGTCGGGCGGCTCTCGCACGCGCAGCAGGAGGCCCTCGTGACGCTCATCGTCGCCGTGGCGCTCCGCGATCCCGACAGCGTCGCGCGCGTCATGAACCGCATCGGCGTCCCCGACGCGCGCTCGCCCATCGCCGAGTTCCGCGACGACATCCGCCACATCCTCGACCGCTACGTCGGGCTCAAGCTCGACGAGATCCGGACCGCCACCCTGCTCCGGGACATGCTCGACCTCGCGGTCCGCCACAAGATCCGGATCCCGAAGGAGTACGCGGTCCTCGCGAAGGCCTCGATCACCATCGAGGGGATCATTCGGCGGCTGTACCCGAAGCTCGACGTGCTCGAGGTCGGCCTGCCGTACGCGAAGGAGCTGCTGCTCGCGCGGTTCAACCCGACCGACGCCTCGTCGGCGATCATGAAGTCGCTCCTCAAGCTCCAGGTCCTCGCGGAGGACGTCCCCTCCCAGCTCTCGCAGATCCTCGTGGACCTCGAGGGCGGGAAGTTCCGGGTCAACGTCCACTCCGAGGACCTCGAGAAGGTCGGCGCGCATGTCCGCGCGCTCGGCGTCCTGCTCTTCCTCGGCATGCTCGCCGCGGGGCTCACGGTTGGCGGCCTCGTCGTCCTCGCCGCCGGCGGGAAGACCTGGATCGGCGCGGCGGCCCTCGGGGCGGCGCTCGCGCTCTCGTCGATCGCGGCGCTCTATCACGTGGCGACGCTGCGGATGCGGAAGATCTCGCTGCGCCGCTTGCTGCGGCGCTAGCCGCAGCCGCTCGGCGGGTCCGGCTCCCCGTCCGGCGCGCGCATCGCGGCAGCGAGGGCCCCGAGCAGCAGCTCGGGCTCGAGCGGCTTCTCGAGCACGCGGCCCTGCATTCGCGCGACGAACTGCGCCGCGCTGGAAGTGAACGCGCCGCCGGTCACGAAGAGCATCCGATTCGCGACGTGCGGCGCGACCCGCTCGAGCTCGGTGTGGAGGTCCATCCCGGTCATCCCGGGCATCACGAGATCGGAGAGGACAGCGTCGAACCGCTCCCCCTTCTCGATCCGGCGGAGGGCCTCGCCCGGGTCGGCGACGGTCACGACCTCGTGCTCGCGCCCGATCATGCGCGCGACGGCGCTGCAGAAGAGCGGCTCGTCGTCGACGACGAGGACGCGCGAGCGGAACGCCGGCCGCTCCGCGGGCTGGGCGGTCGAGGTCGCGGCGTCCGCTCCAGCCGCGGCGGGCAGCGTGACGCGAAAGGTCGAGCCCCGCCCAGGCTCGCTCGTCACGTCGAGCTCGCCGCCGAGCGCCGAGACGATCCCGTGGCTGATCGCGAGCCCGAGGCCGGTCCCGATCCCGACCGGCTTCGTCGTGAAGAACGGGTCGAAGATCCGGCCGAGGTTCGCCTGCGGGATCCCGCACCCGGTATCGCGGACGGTCAGGACGACGAGCTCCCCGGTCGTGTCGAGCGTCACCTCGACCCGGTTTGCTTCGGGACGGCCCTCCGGGATCGCCTGCGCGGCGTTCACGAGCAGGTTCAGGAAGACCTGGGACAGGCGGGACTCGTCCGCGAGCACCGGAGGGACCCTCGCGATGTGCGTCACCAGACGCGCGCGCTGCGCGAGGTCGTTGCGCGCGAGGTGGAGCGCGGTCTCGAGCGCGTGGGTGACGTCCACCGGCGCGCGAGGCTCGTCGTTCGAGCGCGACAGCGTCTTGAGGTCACGCACGATCCGGTGGACGCGCTGCGCGCCCACGCTCGCCTCCCGGAGCGCGGTCCGGCACTCGTCGAGGGTCTCCGCGGGCACCTCCGCGCTCGCGGCACCGCCCCGCGGACCGGCGATTGCGTCGAGGGCGTCGAGCGCGAAGGTGAGGTTCCCGCTCACGAAGGCGAGCGGGTTGTTGATCTCGTGCGCGACCCCCGCCGCGAGCGTGCCGACCGACACCATCCGGTCGGCGAGTTGCAGCCGCTCGAGCATCCGCCGCCGCTCGGTGACGTCCGCGCAGGTGCCGACGATCCGCAGCGCCTCGCCACGCGAACCGTGGGCGACCACGCGCGCCCGGACGAGCATCCAGCGCCACTCGCCGGAGGCGGCCTTCATCCGGTGCTCGATCTCGATGACGGCGCGCGCGCCGCGCGACGCCTCCTCGACCTGTGCGCCGACCGCGCCCAGATCGTCGGGGTGCATGTACCGGAGCAGCTCCTTACCCGTCCGCGGGGTCAGGTTCTCGGGGTAGCCGTACACCTGAGCCCAGAGTGGCTGGTACATGGCATCGGTGCGGAGATCCCAGTCCCACACGATCTCGGTCGTCGCCGCGAGAGCGAACCGGAGCCGCTCCTCGGAGACGCGCAGCGCCTCCTGCGCCTCGAGGAGGCGCGCCTGCCGCCTGCCGTGCGTGATGCGCAGCGCTGCGATGAAGCCACCCACGCCACCCACGAGCGCCAGGATGGGTACGACCGTCATGGAAAGCGTCAGCGCGGTCACACGCGCAAGCGTATGCGATGCGGAGCCTTCTCCTCGTCTGAAAATGCCGCCTGCTGGACGAACGCACTGCGGCGTGCCGCCGCAGCGATGCGCCGAGCGAGCCCGGTCCGCGCGAGGGCGCCCCGCAGCCGCACGGACGGCGCGATGGTCCGGCCGATGCGTCAGCGATCGTCGTCACCGCACGCGAGCGCCGTGACGGTGCCGAGCCAGACGAGATCGATCGCGGCGGCGACCGTCGCGGCGAACGTGGCGAGCATGAGCCGCGGCCCGACGAGCACGAGAGGGCTCACGCCGTACGCGAACCCGGTAGCGATCCTACCGGCGCCCGAGACGAGGCCCGGGCCGAGCAGCGCCGCGAGGCCGAAGGCGAGCGCGGCGATGAGGAAAGTGCCCGGGCGCGCGAGGAAGCGCGCACCGCTCGAGGCGATCGCGCGGGCCGGCCCCTCCCCGCGGACGGCGGCGCGCGCGACGCCCGCGTCCGCGACCGCGGAGAGCGCGAGTGGGACCGCGATGGCGACCGTGAGGGCGCTCGCTACCGCCGCCGCGAGGAGCGGCGAGCCCCCGCGCTCCGCCGCGTGGGCGGTCACCCGCAGCGCCGCGAGCGCGAGCGTCGCGCCGAAGAGCCCGCCGGACGCCTCGAGGAGGAGGCCGAGCGCCGACGCGGCGAGCACGCGCGGAAAGCCGTACGCGACCCCGGGCGCGAAGCGGGGGCCGGGGGCGCCCGCCATCGCCCCGCCGAGCGTCGGGAGCGCGCCCGCGACGAAGGTGACCCGGAGCGCCGCGCCGACGGCGAGCCCCGCGAGCGCGAGCCCAAGGACGAGCGCGACGAACCGCGGCGCGACGAGCGCCGCGAGGGCGCCCTGCACCGGCGCCGCGAGATCGAAGGGCCGGCGCGGGGCGGCGAGCACCGCGGCCCGGAGCAGCACCACCCACGCGACGGTCCAGGCCGGCCAGAGCGCGGCGCGCCGGACGAGCGCGACGAGCATCCCGACCGCGAGGAGCCACGGCTCCCGCAGGAGCGCGCGCAGGCCGAGGCCGAGGGCGGCGAAGAGCGAGGGGGGCATCGGTGCGGACGGTAGGCGACGGGCCGGATTCTTGCCTTCTGAACACCGTACCAGTATACCGATGTTCAGGAGATCCCAATCCATGAACGGGCTCACGGACCGGCAACTCGAGGTGCTTCGCTTCATCGCGCGGCAGATCGACGATGCGGGCTATCCACCGACGATCCGCGAGATCGGCGAGGGGCTGGACATCCGCTCCACGAACGGCGTGAACGATCACCTGAAGGCGCTCGAACGGAAGGGCTACCTCACGCGCGACCCGGTGAAGTCGCGCGCGCTCATCCCGACCTCCGCCGCGCGCGAGGTGCTCGGGGGCGCCGCGCGGCCGACGAACGTCATGTCGATCTCCAGGGGAACGTCCCGTCCGGCGGGTCGGATCATCGAGATCCCCATCGTCGGCCGCGTCGCCGCCGGCCAGCCGATCCTCGCGCAGGAGCGGGTCGAGGACACGGTCCAGGTCGACTCCTTCCTGCTCGGGACGAACAAGAAGGTCTACGGCCTGCGCGTGCAGGGCGACTCGATGATCGGCGACGGGATCCTCCCGGGCGACTACATCTTCGTGAAGAAGCAGCTCGACGCCGACGACGGCGAGATCGTCGTCGCGATGATCGACGACGAGGCGACGGTGAAGCGGGTCTACTTCGAGGAGGACCGCGTCCGGTTCCAGCCCTCGAACCCGCGCATGGCGCCCATCTACGTCCGGCAGCAGGACTTCCGGAGCACGATGATCCTCGGCGTCGTCGTCGGCATCTACCGCAAGCTCGCCTGACCGCCTCACGGGCGCCCGTCCACGCGAGCGCCGCTTTCCCGAGCCCTGGCCCAAGAGGGGCTCCGCATGCGAAGGAGGCAGGGACCTATCTTGCCGGACAGGTCCGCACCGGCGCGGATGTGGGAGGGAGGCCCTGGATGGCGAAGCCGAACGCCCGGCTCGACGCGGCACGAAAGGCATACCGCGAGGCCCTGGAAGCCGCGCGCGCGAGCCCGACGCCCGAGGCCTGGGCGAAGCTGCTCGCCGCGGGCAAGGAGCTGTCGGTCGCGGAGGATCCCCGCGCTCACGGCCGTCGCGGCAGGCGCCGCGCGCCGCGCCCTGACGAGCCCGCGACGACGGGAACGCCCGCCGAACGCGGCGAGAGCATCGAGTAGTCGCGCTCAGCTCGAACGCGTCTTCGCCTGCCGCACGTAGCGGTCGAGATCCTCGCGATCGATGAGCGAGAGGATCTCGATCGTGTTCTGTCGCTCCGTGCGGCGGTAGAGCAGCCGCACGTCGGTCGCCACCCGCACGCGGTAGTAGCCGGGCAGCCCCTCGAGCGGCAGCGCCCGCAGGGACGGGTGCCGATGGTCCTGCGCGAGCAGCGCCGCCTGCTTGAAGGCGGCGCGCTGGATGCGTCGGTCCCACCCGTCGAGCGAGTCGTAGAACTCGCGCGTGTAGACCGGCATGAGCCACGTCGCGGGCGCGTCCTCCGGCTCGTCCGCCTCCGGCGTCGGCGCCGCCGCGACGGGCGCCCGCGCGGGCTCGTCTCGCTCCCTCGCCGCGAGCGCCGCCTCGAGCTCGCGCTCGTGCTCCTGCTGCCGGGCGAGGCGCGCCTCGAGCGCGGTCACCTTCCCGTCGAGGTCGCGTGCCACGGCCCGCGCGCGGTGCGCCTCCGTGGCCGCATCCGTCGCCTGCGCCGCGGCGAGCGCCGCCTCCGCTCGGTCGCGCGCACCGGCCGCGGCCTGCGCCGCGTCGCGCGCGCGGGCGGCCTCGTCGACCGCTTGGGCCTCGCGCGCGCGAGCCTCCTTGAGCCACGCCTGGAGCTTCTCGCGCTGCTCCTCGCCCTTGCGCCGCACGGACTCCGCCCGCTCGGCGGCGTCGCGCTTCGCCTGCTGGAGCTCCTCGCGAGCCCGTTCGACTTGCTTCGTCGCGTCCGCGAGGTCGCGCTCGAGCTCGGCCATCCGCGCCGCCGGATCGTCCTTCCGCGGCCTTCCCTTCGCGCCCTCCGGCGCGGGGCCGTAGTGGTCCTTCGCGAGCCGTTCGAGCACCGGGAGCGCGCGCCGGCGGATCTCGGGATCGGGGTCCGCGAGGACGCGCCAGAGCGCGAAGGTGAGCCCGTGTTCGGAGCTCCCGACGGCGAGGAGGTCGTCCGCGCCGGCCGGATCGAGCGGCACGTCGGGGAGCGGCATGCCCCGGAACGCGGCGCGGAGCGCGTCCACGACGTGCGACCGGGCCTCGGGGTGCGCTCGGACCTCGTCGGCGATGGCGTCGCAGAGCTCCACGTCGTTCAACCCCTCGGTCCGGAAGCCCGGCACCGAGAGGTGGAGCGCCTTCACGATCCCACGCGCCTCATCCGGCAGGAGCGCCACGTAGAGCAGGACCGAGAGCGCGTCGCGCGAGAGCTCGTGCAGCGGCGCGTCGCCCCGCGCGTCCGGGAGTCCGCGGGGATCCGCGGACGGCGGCGCCTTCGCGTCGGCCCGCGGCGTACGCTTCTTCTTCTTCGCGTCCGACACGACTACCGCGCGGGGCCTGCCTCGCGCACCTCGGCCTGAAAGGTGGCGCCCGGCGGAAGCTTCCAGCGCTCCGGCACGGGAAGGCGGGCCTGGAACGTGGCCGGACGGACGGCGCCGCTCGGCGCCCGGACGTCCACCGCGAGCTCGAGCTCCGCCGTCGCGGCCTCGCGCGGGAAGAGCTCCACCCACCAGGTGCCGAAGAGCACGCCCGGCGGGAAGTCGTCGACGAACCGCTCGGGGTCGGTGAGCTTCTGGTACGGCTCGCCGCCGCCGCTCATCTCTCCGTAGAGCTTCCCCGAGGGGTCGAGGAACCTGAACGCGATCCGCTTGAATGCCACGGGCACGACGTTGCGGGTGACGGTCCGATCGCTCGCGCGCTCACGCTCGAGGTAGCGCGGCGCGCCCCAGAGGGCGAAGTCGATCCGGAGGCCGGGGCCGGCGCCGGGAGCGGCGCCCGGCTCGACGGCCACGAGATCGAGGCGGAGCCCGTCGGCGAAGGCGGAGGCGACCGGCGCGTAGCGGCCCTCGCGCAGCACGGCGAGCCGCGCCTCGGCGTACTCCTGGAAGTCGGCGATCGCCTCGCGGTCCTGCTTCTTCGTCTTCCCCTTCTTCTCGTCCTCGGCCGCCTGCACCCCCGTCGGCCGCGGCGGCTCGCCCGGGTGGCGGTTGCGGATCGCCGTGAGCTCGTCGAAGTACCAGCGCGAGAGCGCAACGACCTCCGCCTGCCACTCCGGAAGCCGGTCGGCGGGGATGGCCTTCGCGGCCTGCGCGCGTTCGGTGAAGTCCCGCTTCAGCCGCGCGCGCTCGAGGCGCGCGTCGAAGGTCTCGGACTGCGCCCGCGTGGTCGTGAAGAGCAGGATGGCCGCGAGGACGGCGAGCCCGACGGGCAGCGCGACGACGAGCAACTTTCGCATGGGATCACTCCGTGCCCGCGACGAGGGCCTCGACACTCCGCAGCCCCGTGCGATCGATTTCGTAGAGGTACGCGCGGGCGCGGCGCACCGGCTCGTCGGCGACGCGGGAGGCGGAGCCGGCGCAGAGCACCGGGGTCGGCCCGGCCGCGCCCGGCAGGTCGACGCGGAAGGCGGTGTGGCGGTGGCCGTGCAGCACCGCCGCGATCGGCACCTCCGCGACGAGCCGCACGATCTTGTCCGCGTCGGCGAGCGGCATCCGCGCGACCTTCGCGTCGGACGGCATCCGCTCGGGAGGGAGGACGACGTGGTGGTGGAACGCGAGCAGGACCGCCCGCCCCTGCTTCGAGTGCTCGCGGGCGAGCTCCCGCGCCGCGCGGAGCTGCTCGGAGCCGAGCCGGCCCGGGGTCTCGAGCGGATCGTGGCCGTACCGCGCGCTGTCGAGCGCGAGGAGCACCGCGTCGTCGCCGAGCGGCACGACCTGGGGATAGCTCGGAGCCGCCCGCCGCATCCCGCGACCGTCCGGGCCGAGCGCCCGCAGGAACCGCGCCGTCTCGACGGACTCCTCGGTCCAGACGTCGTGGTTTCCCGGAACGACCGTGAGCTTCTTCGCGTCGGCGAAAGGGCGCAGGAGGTCGGCGGCGCGCTCGAACTCGCGTGGCTCGGCCGAGAACGTGAGGTCGCCCGTGACGACGAGGTGGTCCACGCCGATCTCGCCGAGGGCGTCGAGGAGCCCCTTCGCGAGCCGCGCCGAGTGGCGTTCGCAGTCACGCGCCGTGAAGCCGTTCCGGGGGTAGCGTCCCCGGTCGGCAACGTGGAGATCGCTGATGTGGCCGATGCGGACGATCGCTCGCTCCCAGGTGTGATGGCGCCGACGGAGGCGCACGGATGCTAACGGCCCATTCGCCCGGGTGTCAAACGTAGACGACGTGCCGGCGCCGTCCGGTGATCGCGCGATCAGGCGGGCTCGAGGGCGGCCGCGCCGTCGAGGGCGATGCGCACGATCGCGCCGCGGCCGGGGACGGGCTCCTCCTCGACACGCCCCCCCTGCGGAGCGACGAGTGCCCGCGCGAGCGAGAGGCCGCCGGGCGACGGGTGGGCGGGCGCGCGAATCTCGATGGTCGCCGAGCCGGCGCCGCCGCCCACGGCGACCGAGATCTCGCCGCCCGCCGGGAGGGCCGCTGCCGCCGCGGCGAGGAGCTCGCGGACCGCCGCCCGCACCGGGCGATCGTCCGCGAGCGCGCGCGAGGGCGCGAGCTCGAATCGCACGCGGACGCCCGGCGGGGCGGGGAACGTCGCGACGAGGTCCTCGACGAGCGCAGCGAGGTCGAGCGGACGTCGCGCGCCCGCACTCTGTCCCGCCGCCGCGAGCGCGCCCACGCGCCGCGAGGCCGTCTCGAGCGCGTCCTCGGCGGCAGCGAGCCCGCCCGCGGCCTGCGGGGGGAGCGGTGGAGCGGCGAGGCGCAGGAGCGACAGCGCCTCCACCGCCCGGGCGACAGGGTCCCCGAGCGACGCCGCCGCGGCGGCGAGCGCGGCCCGGGCCTCGCCGTGGGACGATACCGCCGCCGGAGCGCGCGGCAGCGGCGGCGGAGAGGGTCGCGCCTGCGGCAAGGGCCGGAGCACGGCGAGCGCCCACGGTGGATGCGCGGACACCCGCGCCACGGCGGCGCGCACGCGGACCGCGCCGCCCGGAGCGGGGATCGCGATCCGGGCGCGGGCGGGGCCGCGCTCGAGGCCGCGCAAGAGCACGTGCAGCTCCGGCGCCACCGCGGCGAGGTCGCGGTCGACGAGATCGGCGACGGACGCGCCGAGGAGCCTCCCAGCGGCGCTGTTCGCGTGGCCGATCCGGCCCGCCGCGTCGATCGCGAGGACCGCGTCTCCGAGCGCGTCCGGGATCGCCTCCGCGAGCAGCGCGACCCCGGCCGGAACCGCGCGGCGGCGCAGGAGGGTGGCGCGCAGCGCGGCGGCCGCCGCGACCACGGCGAGCGCCACCCCGACCTCGACCGCGCGCACGGGGCCAAGGTGCCCACGCGCTTGCC
This sequence comes from Anaeromyxobacter sp., assembly GCA_036394835.1. Lineage (GTDB taxonomy): Bacteria > Myxococcota > Myxococcia > Myxococcales > Anaeromyxobacteraceae > Anaeromyxobacter. Next base: position 26,354 of record DASWEI010000133.1, on the reverse strand, counting down.
CTCGAGGAAGCGGCTCTTATGGAAGAGGCATGACCGGAAAGCACGCGTGGTCCCCCGCGGAGGGACCGGAGGCTGCGCCGCAGCAGATTCCGCCCCGGTCCGGACACGTGTCCGGGGACGGCGAGGACGACCGCGCGAAGGGGCTCTGGGCGCCTTCGGAGGGGCCGGTCCGCGCCGATCCGGGAGGTCCCGGCGGCGAGCCCGACGGCAAGACTATCTCGATCCCGGGGCACACCTCACTCAACGAGGACTGACCTGGCCGCGCCGCACGAAGCCGCCCGGCGCGCTCGATCGGCGCGCTTGGAAGGTTGCGTGCGCAGCCCCAACCGCCCGCAAGCCCACCCGGTTTTTGGTTGATATGCTCGCCCGTCGCGGGTATCCCTCACCCACGGAGGAGACGGCGATGTCCGAGAAGGAGAAGAAGGGAGCAGCGGGCGCACAGGTGGCCCCTGCGATGGGTCCCCCGGGGCTCATCAACAAGGAAGACATCCCTCAGGTTCTCCCGATCCTGCCGCTCCGCAACTCGGTGTTCTTCCCGGGCGGGGTGCTGCCGCTCGCGGTGGGACGGCAGAAGACGATCGCGCTCATCAAGGACGCGGTTCGGGACGAGCAGGTCATCGGGGTCGTGACGCAGCGCCGGGCCGAAGAGGAGGACCCGGGCGCGGCGGACCTCTACACCGTCGGGACCGTCGCCCGCGTCGTGAAGCTGCTCAAGATGGGCGAGGACAACTACTCGCTCGTCGTGCAGGGCCTCGCGCGCTTCAAGGTCCTCGAGCTCGTCCAGGAGAGCCCGTACCTCAAGGCGCGCATCGAGCCGGTCGAGGACAAGACCTTGACCGACGACGTCGAGGTCGAGGCGCTCGCGATCAACCTGAAGAAGCTCGCCCGCGAGGTCATCGAGCTCATGCCCGAGCTCCCCGCGGCGGCGACCGAGCTCGTCGAGTCGATCACGCACCCCGGCCACCTCGCGGACCTCATCGCCGCGAACGTGGACGTCCCGATCGAGGAGAAGCAGCAGGTCCTCGAGACCGTCGACCTGAAGGCCCGGATGAAGCTCGTCCTCGAGCTCCTCAACCGGAAGCGCGAGATCCTGAAGCTCTCGAACAAGATCGACTCCGCCGTGAAGGGCGAGATGTCGAAGACGCAGCGCGAGTACTACCTGCGCCAGCAGCTCAAGGCCATCAAGGAGGAGCTCGGCGAGCTCGGCGAGGAGGAGGAGGAGCTCGACGAGCTGGCGGAGCGGCTCAAGAAGGCCGGGCTGCCGCCGGAGGTGGACAAGGTCGCGCAGAAGGAGCTCAACCGGCTGAAGTCGATCCCGACGGCCTCGTCCGAGTACACCGTGGCGCGGACGTACCTCGACTGGATCGCCGATCTGCCCTGGTCGAAGCGCAGCGATGACAATCTCGACATCGAGAACGCGCGCGGGATCCTCGACGCGGACCACTACGGCCTCCAGCAGATCAAGAAGCGGATCCTCGAGTATCTCGCCGTCCGCAAGCTGAAGAACGACATGCGCGGCCCGATCCTCTGCTTCGTCGGGCCCCCTGGCGTCGGCAAGACCTCGCTCGGCCAGTCCATCGCGCGGGCCATCGGGCGCAAGTTCGTGCGGCTCAGCCTGGGCGGCGTGCGCGACGAGGCCGAGATCCGAGGCCACCGGCGCACGTACGTGGGCGCCCTCCCCGGCCGGATCATCCAGTCGATGAAGAAGGCGGCCACGGTGAACCCCGTGATGATGCTCGACGAGATCGACAAGCTCGGGGCGGACTTCCGCGGCGACCCGTCGGCGGCGCTCCTCGAGGTGCTCGATCCGGAGCAGAACTTCAGCTTCTCGGATCACTACCTCGATCTCCCGTTCGACCTCTCGAAGGTGATGTTCATCGGGACGGCGAACCTGCTCGATCCGATCCCCGGCCCGCTCAAGGACCGCATGGAGATCCTCGAGCTGCCCGGCTACACATTCGAGGAGAAGGTCCACATCGCGCTGAATCACCTCATCCCGAAGCAGCTCAGGGAGCACGGGCTCTCGCCGGAGGCCATCAGCCTCACCGAGAAGGCTCTCATCAAGATCGTGATGGCGTACACGCGCGAGGCCGGCGTCCGGAACCTCGAGCGGCGCATCGCCGACGTGTGCCGCGCGGTGGCGGTCGAGGTGGCGAGCGGGAAGGTCACGGCCGGCGCCAAGCGCGCCGTCGACGAGGCCGATCTGCCCGACATGCTCGGGCCGGAGAAGTTCTACAACGAGACCGCCGAGCGCACCGAGATCCCGGGCGTCGCGACGGGGCTCGCGTGGACCGCGGCGGGAGGCGACATCCTCTTCATCGAAGCCACCAAGATGGCCGGCAAGGGGTCGCTCACCCTCACCGGTCAGCTCGGCGACGTCATGAAGGAGTCCGCACAGGCCGCGCTGTCGTACCTTCGGTCGAAGTCCGACAACCTCGGCATCGCGTCGAACTTCCTCGAGAAGACCGACATCCACCTGCACTTCCCGGCGGGCTCGATCCCGAAGGACGGCCCGAGCGCCGGCGTGACGATCCTGACGGCGCTCGTGTCGCTCCTCACCGGCATCCGCGTCCGCTCGGACGTCGCGATGACGGGCGAGGTCACGCTGCGCGGCCTCGTCCTGCCGGTCGGCGGCATCAAGGAGAAGGTGCTCGCGGCGCATCGCGCCGGGATCAAGCGGGTCATCATCCCGGCCCGGAACGAGAAGGACCTCATCGACGTCCCCGCACAGGCGCGCAAGGAGCTCGAGTTCGTCTTCGCGGCCCACATGGACGACGTGCTGAAGGCCGCGCTCGAGGAGAGCCCGCTCGGCCGCAAGCCGCCGCCGGAGCCCGAGGGCGAGAAGAAGCCCGCCCAGAAGAAGTCGGAGGAGGTCCGGGTCTAGAGCGCCCGCCGTGGCGCAGCGCGTCCTCCTCACCGGCACGCCCGGCGCCGTCCTCGAGGCGGTCGCCGCCGCGCTCGCCGCCGAAGGGCTCTCCTCGCGTCACGTCCCGATGGGACCGGACGGCAGCCTCCGCCTCGAGATCGCTCCGGGCGGCGCCTCCGCCGTCGTCCACGTGGGCCTGCGCACGCCGCGCGAGACGGACGAGGCGCTCCGCGCCGAGGCGGAGGCCGCGGCCGCGGCCGGGGCGGCGGAGCTCGCGCGCACGGCCGGCGCGCGCCGCCTCGTCCACGTCTCGACGGTCGGCGTCTACGGCCGGCCGAGGAATCTGCCCTGCCGCGAGGGGGAGCTGAAGGCGCCGCGGACCGCGCACGAGCGGATCCGCTGGCGCGCGGAGCAGGCGAGCTGGGCCGCGTTCCGGCGCGGCGCGCCGCTCACGGTCCTGCGCCCAACCATCCTCTACGGCCCGACGCTCCGCGGTGGACCGGTCCGCGCGCTCTCGCTCGTCGCGCTCTTGTCGCAGGGGCGCCGCCGCGTGCCGATCCTCCGGCGCGGACCCGTCGCGCACCTCGTCCATCTCGACGACCTCGCGCGGGCGGTGGCCCACGTCGTCACGCACCCCGACGACCGCGCCGTGATCGGGCGCGCCTTCAACGTCGGGGACGACGCGCCGCTCCCGCTCGCCGAGCACCTTGACACCGCGCTCACGGCGCTCGGATACCGGCCCGGCCGGATCCTGCCCGCTCTCCCGCGCGTCGGGGCCGCGCTCCTGTGGCTCTTCCGGCACGTCCCCGACCGCGCGCTGCTCGAGCCGCTGAACCGCCGGCTCGCCGAGCGCTGGACGGAGCTCGCGGCGCGCACCCGCGCGGCGGCCGCGATCCCGCCGCGCGTCGACCGCGAGGCGCTGCACTGGATCAGCGCCGACCACTACTACGACACGGGCCGCCTCGCCTCGATCGGCTGGCGCCCGCTCCACCCCGTCTCGACGCCGGCGGTGATCGAGACGATCCGGGCGCTGCTCGCGCAGGGCTACCTGCCGGGCACGGGCGCGGGCGCCCTGCCCGCCTGGTGACGCTGATCGGGCGCCTCCTCCTCGCCCCCTCGATCCAAGGAGTGGCCGCCGGCCGGGCGGGCGTGTCATAGTGTCCGCTCCGATCCCGGCATCGATGTCGCGATTCGCGACGTGGCGTACGGGGCTTTCGTGTGGGGAAACGTGGGCGGCGCGATCGATCATCCCGAGCCGGCGTCCGAGGGCGCGCGCGAGGAGCCTCCGATGATCCGGATGCTCGGGCGCTACGCGCTCCTCGAGCAGGTGGGCAGCGGCGGAATGGCCGTCGTGTACCGCGGCCGCGACACCGCCCTCGATCGTGAGGTCGCGGTGAAGCTGCTTCACCCGCATCTCGCGTCCGCCCCCGAGTCGCGGGCGCGCTTCTCGCGCGAGGCGCGCGCCGTCGCGCGGCTCGCCCACCCCGGCATCGTCGAGATCTACGACTACTCGGGCGACGCCGCGGTCGAGAGCTTCCTCGTCACCGAGTTCGTCCTCGGCCGCACCTTGCGCGTCTTCGCACAGGAGGTCGGCTTCGGTTTCCCCGAGGTGGCGATGCTCGTCGGGCGCGCGCTCGCCGACGCGCTCGTCCACGCCCACTCCGCGGGCGTGATCCACCGCGACCTGAAGCCGGAGAACGTCCTCGTGAAGCAGGACGAGCCGCCCGCGGTGAAGCTCGCCGACTTCGGCATCGCGCGCATCCTCGCCTCCGACGAGCGGATGACGATGACCGGAGCGCTCGTCGGCTCGCCGCACCACATGGCGCCGGAGATCGTCGAGGGGAAGGACGCGGACGCCCGCAGCGACGTGTTCTCGCTCGGCACGATCCTGTACTGGCTCGCGACGGGGAAGTTCCCGTTCGCCGCCGCGAACCCGACCGCCATCCTGCGGCGTGTCCTCGAGGGCGACTTCGAGGATCCCCGCGCCGTCGACGCGCGGATCCCCGATGCGCTCGCGGATCTCGTGCGCCGCTGCCTCGCGGTCGAACCCGCGCTCCGCCCGCAGCAGGCTGCCGAGGTCCGGGACGCGCTGGATCGTGCGCTCGCGCAGGTCGGGCTCGACCGGCCCGAGGAGGCGCTCGTCGCGTTCCTTGGCGACCCGATCGGCTTCCGTGCCGCGTTCCCCGCCCGAGCGGTCGCGACGCTTACGGCGCTCGGCGACGGCGCCCTCGCCGAGGGCTCCTCGGCGCGCGCCCTCGACTTCTTCAACCGGGTCCTCGCGCTCGAGCCGGAGAATGCGGTCGTGCTGAGGAAGCTCGCGCGGCTCACCCGGCGGCGCCGCGCGAGCCGGGTCGCCGCGTGGTCGGGCGGCGCGCTTCTCGCGTTCGGGGCACTCGCGCTCGCCACGACCGCGGCGCTGCGCCGCGACGCGACGCCGGACGCGGCCCAGACGATGGCCGCCCCGCAGCCCCCGGCGGCCGCGAGCCCCCCCGCCGCGTCGCCGCCGCCGTTCCCGGCGGTCGCCGCGGCGCCCGCGCCCGCGCCGGCGCCGGGTTCCGTCCGTCCGGCCGCGCACGCGCACGCGGGCGAGCACCCGGGCAGCCGGGCGGCGCCGCTCGCGATCCACGTCCGTCCCTACGCGCAACGCGCGCTCCTCGACGGTGTCGAGGTCTCGCGGGACGAGCAGGTGGTCCGGGTCGCGATCCCGCCCGGGCGGCACGAGCTCCGGATCGAGCACGCCTGCTGCGCACCCTTCGTCCGCGAGATCACCGCCGCCGAGGCGGCCGCCGCGGGCGAGCTTCGCGTGTCGCTCGAGCCCCGCCCGGCCCGGCTGCGCGTGGACGGCGACCCCGCGACGCGCGTGTTCCTCGACGGGAAGCCCTCCGGGACCGCGGGGGAGTCGCAGCGCGCCGCGATCCCGGTCTTCGTGCCGCCCGGCGGCGCGAGCCCTTACGAGGGGACCTCCCGCGTCCGGCTCGAGCTCGCGGGGGTCGCCCCGACGGAGATCCAGGTGAACATCCGCGCCGGCGAGTCGTACACGGTGGCCGGTCCGCAGGCCGGCTCCGCGGGGGCCGCGCCGTGAACGTCGTCCCGCTCCTGCTCGCGCTCGCGCTCGCCGCGCCGCCCGACCTGAAACGCGCGAAGGATCGCTTCGACTTCGGCGCCTACGCCGACGCCGCAGGGTCGCTGCGGCAGATGCTCGCCGGCGCGCCCAACCTCACCGACGCGGAGGAGGTGGACGCGTACCGGATGCTCGGCATCGCCGAGTACCAGCTCGGCGACCGGCTCGCGGCGCGCGCCGCCTTCGTGAACCTGCTCTCGTTCGAGCCGGACTATTCGCTCGACGCCTTCCTCGTGCCGCCGCCGATCGTCGAGTTCTTCGACGCGGTGAAGAAGGAGCACGAGCCCGCGCTCGCGCCGCTGCGGGAACGGCGGCGCGAGCTCGCCCGGCAGCGCCGGCTCGCGGACGAGGCGAAGCGGCGGCTCCTCGCGGAGGAGCAGGCGCGCACCGGCACGCCGGGCAAGATCGTCCGGATCGAGGAGCGCGTGTACCTCTTCAACTGGATGCCGCTCGGCGCGGGGCAGTTCCAGAACGGAGAGCGGGCGAAGGGCACGGCGATCGCGGCGGGGCAGCTCGTGCTCGGCCTCGTGAACGTCGCCGCGATCGTCGTCCACAACCAGATCGCGGACGACCGGACGCGCACCTGCATCTCCGGGCAGCCCGGCTGCTCGCGGCCGCCCTACAGCGACTCCGACCGGAACCTCATCAGCCAGATCGACGCGTTGAAGTACGTGTCCGCCGGCCTGTTCTGGGCCCTCTACGGCTACGGCGTCTGGGACGCCCACCGGAACTTCGTCCCTCGCATCGAGACCGAGATCACGCCCGGCCAGTCCGGCGGCGCGTTGAAGCTCGAGTGGTCGTTCTAGAAAGGCGCCCGTGGCGACCCTGATCGTGAAGGCCCCGGACGGCAGCGAGCGCGAGGTGGCACTCGTGAAGCGGATCACGAGCGTCGGCCGCGACGCCGAGAACGACGTCGCCGTCTCCGACCCGGGGCTCGGGCGCACGGCCCTCCACATCCACTTCGACGGGAAGGACTACAACGCCGCCGCGCACGACGCGTCCGACATGACCGTGAACGGGAAGCGCCGCGCGACCTGGCGGCTCGGGCCGGGCGATCGGATCCGGGTGGGCGCGACGGAGCTGTTCTTCGACCCCGCCCCGCGCGCGGCCGCGGCGCGGCCGCAGTCCGGCCAGCGGCTCCTCGCGCTCGACTCTCTCGTCCGGTTCTCGGAGCGGCTCCTCGGCGCAACGGACCTCGCGCGGCTCCTCGACGAGCTGCTCGACGCGCTGCTCGAGGTGACCCACGCCGACAAGGGGTTCCTCATCCTCCTCGAGGACGGCGAGATGACGGTCCGCGCCGCGCGGAACGTGGTCCGCGAGACGATCGAGAACGCGATGGCGCGGGTCTCCGACTCGATCATCCAGCGGGTGGTCGAGACGCGGCGGCCCATCGTGGTCGCCGACGCGCTCCACGACGCCGAGTGGTCGGGCTCCTCGTCGGTCGTGAACCTGAAGCTCTGCTCGGTGATGTGCGCGCCGCTCATGCAGAAGGGCGACGTGTTCGGGGTCATCTACCTCGGCAACGACAACGTGGTCTCGCTCTTCGACGATCGAGCGCTCGAGCCGCTCACCGTGTTCACGGCGCAGGCCTCGCTGCTCGTCCAGAACGCGATGCTGCTCGACTCGCTCCGCCGCGAGAACGTCGCCCTCAAGGAGGCGGTCCAGTCGAAGCAGTACGGCGATCTCATCGGCGCCGGCGCGTCGATGCGCGAGGTCTACCGGCGCATCGAGAAGGTCGCGGCGACGGACATCTCGGTGCTCGTCTCCGGCGAGACCGGTACGGGCAAGGAGGTCGTCGCGCGGGAGGTCCACCGCCGCTCGCCGCGCGCGCAGGGGCCGTTCGTCGCCGTGAACTCCGGCGCCATCCCGGAGTCGCTCCTCGAGTCCGAGCTGTTCGGGCACGTGCGGGGCGCCTTCACCGGCGCGATCGCGACCCGCGTCGGGCGCTTCCAGGCGGCGCACGGCGGCACGCTCTTCCTCGACGAGATCGGGGACATGCCCGCCTCCCTCCAGGTGAAGATCCTGCGCGCGCTGCAGGACCGCACGGTCGTGCGCGTCGGAGACACGCGCCCGGAGCCGGTGGACATCCGCGTGATCGCGGCGACGAACAGGGTGCTCGAGGACGAGATCAAGAAAGGCAACTTCCGCGAGGACCTCTATTACCGGCTCAACGTCGTGAAGATCGAGCTGCCGCCGCTGCGCGAGCGCGGCGAGGATCTCGTCGTCATCGCCAAGTGGTTCCTGCAGAAGTACGGGAAGGAGTTCGGCGCGCGCGTCCGCGGCTTCACGCCGAGCGCGCTCGTCGCCATGCGCAAGTACGCGTGGCCCGGGAACATCCGCGAGCTCGAGAACCGCGTGAAGAAGGCGGTCGTGCTCGCGGACAAGCCGCTCGTCTCCGCCGAGGACCTCGACCTCCGGCCCGAGATCCTCGAGCCCATCCTCGCCCTCGCCCACGCGAAGGACGAGTTCCAGAAGCGCTACATCAACGAGGTGCTCGCCCGGAACGGCGGGAACCGCACGAAGACCGCGAAGGACCTCGACGTGGACCCCCGCACCATCTTCCGCCACCTCGAGAAGCTCGAGGCGGAGCGCCGCGGCGAGCCCGCGCCTCCGGACGAGGAGGGCGAGCCGTGAGGCGCGCCGCCCTGGCCCTCGCCCTCGTCCTCGCCGGCTGCCCGATCCCGCAGCCGCTCCCGGACTATCCGCCGGGGACGATCACGCCGCCGCGGATCCTCGTGGACGAGATCGCGGGCGACGGGAACCCGATCATCTTCGTGCCGAGCTTCTGCGTCACGACGCCCGTCTACAAGCTCTCGGCACGGATCTTCGACTCGAACACCATCGAGACGGTCGATACGCGGTGGTTCGTGAACTACGACTCGAGGTCCAGCCTCGGCCGGAACATCTGGGACCAGAAAGCGGTGCCGCCGAACGCTGACACGACGAACCTCACCCGCGATGTTCCGCCCCTCGTCGGCGGCGTTCAGCAGGGCTTCGAGTTCGTGCCATACGACCACCCGGCGACATACGGCGCGCCTCCGGTCGGTGGCGGTCCGGTCTACCCGGACCCCGGGATCGTGCGCGTCGTCGAGCTCGTCGTATCGAACGGGTTCGACCCGAGCGTGATCGGGACCGCCGAGCTCTCGAACCGGGCGCCGAAGCCCGGCTTCGAGACCCAGGTGCACCGCTGGGTCTTCCTGAGCGTGCCGGAGTCGGCCGAGCATCCCTGCCCGCCGCCGTAGCGCGGGAGCCATCGCCCGCGCGCTGCGCGAGCGCTACGGCCGCTCGGGCGGCCGCGCCACCGCGGCCTGCGCCGCCTGCAGCGCGTCGGCGGCGGCGCGGGCGAGGTTCGCCTCGTCCTGCGCGAACCGGTTCACCTGCACGGCGTACGAGCGGTGCAGGCGCAGCACGGCGTCGCGCGCCGCGGCGAGCTCCCGGCGCCCCCCGAAGCCGGGCGGACCCGGCTCGTCCGCGTCGATGCGGCAGCGGTCGGCGAGGTCGTCGAGCCGCTGCTCCCACTCCCGCGACCAGACCTGCCAGCGCGTCACCGCGTCGCTCCCGCTGCCGAGCTCCGCGCCGAGCCGCCACGCGCGCTCGTTCTGCTCGAGGTGGAGCGCCTGGAGCTCGGTGACACACACGCGGAGCGTCGCGCGGGTCGGCAGCGCGACGGACGGCCGGGGGGGCCCCCGCAGGTTCTTCACCACGCTCCGGATGGTCAACCCCACCGCCACGGCGACGACCGTGAGGTAGATCGCCCACAGGGCGATCCGGAACGGGCGCAGCCGAGGGTCGCGTGCCATCGAGGCCCGGACTGTGCCAAAGCCCCGGCTCTCCGTCCACCGCGCCGTTCCGACGGAGGCGCGAAAGCTCAGCGCTCGCGGGCGAGGACGTCGAGGAACGTGCACTGGCGGCCGCTCGCGATCGCCCGGATGCAGCGGACGTAGAACGCGGGACCCCACAGCCGGAGGATCGTCACCGAGTGGATGAGGACGTCCCGGCTGGTGATCGTTCCCTGCACGCCCGTGGGTCTCTGCATACGCGGTGCCGGGTCGCGATCGGAAAATTGCTCCGTGCCGACGCGGCGAGGACGAGCTGCGCTGAATCTCGCCGGGGCGGACCGTCGTCTTTGCGGTGGGGTGCGCGCACCAAATTACAGTGCGCCGCTCTCGAAGCAGGCGGGGCTACCGGCGTCCGACGCGCCGCTCGAGCTCGGCGAGGGGCAGCTCGAACACGACCGGCCGCCCATGAGGGCAGCGCGCCTTGAAGTCGATCGCGTCGAGGCCGTCGAGCAGCGCTCGCGCCTCGTCCGGGGAGACGTCCTCGTTCGCGCGGACCGCCGCGTGGCACGCCATGGTGGCGAGGAGGTCGTGGAACGCGTCGTCGACCGCGCTGCCGCGCTCCAGCTCGGCGAGCTGACCGGCGAGGTCGACGAGGAGCGCGGGCAGGTCGACGCCTCCGAGCGCGGCGGGCGCGCCCTTGACGGCGAACGCGTCGCCGCCGAACGGCTCGACGTCGAGCCCGAGCCGGCGCAGCTCGGCGAGGCCCCCCTCGAGCGCGCGCGCCGCGGCCGGTGCGACCGTCACGACGTGCGGCAGGAGGAACGGCTGCACGGGGATCACCCTCGTGCGAAACGCCTCCCGCAGCCGGTGGAAGAGGAGCCGCTCGTGGCTCGCGTGCTGATCGACGACGACGAGCGCGCCCCCGGGCGCCTCGCACAGGAGATAGGTGCGGGCGTGCTGCCCGACGAACCGGAGCGAGGCGAAGTAGCCGGCGGGCCTCGACCCCGCCTCGTCCGTGACCCTAAACGCGAGCGCAGCCGTCGCTCCGTCCCCGAGCGCGGGGAACGGAAGCGACGCGCCGCTCCCCTCCGGGGGGCGATCGCCCCGCGCCCAGGCAAGGACGTCGGCGGCCGCCTCGGCGGCGACGGAAGTTTCGAGCGCCGCCCCGGGCTCGGGGAGGGCGTGGGCGCCGCCGCCGGCCGAGCCTGCTCCGGCCGATCGCCCGAGCCACGGCGCGGTCCTGAGCGCTCCGGCGACCGCGTGGAAGATCGCGTCCTGCACCTCGCGCGGCTCCGCGAACCGGACCTCGTGCTTCTGAGGGTGCACGTTCACGTCGACGCGGCCGAGCGGCACGCCGAGGAACAGGATCGCCGCGGGATGGCGGCCGGGGGGCAGGGATCCGGCGAACGCCCGCAGGACCGCGTGGGCCGCGCTGCGGTCACGCACCCACCGGCCGTTCACGAACAGGTAGACGGCGCGCCCGGTCGCCTGCGAGTGATCCGGGGAGCACACGACGCCGCGCACCCGCACGCCGCCGCGCCCCGCGTCGACCGTCACGAGGTGACGGTGCGCCTCGCGCCCGAGCGCCTGGACGGCGCGCTCGGCGAGCGGCTCGCCGGCGCGCGCCGTGAGCGCGAGCCGCCCGCCGGACCGGAGCGAGAACGAGACATCAGGACGCGCGAGCGCGAGCCGGACCACCGCCTCTGTGACGTGCCCCGTCTCCGTCGCGGCGGCGCGCATGAACTTCCGGCGGGCCGGCGTGTTGTAGAAGAGATCCCGCACCTCGATGGTGGTCCCGCGCGGCCGGCCGACCGCCCCGATCTCCTGGAGCACCCCACCCTCGACGTCCACGCGCGTCCCGTGGCCGTCCTCGGCCGGCGCGGTCTCGAGCTTGAAGCGCGACACCGACGCGATCGCGGGGAGCGCCTCGCCGCGGAAGCCCATCGTCGCGATCGCGGAGAGGCCCGCGGCGTCGCGGAGCTTGGAGGTCGCGTGACGCTCGAACGCGAGGGCCGCGTCGTCGCGGTCCATGCCGCAGCCGTCGTCCGCGACCCGGACGAGCGCGAGCCCGCCCTCCTCCACGTCGATGGAGACCGAGCGCGCGCCCGCGTCGAGCGCGTTCTCCACGAGCTCCTTCACCACCGAGGCGGGGCGCTCGACCACCTCACCCGCGGCGATCTGGTTCACGAGCCCGGGAGGCAGGACCTGGATGCGCGCCATCGCGCCCCTTCGTAGCACGACGATCCGACTCGGGGTTTGCCCCGCGCCCCCGATTCGACGTTTGACGCCCTGCCGGGGCGCGTCTATGACGTCGCCATGGCGGGAGGCCCGGGACGGCGAAAGGCGAAGCGCGACAGGTCGAGCGCACCTGCGCGCCCGCGTCGCCCGGCGCTCGGGAACGATCCCTTCGAGCGGGGCGCGGCGGAACGCGAGCCGGCCGTCGCTGCGATCGCGATCGCGAGCACGACCGCGATCCCGACGTCCGGGCTCCCTGAGCGCCCTGCGATCTCCTCCACAGCCGGGCGTGCCGCGCAGGCCGCGTCGTCCCGGCTCGCCGACGTCGAGCGCCGGATCGACGCCGCGCTCGAGGGGATCGAGGGGCGGCTCGAGGACCTCGCCGCCCGCGCCGGCCTCGCCTCCGTGGAAGGCGAGCTGCGCGAGGCGTTCGCGCGCCTCCTCCCCGCGATGCGGGCGCGCCTCGGCGGCATCGCGAGCCTCCTCCGGCTCTTCGAGCCGCCGGAGCGGCTCGACCCGTTCGGCATGGATCCTCGGTTCGCCGAGCGGCTCGAGCCCGTCGTCGAGTTCTTCTACTCGACCTGGTGGCGAACGCAGGTCCGCGGTATCGAGGCGGTCCCGGCGAAGGGGCCCGCCGTCATCGTCGCGAACCACGCCGGGATCGTGCCATGGGACGCGTTCGTGCTCCGGCACGCGCTCAGGCGCGAGCACCCGGCCCACCGCGAGCTGCGCCCGCTCCTCGACGACCGCGAGTGCGAGGTCCCGATCTTCGGCGCCGCCGCGGTCCGCGCGGGAGCCGTCCGGGCGAGCCCGGACGCGGCGGATCGAATCCTCGCCGCGGGCGACCTCCTCGGCGTCTTCCCCGAGGGGAGCGCCGGCGCCCGCAAGTCGTGGCGCGATCGCTACACGCTCGTGCGGTTCGGGCGCGGCGGCTTCGTGAAGGTCGCGCTCCGTGCGCGCGCGCCGATCGTCCCGTGCGCGATCGTCGGCAGCGAGGAGGCCTCGCCGGGCATCTCCCGCACGGGCTGGCTCGCCGAGCGGCTCGGCGTGCCGCTCCTCTCCGCGAACCCCGCGCTGAGGCTCGCTCCCGCGGCGCTCCTGCCCCTGCCCTCGCGCTGGTCGCTCCGCTTCGGTGACCCGATCCCGGTGGCGGAGCACGGCCCGGCAGGCGCGGACGACCCCGCGGTCGTGAACGCGCTCGCCGAGCGGGTCCGCGCCGCGGTCCAGTCGATGCTCGACGAGGACGTCGCGGCGCGGAGCTCGGTGTTTCTCTAGAGCGGGGGGACGCTCGCTCCGCGGCAGCCTCATCCGGCTGCCCCTGCGCTCGCCTCACGCGAGAATGAGCGCTGGATCCGGCGCCGGCGCGCCGGCGAGCTCGTCGCGGTACCTCTCGTACCCGGGCCGGCCGAGCAGCCCCTGCGCGAGCTTCTTCCCGGCCTCTACGCCCGGCTGGTCGAACGCGTTCACCCCGTAGAGGCCGCCCGCGTACGCCGTCGCGAGCTCGAGCAGCATCAAGAATTCCCCGACGGCGCGCGCGTCGAGCCGCGGCAGCTCGATCGAGATCGTGGGCCGGCCCGCTTTCCGGAGCGCCGCGCCGGTCGCGCGCCGCTCCGCCTCGATGAGCTCCCCCATCGTGTGGCCGTCGAGGTAGGCGATCTCCGCGTGCGCGCGGTAGCCCGGCGGGACGGTCATCGACACGTCGGCGCGTGGATGCGCGACGCGGACGAGCGTCACGACCTTGTCGTGCGGTCCCTCCATCATGAGCTGGAGCGACGAGTGCTGATCGGTCGCCCCCACGGCCCGGAAGGGCGTCGGGCCGACGTCCGGCCGCTTACCGAGCGACTCCGCCCATAGCTGCACGAACCAGTCGCCCGCGTCGCGCAGGGCGTCGGCGTACGGCATGAGGACGTGGATGTGGCGTCCCTTCTTGCGGTCGAGGAGGTGGAGCGCCGCCGCGTAGAGGAGCGCCGGGTTCTCGGCGGTCGCGCCCGAGCGACAGCGTGCCTCCATCGCCGCGGCGCCGGCGAGCAGCTCCCCGACGTCGGCGCCGGCCGCGGCGGCCGGCAGGAGCCCGACCGCGGAGAGCGCGCTGAAGCGGCCGCCGACGTTCGCGGGCACGGAGAGCGCGCGCAGCCGCTCGGCGCCCGCGATCGCGCGGAGCGCGCCGGTCGCCGGATCGGTCACGAGCACGCAGCGCTCGCGGTAGCCCTCCTCCCCGAACCGGGCGAGGCACCGCTCGCGCAGCGCGAGGTGCTGCGCCATTGTCTCCGCCGTCCCGCCCGACTTCGTCACGGTCGCGAAGCACGTCTCGGCGAGGTCGAGCGTCCCGAGGAGCGCCTCGAACGTGGCCGGATCGGAGTTGTCCGGGAAGAAGACCCGCAGCGCGCCGCGCCGCTCGCGCGGGAGGAGGTTGTGGAACGGGTGCGCGAGCGCGGAGACGATCGCGCGGCCTCCGAGCGAGCTGCCGCCGATGCCGAGGACGAGCAGGTTCTCGAACCGGCCGGCGAGGTCGCGCGCGAGCTGGACCGCTGCGTCCGCCGCCGCGCGATCTGCCGGGAGATCGGCGAACCCGAGCTCCCCGCTCCGGCGGCGCGCCTCGAAGCCGTCGAACGCGGCGCGGGCCGCGGGCGCGAGCGCGGCGAGGTCGGCGCGGTCGAGCCCACCCGCCGCCGCGTCGAAGCTGCCGTTCACGTCGAGCTTCAGCCGATCCATGAGTCCCCTCCCCTAGCGGTTCGGGGTGACTCTAGTCGCGGCCCAGGGCGGTGGCGAGGTCTCGCGCCGGGTCGGGGACCGCTCCGGCCGCGCCCTCCCCTGCGAGGTGGGCGGCGCGCACGCGCGCCGGCGGTCTGCGCAGCTCGCTCACGATCCGGAGCGCCGAGAGCCCGCGCAGGACGAGGTACGAGACGTCGAGCTCCCACCAGAAGAAGCCCTGGCTCGCGGCCGAAGGGAAGAAGTGGTGGTTGTTGTGCCAGCCCTCGCCGAACGTGACGAGCGCGAGGGCGAGGCTGTTCCTGGATCCGTCGCCCGTCGCGTAGCGCCGCCGCCCGATGACGTGCGCGAGCGAGTTGATCGTGAAGGTCGCGTGCCACAGCACCGCGGTCGAGACGAAGAAGCCCCAGAGGAGCGCCGGCCACCCGCCCGCGAGGAACAGGCCCGTCGCGAGCGCCACGGGGAACAGCGCCTGGAAGCGGTCCACGAACCGCAGCTCCGGGAAGCGCGCGAGGTCCTTCACGCGCTCTCCCTTCGTCTCGTGGTGTCGGCGCGAGAGGATCCACCCGACGTGGCTCCACCAGAACCCCCGGCGCAGCGGCGAGTGGACGTCGTCCGGACCGTCGGAGAACCGGTGATGATCTCGGTGGTGCGCCGCCCACCAGAGCGGCCCCTTCTGCGCGGCGGTGGCGCCGAGGATCGCGAGCACGAGCTGGAAGGCGCGCGACGTCCGGTAGGCGCGGTGCGAGAAGTAGCGGTGGTAGCCGGCGGTGATGGCGAACATCCGCACGCCGTAGACGGCGGCCGCGAGGCCGAGCCAGCGCCACGCGAACGGGACGAGAAACGGCGTCGCGAGCGCGACGGCGTGGGCGGCGAAGAAGGGGCTCGAGGCCACCCAGTCCGGACGGTCGAGATCGACGGGATCGTTCATGGCGCCGTGATCTGATCGCCGCTCGTCACCGGCGCGTCATCGCAGGCCCGGGTCCCGTCCCCGGGGGGATGCCGGCCGCGTCCGCAGGGTCCACCCTTCTCGGAGGGATGGTCGGAGGGACGGCGGCGCCGCCGCCGAGCGGAGGCGGGCGATGGTCGTCGCGACGGAAGACGGGCGGGACGTCCAGAGGCAGTCGTTCATCCTGCTGATGGCGGAGACGCTGCCGCTCGCCGGGTATGGTGGGGTGCGGGCCGATCTACCCGGGTGGGACCAGCCCGAGGTGATCCATGGCGCGATGCGCGATCACCGGCCGAGCCTCTTCTGCGACGCCCCAAAGCCGACCTTCCTCGACGTCCTCTCGCCAGGTCCCGTGACGCTCGAGGACGTGGCGAGCCGCTGGCAGCTCTTCGCCTCGGCGGCCGAGCTGACGGGCGGCGAGTTCCACGTCGTGATCCCGCGCTGGGTCGCCGGGCGCGACGGGCGGCATGTGGCGAAGCAGATCGCCGAGCTCGTCGGCGTGCGTATCGGCTACATCTGGACCGTCTAGAAGTCAGGGAATGGCGGGGACCGCGCCGCCGCGGTCGGCGGTGAGCGCCGCGTCGGGCGCGCCCGCGCGCGCGACGGCCCGCAGGAACGTCCAGAGCTCGCCGGCCGCCTCCTCCGAGAGGTCCCGGGGCCGGCGCTCGCTCCACCCGGGATGGCTCGGGAGCAGCGCGAGGAACGCCGGCTGGTGCAGCCGCGCTGCGACGGTCGTGAGATCTGGTCCGCGCTCGCCGCCCGCCCCGCGCATGCGATGGCAGGCGATACACGACTCCGCGAACACCCCGGAGCCGCGGCGCGCCGCGTCCACCGCCCCTTCGGGCGGCGCGAGCGCGGGCGCGAACGTCTGGCGCCAGTCCACGATCTCGAATGCGACGACGTCGCGCGCCCACCAGGACGCGAGGCGCGGATCGGTCTCGAGCCCGTTCTGATCCACCGTCGGCCAGACGAGGACCGGCATCGCGAGCCTCACGCCATCGGCCCGATCGGCGAGCACCGGCTTCAGCTGGCGGATCACCGTCAGCGGGACGGGGATCGCCGTTCGGTCGCCGGTCCGGACGATGGCGGTGTCGGCCCCCTTGCGCAGATCCACCCGATCGCTCACGAGCGCCGCGACGGAGGTCCCCTCCCAGACCGTCACACGCCCCGAGCGCGGCTCGACGCCCCGGACCTTCAGCCGGGGCAGCTGGTCGAGGTCGGCCCGCCCGAGCGCGTGCGGTCCCCCCTTCACCGCGCCGCGCACCTCGAGGACCGACGTCCCCTGCGGCGTCGCGGGCAGGCGCGGCTTCGCGGAGCACCCCGCGGCCGCGCAGAGGAGGAGAAACCCGAGCTTTCTCATGGAGTCCTTTCGGGATATCTTGCCGGCTCTCGAATTTCAAACACGGAGCCAGCATGGCACGCGCGTTCATCGGAATCATGGAATGCCCGGTCCACGTAGACAAGGATCTAGGCGACACCTGGGCCGTCACGGTCTACCCGCCCACGAGCGCGAAGTCCTCTCCTGCGCCGCTCGTCGTGAAGCTGCAGGGAAACGACAAGGCCGCGGCGACGAAGGGCGCCCTCGAGATCCTGCAGAAGTCCGGGAAGATCGACAGGTTCGAGATGTAGACGCGGCGGATGCCCGACCGCGATCCTCTCGACTGGCCACGCGCCGACGGCACCCCCGGCGGGGAAGACTCGATCGCGGGGCAGCTCGCGTCGCGGATCGACGCGCTCCCGCCCGCTCCCGACGACGCGATCGACTGGGCGACCGCCGCCGCCGCGTACGAGCGCGAGGCCTTGGCGCTCGGTCCCCGCCCGGTCGCGGCGCAGCTCCTCCACGAGGCCGGCCGCATCCACGAGGAGCGGCTCGGCGATCCCGCGGGGGCCCTGCAGTATCACCGCGGGGCCGTCGCCCTCGATCCCTCCTTCGTCCCGAGCCTGCGTGCCTGCCGGCGGCTCGCGATGGAGCGCGGCGAGGACGCGCTCGCGGCGGAGGTGCTCGACGCCGAGGCGTCGATCGCCCCCACCCAGGAGGCGCGCTCCGAGCTGCTGCTCCTGCGCGGCAGGCTCCTCGCCTCGCTCGGGCGCGAGGAGGAGGCGCGCAGCGTGCTCGAGCGCGCCGTCGCGTGCGCGCCGAACGCGTTCGGCGCCGCCGAGGAGGCCGCCCGCGCCGCCGCGTCCGCGACCGACCGCGAGGCGCTCGCCGAGGCGTACGTGCGCTGCGCACGCGCCGCGGCCGACCGCCGCCTCTCGGCGCACTACCTCTCCGCCGCCGCCGCGCTCCTCGAGGAGGGGCTCGGCCGCGCCGATCGGGCCGGGGCGCTCGCGCTGGACGCGTTCACGCTCCTCCCCGACGACCCGCTCCTGCGCGCCGCCGCCCGGCACCACGCGGAGCGTCTCGGCCGGACCGACGCCCTCGCGCGCATCCTCCGCTCCGAGGCGGAGGCGTCACACGGCGCGGCCGCCGCGGACGCCTGGGTCGCGCTCGCGCACCTCGAGGAGCGGCTCGGCCGATCCGAGGCGGCGATCGCCGCGCTCGAGCGCGGGCGCGCCGCAGCCCCGGCCGAGCCCCTCGTCCTGTCCGAGCTCGCGCGGCTGCGCGAGGCGCGCGGCGCCTGGGCGGACGCGTCCGATGCCCTCGAGGCGCTCTCCGTCGCGCACCTCGCCTTCGAAGACGCAGGCCACCTGCACGAGGCGATCGTCGCGAAGCTCCGGCGCGCCGAGATCGAGGAGGCGCAGCTCGGGCGGACGTACCAGGCCATCGCGTGCTGCCGGGAGGTCGTCGAGCTCGATCCCCGGAACCGCGGCGCGCTCGCGGCGCTCGGGCGCCTGTGCGCGCGCGCCGGCGACTGGGACGGGCTCCTCGCCGCGTTCGACGCGGAGGCGGCCGCCGCCCGCGATCCGCGCGAGAGGGCGCACCGGACGTTCAAGGCGGCCGAGGTGCTCGAGGAGCGGCTCGGGCGCATCGAGGACGCGCTCGCGCGGTACCGCGAGGCGCTCGCGCTCGATCCGGACCTCGTGCCGGCGCGCGCGGCCCTCGAGCGCCTGTACGAGGGAGAGGAACGCTGGGAGGATCTCTGCGGCCTGCTCGAGGCGGAGCTCGCGGACCTGCGCTCCCCCGCCGAGCGGATCGCCCAGCTCTTCCGGATGGCGCGGCTCCGCGAGGAGCGGCTCGGCGATCTCGAGGGGGCCGCCGCGCTGTACGGGCGGATCCTCGACATCGACCCCGGGAACCGCGTCGCGCTCCCGGCGCTCGGCGCGGTGCTCGGGCGGCTCGGCCGCATCGACGAGCTCGCGGGAGTGTTCCTGCGCGAGGCGGAGGTCGCCGACGATCCGCGCCGGAAGGTGGCGTTCCTCCAGCGCCGCGCCGAGCTGTTCGACGAGCACCTCGACGACGCGGAGCGCGCCCGCGCCGCCTGGGAGGACGTCCGGGCAGTCGCGCCGATCCACCTCCCCGCGCTCCGCGCCCTCGGGCGGCTCCACGCCCGCGCCACGCGCTGGGAGGAGCTCGCCGCGATGTACCGGGCCGAGGCGGACGCGGCCGCAGACCCCGCCGCGGCGGCCGATCTCGTGCACCGCATCGGCGAGCTGCTCGAGCGCCGGATGGGCCTCGTGGATGACGCCCTCGTCGCCTACCGGGAGACGCTGACGCTCGCCCCGGCGCACCTCCCCGCGCTCCACGCGCTCGCCCGCATCTACCGCGACCGCGGCGACGATGAGCACCTCGTCGACGTGCTGCGCGCTCAGGGCGCCGCGCGCGTCACCGCCGTCGAGCGGGCGGCGCCGCTCGCGGAGGCGGCGCGCATCGCGGAGCAGCGGCTCGGCCAGCCCGAGCGCGCCATCGAGCACTACGAGGAGGTGCTCCGGATCGAGCCCAGGTTCGCCCCGGCGCTCCGCGCGCTCGACCGGCTCTATGCGCAGACCGGCCGCTTCGACGCGCTCGCAAAGCTGCGCCGCTCCGCGCCCGACGCGAGCCCCGAGGACCGCGCCGAGCGGCTGCTGCGGCTCGCGCGCCTCGAGGCCGACCGGACCGGCGACCGCGGCGCCGCGCTCCGCGCGCTCGACGAGCTCCTCCTCACGGCGCCGGGTCACCCCGCGGCGCTCCTGCTCGAGGTCCGGCTCGCACCCGACCCTGAGCGGCGCGCCCGCGCGCGGGTCGCGCTCGCCGACTCCGGGTCCGAGCCCGAGCCGCGCGCGGCCCTGCTCGCCGGCGCCGCCCTCGAGCTGCGCCCCGCCTCCGCGCGGCGCGAGGCGCTCGCCCGCGCCGCCGCGCTTTCCCCGGGCAGCGCGGCCCTCGCACCGGAGGAGGAGCGTCGCCTGCGCGACGCGGGCGACGCCGACGCCCTCGCCCGCTTCTACGAAGCGTGCCGCTCCGCCGCCGCCGATCCCGCGTCGCGCGCCTGCTGGTCGAGCCGATCGGCCGAGGCGTGGGAGCTCGCCGGCGATCCGGACCGCGCGCTCGCCGGATTCCAGGCCGCGCTCGAGGACGCGCCGGCGAGCCTGCCGGCCCTGCGCGGCGCGCGCGCGCTCTTCGCGCGCCGCGCCGACTGGGCCGCGGTTCGCTCGACCCTGCAGGCCGAGGGGGCAGCGCTCCAGGATCCGCACGGAGCGGCTGCGGCGTGGCTCGAGGCGGGCGACCTCGCCGAGCAGCGGTTCCACGACCCCGAGGCGGCCCTCTCCGACTATCGCGCCGCGGCGGAGCGGGCACCGCTCGACCGCGAGCCGCTCGCGAGGCTCGAGCGTGCGCTCGGCGCGCAGAGCGCCGCGGAGCTCGTCCAGGTCCACGAGGCCCGCGCGCGGGCGGAGCAGGACGCGCGGCGGGCCGCGGAGAGCTGGCTCGCTGCCGCGCGCGCGGCGCTCGACTCCCCCGACGGGCGCGACGGCGCGCTCGCGGCGCTCGACCGCGCGCTCGAGGCGCGCCCCGAGCTCGTCGCCGCGCTCGAGCTCCGCGCGAGGCTGCGCGGCCAGGTGGGGCGCCACGAGGAGGCGCTCGCCGACTGCGAAGCGTGCATCGCCCTCGGGGGCGAGGGACATGCCCGGCTCGTCCTCCACCTCGCCGCCGCGTCGATCTGCCAGGACGGGCTCCGTGCCCCCGCCCGCGCGCTCCCGCACCTGAACGCGGCCCTCGCCATCTCCCCCGAGGGCCCGGAGGCGCTCGCACGGCTCGCGCGCGTGCAGCAGGCGCTCGGGTGTCCCGCCGAGGCGGGCGCCGCGCTCCGGCGACTCGTCGAGGTCCCGGGCCTCCCGCCGGGGGAGCGCGTGCGGTTCCTGCTCGAGCTCGCCGACGCGGACGAGCGGACCGGCTCGACCGGGGGCGCCGTCGCCGCCTGCCGGCGCGCGCTCGCGCTCGCGCCGTCGGACGACGGCGCGCTCCGGCTGCTGCTGCGGCTCGAGGGCGCGAGCGAGGACCCGTGGGTCCAGTTGGCGGCGCTCGAGACCGCGGCCGCATCGTCCCGGGATCCCGAGCTCCGGGCGGACGCCCACGCGCACGCCGCGCGACTCCACGCCGGGCCGCTGCACGGGCGGACCCAGGCCGTGGCGCACCTGCGCGCGGCGCTCGAGCTCGACCCGACCCGCGACGCGGAGCGCGCCGCGCTCGCCGAGCTGCTCGAGGAGCTCGCACCGCTCGCCGCGGTCGACGAGCACCGGAGCCTCATCGCGCGGGACCCTCTGCGCCTCGCGAGCTGGGCCGCGCTCTTCCGCCACTTCGAGCGCGTGCGCGCCCACGACCGGGCCTACGTCGCGGCCACGGTGCTCCGCTGGCTCGGGGCGCCGGTGCCGGGCCTCGGGGCGGAGAAGCTCCTCCTCGAGGGGGATCGGCAGGCGCTCCCGGCGCCGCCGCCGCTCGGCGCGGAGGCCTGGGAGCTCGTGCGCGCGCCGGGAGATCGCGGACCGCTCGCCGACGTCGTCGCCCTCGCGGGGGACGCGATCGCCGCCGCGCTCGGATCGCACGATCGCCGCGGCGACCCGCTCCGCGCCGACCACCCGTTCCGGCGGATCCTCTCCGAGCTCTCGCGCTGCCTCGAGCTGCCCGACCACGAGCTCTACCCCGCTCAGCCGGGGCGGCTCGAGATCGAGCCGGGGCACCCCTACGCGGTCCGGATCGGGACCGACCTCCCGCGGCGCACCACCGTCCGCGAGCAGCGGTTCCTGCTCGGGCGGATCGCGGCGCGCCTGCGCGCGCGCAGCGGCCTCGCCGAGCTGCTGCCCGCCTCGGCGCTCTCGGCGTGGACGCTCGCCGCGGCCCGCTGCGCGCTCGGTGGCGCCGACGACGATCTCGTCCGTCAGGTCGCGAAGGGCCTCTCGCGCCGCGCGCGCAAGGCGCTCGAGCAGCCGGCGCGCGCCCTCGCGGCCGCGCACCCACCCCCGGACGTCGAGGCGTACCGCGCGGCGGCGGCCCGCACCGCCGATCGCGTCGGGCTCCTGCTCTGCGGCGACGTCCCGACCGCGCTCGAGAGCCTGCTCCGGGACGGCGGCGGACGGATCCCCGCGCGGGCCGAGGCGGTCGCGCTCGCGGCGGCGCGCCCGGACGTGCGGGCGCTCCTCGCGTTCGCGGCGTCGGACGTCCACTTCGCGCTTCGCCAGCGGCTCCGGGTCGCGATCGCCTGAGCTACGGTCCCTCGGTCCGGATGACGGAGCCGGCGGGCAGCTCCGCGAGGAGCGCCGCGAGCGCGGCGGCCACCCGCGCGGCATCCTTCGACTCGATCGTCACCATGACCCGGTGGTCCGCCTCGTCGAAGCGCGGGTAGCTCCCGATCTCGACGAGCGGGTTCGCGTGCGCGACCCGGTCGAGCGCGGGCGCGATCGCCCCCTCGCCGGCGGAGAGGAAGACGCAGGCGAGCCGGAACGGCGGCGCCTCGAGCAGGTGCGCGATGCGATCGAACTGGAACCGGAAGAACTGCGGCACTCCCGGGAGCATGACGACGTTCGCGGCCATGAGCGTCGGGTACCCGGCGTCCCCGAGCAGCCGCGTCCCCTCCGGGACGTCGGCCATCCGGAGCACCGCCGCTGGCGGCTCGGCGCCCGCGTGGTGCTCGCGGTGGATCGCGCGGATCGCCTCGACGAGCGCCGGGCTCCGCGCGATGGGACGGCCGAGCGCCCGCGCCACCGCCGCGACAGTCAAGTCGTCATGGGTCGGCCCGACGCCGCCGGACGTGAACACCCAATCGGCCTGCTGGCGCGCGCGGTCCACCGCGTCCACCACGGCGTCCATCCAGTCCGGCACCGTGTAGATCGCGAGGAGTCGCACCCCGAGCTCGCGCAGGCGGCGCGCCGCCCAGGGGCCGTTCTCGTCCACCACCTTGGCGGAGAGGACCTCGCTCCCGACCACGACGAGCACGGCGGTGGGCGTCGGCATCGGGGATCTCGTAGCGCCCGGCGCGTGCGAGCGCCAGTCCGCTCAGCGGAGCGCGCGGACCACCCGCCACACCGCGTCGGCGACGTCCTCGACCGGGGCCTCGCCGTCGAGCTCGACGACGGTCTCTCCCGCGCGGCGGAGCCTTCGGATGGACTCCTCGTAGCTGCGCGCGACCTTGCGCTGGAAGGCGTCCACCTCGAAGATGTCCCGGTCGACCGAGGCGGCGTGCCGGCGCCGGAGCGCCACCTCCGGCCGGACCCGCAGGAAGATCACGACATCGGTGCCGGCGGCCTCGCGGTTGATCTCCTGGATCCAGCGGACGTCGCCGAGCTGCGCGCCCTGGTAGGCGAGCGACGACATCGTGAACCGGTCGCAGACGACGTCGATGCCGTCGAGGAGCTTCGGAGCGATCTCGGTGTGGACGTGGTCCTGCCGGTCCGCCGCGAACAGGAGCGCGAGGCCCCAGCCGACGAACGGCCCCTTCCCGCCGCGCCCGCCGCCGATGCGCCCCTTCAGGATCTGGCGGATGAGCGCGCCCACCGGACCGCTCGAGGGCTCGGCCGTGACGTGCGCCCTTCGCCCCTCGCGGCGCAGGCGCTCGCAGAGGAGCTGCGCCTGGGTGGTCGTGCCCGCGCCGTCGAGCCCCTCGAGCACGATGAAGCGGCCGAGGACCGGTCCGGTGCGCGCCGCGCGTCGCTTGCCTCGCGCCGGCGTCCGCTTCGCGCGCCGCTTCACGATTCGAGCCCCAGCTTCACGCGCAACTCGCGGTACCGGGCGAAGAGCCGGTCCTCGACGCGCGCGAGCCGCCGCGCGCGGACGAGAGCGGCGATCCCGAGCACGAGCAGGACGATCGTCACGGCAGTCGCGACCCAGAGGAAGAGCGGCGGGCCGCTATGGAGCTTGCGGAGGACGCCGGGTTTCAGCACCCCCCAGCGATCCCACGCGAGCTTGACGGTCAGCCCAGCGGCGATGAGCCCGAAGAAGGTCCGCAGGAGCCCCTGCCTGAGCGCGTCGATCGATGACCGGATCTCGAGCCGCCGGCCGAGGTCGTCGTGCTCGGCGCGGAGCGAGGCCGAAGGGTCCTGGTCGTTCGCGGCGGTCATGGTCGGCCGGTTCTACCCCCGCCCGAAGCGGCCGACAATCGCGTCGTGGACGGCGCCGAGCGTCGCGGCGAGCTTCACCGACCCGTTCTTGAGCGGCGAGCGGAGCCCCGGGAGCGTCTCGTCGTGGTAGCCGACCTTGAAGTCCGAGAACTTGAGGCCGTGCGCCGTGGAGATGACGACCACCCGCTCGTGCTTCCGGATCGTCCCGCTCGCAGCGAGCTTCTCGAGCGCGGCGAGCGCGACCCCGGTGTGGGGGCACGTGAAGAGCCCGGCGCGGTCGGCGCGGGCGGCGGCGTCCGCGAGCTGCTGCTCGGACGCCTGCTCGACGACACCGTCGAGCGCCTGCAACGCGCGCAGCGCGCGCTTCGCCGACACCGGCGCGCCGATCTGGATGGCAGACGCGAGCGTCTTCCGCGCGGCCATCGGCTCCACCTTCACGTCGTCCCGGGGCGACTTCCCCGCCCCCGCCGTCGCGCGCCAGAGAGGATTCGCGTGCTCGGCCTGGGCGACGACGAGCCGCGGCAGCCGGTCGACGAGGCCGAGCTCCTTCAGCAGGACGAAGCCCTTCCCGACGGCGCTCGCGTTCCCGAGGTTCCCGCCGGGGATCACGATCCAGTCGGGCGAGGTCCAGCCGAGCTGCTGCGCGATCTCGATCGAGGCGGTCTTCTGCCCCTCGATGCGGAGCGAGTTCATCGAGTTCGCGAGGTAGATGTCCTTCGTGCGCGAGAGATCGCGCACGACCTTCATGCACCCGTCGAAGTCGGTGTCGAGCTCGAGGACGAGCGCGCCGTTCGAGATCGGCTGCACGAGCTGGGCGGTCGAGATCTTTCCGCGCGGCAGGAGCACGACGCTCGGGATTCCAGCGGCGGCGCAGTAAGCGGAGAGCGCGGCGGAGGTGTCGCCGGTCGAGGCGCAGGCGACCGCGCGCACCGGCGTGCCTCGCGCGCGCATCTCCTTCACCGCGGACACGAGCACCGTCATCCCGAGGTCCTTGAAGGACCCGGTGTGCGTGACGCCGCACTCCTTCACCCAGACGTCCTCGAGCCCGATCTCGCGCGCGTAGCGATCGACGCGGAGCAGCGGGTTTCCGCCCTCGAACATCGAGACGACGTTCTCCACGGCGAGCTGCGGGTATACCCACTCCTTCTTGCCCCACACCCCCGAGCCGAACGGCCAGGGCCCGAGCCGGAACCGGCCGTCGAAGAGCGCCTTCCACTCCGCCGCGGGCCGGCGGGCGAGCGCCGCGCGATCGTGCTCGACCTCGAGCAGTCCACCGCAGCGGGGGCACTCGTAGACGACCTCGGTGAGGTCGGCGCGGTAATCGCAGCCGTCCGCGCACCGGAACCAGGCAGAGAGCTCGTTGTCCTTGACCATGACGGGACACGCAATGTGCCGGGACCGCGGCCTTTTTTCAAGGCCGCGTGCGTGCGGCGACAGGCCTCACTGTCAGGTGAGGCGCGCGCCGCACGTCGGGCAGAGCGAGGCGCCGGCTCGGACGACCGTGCCACAGCTGCAGTGGCGCACTGGGGGCGCCGCGTGCGCAACGGAGGGCGCGATCACCGGGAGCCGCATCCCGCAGCGGGAGCAGATCCGCTCGTCAGGCATGGCCGGGGTCCGGCAGTAACGGCAGAGCGCCAGGGCGGGCAAGACGGTGGGCAGGTCCCCAGGTATCCCCGTCGCGGTCCGCTCGATGTCCGGCGTCGGCGTGACGTCCACGTCCACCGGGGCCGCGCTCGTCGCCTCCATGTCGGGGGTCGTGTCACCCGCGACCGGCCCGGCGGCCGCATGGAGGGTCGGCTCCAGCTCGACGAGCACAACGTCGCCCGCGTCGATGGGCGCGTGCAGGGTCGGCTCGAGGCCGTCCACCGGCACGACCGGAGTCGCCGCGACGGCGGCGACTCCCGTGAGGAGTCGCTTGCCGCAGACCTCGCACTCGGCGCCCTGCGCTTGCTGGTGCTCGCAGATGGGACAGACGATCATCGGGCCGCGATTGTAGCGCGGAACGCCGGCGGCCCGCGCGTCACCCCTCGTCGCCGGAGCGCTCGAACGCGACGGCCGCCTCGACCCAGCGGCCGCGCGTCTCGAGCAGCGGGGCAATCTCGCCGTCGAGCCGGTTGAGCGCGGCGCGGACGTCCTCGAGGCTCCGCGCCCGTGCGGCGCGCGGCGCCGTGTACCCGGCGAGCGCCGGGACCACCTCGCGCACGCGGGCGATCGCGCGCCGGTCGCCCGGGA
>DASWEI010000132.1:0-6296 GCA_036394835.1 Anaeromyxobacter sp. | reverse complement strand
TTCGATTCCCGTGCTCTGCCGTTCCCAACCACCTCACCCGTTGAGGTTCTCGCTGGGTCGCAAGAGGGCCCCTCGAACCGTCACCGACACGGTGTGGCGCGAGCTCCGCACGAGGTCACCGTTTCTTCGTACCAAGGGGTGCACGTGGAGCGACCGATGAGCGGCTTGCGGCATCCCTGTACGGCAAACGTGTAGAGGGTGTCGGGCTTGAAGTTCTTCAGGGTGAATCTTCCGCCCCTGCCACCGCTCACTTCAACTTGCTTGGCCGCCTTGTCTGGACGGCTCCAACGAAGGTTGTAGTGATCGCGTTCCTCGCTGTCGTTCCACTCGACGACCAGGTTGGCGCGCTCGTTGAAGACAGCCAGTATGCAGGGCCTGTCTGCAGGACATAGCCGCTGGGGGGACGCCTGCGCGGGCAGCGCCACGAGCGCCCCCGCGATGAAGGCACACAGCGGCAGAAGTGAATTCGACACCGGGTCCTCGCTTTCGATGCGCGTCGATCTTCAGACCGGTGAGCTTGCGTCTTTCACCATCGGCGAAACAGGCCACGCTTGGTGGTCGGGCAACATCCGAGCCGCACGTCTGTCGCGCGCCCCGAACGGCGCAGCGCCTCAGCGCGCCTCGAATACCGTGGAGCAGGGCGGCGGGATCGCTGCGTCGCCGTCGGAGGTGCACGCCGAGCCCGCGATTCTCGGCGATGGGACAGGCCTTCGCTTCCCGTGTTCTGCCGTCACTCCCTCGCTGGGGCGCCGCTCCAGCCCATGGAGGCCGAGCACCTCCGGGCCCCCGAGGTGAGGCTTCTCGCGCCGAGAGTCCATCGGCCCCGAGCAACAGGAGCGTTCCCGTGCGCCACGTTCGATCCGCTTGTCTCACGATGCTTCCCGTCGCGACCCTCCTCGTCGCGAGCCAGCCCGCGCAGGCGAGCCCGCTCGCCTACGAGGGCTTCTCGTTGCCGCTCGCGGCTCCCTTCCACGGCGGCGCTGGCTTCAGCGGTCCGTGGAACAACGACCTGGCGCCCACGCTTCAAGGGTATTCCTGGAGCGACTCGACGCTGCGTATCACCGGGCTCCAGGCCAGCGGCGGGAGCGTGTCCGGCGACGCCTCCGATCTCACGTTCAGCCTCGCGTCGCGCAATCTGTCGACGTTCGTGGCGACCTACCCGACGGTCTACGTGAGCTTCCTCGTGCAGCCGCGCGGAACGCTGAACGAAGGGGCGGCCGGTGGTTTCTTCGGCCTGTTCCTCCGCG
Organism: Anaeromyxobacter sp.; assembly: GCA_036394835.1. Classification (GTDB taxonomy): domain Bacteria; phylum Myxococcota; class Myxococcia; order Myxococcales; family Anaeromyxobacteraceae; genus Anaeromyxobacter. The sequence goes on along the minus strand of DASWEI010000132.1, from coordinate 5,049 downwards.
GAAGCTCCGGGTACCTGTTCATCGGGAAGCCGGGAGCCGGAGCGGTAGACCAATACGTCCTCGAGACGCTGGGCGGTGCGGCACAGGTCGCGTCAGGCGTCCCGGTGGTCCTCGGCCGCACCGTGCTACTCGTCATGAAGGCGCAGTTCACGCCGGCTAACGACGTGTTCACGCTCTACGTGGATCCTCCGGTCAAGGGCTCCGAGCCCGCGAGCGGCGCCGTGAAATCCGATCTGGACCTGGGGCCCCTTTCTGCGCTGGGCATCTACTCGGGAGGCGCGTTCGCCATCGACGAGATCCGAGTCGGTACGACCTACGCGGACGTGGTGGTGCCCTCGAAGTAGGTGCTCGGCCCCACGCCTTCTCGCCGAGATCGTGTTCCTCGATCTGAACGACATCGCGATCGTCTCGGGTCCGCGCGGAACCGGCGGCGCGCCAGGCGAAGGCAGCCGAGCGCGCGCCGCGGTCACTTTGGAGAGCTCGCCGTCGAGATCGCGCGGCAAGCTCCTCACGGACGCGCGGTCGCTCGTCGGCCTCGCGTGATCTCCGGCAACGCTCTCCGCCCTGCGCGGTGGACGGCTCCTCCACGGCCTTCCGGGCTGCGCGCTGCGCGCCACCCGCCACGTGAGGCGAGGCTGGTCGGCGGAGAGCCCGATGCGCGGCTCGGCCCAAGCGGTCGTTCTCCCGGCCCATGGCTCCTTGTTCGCTACGCACCGCGGGCTCCGCGTCCGGGCACTCGCCGTCCATCGAGGTTCACCAGCAGAGGGGGTTCACGGGGTCGCGCGCGCCGCTGCCCGGGCCCGGTCGGTGTCCGATGTGGAGGGGGTACCCATCTGAAAGGCCGGAACTGCACGTCAGAGACTTGCCCCGCCGGTCCTGGAAGCACACCCGTGGAAGGACACTGGGTCGTTTCGCTCACAGTGAGAGGTCTCCCAACGATGACATGCCTGCAGCGGGTCTCACGGTTGCTGCTCCCCGTTCTCGTCGCCGCGGCGGCCCCGCGGGTCGCGCTGGCGTACGAGGTCGTCAGCGTGGCCGACGGCGGCACGATCAGGGGGAAGGTCACGTACCAGGGGACCGTGCCCACGAAGAAGGTCATACCGACCAAGGACAAGGCCACTTGCGGCGAGACGCGCGACGACCCGCTGGTCGTCGTCGGGCCCGACAAAGGGGTCGCCGAGACGGTGGTCTTCCTGAAGAACGTCCAGAAAGGCAAGCCACTCGAGAAGCCAGCCAAGAAGCCCGAGATCGTCAACCACGGGTGCAGGTTCGAGCCGCACGTCGAGGCGTTCCCGGTCGGGACCGTGGTGATCGTCAACTCCGATCCGGTCCTGCACAACACGCACGGCTTCCTCGAGAAGGCGACCGTCTTCAACGTCGCGCTGCCGATCAAGGGACAGCGGGTGGAGAGGCCGCTCACGAAGCCCGGGATCGTGCGCGTCGAGTGCGACGTGCACGGCTGGATGCTGGCGTGGATCTTCGCGGCGGACAACCCGTACTACGCGGTCACCGGCAAGGACGGGACGTTCACGATCTCCGACGTTCCGCCCGGCTCGTACACGCTCGTCGCCTGGCAGGAGTACACCGGCCCGAAGGAGATGCCGGTGAACGTGACGCCGAAGCAGACCGTCGAGGTTCCCATCGAGCTGAAGAAGTAGCGAACAGAGTCTCGAGCAACGGAAGGACACGGCACATGGACGACAATCTCAAGGAACGGCAGGAGATGCGCGAGACGCTGGAAGGCTCCGGCGAGCGTCCGGCCCGGTCGATCGGGATCACGCGCCGGATGTTCATCCACCGGTCGCTGCTGGGCGGAGCGGGCGCGGCGTTCGGCTGGTTCCCGCTCGTCAACACGCTCGACCTGACGCTCGGAGCGACGGAGCCGTTCAGGTTCGGCTGGATCTCGGACACGCACCTGTACCCGAAGGAAGTCAACACGCGCTTCGTGGACAAGGCGAAGCGCGCGGTCAAGGAGCTCCAGGCGATGAAGCCCGCGGCGGACTTCCTCATGTTCGGCGGCGATCTCGCCCAGCTCGGAGATCCCGTCGAGCTCGACCTCGGCAACCAGATCCTGAACGAGACGAAGATCCCGAAGCACTACATCCCGGGTGAGCACGACTGGTACCTCGACCTGGGCCAGAAGTGGACGAAGCTCTTCGGCGAACCGAACTGGACGTTCGATCACAAGCGCGTTCGCTTCGTGGGGCTCGACACGGTGAGCCGCGGCCCGGACTACTGGACCGCGAAGAAGATGTCGCCGAAGGAGCGGATGGGCCACATGGCCACGCTCGACGGGAGCGTCGCGGGCGCCTGGGCGGGCGTCGGCCGGGACCAGCTCGAGTGGCTGAACAAGGTCCTGTCGAACTGGCCCAAGGACAGCCCCGTCATCGTGTTCAGCCACAACCCGCTGTACGAGTACTACCCACCGTGGAACTTCTGGGTGCGGGACTGGCGCGAGGTGCACGAGGTCCTGAAGCCGTTCGCCAACGTCACCAACATCCACGGCCACACGCACCAGGTGCTCTACAACGAGCTCGGCAAGATGCGCTCCATCGGCATGCTCGCCACCTCCTGGCCGTGGCCGTACGCGCCGGAGGGCGTGCCGGCGCTGACGAAATGCATGACGCGCGCGGATCCCGGGGACTTCTTCGACGGCGTCGGCTGGTCACGGATCGGCATGAACGCGGCGAGCAAGGTGGAGAACGAGTACGTCATGTGGCGCAAGGACGTGCTCTCGGACACCCCGGTGGACTCGGGCTGCGCCGACAACGTGAACCAGATCGTCCACCCCCGCATCGCGGACCAGGAGTGGCCCTACTACGGCGGCTACAAGTGAGCGCAGGCAAGGAGACGGCCATGAAAATCGCTCGATACGGGTTGGTCGCGCTGGGCACCGCCCTCACCGTGACGATGTTCTCGCAGGCGCTCGCCCATAAGGAGAAGCACGTCGCGGCGCAGCTCAAGTCGTTCGAAGACGTCTTCATGGAGCAGGTGAGGCTCGGGGACCTGCTGTTCCACGGCGACGAGGCGACGCAGAAGCAGATGAACGTGCAGCTCTCCCGGACCGGCGTGGCGTGCGCCATGTGCCACCCGTACGCGACGGACACGCACCCCCACGAGTTCCCGAAGTTCCAGGAGCAGATCGGTCAGTTCGGCACGCTGCGCGACATGATCAACTGGTGCATCGAGAAGCCCGCCGAGGGCGTGAAGATCGACGCAGACTCCCCGGCGATGAAGGCGATGGAGGCGTACATCTACTACTCGAACCGCGGCTCGAAGCTCGATCCGGGAAGGCATTGATCGGGCGGCTCGAAGTCTCGACAGACCGGGAGGTGATCTCACGTCTGCGCATCTGACCAGACGCAGCTTCCTCGGGCTCGCGCCCGCGGCGGTTGGGCTTTGCCTCCGGCCTGCCTGGGCGGCGCCATCCGAGGACGACCACCTCCCGGTTCTTCGCGTGCCGGCGTTCACGCGGAACGGGCCCAAGGTCCCGATCGTGATCGAGATGGCTCACCCGATGACGCCCGAGCACCACATCACGAGCGTCCACGTGGCGAACGAGTCGGACCCGATCTCCTCCAAGGGAACGTTCCACTTCACCCCCGAGAACGGGCAGGTGTACCTCGCCTTCCAGGCCAGGATGCACGAAGGGCGCTCGGAGGTGTCGGCGACGGCCGAGTGCAATCGCCACGGGAGCTCGTCCACCACCCGGCCGATCGAGATCCCCGAGGGCGCGGGTGGCTGCAGCGGGACCGCGCCGAAGGCCGTCGGACGGGCGGGCGGCGCGGACGTCGGCGCGCCCGTCATCCGGATCCCCGAGCTGGTGCAGCGGGGGCGCATCCGCCCCGGGGAGCTCATCCACCCGCAGGTGAAGATGAGGCATCCGAACCGGACCGGGCTCGCGTTCCGCGACGGGAAGTTCGTGCCGGAGTCCGAGCCCATCCACCTCGACGCGATGCAGGTCTATTACGGCGGCGAGCGGGTGAGCTGGTTCGCGATGACCTCGGCGCTGAGCGACGATCCTTTCATCACCTTCGCCCTCCTCGCCCGCCGCGAGGCGCCGCTCCGGATCGTCCTGACGAACAACAGAGGGCAGGAGTTCGAGGCGATGCACCAGATCCGCTTCTCGTGAAGCGGCGCGACGCGCCATGCGCGGCGGAAGGACGAAAATGCACAAGCTCGCTGTGGCTCTGACCGCGTGGGCGCTCGCGTCCCAAGCGCTCCCCGACGAGGCGAAGCCTGGCGCCGCGGCGCGGCCGACGGACATCGCGTCGCCGAGCGACCGCCTCGCCACTTTCTTCGGGCGCACGAAGGGGATCACGCGCCTGGTCCCCGCGTCGGAGGTGTGGGCGAGCATCCACGCTGGCGCGGGCAAGTACTTCGTCGTCGACGTCCGCCCCGCGGAGGACTACGCGAAGGGCCACGTCCCCGGCGCCCTCAGCTTGCCAATTGACGTTCTCTTCCGACCGGAGAGCCTGGCCAAGCTGCCGCCGCGCGAAAAGCCCCTGCTCCTCGTGTGCAAGACCGGGCACACCGAGTCGATGGCGCTCGGCGGGCTCGCCGCCCTGGGGTACGAACCCTGGGTGATGCGCTTCGGCATGATGGGCTGGGATGGGGAGACGAAGGTGAAGGCCGGCTCGACGGAGCAGGACGCCGACACCGTGCACGGGGTCGGCGGCCCGGTCGAGAAGTAGCGCGTCAGAACGAGATCCCGGTGTGGATCACCACGTCGAACGTGACCTCGGGGTCGGGCTTCCGGTGAAAGAACGTCGGGAAGGCGGCCTCGATGAACCATGTCGCGTCTCCCAGGGGGAAGAGGCCGCGGTGGATGAGCGGGATGACGCCGACGTTCGAAGGCGCCCCGATCGCCGACCCCACCCGCAGGCCCGCCGCGAACGGCCCGAAGTCGTAGACCACGCCTGGCGCGACCACGAGCGAGCTGGTCGCGTTCTCCTTCGGGCGAAGGCGGTTCGCGACCTGGGTCTCGAAGTCGATGGCGAGCCGGTCGCTCAGCTTCACGGTGACGCCGATGGGAGCCACGAGGGTGAA
>DASWEI010000131.1:0-2640 GCA_036394835.1 Anaeromyxobacter sp. | reverse complement strand
ATCCAGGGCGTCTCACGGCGCGCTCCTCGCCGGCGGCTCGAGCAGGCTTTCCCCCGAGGCGACCCTGAGCTGCGCGCGAGAGTTCAGGAGATCGGCGTCGGCCTGGATGCGGCCCGCGTCGGCGGCGAACGCGTCCCGCTGCGCCTGCAGGAGGTCGAGCTGCGTTCCCTCGCCGACCCGGTATCGATCGAGAGCGAGGTCCGCCGCCCGTGCGCTCACGTCCGACTGGACCCGCGCCGACCGGCTGCGCGCGATGTTGGTGCCGACGGTCGCCCATGAGCGGTGGATGTCGTCGCGAGCCGCGAGCCGGGCGCGCTGCTCGCGCGCCCGCGCGCCGTCCGCCGCGGCCGCTTGCGCGCGGATGCCCGACAAGGTGGTGAGGTCGAAGCTCCAGCGGAGCCCGACCACGGCTTGCCAGTACGCATCGCGCCCGCCGAGCCCTTCGAAATCGCTCACGCGTTCCGTCACGGTCGCGCCGAGGCTCGGAACGAGCGCGAGGCGCTGCGCCTTCGCCTGCTTCTCCGATGCGATGCGGCCCTGGATCGCCGCCGCGAGCGACGGGATCTGCTCGTCCGGCACCTGGAACCGCTCGAGCGGGGGCTCCTCACGGAGGTCGTCGGCGAGCTTCGCCTCGCCCTCGAGCACCGGCGAGATCCCGGTGAGCGACTGGAGCGCCCGGGCGACGAGCGACACCTGGAGCTCCGAGCTCGCCAGCTGCTGGACGTCCCGCTCCACCTCGGCCCGGGCGCGATCGACGTCGAGCAGGGCGGTCGTACCCACCCGGTGCCGTTCCTCCGCGATCCGGAGGCTCGCCCTGGCCACGTCGAGGGCCCGACGTGAGGACGCGACGAGCGCCAGGTTCGCCACGAGCTGGTAGTAGTCCTGGGAGACGAGCGACTGGACGCGAAGGTCCGTGGCGGCCTCCTGCATCTCCGAGGCGCGGGCGCTGGTCCGCGCCGCGCCGACCCGGGCGAAGTTCGCGAGGTCCACGAGCGGAACGTCGAGCGTCGCAGTGCCGTCGAGCTGATGGTGCGGCGTGATCGTGACGGCGCCGGCGTCCGGGAGCTGCAGGGTCGATTCGAACTGGTTCCGTGTGTACTCGCCGCGAAGGGACAGGCGAGGCAGCACCCGGCCGAGCGCGGTGTCCGCCTCGGCGCGGAGCTGCGTGCGCGCGGCGCGCGCCTCGGCGTTGTCGGCGCTGCTCGTCCGTGCTCCGCGCACGAACTCGTCGAGTGGCTGGAGGGCGCTCGCCTCCGCCGCCACCGTGAGTCCGGCGATCGCGAGAAGGGTCTTCACGAACATGCTCGTTTCCTCGCACGCATGGGGTGACTCCGGCGCGGAGCCGGTCCTGTTCCTTGCTCGAGTCGGCGGTGCCGACGCCGAGGTGACATTGCAGCCGGCGGGCCACTCGCGGTGCACGCGCGACGACGCGCGAGTCCTCACGCGCCTCGGCTCGGCGGGTTGCGGCCGCGCAGCGGGATCGCGCAGATCGCTCAACGCCTGAGCACGATCGCGCGCTCTCCGAGGAGAGCGGCGCGGCTCGGTCAGCGCGCGGTGCCGGCGCCGAAGTCCGGCGCGAGCTCGTAGCGGCGGAGGCGCTCCGTGAGCGTGTTGCGGCTGATGCCGAGTCGGCGCGCCGCCTCGGACTGATTGCCGCCGACCGCGGTCATCGTCTTCGCGATCACGCTGCGCTCGAGCGCATCGAGCCGCTCACGCAGCGTATGGGAGTCGTCGCCGCGGTCCCCGTCGGAGTCGTCGTCCGCGCGCCTGCGGGCGGCCTCGAGGGATCCGGTCTCTGCGAAGGACTCGGGCCCGAGGTCGCCTCCGCCGCTCAGCGCAACCGCCCGCGCCATCACGTTCTCGAGCTGGCGGACGTTGCCCGGCCACTCGGCCGCAGCGAAGCGCTCGACGAGGGCAGGCGCGAGCCGGACCTCCTCCGCCCCGAACCGCTCCGCGTAGCGCACCGCGAACTCGTGAGCCAGCGCGGGGATGTCCTCGCGCCTGTCGCGGAGCGGCGGCACGAGGAGCTCGACGACCGCGAGCCGGTAGTACAGATCCTCACGGAAGCGGCCGGCGCGGACCTCGGCCGCGAGATCGCGGTTCGTGCACGCCACGATGCGCACGTCCACCTTCTCGACGTGCCCGGACCCCACCGGCTGGATCTCGCCGTCCTGCAGCGCGCGGAGGAGCTTCGCCTGTACGGCGACGGGCAGCTCGCCGACCTCGTCGAGGATGAGGGTGCCGTGGTTCGCCTCGGCGAAGAACCCGGCCCGCGCGTGCGTGGCGCCGGTGAACGCGCCGCGGGCGTGCCCGAACAGCTCCGCCTCGGCCAGCTCCTCCGGGATCGCGCTGCAGTTGAAGCGGACCAGTGGACCCTCGGCGCGCCGGCTCTGCGCGTGCAGGAGGGAGCCGATGAGCTCCTTTCCCGTCCCGGTCTCGCCACGCACGAGCACCGTAATCTCCTTCGCCGCGACGCGCGCCGTCGCGTCGAGCAGGTGGCGCATGACCGCCGACTCGCTGACGACGCGCCGGCCGATGGCGTGCTCGGCGGTGAGCTGGCGGTTTCGCTGGCGCAGCTCGCGCGCCTCGAGCGCACGCTCGAGCGCGAGGAGCATCTCGTCGACGTCGAACGGCTTCGGG
>DASWEI010000130.1:0-32301 GCA_036394835.1 Anaeromyxobacter sp. | reverse complement strand
GCGCCCCGCGCGAAAACGAGGGGCGGCGCCCGGCCCGACGAGCCGCGACGCCGCCCCCCGCCCGCGCTCCCCGGCCCCTCGGAGGAGGCCGGGGCCCTGGAGGCCGCTAGAACATGAAGCGCATGCCGGCGCCGTACCCGGTGGAGGTCGAGCCCACCGGCACGCTGCCGAAGTTCCCCGACCCGAAGCGGTACGAGGCGTTCCGCTCGTTGGCGAGCTGCGTGAACGCCGCGTAGAGGTCGGTGTCCTTGTTGAGCCAGAAGCGGTACGCCCCCATGACGTAGGACGCGCCGGTGCGGGCGCTGTCGGTGAAGACCCCCGTGCCGCTCGCCTTGGTCGCGACGCCGTACGCGAGGATGAGCTGGTGGCGATCGCCGAAGACGCCCTGGGTGATCGAGCCCCAGTAGACGTCGCGCCGCAGGGTCTTCTTCGTCGCGGTCGCCGTCGCGTCCGCCTCGAGATCGATGTGCTCGTACGCGGCGGTCACCTTCGTGAAGGTCCACTTCGAGGTGTACCCGGCGCCGGCGCGGATCGCCCGGTCGGTGCCGTTGGGCTGGGTGGCCGAGCCGAGCGCCGCCTGGTTGCAGGAGGGGCCACCCGGCGCGTCGGCGTCGGGGTTGCCGCAGTCGTTCCGGGTCTCGTACGACGCGCCGACGTACAGCGGGCCGACCTTGTAGTGGAGCGCGGCCGAGGCGGTGTAGGGGTCCACGGGGATCGTCCCGTTCCGCGGCGTCTCTCCGACCGAGTACGCGGCGAGGAGCGTGAGCCCGGCGAGCGTGGGCGAGGTGTAGTTCAGGCTGTTGTTGAGGCGCCGGTCCCAGCGGTTCGACCCCGAGCTCGACTCGCTCGCCTGCTGCTGGCCGAAGACGTTGTAGTAGCCGAAGATCCCGGTCCCGGCGAACGGGTCGAGGCCGATGGTGGTCTGCTTCGACGGCGAGTCCCAGCGCCCGAGGATGAGCGTGCCGTACGGGGTCCCGAGGCCGACGCCCGTGTTGCGCGTCCCGCTGAACGGCAGGCCGTTCTCGCCCTCGATCCCGAACTCGGCCTCGAGCTGCGCGAGCGCCTTCCAGCCGGCGAGGAGCTCCGTCTCGCCGCGGACCCGGAGGTAGGACGAGTCGTTCTGCAGCCGGAAGCGGTCCGGGACCTTGCTCGCGCCCGCCGCCGATCCCGCGCTCGCCCTCACGTTCTCGAAGGAGGTCCAGGCGCGGCCGCTGATCGAGATCTTGCTCTTCTCGCCGAGGACGTACGTGCCCTTCTCGACCTTCTTCTCGGGCTCCGCCTTCCTCTCCGGCGCCGCCCGCTTCTCAGGCTCGGGCGCGACCGGCACGGACGGCACGGCGGGGGCGGCCGGCGCGGAGGCGGCGGGCGGCGTCGCGGACGCGGGCGGCGGCGCCTCGGGGGTCTGCGCGCTCACGTCCCATGCGACGAGCGCGGCCGTGAGTGCTGCGAGGGTTCGGGTCATGTGGGCTCCGTGAGGGCGCACCCGTTGGCGATCGGAGGGTCGCCGCGGGGAGCGGCTGGGTGGTTCGCGCCATCATGGGGAGCGCCACCTTTCGCGGCGCTGTCGCGGCGCGCTCGCCGCCGCGCGGCGGAGGGCGGTCACGGGCGCTCGGGTACGACCGGCGCGCAGGGCTCGCCCGCCCGCCGCGCGCGCTCCTCGCGGACGGACGACCACAGCGAGAGCCCGATGAAGGCCGCGCCGACGCCGCCCGTCACCGCCTCCGGCACTTCGTGGATCGTGCCGGCGAGCATGATGAGCGCGAGCGCGCCGATCGCGTAGAACGCGCCGTGCTCGAGGTAGCGGTACGACGCGAGCGTGCCCCGCTCGACGAGCAGGATGGTGAGGCTCCGGACGAACATGGCGCCGATGCCGAGGCCGATCGCGATGACGAACAGGTCGTTCGTGAGGGCGAACGCGCCGATCACCCCGTCGAAGCTGAAGCTCGCGTCGAGGACGTTCAGGTAGAGGAAGCTCGTCAGCCCCGCGCGGTGGAGGTCACGCCGCTCGCCGGCGCCGGACTCCAGGGCCGCGCCGACGCCGTCCACGGCGATGAAGGCGACGAGGCCGAACATCCCGGCGACGAGGAGCTCGCGGGCCTGCTCGGGCGCGAACCCGCGGGAGAAGCCGTAGAGGACGAGCATCACCACCGCGAGCTCCACCGCCTCGAACCTGCCGAGCCGGGCGAGGCGCCGCTCGACGCCCCCGAGCCAGTGCACGTCCTTCTCCGCGTCGAGGAAGAACTCGAGGAAGACCATCCCGAGGAACGCGCCGCCGAACGCGCCGAGGGCGACGTGGGCGCTCGTCAGGACGCGGGCGTACTCGTCGGGGCGGAAGGTCGCGAGCCTCAGCGCCTCGATCGGCCCGATGCGGGCCATCGCGCTCACCACGCCGAGCGGGAAGACGAGGCGCATCCCGAAGACCGCGATCGCCATCCCCCAGGTGAGGAACCGGCGCCGCCAGACCGGCGGCATGTCCGTCATCACCGACGCGTTGACCACCGCGTTGTCGAAGGAGAGCGACACCTCGAGGACCGCGAGCATCCCGGCGACGAAGACCGTGCCGGCGGCGCCCGCGGCGGTGCCGTGGAGGTGGAAGCCGAGGGCTGCCGCGAGGCCGAGCCCGATCCCGGTGACCGCGATGGACCCGCGGAAGTAGCGTAGCGTGCCGCGCACGAGAGCCTCCCGCCGCGACGGGAGCCGCGGCCTTCCCGTGCATCGTGCGCCGGCGCTCCTGTCGCGAGGCTTTCGAGGGCGGAGCCGGTCAGGCCGGCGGCGCCTCCGGGAACCGGAGCTCGACCCGGAGCCCCTTGCCTCCGGCGCCGTCCAGGAGGTGGAGCGTCGCTCCGTGTCCCTCGGCGATCTGGGCGACGATGGGCAGCCCGAGGCCGGCCCCGCCGCCACGGGCGCCGGGGCGGCGGTAGAACCGCTCGAGCACCCGCGCGCGCTCCTCCACGGGGATGCCCGGGCCGTCGTCCTCGACCGCGAGCACGATCTCTCCGGGCGCCGGCCGTGCCACGCTGACGGTCGCGGTCCCTGGGCGCGCGCCGTAGGCGAGGGCGTTGTGGACGAGGTTCGAGATCGCCTCGCGCAGGAGCACCTCGCGCCCGACGACCGGGGCCGGGCCGTGCCCGTCGTAGCCGAGGTCCACGCCCCGGCCGAAGGCCTCGGAGACGTGGGCGGCGCAGGCCTCGCGCGCGAGGGTGTCGAGGTCGATGGGCCGGGCCTCGCCCGCGTGCCCGGGCTCGGTCCGGGCGAGGGAGAGCAGCTGGTTCGCGAGGCGGGTCGTCGCCTGCGAGTGGTCGTACAGATCGACGACGAGCGTGACGACCGCGGCGGGATCCTCCTCGCGCAGCACGAGCTCCGCCTTGGTCTGGATGACCGCGAGCGGCGTGCGGAGCTGGTGCGAGGCGTCGGCGATGAACCGCCGCTGCGCCGCGATCGTCCGGCGGAGCCGCTCCATGAGGTCGTTCACCGCGCGCACGAGCGGGGCGATCTCGGCGGGCGCGCGCTGCAGCCCGACCGGCGCCAGGTCGTCGGCGGAGCGGCGCGCGACCGTCCCGCTCACCTCCACGAGCGGGCGCAGGCCGCGCGAGACGCCGAACCACAGGATCCCCGCCGCGAGCAGGATCACGGCGAGCTGCGCGAGCGCCTCGCGGGCGACGAGCTCGCGGGTGCGGGAGCCGCGCCCGCCGACGGTCTCCGCGACCTGCACGAGGACGGAGGTGGGCGGGTCGGTCGGGTACCGGGTCGCGAGGGCGCTCACTCGCACCGGATCGCCGCGGTAGGTCGCGTCGTAGTAGACCGCGCCCTCCGCGGCGGTGGGCGAGCGCGGCAGGTCCGCGTAGCCGGTGAGGAACGTCTCCACCGTCCCCTCGGTCCGGTAGGCGACCCGGTAGAACAGCCGCTCCTGGCTCGCGGTGTCGAGCACCTCCAGGGCGAGCGGCGGGATGTCCACGGCCGGGACGGTGCCGGTGAGCGTCACGCGCTCGGAGATGGCGAGGGCCGACGCGTAGAGCGACCGGTCGTACGCGGCGTTGATCGCGGCGCGGACCGTCAGGAACGTGTGCGCGGCGTCCACCACCCCGAGGGCGCCGAGCGGGAGGAGGAGCCATCGGAGGAGCCGCGCGCGCAGCGACCCGCGCGTCACGGGTTCTCCAGCAGGTATCCGAGGCCGCGGACCGTCCGGATGCGGACGCCGGCCGGCTCCAGCTTCTTGCGAAGCCGGTGCACGTAGATCTCGACGGCGTTCACGCCCGGCTCGTCGTCGAGGCCGAAGAGCTTCTCGAGGAGGGCCTGCTTCGCGACCACCTGGCCGCGCTGGACGAGGAGGAGCTCGAGCAGGTTCAGCTCGCGCCGCGGGAGGTCGATGGGCTCGCCGTCGACGCGGGCCTGGCGGGCGCCGGTGTCGAGCGCGAGCCGGCCGTGGGTCATGACGGCCGCGTCCCCGCCCACCCCGCGCCGGATGAGCGCGCCCGCGCGCGCCTCCAGCTCGGCGAGCGCGAAGGGCTTGCAGAGGTAGTCGTCCGCGCCGAGGTTCAGCCCCTGCACGCGGTCCTCCAGCGCGTCGCGCGCGGTGAGGATCAGCACCGGCACCCTCGACTTGCGATGTCGCAGGCGGCGCAGGACCTCGAGCCCGTCGAGGTCGGGGAGGCCGATGTCGAGGACGACGAGGTCGTAGGCCTGCGTCCGCAGCGACGTGTCGGCGTCGTCGCCGCTCGCGACGAGCTCGACCGTGTGCCCCTTGGCGCGGAACGCGCCGGCGATGGAGTGGCCGAGGGCCGGGTTGTCCTCGACGACGAGGAGGCGCATGGGTGACCCGCGGTCCGCGGGCGTGCCATCATACCGCGGCCTTGAAGCGCCCCAGCCAGCGGCACCTCCTCGCGCCGGCCCTGCTGGCGCTCGCGACCGCGGTGGCGGCCGAGCCCGCGCCCCCGCCCGACACGGCGGCGGCGATCGTCGCCGCGGCGCTGCGGGAGGGGAAGGTCGTGATCCACGCCGCGACCGATCGCGCCGTGATCGCCCCGCTGCTCGCGGACTTCGCCGAGATCTACCCGCGGGTCGTGGTCGAGTACCACGACCTCAACACCCAGGAGATCCACGACCGCTTCCTCGAGGAGGTGGCCGCCGGCGCGCCGACCGCCGACCTCCTCTGGAGCCCGGCGATGGATCTCCAGATGAAGCTCGCGAACGACGGGTTCGCGCAGGCGTACGACGGCCCGGAGGGCGCGAGGCTCGCGCCCTGGGCGGTGTGGCGGAACGAGGCGTTCGGGACGACGCTCGAGCCGTTCGTCTTCATCCACGACCGCCGGCGGCTGCCGGCCGCGCAGGTGCCCCAGACCCACGCCGACCTCGCGCGCTGGCTCGAGGCGCGCCCGGGAGGGCGCGCGGGGCGGGTCGCCACGTACGACCCGGAGCGGAGCGCGATCGGGTACCTGCTCCTCACCCAGGACAGCCGGATCGACCCGGGCTTCCCGGACGCCCTCCGGGCCTATGCGCGCGCCGGCCTCGAGCTGCACGGCAACACCGCGACCATGATCGACCGGGTCCGCTCGGGCGAGGTGGCGCTCGCGTTCAACGTGAACGGCTCGTACGCGCTCCTCGCGCAGCACGAGGACCCCGACCTCGGGGTGGTCTACCCGAAGGACTACGTCGTCGCGGCGTCCCGCATCGCCCTCATCCCCAGGTCGGCGCCGCACCCCAGCGCGGCGCGGGTGTTCCTCGACTACCTGCTCTCCCGGCGAGGCCAGCAGGTCCTCGCGGAGCGCTGCTTCCTGTTCTCCATCCGGACGGACGTCGAGGGAGAGCGGAGCGCCAAGGCCCTGTCCGCGACGCTCGGGGCGAGGCTGAAGCCGATCCACGTCGGCCCGAGCCTGCTCGTGTTCCTCGATCGGTCGAAGCGCTCCGACTTCATCCGCCGGTGGCACGGCGGCTCCGCCCCGCCGCGCTGAGGGTCCCGGCGGCGGGGACTCCGCGAAAGCGTGACGACAGGTCCCGCGCCCTACTGTGCGGCTTCATCGACGGCACTCCGCCGACCGAAGGAGACCGCATGAACCGCCACGACCGGAACCCCCTGATCCGCCGCGCCGCCCTCGGCGCGGCGGCGCTCGCCCTCGCCCTCGCCGGCGCCTCGGCCTCGGCCGCCGCCTTCGCGCCGGAGCGGCCGGAGTGCATCGCCCCCGCGAACCCCGGCGGCGGCTGGGACACCATCTGCCGCAGCTCGGCGAGCGTGCTGCAGAAGACCGGCGCGCTGAAGAGCACGATGTACGTGACGAACATGCCGGGGGGCAGCGGCGCCGTCGCGATCGCGAACGTCGTCGCGAGGCGCAAGGGGGACGGCAACCTGCTCGTCGCCGCGTCCAACTCCCTCACCTTCACGATGGCGGCGGGCCGCACGCCGCACTCGTACGCCGACGTGGTGCCGCTCGCGCAGATCGCCGCCGAGTACGGCGGGTTCTTCGTCCGCGCCGAGTCGAAGTACAAGACCCTCGCGGACCTCGTCGCGGCGCTCAAGGCGGACCCCGGGTCGGTCTCGTTCGCCGGGGGCTCGGCGCCGGGGAGCCTCGACCACATCAAGACGGCGGTGTTCGCGAAGGCGGTCGGGGTCGACCCGACCAAGCTCGTCTACGTCCCGTTCCAGGGCGGCGGCGAGGCCATGACCGCGCTGCTCGGCGGCCACACCGACGCGGCCACCCTCGACCTCGCCGAGGCGAGCGGCCAGCTCGAGGCCGGGAAGATCCGTTGCCTCGCGCTCATGAGCGACAAGCGCTCGACGAAGTTCAAGGACCTGCCGACGACCTTCGACCAGGGCGTGAAGGTCACGTTCCCGATCTGGCGCGGCGTCTACATGGCGCCGGGCGCGCCCGCCGAGGCGGTCCAGTTCTGGACCGACACGGTGAAGAAGATGCTCGCCTCGCCGGAGTGGAGCGCCGAGCGCGAGAAGCTCGGCTGGGAGCCCGCAGCGCGCTTCGGCGACGCGTTCAAGGACTTCGTGAAGGACGAGCACGCGCGGTACCAGACGCTCCTCAAGGAGCTCGGGTTCGCCAAGTAGGCGCCGCCGCGCCGCGGGCCGAGGAGGACGCAATGACGACGAACGGACTGGTGACGCGCGCGCGCGTCGAAGGGCTCGTGATCGCGCTCGTGGCCCTCGGCTACCTCTGGGAGACCCGGTCGATCCCCGCGCTCTACCAGATGCCCGGGGTGCCCGGGCCGGCCGCGTTCCCCACCATCCTCGGGCTCGCGCTCGCGCTCGCCGGGGCGTGGCGGCTCGTCCGCGGCGCCGCGGCCGGCGCGGACGACGCCGAGGAGGACGCCGCGGATCCCCCGCCCGGCGCGGGCGTCCACGGCTGGCTCGCCGCGCACGGGCGCTTCTACGCGCTGTGGGCGGTGGTCCTCGGGTTCCTCGCGCTCATGCCACACGTCGGGTTCCCGGTCGGGGCGGCGGTCGCCCTCGCGCTCATGTTCCGCCTCCTCGGCGAGCGGCGCTGGCCGGTGTGCGCGGGCCTCGCTGCCGCCGCGAGCGCCGTCCTCCACCTCGCCTTCGCGGTCGGGCTCGGCGTGCGCCTCCCGCTCGGCGTCCTCTCGTTCCTCGGGAAGTGAGCCTCCCATGTTCGACCACCTGCTCCACGGCTTCGCGGTCGCGCTCCAGCCCCTGAACCTCGCCATCGCCCTCGTCGGCAGCCTCATCGGCACGGTGATCGGCGTCCTCCCCGGCCTCGGCCCGACGGCGACCATCGCGATGCTGCTCCCTCTCGTCTTCACGATGTCGCCCACCGCGGCGATGATCATGCTGACGTCCATCTACTACGGGTCGATGTACGGCGGCTCCACGACGTCGATCCTGGTGAACATCCCGGGCGAGTCCGCGTCGGTCATCACGACGATCGACGGCCACAAGATGGCGATGCAGGGCCGCGCCGGCCCGGCCCTCGCCATCGCGGCGATCGGGTCGTTCATCGCAGGGACGCTCGCCGTCGTGGTGCTCACGGTGGTGGGGCGGCCGGTCGCGTCGCTCGCCCTCCGCTTCGGCCCCGCGGAGTTCTTCTCGCTGATGGTCTTCGGCCTCGCGACGGTCGCGAGCCTCGCCGGAGCGAAGATCTCGAAGGCGGTCGTCACCACCGTCGTGGGCCTCATGATCGCGACGATCGGCATCGACCTCGTGTCGGGCGCGCCGCGCTTCACCTTCGGGAACCCGTTCCTGCAGGACGGCGTGGACTTCATCGTCGTCGCGATTGGCGTCTTCGCGCTCTCCGAGATCATCGTCACGGCGAGGGAGGTCTGGGCGGGCACGCGCGCCGAGCTGGTGAAGGCGGGGAAGGTGTGGCTCTCCTGGGCGGAGTTCACCTACAGCCTCCCGTCGATCCTGCGGGGCAGCTTCTTCGGCTTCGTCGTCGGCATGCTGCCCGGCGCGGGCGCCACCCTCTCGACCTTCATCGCCTACAACATCGAGAAGCGGCTCGCGAAGAACCCGGAGAAGTTCGGCACGGGGGACATCCGCGGCGTCGCGAACCCCGAGTCGGCCAACAATGCCGCGAGCGGCGCGTCGCTCATCCCGCTCCTGTCGCTCGGCATCCCGGGCGGCGGCGCCACCGCCGTCATGCTCGGCGCCCTCATGATGCTCGACATCACGCCCGGTCCGATGATGTTCGAGAAGCACGGCGGGCTGATCTGGGCGCTCATCGCGTCCATGTACGTCGGCAACGCGATCCTGCTGCTGCTGAACTGGCCGCTCGTGAACGTGTTCGCCCGGATCATGGCGGTCCCGGCCCGCTACCTCATGCCGGTCGTCCTCGTCATCTCGACGGTGGGCGTGTGGTCGCTCTCCCAGAGCAGCGTGGACCTGCTCCTCACCGCGGGGGCGGGCGTCGTCGGCTACTACATGCGCGAGCACGACTGGCCCATCGAGCCGCTCGTGCTCGGGCTCATCCTCGGCGGCCGGATGGAGTCCTCGTACCGGCAGGCGCTCATCATC
Organism: Anaeromyxobacter sp.; assembly: GCA_036394835.1. Taxonomy (GTDB): domain Bacteria; phylum Myxococcota; class Myxococcia; order Myxococcales; family Anaeromyxobacteraceae; genus Anaeromyxobacter. Next base: position 23,333 of record DASWEI010000130.1, on the reverse strand, counting down.
TCGAGGGGGAGCCACGCGATCTTCCTCGAGAAGCCGATCTCGCTCGTGCTCCTCGTGGGCGCGACGCTGTTCCTCGCGCTGCCGCCGGTCCTCGCGCGCGTGAAGCGGGCCCGGACGCTGCGGAGCGCGCTGGCGGCCTGACGCCGCGGGGCCGGACGGCTACCCCGCGCGCGCGAGCAGCTGGCGGAGCACGTACTGCATGATGCCGCCGTGCCGGTGGTACTCGGCCTCGATCGGCGTGTCGATCCGGACGGTGACGGGGACCTCCTCCGTCCGCCCGTCGCGGCGGCGCACGACGAACCGCGCCCGCTGCCGTGGTGAGAGCTTCCCCGCGACGCCGAGCAGGTCGAAGGACTCCGTCCCGTCGAGGCCGAGCGTCTGCGCCGAGGTCCCGTCGGGGAGCTGGCAAGGCAGGACGCCCATCCCGACGAGGTTCGAGCGGTGGATCCGCTCGTACGAGCGGGCCACCACGAAGCGGACCCCGAGGAGCGCCGGCCCCTTCGCCGCCCAGTCGCGCGAGGACCCCGAGCCGTACTCCTGGCCCGCGACGATGCAGAGCGGGATGCCGTCGCGCGCGTACTCGCCCGCCGCGTCGTGGATCGACATTTGCCGCCCGGTCGGCTGGTGGACGGTGACGTCGCCCTCGACGCCCGGCAGCATGAGGTTCCTGATGCGGACGTTCGCGAACGTCCCGCGCACCATGACGTGGTGGTTCCCGCGCCGCGCGCCGTACGAGTTGAAGTCGCCCACTTTGACGCCGAGCGTTTGGAGGTACTGCCCCGCGGACGAGCTCGGCTTGATGGAGCCGGCGGGGCTGATGTGGTCCGTCGTGACCGAGTCGCCGAAGATCGCGAGGGCGCGCGCGCCGGTGACGTCCCCCGGCGTCCCGGGCGTCATCGAGAACGGCGTGAAGTACGGCGGCTCCTGGATGTAGGTCGAGCTCGGGTCCCACTCGTAGAGCTTGCCGCCGCGGACGGGCAGCCCGTTCCAGCGCGCGTTCTCGGTGAACCCGCCGCCGTAGTTCTTCCGGTACGCCGCGGGGTCGCTGGCGCTGGCGCGCAGCGCGTCGACCTCGGCGAACGTCGGCCAGACGTCGCGCAGGAAGACGGGCCGCCCGTCCTTGCCGATCCCGAGCGGCTCGCGCTCGAGGTCCACGTCCACCCGGCCCGCGATCGCGAAGGCGACGACGAGCGGCGGGCTCATGAGGAAGTTCGCCTTCACGCTCCCGTGGACGCGCGCCTCGAAGTTGCGGTTGCCGGAGAGCACCGACGCGGCGACGACGTCGTGGTCCGCGATCACGCGCTCGACCCGGTCGTCGAGCGGGCCGGAGTTGCCGATGCAGGTGCAGCAGCCGTACCCGGTCGTCTGGAAGCCGAGCGCGTCGAGGTCGCGCTGCAGCCCGGTCCGCTCGAGGTAGGTCGTGACGACCCGCGAGCCGGGCGAGAGCGACGTCTTCACCATCGGCTTCACGGACAGGCCGCGCCCGACCGCCTTGCGGGCGAGGAGCCCCGCCGCGAGCATCACGCTCGGGTTCGACGTGTTCGTGCACGAGGTGATGGCCGCGATGACGACGTCGCCGTGGCCGAGCTCGACCTCCTCGTCGCGCGCGCGGAGGCGCGCTCCGCGCCGCCCGTCCCCGGTCGGCCGGTTGTTCACCATCTCGTACTCGCTGAGCGTGGAGGTGTTCTTGTGCCGGCCGTCCGGGACGGAGTCCGGGTCCTGCAGGCCGCCGCCGCCGGCCGTCGCCGCCGTGCCGTTCGCCGGCAGGAACCGCCAGCGGCGGGCGAGCTCGTCCGCCGGCTTGCCGTAGCCCGTCGCGTCCTTGCGGGCGAAGAGGTCGCGGAACGTCTCCTTCAGGGAGGGGACGTCGACCCGGTCCTGCGGCCGCTTCGGGCCCGACACCGAGGACCGGACCGACGCGAGGTCGAGCTCGACGACCTCCGAGTAGTCCACCTCCCCGCGCCGCGGGATTCGCGAGAGCCCCTGCGCCCGGTAGTAGGCGCGGAACGCGTCCACGAGCTCCGCCGGACGCCCCGTCGCCTCGAGGTAGCGGACCGACTGCTCGTCCGGCGGGAAGAAGCCGATGGTCGCGCCGTACTCCGGCGCCATGTTGGAGATGGTCGCGCGCTCGGGGACGGGCAGCGTCGCCGCCCCCTCGCCGAAGAACTCGACGAACTTCCCGACCACCTTCTGCCTGCGCAGGAGCTCCGTGACGCGCAGCACGAGGTCCGTCGCGGTGACGCCCTCGCGCAGCGCGCCCGACAGGTGGACGCCGACCACGTCGGGCGTGAGGAAGTAGGTCGGCTGCCCGAGCATCGCGGCCTCCGCCTCGATGCCGCCGACGCCCCACGCCACGAGCCCGAGCCCGTTCACCATCGGCGTGTGCGAGTCCGTGCCGACGAGCGAGTCCGGGAACCACAGGCCGTCCTTCTCGACGACCCCGCGCGCGAGGAACTCGAGGTTCACCTGATGGACGATCCCCATGCCCGGCGGGACGATCCGGAGCCGGTCGAACGCCTGCGTGCCCCACTTCAGGAACTCGTACCGGGCGAGGTTCCGGTCGAACTCGAGCTCCATGTTGAGGCGGAGCGCGTCGGCGGACGCGAACGCGTCCACCTGGACGGAGTGGTCCACGACGAGGTCCACCGGGACGAGCGGCTGGACGAGGAGTGGATCCTTCCCGAGCCGCGCGACCGCGGCGCGCATCGCCGCGAGATCGACGAGGAGCGGAACGCCGGTGAAGTCCTGAAGGAGCACGCGCGCGACGACGAACGGGATCTCCCGGGTTCGCTCCGCGCGCGGCTCCCAGCGGGCGAGCGCGCGGACGTCGTCCTCGGTCACCCGGTGGCCGTCCACGTTGCGCGCGAGCGCCTCGAGGACGATTCGCAGGGAGACGGGCAGGCGGGATATCGGTCCGAGGCCCCGCTCCTCGAGCGCGGGCAGCGAGATGAACCGTCCCGTGCGTCCTGCCGAGATGTCGAACGTCCTCGTCGCGCCGAGCGGATCTGCCATTTCCGTCCTCCCGAACCGAAGGTACTTACCGCCACGCCCGCCCGTGGCAAGCGACGAGACGGGGGCCGCAATACACGTCGGGGCGAAAGACAGGAGCGCGCATGGCCGGCCCATCGAAGATCTACCGCCCCCTTCTCGGGCTCCTCACCGACTTCTACGAGCTGACCATGGCCTACGCCGCGTGGAAGGAAGGGAGCGACGCGCGCGAAGCGTCGTTCGTCCTCTCGTTCCGCAAGAACCCGTTCGATGGCGGGTTCACCGTCGCGGCGGGGCTCGAGGACCTCGTCGATCTGGTGGAGGGATGGCGCTACGGCGACGAGGACCTCGCCTTCCTCGCGGCGCAGCGGGGCGGCGACGGCGCCCCGCTCTTCGACGCCGGGTTCCTCGACGCGCTCCGCGCGCTCGCGCTCGAGGTGGACCTGGACGCGGTCGTGGAGGGCACGCTCGTCTTCCCGCACGAGCCGCTCGTGCGCGTCACGGGTCCCGTCATCCCGTGCATGCTGCTCGAGTCGGCCCTCCTCTCGATCGTGAACTTCCAGTCGCTCGTCGCGACGAAGGCCGCGCGCGTCTGCCTCGCGGCGCGCGGCGAGCCGGTGATCGAGTTCGGCATGCGTCGCGCCCAGGGGATCGACGGCGGGCTCTCGGCCGCGCGCGCCGCGTACGTCGGCGGATGCGACGCGACCTCCAACACGCTCGCGGGCCGCCTCTACGGCATCCCGGTGAAGGGCACGCTCGCGCACAGCTGGGTGATGCTCCACGACTCGGAGCGCGAGGCGTTCTACGCCTACGCGCGGGCGCTGCCCACGAACTGCGTGTTCCTCGTCGACACGTACGCGACGCTCGGGGGCGTCGCGAACGCCATCGAGGTGGGGCGCTGGCTCAGGTCTCGAGGGAAGGAGCTCGCCGGCATCCGGCTCGACTCCGGCGACCTCGCCTGGCTGTCGCAGCAGGCGCGGCGCATGCTCGACGAGGCCGGCTTTCCCAAGGCGGCCATCCTCGCCTCGAACGAGCTCGACGAGCACGTCCTCGAGAGCCTCCAGGACCAGGGCGCCACGATCGCGGCGTGGGGGGTCGGGACCCGGCTCGTGACGGGGCACCCCGACGGCGCGCTCGGCGGCGTCTACAAGCTCGCCGCGGTGCGCGAGCGGCCCGCCGCACCCTGGTCGCCGCGGCTCAAGCTCTCCGAGCAGATCGAGAAGACGACCATCCCCGGCGTCCTCCAGGTGCGCCGCTTCTCGCATGGCGTCGAGTGCCTCTCCGACGCGATCTGGGACGAGGGGCTCGGGATCCCGTCGCCCTGCGCCATCGTCGATCCCGCGGACCCCACGCGCCGGCGCGAGATCCCGGAGGTCGCCGCGGGCGAGGACCTCCTCGTGCCGATCTTCCGGCGCGGCCGGCGCGTCTACGACCCGCCGCCGCTCGCGGCCGCGCGCGCGCGGACGAAGGACCAGCTCGGGCGGTTCCACGCGGGCGTGAAGCGGTTCCTGAACCCGCACCGCTATCCGGTCGGGCTCGAGCGGCGCCTCCACGAGCTGCGGACGCGGCTCGTGCTCGAGGCGCGCGGCGCGCCGGAGTAGGGACGCGGCGCCGGTCGTTCCGGGGGTGGGGGACGACCCGGACGACACGGCGAGCGATCGCCCGTCCGCGCACCGGTTCGCCACGGGGACGAGGTCAGGCTGTGGCGGTTCTCCCCGCTCGGGCCGCGCCGGCGCCCAGAACTGCCCGGAACTCCATGCCTTCCCCTCCGGCACGGTTGTTGGAGTTGCGGAGGGTGAGGACGGGCGCACCGCCCGCTCCGAACCTGGAGGAAGCACCCATGAAGAAGCTCCTGTCTGCGCTCGTTGCCTTCGCCTTCGTCGTCTCGGCGGCCCCCACCTTCGCGGCCGAGCCCGCCCCCGGCGCCCCGGCCGGGGACACGACCGGGAAGCCGGCGAAGGCCACGAAGAAGCACGCGAAGAAGTCGGCCAAGAAGAGCACGAAGACCGAGAAGACCGAGAAGACCGAGAAGACCGAGACGGCTCCCGCCCCGGCGAAGTAAGCGGATCGCAGGCCCCAAGGGCCGGCCGCTCGACGCGGCCGGCCCTCGTTCGTCGCGGGCGCGGCGTTCGCGATGAGCGGCCCGCGCCGGGGTGCATCTCGAGCTTCCGCTCGAGCCGAGCGTGGACCGTATTTCACTGCCCCGGCGGCCGCTCCGGCCCGAGCTCCCGCACCATCCGGATGGCATCCCACCGCTCGCCATTCCTGCGGCGGTAGCCGCCGCACACCACGCCGCGCTCCTCGAAGCCGTGCTTGCGGTAGAGCGCGAGCGCCGCACGATTGTGCGGGAAGGCGTGCAGCACCACCCGCCGCGCGCCTCGCGCGCGCGCCCACGCGACGCAGCCGGCGACGAGCGCGTCGCCGACGCCCTGCCGGCGCCGGTCCGCGCGCACGAGCATGCCGAGCTCGGGCTCGACGCGGCCGACCATCGCCGCGAGCCCGATCGGCGCGCCGCCGTCGTCCGCGACGAGGAGGGCGCCCTCGCCGGTCGCGACGAGGTCGTCCCAGCGCGCCCGCACCTCGCGGCGATCGAACGGCGCCTCCGTCGCGAGCCACAGCCCCTCGGCGGCGACCGCGGCGAACAGGTCGAGCGCGGCCTCGACGTCGGCGTCGGCAAGCGGTCGGACCTGCACGCCGAAACGGTAGCACGGTAGTCCGCGAGGACCGGGGGCCGGGCGGGCGCGCGCACCTACACCGGGCCTTCGTCCGCCGCGCGACAGAGCGGGGCGCACGCCGGATTTCGGGTAGGGTAAGTGCGCCATGAGCACCCCGAACCCGTGGACCGTCGTCCCCGCGTCCGACTACGAGAAGCACATGGGCCCCGAGGGCGTCGATCAGCTCGCCCCCCTCTCCGCCCTGTTCCAGGAGGTCTACGTCGCGGCGCAGCCCGACCGCGTGCTCCTGCTCGGCTGCGCGACCGGCAACGGCCTCGAGCACGTGAACCCCGCCGTCACGCAGAAGGTCACGGGCGTCGACGTGAACCTCCAGTACCTCGGCATCGCGCGCCAGCGGTTCATGCACCTCGGCGCGAAGCTCGAGCTCTTTTGCTCCGAGGCGGAGAAGTTCCGCGCGCCGCCGGCGAGCTACGATCTCGTCCACGCGGCGCTCATCTTCGAGTACCTCCACCCCGAGGTGCTCGTGCGCCGCATCGCCGAGTGGATCGTGCCGGGCGGCACCTGCTGCGTCGTGCTGCAGCTCCCAGGCGGCGCGGGCGCGCCCGCCGCCCCGACGAAGACGATGCAGATCATCGCGAAGGCGATGAAGCTCGTCCCTCCCGAGGAGCTGACGCGCCTGTTCGAGCATTACGGGCTGCAGCGGAAGCGGACGAAGACCGTCCCGCTCGCGCACGCGAAGAGCTTCTGGGTCGGCGTCTTCGGCCGCGGAGCCTAGAGCCGACCGAGCAGCCGCAGCAGCCCATCGAGGAACGTGATCGGGTGCGGCGGGCACCCGGGAACGTGAAGGTCCACCGGCACGCCCCCGAGCGCCGCCTCGGCGCCGCCGGCGACGACCGGGCTCCCGCGGAAGACGCCGCCCGAGATGGCGCACGCGCCCACCGCGATGACGAGCTTCGGGGCCGGCACCGCCTCCCAGGTCTTCTGGAGCGCGAGGCGCATGTTGTCTGAGACCGGCCCGGTCACGACGATGCCGTCGGCGTGGCGCGGCGACGCGACGAACTGGATGCCGAAGCGCGCCGCGTCGAACTGGATGTTCCCGCTCGCGTTGAGCTCGGCCTCGCACCCGTTGCACCCGCCGGCGGAGACCTGCCGGAGCTTGAGCGAGCGTCCGAAGACCCGCCGCATCTCGGCGTCGAGCGCCTTCGCGAGGACCGGCTCGTCTCTCGACACGAGGAGGTCGCCGCGCGCGCGGGCGGAGAGGCGGTGGTCGTCCGTGAAGCGGACGACGCCCGTCGGGCAGGCGGTCTCGCACTCGCCGCAGAACAGGCAGCGGCCGAGGTCGATCGCCATGGAGGGCTTCCCGGCGTCGACGATCGCCTCGGTGGGGCAGGCGTCGGCGCAGGCGCCGCAGCCGTCGCCGCAGCGGGACGGATCGACGACGGGGCGGCCGCGGAAGCGCGCCGGGAACCGAGCGGGACCGTCCGGGAAGGCGACGGTCTGCCGGCCGTAGCGGAGCCGGAAGCCGAGGATGTCGATCATAGATCATGCCCCGCGTAGGACAGGTTGAAGCTCTTGTTGCAGAGCGGGAAGTCGGAGATCTGCCCGTCGCGGAGCGCCATCGCGAGCCCGAACCAGTTGTGGAACGACGGGTCCTTCACCTTGTAGAGGTCGAAGCGGCCGCGCGCGTCGGTCGAGGCGACGTGGGCGATCTCTCCGCGCCAGCCCTCGACGAGAGAGACGACGAGCCGCCCCGGCGCGAGCGGGCCGGTAGCGCCGCGGGCGGTGCCCTCCGGCAGGTTCTCGAGCTGGCTCGCGACGAACTCGGCGCTCCGCTCCGCCTCGAGGAGCCGCACGAGCGCGCGCGCGTGCACGTCGCCCGTGTCCGCCGTCGTCACCGGCACGTGGACGTACCGGTAGATGCCGAAGGCGTGATCGCGGCGGACGTCCCGGTCGAGCCCGCTCGCCCGCGCGGCGGGGCCGACGAGGCCGAGCTCGAGCGCGGTCTCGCGCGAGACGGCGCCGGTCCCCTCGAAGCGGGCGCGCGCCGACGGCGACTCGAACAGGAGCGCCGCCGCCGCCTTCACCCGCTTCCACGACGCGCGCACGCGGGCCGCGAGCGCGCGGGCCTCGGCCGCGCCGACGTCGAACTTCACGCCGCCCGGGACGAGGAGGCTCCGGCCGAACCGGTTGCCGCAGAGCTCGGCCGACACGTTCAGGAAGTCGGCCCGGAGCGCGCCGCAGTAGGAGGCGGTCGGGAGGAACCCGACGTCGTTCGCGAGCGCCCCGAGGTCGCCCACGTGGTTCGCGATGCGCTCGAGCTCGAGGCCGACGCCCCGGAGCGCCATCGCGCGCGCGGCCGGGGCCGCGCCGGAGAGCGACTCCACCGCCTTCACGTAGGCGAGGCCGTGGCCCACGCAGGTGTCGCCCGCGATCGACTCGACGAGCGCGAGCGAGCGGCGGTCGGGCCCGCCGCGGAGCGCCGCCTCGACGCCGCGGTGCTGGTAGCCGAGCACGATCTCGAGGTGGAAGACGTGCTCGCCGTGGCACTGGAATCTGAAGTGGCCGGGCTCGATGATCCCGGCGTGCACCGGGCCCACCGCCACCTCGTGCACCTCCTCGCCCTCGACGGCGAAGAAGGGGTACTCGCCGGGCAAGGTCGCACGCGGGTCCTTGCGGCCGAACGCGTCCGGCGCTGCCCGGTGCGGCGGCTCGAAGCGGAGCGGCTTCAGCCAGGGGTGGCCCTCCGGCCGGACGCCGAGCTGCTCCGCGATCTCGCGCTCGAAGCCCTGCGCGGCGGGCACCTCGGCCGAGAGCGACGGGTAGGCGTCGGACACGTCCGTCGAGAGGAGGCCGAGCTTTCCCTCGGAGTCGTCGGCGAGGACCGCGGTCAGGCGGACGCGATCGCCTTCGGGGCGGCCGAAGAGCGCCGAGAGCCGCCCTCCGGCGCGCAGCACCTCGAGCACGATCGTCCGGAACCGCTCGACCGGCAGCACCGGCACCGCGGCGACGTCGACCGCCTCGCCGTTCCAGGTCTCGAGCACCTGCGCGCCGCCCTTCTGCGAGGGAACGGGAACCGTCATGGTCACTCCCACCTCCCGCCGACCAGCGCCGCGGCCGCGCCGAAGAGATCCTTCAGCGCCTGCGGCAGGAACAGCCCGAGACCGAGCACGAGCGCCATGAGGACGAGGGGCGGGGTCGCCATGAGCCAGGACTCGCGCGCGCCGCGTGCCCGTGCGGCGTCGCCCGGATCGCCCTGCACGACCGCGAGCACGGTCGTGCCCATCCCGACGAAGATCACGGCGAGGAAGACGAGGAGGAGCGCGCCGACCCCGAAGCGCCCGGCGCCGAACGCGCCGTTCAGGATCGCGAACTCGCTGAAGAACGGGCTGAACGGAGGCGAGCCGGTGACGGCGAGGAACCCCGCGAGGAAGAGCGGTCCGGAGACGGGGAGGAGCCGCGCCGCGCCGCGCACCCCGTCGGTGGTCTTCGAGCCGAAGGCGCGATGGATGTTCCCGGCGGAGAGGAAGACGACGCCCTTCGTGAGGCCGTTGTTGAGGCAGTGGAAGAACGCGCCCGCGGCGGCGCTGCCGCCGAGCCCGACCCCGAGCGCGAGGATCCCCATGTGCTCGACGCTCGAGTACGCGAGCATCCGCTTGAAGTCCCTCTGGCCGACGACGAAGACCGCGGCGAGCGCGATCGAGAGGAGACCGATCCCGACGAGCGCGTCGCGCGCGAACGCCTCCTCGCCCGCCGCGCGGGTCACCTGGAACACGCGGACGATCGCGAGGAAGGCGAAGTTCGTGAGGCCGCCCGCGAGCAGCGCCCCGAGCAGCCCCGGCGCCTCGCCGTACGCGTCGGGCTTCCAGGAGTGGAGCGGCGCGAGCCCCATCTTCGTGCCGTAGCCGACGAGCAGGAACACGAACGCGGCGCGCACCCAGGTCCGCGAGAGCGTGGGGCCGGCGGCGACGAGCTCGCCGACGAGGAGCGAGCGGGGACCGCCCGGGGCGGCGCCGGACAGCGCGAGAAAGAAGGTGCCGAGCAGCGCGAGCGCGATGCCGAGCGACCCGATGAGCAGGTACTTCCAGGTGGCCTCGAGCGAGCGGGCGTTGTGGTTGAAGTAGATGAGCGGCGCGGTGGCGAGCGTGCTCGCCTCCATCGCCACCCAGGTGAGCCCGAGGTGCTGCGAGAGCGCCACCGTCGTCATCGTGCCGAGCAGGCCGAGCAGGCCGCCCACGAACACCCGGTTGTCGCGGTCGGTGCGCTGGGCGAGGTAGCCCTGCGCGTACACCGCCGAGGCGACGAACAGGATGGTCGTGGTGAGGAGGGTGATCTTCGCGAGGGGGTCGAAGGCGAGCCAGGCGGCGGGCGCGGCGGGCGATGGCGAGACGAACAGCGCGACGACGCCGCCGGCGTGCAGGAGCGCCCCCGCGAGGAGGACGACGGGGCGCCGCCGGTTCGACGGCACCGCGAGGGCGACGGCCGCGAGCGCGAGGGGGGCGAGGATGACGAAGAGCATCATGGACATCGCCTCAATCCCTCAGCGCCGAGAGCTTCTCGGTGTCGAGCGAGGAGAACTCGCGGTTGATGTGGAACATCACGATGCCCATCACGAAGACGGCGGCGAACAGATCGAGCAAGACGCCCGCCTCCACCATGATCGGCATGAAGTCGGAGAGCAGGAGGCCGAACACGAAGACGCCGTTCTCGAGGACGAGGAACCCGAGCACCTGGTTCACAGCCTTCTTGCGGGAGACGACGAGCAGGAGCCCGGACCACACCGTCGAGAGCGCGGTCGGGACGAGGTAGGGGTGCGCCGCGCCGTTCGGGAGCGGCAGCCCGCCCGCGAACGCGAACGCGAGCGCGACGCCGACGCCGCCGAGCACCATCGACGGGACGAACCCGACGATGGGCTCCATCTCGCGCCGGATCGAGGCCTCGCGGATGGCGCGGAACATGAGCCAGGGGATGAAGAACCCCTTGATGGCGAGCGCGCCGCCCGCGAGCACGAGCACGTGCCCGATCGAATGGCGCTCCTCGAGGAGCAGGAGGGGGAGCGTGCCGAGCAGCGCGCCCTGGATGGCGACCGTGCGGATGGCGGCGCCGAGCCGGCTCGACGCGAGCAGGAACAGGTCGATGACGACGACGAGGATGAAGACGAGGTCCGCGAGCCAGTGCATGGGGGTCACCGCAGGAGGAGGACGAGCGCAAAGGCCGAGAGGACCGACGCGCCGACGAGGAGCTGCGGGACGCGGATCATCCGCAGGCGCGCCATGACGGATTCGACGAGCCCGACGCCCACCGCGAAGACGAGGACGCCGGCGAGGAAGAGCGCCTCCGACGCGAGCGCGCCCTCCGCGCGGCCGAGGACGACGCGCGAGAAGATCGCGCCGAAGAGGAACAGCTTCAGCGCGGCGCCGTAGAGGATGAAGGCGAGGTCCGGGCCAGAGTGATCGAGCACCATCACCTCGTGGATCATCGTGAGCTCGAGGTGCGTGTTCGGGTCGTCCACCGGAATCCGGGAGTTCTCGGCGAGCGCGACGACGAAGAGGCCGATGGCGGCGAGCACGAGCGCCGGCCCCGCATGTCCCCACGCGCCCGGCAGCGCGGGCCCGAGCATGCCGGTGAGTGAGAGGGTCCCGGTCGCGCGCGCGAGCACGAGGAGGCAGAGGAAGAGCGCGGGCTCGGCGAGGCTCGCGAACGTCACCTCGCGCGCCGCGCCCATCCCCTCGAAGGGCGAGCCCGTGTCGAGCGCCGCAAGCGCCGTGACAAAGCGCGCGAGGCCGAGGAGGTACGCGAAGAGGACGAAGTCGCCGGCGAACGAGATCGGGGCGGGCGCGCCACCCATCGCGAGGAGGAGCCCCGCCGAGGCGACCGCCGCGAGGCCGACGACGGGGCCGGCACGGAACACCCAGGACGTCGTCCGGCTGTAGACCGCCCCCTTGCGCAGGAGCTTCGCGAGATCGAAGTAGGCCTGGAGGAGCGGGGGGCCGCGGCGCCCCGCGACGACCGCCTTCGTCCGGTTCACGATCCCGACGACGAGCGGCGGCAGCGCGAGGAGCGCGGCGACGTGGAGCAGGGTACGCAGCGTCATGAGTGCACCCCGTAACCCGGCGCCGTAGCGAGACGCACGATGGCGTCGCCGAGCCGGGCACACGACGACCGAGCAGCGGAGCCGTACCTGTTGGTACGGCGAGCAGCGGAGGGAGAAGTCTGCCCGGCGCAGGCAGCCAGCGTGCGTCGCAGCAGGCGTCCTGGGTTACGGGATGTACTCATTGGCAGGGTCACCACACGAACCCCCAGGTGAGGGCCGCGACGAGCGTCGCGAGGACGAGCAGCATCTGAAGCTGGATGCGGCGGAGGTTCAGCTGGCGGGCGCGGCCCGAGATCCAGCCATAGGCGCGCGCCGCCGGGACGAGCGCGCCGTCGAGCACGGGGTCCGGGACGTGGGTCCGGAGCGCGGCGGCGGCGGGGAAGAGGCCGCGCGCGCGGTCGCCCTCGCGGTGGACCCGGACGGCCCACGAGAAATGCCCGACGAGGAGCTCGGCGAAGGACGATCCGGTGTACTGGACGCGCGCCGTCGGCGCGGCGAACCCGCACCCCCACGTCTCGACCGGGGCCGCGGCCGGGCGGACCGCGAGCCGCGCGCGGCGGATCGCCCAGACGGCGGCGGCGACGAGGAGGAGCGCGAGCGCGACGAGGCTCACGCGCGCGGCGCTCGCGCTCGCCTCGGCGGCGGGGGCGGCGAGGCGGGCGGGGTCGAGGCGCGACCATCCGGCGGCGGCCCGCGCGAGCGACGGGACGGCGGCCCCCGGCGCGAGCCCGATCGCGAGGCAGGCGGCCGCGAGGACGCCCATCGGGACGAGCATCGCGCGCGGCGCCTCGTGCGCGCGCGCCGCCTCGGGCGTGCGCGGCGTGCCGAGGAACACGATCCCCACGACCTTCGTGAAGCAGGCCGCGGCGAGCCCGCCGACGAGCGCCAGCAGCGGGGCGCCCGCCGCCGCGAAGGCGAGCAGATCGCCCTGCGGCCTGCGGAGCGCGCCGAGGAAGCCGAGGTAGACGAGCCACTCGGAGACGAACCCGTTCAGCGGCGGGAGCCCGGCGATCGCGGCCGCGCCGACGGCGAAGAGGATCGTCGTCGCGCGCATCGACCGCGCGAGTCCGCCGAGCCGGTCGATCTCCCGCGTGCCGGTCGCGTGCTGGATGGCGCCCGCGCCGAGGAAGAGGAGCGACTTGAAGAGCGCGTGGTTCACGACGTGGAGCGCGGCCCCGGCGAACCCGAGCAGGACGAGGGCGGGCTCGCCGCGGGCGCGCCCGAGCAGCGCGAGCCCGGCGCCGAGCGCGATGATGCCGACGTTCTCGACGGTGTGGTACGCGAGCAGGCGCTTGAGATCGTGCTGGGCGAGCGCGAGCGCGACCCCGAGCACGGCGGAGACGCCGCCCGCCGCGAGGAGCGCCACGCCCCACCAGGCCGGGACCGCGTCGAACAGGCCGCACACGCGGAGGATCCCGTAGATCCCGGTCTTCACGACGACGCCCGACATGAGCGCCGACACGTGGCTCGGGGCGGCCGCGTGGGCGGGCGGCAGCCAGAAGTGCAGCGGCATGAGCCCCGCCTTCATCCCGAAGCCGAGGAGCGCGAGCGCGAACACCCGCGCGCCGAGGAGGCCGTCGGCGCGGAGCCCGACCATGGCGGCGAGATCGTAAGAGCCAGCCGCCTGCCGGAGCAGCGCGAACAGCGCGAAGAGCGCGAGCGTCCCGACGTGCGTGGCCGCGAGGTACAGGAACGCGGCCCGCTGCACGTCGCGGCGCTCGTGGTCGGTGAGCACGAGGAAGAAGTTCGCGAGCGCCATCACCTCCCACCCGACGAGGAAGACGATCGCGTTCGACGCGGCCACGAGGAGCGCCATCCCCGCGGCGGCGAGCCCGTAGAAGAGCTGGACCCGCACCGCCGCGGCCCCGGCCGCCTGCTGCGGGTGGTAGCGCAGCCCGTAGATCGCCCCGACCGCGGAGATGAGCGAGATCGGCACGAGGAAGATCGCCGAGAGCCCGTCGAGCCGGAGCGCGAGGCGCGCGGACGTCGCCGGGGCCCCCCCGAGCACCGCCGCCGCCGCCGCGAGCCCGAGGGCGGCGCCCGCGCAGACGAGCGCGCACGCGGTCGCCTGCGCGACGGCGGGCCTCCGCGCGAGCAGGACGGCCGCGAGCCCGCTCACGCCGGGGAGGGTGACGGCGCCGAGGACGAGGGCGATCGTCACGGGAAGCGCCGGTGCAGGAAGAGGAGGGCGGACAGGACGAGGATCGTCGCGACCGTGTAGAGGAGCTGGAGGTTGAGCCGCGCCTGCTGGAACCGGCGGAGGCGCCCGAACCACTCCGCGACGCTGCGGAACGCCGGCTCGAACACGCGGGCGCGCGCCGGGTCGTCCGACGCCGTCGCGAACCGCGCCCCTCGCGGGAACGGGCCGGCCGGCGGCTCGGCGAGCCGGGTCGGCCGGAGCGCGCGCGGCGCCACCGCCGCCGTGGCGAGCTCGGCGTAGGACGCGGCGGTGTACTGCACGCGCGCGCTCTCCTGCGAGAAGCCGCAGCCCCAGGTGGACGACGCGCCCACCGCGCGCTGCGAGAGGAGCCGGCGCGACACCGCGAGGAGGACGGCGCCGCCGACGACGAGCGCGGCGAACCCGAGCCGCATCGGGCCGGCGAGCGACGAGACCGCGGGCGCGAGCGCGTCGAGGACCGCGTCCTCGGGGACGCGGAGCACCACCGCCGCGGCGGGCGCGACGAGGGCCGCCGCCTGCGCGGGGAAGAGCGCGATCGCGACGTTCCCCGCGCCGAGCAGCGCGAGCGGCACGACGAGGAGCGGCCCGCCCTCGTGCGCGCGGGCGGCCCCGGCGCTGCGGGGCTCGCCGAGGAGCGCGATCCCGAGGAGGCGGGTGAACGCGATCGCCGCGAGCGCGCCGACGAACGCGAGCGCTGCGAGCGCGAGCCAGGCGAGGAGCGAGAGCGCGGCCGGCGCGCCCTCGCCGCCCCGGAGGAGCCCGAGGTACACGAGCCACTCCGAGACGAACCCGTTGAGCGGCGGCAGGCCCGCGAGCGCGGCGGCGGCGAGCACGAGCAGGCCGCCGGTCGCGGGCAGGCGGCGGAGGAGCCCGCCCATCCGCTCGAGGTCCCGGGTGCCCGCGCCGTGCACGAGCGCGCCCGCGCCGAGGAAGGCGAGCCCCTTCATGAGCGCGTGGTTCCAGACGTGGAGCAGCGCGCCGACCATCCCGAGCGCGGCGACCGCCGGCGAGCCGAGCGCGGCCCCCGCGATCCCGAGCCCCGCCGCGAGCGCGATGATCCCGACGTTCTCGATCGTCGAGTAGGCGAGGACCCGCTTCAGGTCGCGCTGGGAGAGCGCGAGCGCGAGCGCCGCGACCGCGCCGAGGAGCCCCACGCCGGCGAGCACGAGGCCGTGCCCGAGCGGCGGCGGCGGCAGGAAGGTGAGCGTGCGCAGGATGCCGTAGAGTCCCATCTTCACGAGCACCGCCGACATGAGCGCGGAGACGTGGCTCGGCGCCGCGGGGTGCGCCTCCGGGAGCCAGACGTGCAGCGGGACGAGGCCCGCCTTCGTCCCGAACCCGACGAGGGCGAGCGCGAAGAGCAGCGAGGCGGGGAGCCCGACTCCGCCCGCCGTCGCGAACGCGTCGAAGCGGAGGGATCCGGCGACGCTCCCGAGCGCGAGGAAGAGCGCGAAGATCGCGGCGGTCCCGAGGTGCGAGGCGATGAGGTAGGTGCGGGCGGCGGTCCGGACCTCGGCGTGCTCGTCCTCGAACGCGATGAGGAGGAACGACGCGATGGTCATCACCTCCCACGCGACGAGGAAGAGCACCGCCTGGCGCGCGACGACGAGCAGGGCCATCGAGGCGAGCAGGAGGTTGAAGAACAGCGCGAACGCCGCGACCGGGCGGCGCCCGAGGTGCGGGCGCATGTAGCCCGCGCCGAACACCGCCGCCGCGAGGCCGATCGCGAAGACCGCCGTCGCGAAGAGCGCCGAGAGCGGGTCGAGTCCGAGGCCGAAGGCGCCGTTCGGGACCGCCCACGGCAGGTCGAGCGCGACGGGGGCCGCGCGCAGGGCGGCGAGCGAGGCGGCGAGCCCGAGCGCCGAGCCGAGCGCCGCGCCGGCGCTCCCGACGACGAGGGCGAGCTCCGGGCGGGCGCGCGCCGCAAGCGCGGCGAGGCCGCTCGCGGCGAGCACGGCGAGGGCGACGACGTAGAGGGTCACGGCGTCACCGCTCCGGCGCCGGCGGCGCGCCGCGCGGCGATGGCCCCCTCGACGCGCTCGATCTCGGGCAAGAGCTCGTCCACGCCGGCGCGGGCCTCGAGGCGCGCGATCACGGCAGGATCGCGGAGCGAGGCCGCGATGAGGGCGAGCAGGTGGAGGTGCATGCGGGTGGACGGGCTCACGACGGTGACGAGCGTGTGCACCGGTTTCCCGTCGAGCGCCTCGAAGTCCGCGGGCGGCTCGAGGTAGCAGACCGCCACCTCGGGCTTCGGGATGCGGAGCACGATCGGATTGCGCGGGTGCGGGATGGCGATGCCGTTCCCGAACCCGGTCGACCCGAGCGCCTCGCGCGCGAGGAGGACGCGGTGCAGGAGGTCGCGCTCTCCCGGGCCGGGGAGGGGGAGCCGGTCCACGACCGCGCGCAGGATCGCGGCCTTGTCCTTGCCCGAGATCGACCGGTGGACGCCGCCCGCGCGGATCGCGTCGGCGAGGGTCGGCAGCTGCTGGTGCTCGAGGCCGGCGAGCAGGTCCGGCGAGATGTCCATGTTCCGGCCGGCGGCGAACTCGAGCAGGTCGATCCGGTTCAGGCGGTACTGGTCGTTCACCCGGGCGGCGGTGAGCTCGCCGCTCCGGAGCCACTTCTCGAGCGTGGCCTCGGAGACCCCGAGGAGGCGTGCGGCGTCGCGTGCGGTGAGCTGCATCCGTTCCTTTCCTTCCTACCGCCCGCGCCGGCCGGCCTTCGCGGCGCGGTTCATCCCGAGGACGACGTCGATCGAGCGGGAGAGGACGCCGGCGAGCAGCGGCATCCGCAGCACCGCCACGGCACCCCGGCTCCAGCCGGCAGGCTCCGGCGCCTGGCGCGCGCGGATCGCGAGCACGGGCGTCCCGGGCCGCGCCCGGACGAGGCCGGAGAGCACCTCGTCGATCGCCGCGGCCGCCGTCTCCGGGCAGACGACCACGAGCGCGACCGGCATCTCCGCGACGGCGCGGCACGCCGCGGCGGCGGTCGCGACGCGCACGAGGCAGAGGTCCTCGCGCAGCGCGACGTCCGCGAACAGCTCGTCCGTCTCGAGCCCGGGGCGGGCGAGCAGGAGGACCGAGGGCGGGGGCGCGGCGGCGGGAGACACGCCTTCCCGGGGGAGCACGAACCGCGCCAGCGCGGACTCGCCCGGAAACGCGTCGATCGGGCGCGGTCGGGGCCGGCGCCGCGGCGCGCGTTCATGCCGATTCGGCATCTTAGGCCGTCCCCCACGCCGCGAGCTTCGTGTAGAGCGTGCGCAGCCCGATCCCGAGCGCCCGCGCGGCGCGGGCGCGGGTGCCGTGGTGGAGGAGCGCGGCGAGCACGATCCGGCGCTCCGCCTCGGCGAGCGTGCAGCCGGCGGGGATCTCGATCGCCGCGGCGGCGGCGGCACCCCCGCGGGGGCGCGCAGGCGCCGCGGCCGGCGGGGCGGGCACACGCGCGAGGCGCGCCGGCCTGCCCCGGCGCGGCGGGCGCGACGGGGAGAGCACCGCGTGCTCGAGGTCGCGCAGCCCGACGACGTCCCCCGCGGCGAGCACGCAGGCGCCCTCCACGGCGTTCCGGAGCTCGCGCACGTTCCCGGGCCAGTCGAGCTCGCAGAGCCGCCGGAGCGCCGCGGGATCGACCCCGGTGATCCCGCCGCCCGTGCGCCGGTTGAAGTCGGCGATGAACGCGTCGACGAGCGCGGGGATGTCAGCCCGCCGCGCGCGGAGCGGCGGCACGACGACCGTGACGACCTTGAGGCGGTAGTAGAGGTCCTCGCGGAACCCGCCGGCGGCGATCTCCTCCTCGAGGTTGCGGTTCGTCGCGGCGACGATCGACAGGTCCACCTTCACTTTCGTCGTGCCCCCCACGCGCCGGAACTCGCTGCGCTCGAGCACGCGCAGGAGCTTCGCCTGGGTGGACACGTCCATCTCCGCGATCTCGTCGAGGAAGAAGGTCCCGCCGTCCGCCAGCTCGAAGAGCCCGCGCTTGCGCTCGTCCGCGCCGGTGAACGCGCCGCGCTCGTGGCCGAACAGCTCGTTCTCGAGGATCTCGCGGCCGAGGGTCGCGCAGTTCACGGGGACGAAGAGGTGCCGCCGGCGCGGTCCGCGGTCGTGAAGCACCCGCGCGATGATCTCCTTGCCGGTGCCGCTCTCGCCGAGGAGGAGGACGTTGCTCTTGTAGCGCGAGATCTTCTCGATCGCGTCGTAGAGCCGCCGCATGGCGGGGGAGGTCCCGACGATCCCGGGGAACGCCTGCGACGCCGCGGCCGGCCTCGGCGCGCGCGCGAGGATCACCGCGAGGTGCTTCACGGCGGCGTCCGGATCGTGGGGCGGCGCGACGTAGTCCGCTGCGCCGAGCTGCATCGCGTCCACCGCCTCCTGGACGGTCCCTGCCGCGCCGAGCACGATGACCGGCGCGTCGGGGCAGCGCTGGCCCGCCGCCGCGACGATCGCCCGGATGGCCGCGGGGCCGAGCGCCTGCGCGACGTAGAGCGCGGCGGCGGCGCCTCGGTCGAGCTCTGCGAGCGCCTGGCGCTCGTCGCGCGCGACCGCCGGGGCGAACCCCGCGCGCGCGAGCGACGTCGCGAGGGCGGGCGCCCCGCCGGGCGCCGCCACGAGGCACGCCCTTCCGTCGCCGAATCGATCGAGCGCTCCCAGGCACGCCTCCGGAGTGAGGCGCCCCTTGTACTGCCGGAATGGCACGAAGTGCAAGAACGGCACGGTCGCCCGACCGGCCGCCCGGCGCCCTACGCCTCGCGATCCCCGAACACCTCGATCTCGAGGTCGCCGACCCGCCGCAGCCCGTCGGACGCGAGGCCGGTGCCGGGCGCCGCGCCGGGGCCCGCGAGGATCTCGCCGTGGCGGGCGAGGGCGAGGAGCCGCTCCGCCCGCTCCGCCGCCGGTCCGAGCGCGGCGAGGTCGATCCCTCCCGTTCCGGCTGCGTTTCCGGCGAGCACCGGCCCCGCCTCGATCGCGGCTCGCAGGTCGAGGCCGCCCCCGGCCCGCACCGCCCGCCGTGCGGCGCGCGCCGCCGCGAGCGCCCGCGCCGCGTCCTCCGGCGCGGGGCTCGCGAGCCCGAACAGGGCGAGCACGCCGACGCCCGCGAGCCGCGCGACGACCGCCCCCGCGTCGAGCGCCGCCCGCGCCGCCGCGTCGAGCGCGTCGCGGAGCCGTTCGGACGAGGCGGGCGGCGCCTCGAGGCTCGCCGCGTCGATGGCCATCCGGAGCACCGTCGCCGGCCGGAGCGCGAGCGCGTACGGGTCCTCCTCCGGCTCGCGCACGAGGGGGCCCCGCGTCGAGGCGGTCGCGTCCGCCCGTATCGTCTCGCGGCGCGCGGCCGGCTGCGGAGCGTCGCCGGGCGCGGGGGGAAGGTCGGTCGTCTCGGCGCGGCCCGCGTGGAAGCGCAGCTCCGTGCGGCCGAGCCGGACGACGGCGCCGTCGGGCACGTGCGCCTCGCCGATCCGCTCATCCCCGAGGAACGTGCCGTTCCGGCTCTCGAGGTCCACGACCCACATGCCGTCGTCGCGCCGCTCGAACATCGCGTGCATGCTCGAGACCCACGGGTCGGCGACCTGGAGGTGGGCCTCGGGGGAGCGCCCGACGACCGCCGGGACGTCGCCGAGGACGAACACCGTCCCGGTCGCGACTCCGGTGAGCACCACGAGCTCGGGCAAGCGTCCCTTTCCTAGGTGGGAGAGGGGCTTATGATACCCTACCTCTCTCGCATGGCCCCCACGCGCTCGATCCCCGGGCCGTCCGGCGCGGCGCAGGACCGCCTCGCCGGCCGTGTCCTCGGCGGCCGATACCGGGTGCTTTCGCGCCTCGGCGAAGGCGGGATGGGCACCGTCTATCTCTGCGAGCACGCGGTGCTCGGGCGGCGGTACGCGGTGAAGGTGCTGCGGTCCGACCTCGGCCACGACCCGGAGCTCGTCGAGCGCTTCCGGAACGAGGCGATCGCGGCGAGCCGGATCGGCGGCGACAACGTCGTCGACGTGCTCGACTTCGGCGCCGAGGACGACGGCGCCCTCTACTACGTCATGGAGGCGCTCGCGGGGCGGAGCCTCGGCGCGCTCATCGCAGAGGAAGGGCCGCTCGGCGTCGCACGCGCGCTCGCGCTCCTCGATCAGATCTGCCACGCGCTCGGCGCCGCCCACGCGCGCGGCGTCGTCCACCGCGACGTGAAGCCCGACAACGTCTTCGTCGAGCGCCGGGCCGACGGCGCCGAGCGCGCCAAGGTGATCGACTTCGGCATCTCGCAGGTCGCGCCGGAGGCGGGGAGGGAGCGGCTCACCCGCGTCGGCGAGATCATCGGTACGCCCGAGTACATGGCGCCCGAGCAGGCCGCGGGCGACGTCGTCGATCACCGCGCCGACGTGTACGCGCTCGGCGTGCTCGCCTACGAGATGCTGACCGGGACGCTCCCGATCCTCGCGCTCACCCCGATCGCGACGCTCGTCGCGTGCCAGACGAGGGCGCCGGATCCGCCGAGCCACCGGCGGCCGAGCGTCCCTGTCGCGGTGGACGCGCTCGTCCTGCGCGCGCTCGCGAAGCGGCCGGAGGACCGATTTGCGTCGATGGACGCGTTCGCGAGGGCGATCGCCGCGATCGCCGACGGGGAGCTCTCGCCCGCCGAGGGCCCGGCGCAACGGTCGGCCTCCCATCGGCGCGCGCCGACCGTCGCGCTCCCGGGGGCGCGACGCGGCTTCCGTCGCGGGGCGACGTTCGGCCTCGTCGCGGTCGGCCTCGCCGCGGTCGCCTTCGTCGCGGCAGCCGGAGTGTCGTGGTGGCGCGCCGCGCGGGCGCCGGCTCGTTCGACGGCGGAAGCGTCGACGACCGCGACCGCGACCGCGATGTCCAATCCGTTCACCCTGAGCGTAGCGCCGCCGGAGGCGGGGCGAAGTCGAAGGGCGACCGCGACCTCGACCCCGACCCCGACCCATCCACCGCGCCGCTCCGCCCCGCACCCCGCGCCGTCGCCAGCCGACGCGGAGCCGCAGAGCGAGCACCTCGAAGATCCCTACGCCGCGGGTGCGCTCAAGGCGGACCCCTTCCGATGACCCGCCGGATCGCCGCAGCGCTCGTCCTCGCGGCGCTCGCCGCAGCGCTCCCGGCGCGCCCGGACGACGTCGCCGAGGCGAAGTCCCGCTTCAAGAAGGGGGTCGAGCTCTTCAGGACGCGGCACTTCCGCGACGCCGCCGCAGAGTTCGAGGCGGCGTACCGCCTGAAGCCGCACGGCGCCATCCAGTTCAACCTGGCGCAGTGCCGCGAGCGGCTCGAGGAGTGGCCAGGCGCGCTCCGCAGCTACGAGGACTACCTGCGCGAGGTGCCGGACGCGAAGGACCGCGCCGCGGTGCGGGCGGCGATGCACCGGGTGGAGGAGCGGCTCGCCGCGGCGGGCGTGCAGGTGCTGCTCGTCTACACCGATCCGCCCGGCGCGACGGTCTCGCTCGACGCACGAGAGCGCGGGAAGACGCCGCTTCACGCCGTGCTCGCGCCCGGGACGTACGCGCTCGCGCTGGCGCTCGAGGGCCACGAACCCATCGCCGAGTCGATCGAGCTCTCGGGCGGCGCGTCCCGGCTCGTCGACGTGGTGCTCCGGCCGATCGCGCGCGCCGCGACCGCGGCGAGCCCGCCGCCACCATCCGCCCCGGATCTCGCCGCGCGGCCGGCGGCGAGCCCGTCCGGCCCGCCGCCCGCGCCGCCACCCCCGGGACGTCCGCGCCGCCACCTCGCCGCCTGGATCGCGGCGGGGACCGCCGTCGCCGCCGTCACCGCGGGCGCGCTCCTCGGCTCGTCGGCGAGGAGCGACGCCCGCGCGATCGACGCGCTGCCTGCCCCGGACGCCGCCGCTGCGTCCCGCCGCGCGCGCGACGCGGAGGCGAAGGCCCGGACGGCGAACGCGCTCTACGCGGTCGCGGGGGGCGCCGCGGCGACCGGGGTCACCCTCTTCGCGCTCGAGGCGAGGTTCTAGCGGTGACGACGCTCCGCGCCCTCTCCGCGGCCTTCGCTGCCGCGCTCCTCGTCGCGGGCTGCAGCGTGAACCTCGACGGCGCGCCCTGCCGCGAGGCGGGTACGACGCGCGACTGCCCCGGCGGCCAGGCGTGCGGGAACGACCTCCGCTGCAGCGCCCGCGCGCTCGCCTGCGCCGGCTCGCGCTGCACGCCGGGAGAGGGCGGCGCGTGCCTCGACCCGGAGGGCCTGCCGAGCGGCGTCGACCGTGCGCGAAGATGCACGGACGCGGACCGCGTGTGCGGGTCCTGGGAGCTCGAGCCCTGCGCCGCGAACGGCTTCGTGTGCGGGCTCCGGTCGGGAGCGGCGCGCTGCGAGTGCCCCGAGTACGCCGGCACCGTCGTCGTCGCGGGCCCGGCCGGCTCGCCCTCGCGCGACGGGTACCCGTACCCGCGCGGCCAGGAGTCGCCGCGTCTCTGTCGCTTCGGGAAGCTCGGCGACGCGCTCGACGCCGCCGGCGCGCACACGGCGGCGGCGACGGTGCGGATCGAGGGGGAGGCGGGGGCAGCCGTCGTCTTCGGCGCCGCGACGGGCGAGGCCTTCCCGCTCCGGGTGGGGTCGAACGTCACCGTCCTCGCCGCGCCCGCGCCTGCGGGGCCGTCCGTGATCCGCGGCGCGCCGGGCGCCGCGACGCTCGTCGTCGTGCAGGGCGCGGCCGAGGGGCTCCGCGTCGAGGCGGGCGGCGCGACCGGGACCGGGGTTTCCCTCTCGTGCGGCGCGAGCGGCGCGCCGTCGCTCCGGCAGGTGGCCGTCGACGGGGGCGGCGTCGTCCTCGATCCCGACGGCGCGGTGACCGCGGGGCTCTCGGCCGGCGTCGTCGTCGGCGGGACCTGTGGCGCGCGGCTCACGGGCGTCGGGGTCGAGGCGGTCGCGGGCCCGGCGCTCTCGATCGAGCCCGCCTCGGCGGCGACGGTGGAGGTCCTCGGCGGCCGCTTCGGCGGGAGCCGGGTCGGGATCCGGCTCCTCGGTGGGAAGGTCACGGTCGGAACGGACCCGGAGAGCGCCGCCTCGGTCGCCGTGGCGGGGAACGCGGGCGTTGGCGTGGCGGTCGGGCCGGGCACCGGGAGCGGAACGGTCCTCGACGCGACGCTCGATGGGCTCACCATCGCGGGGAACGGCGGGGCGGGGGTCGTGGTCGGCGGCCTCGCCAGCACGTCGAAGGTCCGGATCCTCCGCTGCGACGTCCGGGGCAACGGAGAAGTCTCGCCCGCGTGGTCGGGGCTCCTCGCCGACGGCGTGCGTCGGGTTGGCGGCGTCCTCGTCGCGAACCTGGCGCTCGCGACCTTCTCGTTCCATGGCAACCGGCTCTGGTCGAACGCCGGGGACCAGCTCGCGTTCGACTCCGGCGCGACCTTCTCGATCGCGCCCGAGTCCGCGACGTGCGGTCCCGACTCGAACGTCTTCGC
>DASWEI010000129.1:0-49113 GCA_036394835.1 Anaeromyxobacter sp. | reverse complement strand
CTCGTTCATCGACGAGCTCGTCTCCTCGGTCGTCGCGGAGAGGTCCTCGATGTTCTTCGCGACCTCCTTGATCGAGTAGGTCATCTGCTCGATCGCGGCGGTCGTCTCCTCGACGGACGCGGCGAGCGCCTGGATGTTCTCCGCGACCTCGTCGTTCGTCGCCGCCATCTGGAGGATCGAGGAGGAGGACTCCTCGGCGCTCTGCGCGAGCACCTCGACGTTGTCGGCGATACCCTTGAGCGACGCGATCATCTGCCCCATCGACGAGGAGGTGTCGACGACGCGCGCGGTCACGGTGCCCGCGCCGGAGGACACGGCGGAGCCGGTCTTGCCGATCCGCTCGATGACCGCCGCGACGCCGCCCGTGACGTTCTGCACCCGGGACAGGGTGACCGTGAGGTTCTCCCCGATGCGGTTGAGCGACTCGGCGAGCGTGCCGAGCTCGTCGTCGCCGAGCGGCAGCGCGCGCGCGGTGAGGTCGTAGTCAGAGACGCGCCGCGCGACGGCGCTCATCGCATCGAGCGGCCGGAGAAGGAGCCGCGCGACGAAGAAGTAGACGAGCACGCCGAGGAGGAGCCCGCCGAGGGCGAGCAGCCCGAGGATGACGTTGCGGACCTCGTTCACCTGGTGCTGCAGCTCGGCGCCGGAGAGCGCGATGAGGACGTACCCGACCGTCCGCTCCTCGCGGTTGCCGGTCGGGCGCTCCCAGACGGCGGTGACCGGGCGAGTGAAGGCGATGTCGTCGCCG
Organism: Anaeromyxobacter sp.; assembly: GCA_036394835.1. GTDB lineage: Bacteria > Myxococcota > Myxococcia > Myxococcales > Anaeromyxobacteraceae > Anaeromyxobacter. The sequence goes on along the minus strand of DASWEI010000129.1, from coordinate 48,365 downwards.
TGGCGGAAGGAGCGCGCCATGCCGGCGGAGGTGTGGGCCCGGATCGCCTCCTCGGCGTTGCTCCGGTAGGCGTGAGAAAGCCGCTTCGCCGCGACGGTGTAGTCGGCGCGCAGCACGATCACGTACGCGAAGGAGGCCTCGTCCCAGCCCTCCTCGACCTCCTGCGCGACCTTGTCGTCCCGTCGCTCGGCGAGCGCCTCGGAGAGCTCCGCCGCGATGACCCGCGCGTCCGCCTCCGCGCGCCGCTGCATCGTCTCCTCGACCGCCTTCTTCACCTCGGAGTTCACGAAGAACGCGGTGATCGGGCCCGACAACGCGAGCGCGACCGCGATCGAGAGGAAGAGCGTGCGCTTCACTCCCAGCGTGGCGATCTTCTGGAGCATGGAGGGGGCGCGGAGGAGCGCGAAGTGCGCGGTTTTCCGGGCCGTTCGATGCTACCGGCGGGGAGGAGGGGAAGCAAGCCGCCCCGGGCGCGCGCGCCCGACGCCCACCCGCCACCACCGCCTACTGCATGAAGAGGTCCTTCACCTGGACCTTCTGCTCGCCCTCCGCGGGCAGGGTCGGCTCGGTGCCGAGCTTGAAGGGCTCCTTCACGCCGCGCGCCCCCTCGGGCACGGCCTTGCCGGTCTCGGGGTCGATCTTCACCTCGACGATCCCCTCCGGCGCCACGAACTCGGCCTGCTCGCGCCCGTCGAGCGCCGCCTTCATGTAGTCGAGCCAGATCGGCAGCGCGGCGTGCCCGCCCGTCTCGTAGCGCCCGAGCGGGGTCACGTTCACGTCGTACCCGAGCCAGACGCCGGTCGCGAGGTCGTGGGTGAACCCCATGAACCAGGTGTCGAACGAGTCGTTCGTCGTGCCCGTCTTGCCGGCGGCGGGCTTGCCGAGCGCCGCGGCGCGCGCGCCGGTGCCCACCGTCGCGACCTCGCGCATGAGCCGGACCAGGATGTACGCGGTCTTCTCGTCCATCGCGCGCTCGCGCGGGCGCGAGACCTCGGCGAACCCGGCGGCGAGCCGCGCCTCGAGCGGGACCCACGGGTCGCGCCATCCCGAGTGGTCCTCGAGCACGTTGCCGTCGCGGTCGAGCACCCGCTTCACGAACCCGGACGGCCGCTTCTCGCCGTAGCGCGCGAAGAGCGCGTAGACGTTCGTGAGCTCCCAGAGGTTCACGCACGAGCTGCCGAGCGCGGTGCCGAGCTCGAGCTTCACCGGTGTCGTGAGCCCGACCCCCTTCGCCCAGTCGGCGAGCACCTGGATGCCGAACTTGTTCGCGAGCGCCTCGGCGGTCTTCACGGCGGGGATGTTCATCGAGTTCACGAGGGCGGTGCGGAGCGTCACGTCGCCCTTGAACGTCTCGCCGTAGTTCTGCGGCTTCCAGCTGTTCTCCTCGTCGCGGAACACGAGCGGCGCGTCGGTGAGGATCGTCGCCGGCGTGTAGTCGAGCTTCTCGACGGCCGCCGAGTAGATGATGGGCTTGAAGGCGGAGCCGGGCTGACGGCACGCCTGGAAGGCCCGGTTGAACTCGGACGCCTCGAAGTCGTACCCGCCCACCATCGCGAGGACGTACCCGCTCCCCGGGTCCACCGAGACGAGCGCGCCCTGGAGCGTCGGGTCCTGCTCGAGCGAGAAGAGGAGCTCGTGCTCGGGCACGTCCTTCGGCTTCCCGCTCCCGAGCGCGCCCTCGCGCTTCATGAGCTCCGCGCGTGACACGCGCCGCAGGAGGATGACGTCGCCCACCTTGAGCGCCGTCGAGACCCGCGCGATGAGGGCGTCGGGGTAGGAGGTCTCCGGGTTCGGCTTGCGCGCCCAGCGCATGCCGGAGATCGGCAAGAGGCCCCTGCTGTCCCCGACCTCGACCTCCGCGGCGCCCGCCTTGTCGTCCACCTTCGCGACGACGCCCACGACGTAGGCGCCGAGCGGGATCGCGCCCGTGGGCCAGACCTTCGCGAGGCGCGCCGCGAGCGCCTTGCGCTCCTCGCCCGTCACGTGCGCCGCCGGTCCGTTGAACCCCTGGCGGTGGTCCACCTCCATGAGGCCGCGCAGCATCGCCGCCTGCGCGGCGCGCTGCTTCTCGAGGTCCATCGCGGTCTCGACCCGCAGGCCCGCGTGGAGGAGCCGATCGTTGCCGTAGCGGTCCACGACGTAGCGCCGGACGTGCTCGACGTAGAAGGGCGCCGTCTCCCGGAAGACGTCGTCGACCGCGAAGACCTTCACCTCGGTCTCGGCGGCCCGCGCGCGCTCGCCGGCGCTGATGAACCCCTCCTCCGACATGCGGCGGAGCACGTAGCGGCGCCGCTCCTTCGCCGACTCGGGCCGCGAGAACGGCGAGAAGCGCGAGGGCGCCTGCGGGAGGCCGGCGATGAGCGCCGCCTCCTCGAGCGTGAGGTCCTCGACGTTCTTCCGGTAGTAGTTCTCCGCGGCCGCCTGCACCCCGTAGCTGTGGTGCCCGAGGTAGACGCCGTTCAGGTACATCCAGAGGATCTGCTCCTTCGTGAACGCGCGCTCGAGCCGCTTCGCGAGGATGAGCTCGCGGACCTTGCGGGAGAGGTGCCGCTTCGTCCCCGCCGCGAACCCCTCGGTCGAGATGAGGATCGCCTTCGCGGTCTGCTGCGTGATGGTCGAGCCGCCCTGCACCTTGCGCCGCAGCACGTAGGTGTTCACGGCGGCGCGCAGCGTGCCGAGCACGTCGATGCCGCCGTGCTCGAAGAAGTTCTTGTCCTCGGAGGCGATGAACGCCTGGACGACGCGCCGCGGGATCCGCTCGTAGGGGAGGACCTTGCGCCGCTCCTCGAAGAACTCGCCCGCGATCTGGCCGTCCGACGAGATCACCTCGGTGACGATCGGGGGCCGGTACTGCTCGAGCGTCGGGATGTCCGGGAGCCCGCGCGAGAAGTAGAAGTAGCCGGCGACGAGCCCGGCGACGGCGAGGTTCACGACGCCGATGGCGAGGAAGAGCGCCCAGCGGGCGGCGCGCTGCAGGAGCGGCCGCTTCGGGGGTAGCCCGTCGACGACGACGCGCACCGGGGCAGCCTCATCCGGCTGCCCCTGCGCTCGCCCGGCTCCGCTCGCCTCGGGATCTCTTTGGCCGGTGTCGCTCATCGGGGCGCGAATCTATGCTCCATCTCCGGCGGAGTTCAACGCTCGCGGTGCGGGGAAGCTTCCCGCCGTGCACCCGCAGGCCCGGCCGGTCCCGCCGGCCCGTGCAGGTTCATGCGCGAGAGCGCCTCGACGAGCGCGGGCGGCAGCTCCGCCTCGAGCCGCAACGGCTGCCCGGTGACCGGGTGGGGCAGCTCGAGCTTCCAGGCGTGGAGGAACATCCGCGCGAGCCCCCAGCGCTGCTTCGCCGCCCGGTTGAAGGCGAAGTCGCCGTAGCGCTTGTCGCCCGCGACGGGGTGGCCCGCCGCCTCGAGGTGACGCCGGATCTGGTGGGTGCGCCCGGTCTCGATCGTGACCGCGAGGAGCGACGCGTCCTTCATCGCCGAGACGACCTTCCACCGGGTAAGCGCCTCCTGGAAGTTCACGCCCCGGATCCCCTTCGACTTCGCGGTCTGCTCGTGCTCCGAGAGCGGGAGGTCGATGGTCCCGCTATCGCGCGGCATCTTCCCCTTCGCGAGCGCGAGGTAGCTCTTCCGGACGCCCTCGCCGGTGGTGAACATCTCGCCGAGCCCCACCATCGCGCGTCGCGTCTTCGCGACGAGGACGATCCCGGAGGTGTCGCGGTCGAGCCGGTGCGCCGGCGACGGCTTGAACTCGGTGGCGGGGAGGTCGTCCGGGACGCGCAGGTAGCTCCGCGCCATCTCGACGAGCGTCGCCCCCACGATCCCGGTGCCGGGGTGGGCGGCGAGGCCGGCGGGCTTGTCGACGGCGAGCACCTCGTCGTCCTCGAAGAGCACGCGGAAGGTCGTCTTCACGCGTGCCCCGGGGCCCGGCGCGGCCTTCGGCGCGAGGAGCCGCTCCTCGTCGCCGCGGATCACCACCGCATCGCCCGGCTCGACGAGCTGCTCGGGCCTCCCGCGCGCCCCGTTCACGCGCACCTTGCGGGTCCGGAACATCTTGTAGACGTGGGAGAGCGGGACGTCGCGCAGCGCCTTGCGGACGAGCTTGTCGAGCCGCTGGCCGGCCGCGTCGGGCGTGACGGTGAAGGTGATCACGGGTCCTTCCATACACGACGCGCGCGCCCGGGACGACCGCGAATGGGCGGCGGCGGTCGCGAGGGCGCTCGGGTCAGAGCAGCTCGAGCTGCCGCTCCTCGCGGAGCGGCTCGGCGCGGAGCCCCTCGTCGCGCAGGGCGGCGGCGAGGTCTTCCGCGAAGCCGTGGACGGTGAAGACGCGCGCCGCGCCGGTGGCCTTCGCGTATCGGACGAGCGAAGGGAAGTCCGCGTGATCGGAGAGCGGGAAGGCGACGTCGGCCCGGAAGTGGCGCGCGCCGTCCAGCGCCCACCCGGTGAGGACCGCGGTGCGCCGGCGCCGGATGCCGCGCATCGCCGGACTGCGCGCGAGGTGCGGCGGCGCGATCACCACCTCGCCCGCGTCGGGCCCCTCCGGCGGCAGCGCCCGCGCGTTCGGGAACACGACGCCGTGCGCCTCGTAGACCTGGTTCACGCCATGTGCGACCGGATGGACCGCGCACCGGTAGCCGGCGTCGGCGAGGAACTTCAGGATCTCCTGCGCCTTCCCGAGCGCGTAGCCGAGGAGGACCGGCGTCGCGCCCTCCGCGATCGCCCCGTCGACGAAGCGCCGGACGGCGGCGAGCGTCTCGGCCTTCGGCGGGAAGACGTAGCGCGGGTGGCCGAAGGTGGACTCGAGCACGAGCACGTCGCAGGGCATCACCTCCGCGCCCTCGGCCGCGTGCGTCGGCTCGGTGCAGAGGTCTCCCGTGTAGCCGATCGCGAGGCCGTTCCGGACGACGCGCAGCTGCGCCGAGCCGAGCACGTGCCCCGCGGGGTAGAGCTCGAGCGTCAGCTCGCCGAGACCGAACGGTGCGCGGAAGCTGGCGGGCAGGGCCTCGGTCTTCCGCCGCTTCGACTCGCCGAGGCGGTGGCGCATGAGCGAGAGCGTCGCCGGCGTCGCGATGGTGCGATCGTGGCGGCCGATATGGTCACCGTGCGCGTGCGACACGAACGCGCACTCGACTCGACGCCGCGCGTCGAGGTGCAGGGATGACCCCGCGACCTTCATCTCTCCGCGGAGGAGCTCGACGGGCGACCGACGCATCGGCCGCTCTTCTACAACGCCCGACCGACAGGGGGGTAACCGGGCCCTCGGTGGACGTGGGGAGAGGTGGGGGCGCTCTTGCCCCTTTCGACCCGCTCGCTAGCGCAGGAGCAGGTAGTAGAGCCGCCCCGGCTGCCTCATCCGTCCCGCGGCGTTCTCGGCGTAGGCGCCGCTCCCGAGGTAGAGGTCCACGCGCGCGGAGGTGCGGATGGCGCCGCCCGCGTCCTGGTCGAGCACGAACCGCGAGAACGGGCGCATGAGCGCGCCCGCCGCGTCGGCCGGCCGCTCGGTCGCGACGAACGCGAGCGCGCCTTTCGGGAAGACACGCGTGTCGGCGGCGATGGTCCGGTCCGGCGTCACCGGCACCCCGAGCGCGCCCGTCGGGGCGTCGGCGAAGCGAAAGAACACGTACGACGGATTCCGGGCGAGGAGCGCGGGCTCCTCCGCCGGGTTCCTCGCGATCCAGCCGCGGATCGCCTGCATCGACACCGCCTCCTTCGCGAGCGCCCCGCGCCGGACGAGCTCCGCCCCGATCGCCTCGTAGCGGTGGCCGTTCTTCCCCGCATAGGTGACGACGCGGGAGGTGCCGTCCTCGAACCTCACGATCCCGCTCCCCTGGATCTCGACGAAGAACGCGTCCACCGCCGAGTCGACGAAGCAGAGGGCCGCCCTGGGATCGACGGCGCCCTTCGCGATCTCCGCGCGCGTCGGGTAGGGGACGAACCGCCCGCCGTCGACGCGGCCGACGAGGTCGTCCGAGACCTGCGGGAAGTCCTTCGCCCGCACGATGACGAGGTCGTCCGGGGCTCGGTGCAGCGGCACCTGGTAGCGGCCGCCGCGCTCGGGCGCGCCGCGGAGCTCGGGCAGGTAGTAGCCCGTGAAGAGGACGTTCCCGGTGCCGTCGCCGGCCGAGCGGAAGACGCGGAACTCGCGGCGGATCGCCTCTCCGAGCTGCTCCGGCGCCGGACGCGCGAGCGCGAGCTCGCGGAAGCGGGCGAGCGTCGCCTGGAGCTTCTGCACCGGCACCCGCTCGCGCCCGAACGCGAACGTCCGGCCGGGGTCGGCCGCGGCGATCCGCGCGAAGTAGGCGGCCGATCGTGAGATCGCCTCGTCGAGCCCGGCGAAGTCGAGGTCGTCGGCGAACGCGGGCAGCTCGGCCCCGCTCACCTCTACGAGGGCGCGCTCAGCGGTCCGAGCCGGCTCGGGCGCGAGGGTCGTCCGGCAGGCGGCCGCGAGGACGAGGAGGGCGAGGACGGTGCGGCGCATGCTGGGGGTGACCTCCGGACCGGGAACGCGGGAAGCCTCAAGCGTATGCCGCCTCGACGTCACGCGGGCGGGCCGCGCTCGAGCGCCCCCCCCACCTCGCCGACGACGACGCCGAGCACGACGAGCGCACCGCCGGTCCAGTCCGCCCGCGAGAGCGGCTCGCCGCCATAGACGTGGCTGAAGAGGGCGGCCGCGACCGGCTCGAGCGAGAAGACGAGGGCGGCGCGGACGGCGGTGGTCCGCCGTTGCGCCCAGTTCATGACGAGAAACGCGGCGGCGGTCATCGCGACGCCGGTGAAGGCGACCGTCCCGGCGAACCGCGCGAGCCCGGCGCGGTCGAGGCGCGGCGCCTCGAGGGGCACGAGGAGGAGCGCCCCCGCGAAGGCGACGAGGAGCTGCACGAGGACGAACGGCACGAGCGGGTGGCGCGGCGACCACTCGGAGGTGAAGACGATCTGGAGCGCGAACGCGACGGCGCACCCGACGGTGAGCGCGTCCCCGAGCCGGACCTCGCCCGACGTTCCGTCGCCGAACGCGCGGGTGAGCACGGCGAGCCCGGCGACGGCGAGGACGACGCCCACCCAGGAGGCGGAGCGGACGCGGCGGCCGAGCGCGAAGCGCGCGACGAACGGGACGACGAGGACCGAGAGCCCGGTGAGGAACCCGGAGCGCGACGGGGTCGTGAAGCGCAGGCCGAGCGTCTGCAGGACGAAGCCCGCGAGCATGAAGAGGCCGAGGAGGACCCCTTCGCGCAGGAGCCGGGGGCCGGGCCGGTCCCGGCGGACGAGCCAGGCGAGGGCGAGGACGAGGGCGGCGGTCGCGAAGCGCCCGGCGAGGAAGACGCCCGCCGAGGCGACCTCGAGCACCACCTTCACGAAGTGGAAGGTCGTGCCCCAGAGGAGCGTCAAGACGAGGAGCGCGAGGTCGGCCACGGCGCGGCTCGCCCCCCGGTCAGCGCGAGCCCTCGTCCGCCTCGAACCGGTAGGTGCCGTCCACGACGCCGCGGACGACCTCGCCGCGCGCCTCCATCACCTCGAGGTTCGCGATCGTCTCGGACAGGGTGAGGAAGGTCTCCGCCGGCCGGGCCTTCGGGAAGATCGCGCGCGAGAGCTCGTACGGCGTCGCGGGCCCGGCGTCGAGGAGCGCGCGGATCCTCGCCTGCCGCGTGCCGTAGAAGCCGACGAGCCGGTCGATGACGTCGCGGTGCCCGGCGAACGGCGGGCCGTGGCCCGGCAGCACGAGGTCGAGCTCGAGCGCGCGGGTCCGCGCGACGCTCTCGAGGTAGGCGACGAGCGGGCGGAAGTAGCCCTCCTCGCCGTCCGGACCGAGCTCGATGAGCGGGTTCGGCGAGACCTTCTCGAGGACGTGGTCGCCCGAGAGCAGGAGCCGGTGCGCGGCGTCGTACAGGCAGACGAGCCCGGGCGTGTGCCCCGGCATGTGGAGCGCGCGTAGGTCGAGGTGGCGCGTCCGGATCCGGTCGCCCTCGACGAGCGGCCGCACCTCCGGCACGCGGCGCGCGAGCGAGAAGGACCGCTCGCCCTCGCGCTCGGAGCGCAGGACCCCCTCGCTCGGCACGCCGAGCTTCGCGAGGTAGGCGGAGTAGATCTTCGCGCGGTCCTGCCAGCGCCAGCCGTCCTCGGCGATCTTCGCGTGGTCGGCCGGGTGGGCGTGGACGGGGACGACACCGCCGTGCCGCTCCTGGACGAACCGCGCGGCGCCGTAATGATCGACGTGCCCGTGCGAGATGAGGATCCGGGTGACCTCGTCGAAGCGCCGCCCGAGCCGCCGGAACCCGTCCTCGAGCGCCGCCTCCGCCTCGGGCGAGCCGAGCCCGGCGTCCCACAGGAGGAACCCGCCCCCCTCGTCCTCGACGAGGTAGACGTTGACGGGGCCGCCCGCCTGCGGGAATGGGATCGGGACCGGGATCCGGAAGACGCCCAGCGGAGCGAGATCGTCTTCCGTCATCCGCTGGAACCTAGCGGCTCCCCTTCACCTTCGCCGTGAGCTCCGGCAGGACCTTGAAGAGGTCGCCCACGACGCCGTAGTCGGCGATCTGGAAGATCGGGGCCTCGGGGTCCTTGTTCACCGCCACGATCACCTTCGAGCCCTTCATGCCGGCGAGGTGCTGGATCGCGCCGGAGATGCCGGCGGCGACGTACAGCTCCGGCGCGACGACCTTGCCCGTCTGCCCGACCTGCCAGTCGTTCGGCACCCAGCCCGCGTCCACCGCGGCGCGGCTCGCCCCGACGGCCGCGGCGAGCTCGTCCGCGAGCGCCTCGATGGGCTTGAAGTCGCCCTTCGTCCCGCGGCCGCCCGCGACGACGACGCGCGCCTCGGTGAGCTCGGGGCGCGCGCTCTTCACTTCCTCGAAGGCGACGTAGCGGGTGCCGAGCGCCCCCGCGTCCACCGCCGCCGGCGCGTCGTGGACCGCGCCCGCGGCGTCGGGCGCCGAGGCGGGGAACTCGGTGGGACGGATGGTGAACACCTTCACCGCAGTCGCGATCTCGACCTCGGCGAGGACGTTGCCGGCCCACATCGGCCGGCGGAAGGTCACCGCCCCGCCGTCGCCACCGAAGCCGAGCACCTCGGTCGCCATCCCGGCGTCGAGGAGGGCGGCGGTGCGCGGCAGGAGGTCCTTGCCGTACGCGGTCGCCGCCGCGCCGACGAAGGTCGCGCCCGTCGCCTTCGCGAGCGCGGCGATCACCGGCGCGTGCGCCTCGGCGAGCGGGTGGGCGAGCGCCGCCGCGTCGGCGACGTGCACCTCCGCGCCGTGCTTCGCGAGCCCTTCGGCGAGCCCCTTCACGCCGCTGCCGAGGAGCGCGACATGGAGCTTCCCGCCGGTGCGCTTCGCGAGCGTGCGGCCTGCCGTGAGCGCGTGGAGCGTCGCCTTGCGCAGCGCGCCGCCCGCCTGCTCCGCCACGATGAGAACGTTCGACATGGTGGTCTCCGTTCGGCCGGAGGCCCTAGAGGGCCTTCGCCTCCTCGTGAAGCTTCTTCCAGAGCTCCTCGACGTCCGCGACCTTGAGGCCGCCCTTGCGCGCCGGCGGCTCGGCGAGCTTCTTCACGACGACCTTCGGCGAGAGGTCGACGCCGAGGGAGGAGGCCTGCAGCTCCTTCACCTCCTTCTTCTTCGCCTTCATGATCCCGGGGAGCGAGGCGAAGCGCGGCTTGTTGAGCCTGAGGTCGGTCGTCACCACGGCAGGCAGCGTCACCTCGAGCGTCTCGACGCCGCCGTCCACCTCGCGCGTTACCTGAAGGCCCTTGCCGTCCGCGGTGAGCTTCAGGCCCGGCTCCCTCTTCTGCTCGGCCTCGCTCTCGAGGCTCTCCTTCTTCGAGGCGAAGGTCGCCTGCGGGCGGCCGAGCCGCGCCGCGAGGTACTGGCCGGCCTGGTTCTGATCGTCGTCGATCGACTGCTTGCCGAGGATGACGAGGTCCGGCTTCTCTGCCTCGAAGATCTTGGCGAGGAGCGCGGAGACGACGACCGGATCGAGCGGGCCGTCGTGGCGCACGAGCACGCCGCGGTCGGCGCCCATCGCCAGGGCGGCGCGGATCTCGGTGACGGACTTGTCGCCGCCGATCGAGACGACGACGATCTCTCCGCCGTGCTTCTCGCGCAGCCGCAGCGCCTCCTCGACGGCGATCTCGTCGAAGGGGTTCATCTTGTAGTTGACGCCCTCCGTCACGATGCCGGTGCCGTCGGGCTTCACCTTGATCTTCGACTCCGGGTCCTCGACCCGCTTCGCCGTGACGAGGATCTTGAGGGGCATGTGGGCACCTGATTTCTCAGTGAATACCGGGAATCACGAACACTACGCAGTGCGAAAAGGACCGGCAACGAAAAACGGAAACAGGTGCGACATCTCGTCGACCCACCCCATCCGGGAGCGCGCGAGCGCGCCCGACCCGGCCTGCCGCCAGGTATGGGTGTGCGACAAGCAAATCCTCGGGGATTTCCCCCCGGTGAACATCAGGAGGTCCACCATGCGCCTCGCCATCGCTCTTGCCATGCTGCTCAGCGCCTCGACCACGCTCGCCGCGAACAGCGGCCTCAAGGGGACCGGCACGTACGGCCTCGCCGGCTGCGGCCTCGGCTCCCTCGTCTTCGGAAACCAGCCGGGAGCGGTCCAGATCCTCGCCGCCACGACGAACGGCACCTTCGGAACCCAGACGTTCGGCATCACCACCGGCACCTCGAACTGCGGCCCCGGGCTCATGGCACAGGGGACGAAGAGCTTCGTCGAGGCGAACCGTGAGGTCCTCGCGAAGGACATCTCCCGCGGTACGGGCGAGGCGATCGGCGCCCTCGCCGTGATCAACGCCTGCGCGGACTCCTCCAAGATCGGCCCGGCGCTGCAGAGGAACTTCGGCGCGATCTTCCCGACCGAGGGCGCCTCGAGCGACGAGGTCACCGAGGCGATCCTGAAGACGCTCCGCGAGGACGCGTCCCTCGGCTGCGGCCGCATCTAGCGAACTCCGCCGCATTCGGTGGTAAACGGGAGCGCGATGGGCCCCTCGCTCGTCGCGCTCCTCCTTTCTCTCGCCACGGCCGCGGCGACCGCCGCGCCTGCGCCCGACCCAGCGCACCTCGACGAGCTCGTCGCCCGCGCCCGGCGCGAGCGGCTCTGGGAGGACCCCGCCTGGCTGCGGCTCGGCCACTGGCGGCGGACCCGCAAGGGCGGGTTCGAGAGCGAGGTGGACGGGAGCGCCTTCTTCCGCGCGCTCCTCGGCAAGACGAATCCCCGCGCCGAGCTCGAGGCGACGCTCCGCGCGCTGTTCGACGACCGGCCCGTCGCGGACGAGCTCGCGGACGCGCAGTGCCGCTTCCCCGCGCGCTTCGCCTTCCTCGCCCGCCGGCTCGGCGTCGACCTCGTCCGCCTGCCGCCGCGCCGCTGCCGGCGGTTCGAGGAGTTCCTCGAGCGGATCCGGCCGCGCTCGGTGACGCTCGTCTTCTCGTCCTACTACCTCAACAACCCGGCCTCGGCGTTCGGCCACACCTTCCTGCGGCTCAACAAGGAGGAAGGCGCGGGCGTCGGGCGGGAGCGGGAGCTGCTCGACTACGGCGTCGACTACTCCGCCACCGTCGACACGAAGAACGCGCTCGTCTACGCGGTGAAGGGGCTCCTCGGCTTCTTCCACGGCCAGTTCAACCACTACGCCTACTACTACAAGGTCCGCGAGTACGCCGACGCCGAGTCCCGCGATCTGTGGGAGTACGATCTCGCCCTCGCGCCGGGCGAGGTCGCGATGCTCGCCGCCCACCTGTGGGAGCTCGGCGGGACCTTCTTCGACTACTGGTACCTCGACGAGAACTGCAGCTACCACGTGCTCGGCGCGCTCGAGGCGGCGGCCCCGCGCCTCTCGCTCCTCGAGCACGTCGGCCGCGCGGTCGTCATCCCGTCGGACACGGTGAAGGCGCTCTTCGAGAACCCGGGGCTCGTGCGCGACGTCCGCTACCGCCCCTCGATCCGGACGCAGTTCCTCGCCCGGCTCGGGCGGCTCGACCGCGCCGGCCGCGAGGGCGTCGAGGCGCTCGCCGCGGATCCCGCGGCGCCGCTCGGCGCCGTGCTCGGACCCACCAGCGAGGCCGCGGTGCTCGACGCCGCGCTCGACCACCTCGACCTGCGCTTCGGGCGCGACCTCGTCGTGGGGAAGGCCCCCGCCGCGGCGCGCTCTCGCCAGCTGCTGCTCGAGCGCCGGAGCGGGCTCGGCGTCGTCTCGCCGCCGCTCGAGATCCTGCCGCCGGCTCGCCGCGCGCCCGAGCTCGGCCATGCGTCCGCCCGCGCCGGCGTTGGCGGCGGGGTCTCCTCCCGCGACGGCGCCCTCGTCCTCCTCGACGCACGGCTCGGGCTCCATGACCTCGGCGATCCGGCGGACGGGTACCCGCCCCTCGCGCAGATCGAGTTCTTCCCGACGCGGCTGCGGCTCGCGCCGCGCGAGGGGCGCGCCGAGGTGGACGAGGCGTGGTTCGTGCGCATCGTGTCGCTCAACGACCTCTCGCGCCTCGAGCTGCGCCCCTCCTGGCGCTTCCGCTTCGGCGCCGCGACCGTGCGGGATCGCGGCTGCGCCGGGTGCCTCGCCGCGCAGGGCGAGCTCGGCGCCGGGCTCGCGAAGGTGCTCGGGCCGCTCGACCTCTACGCGGGCGCGGACCTCCTCGCCGAGTGGTCGCCGCGCCTCGCCGGGCTCGCGGGCGGCGCGGCGCGGCTCGGCGTCGGGCCGGGAGGCCTCGCGCGGCTGCGGCTCGGGGGGCGCGCGGCGCTCGTCGCCGAGGGGCGCTGGCGCTGGCTCCCGGACGCGTCGCCGCGCGAGAGCTTCGAGGCTCGCGCCGCGCTCCGGGTCCACCTCGCGCGCGACCTCTCCCTTTCGCTCGAGGCGCGGCGCACGCCGCTCGCCGACGAGGCGACGCTCGCGCTGCTCGCCTTTTACTGAGCGAGTGGACGCTCGCCCCCGCGGGGAAACGTCCGTTCGCCCCTGAGCGTAGGGGGCGCTCCGCGGCCCCGAAGTCGAAGGGTGGGGATGGGAATCAGCGAGGCCGGCGGGCTATCATGCGCGGCCTTTTGACCTCGCGGCGGGAGCGGGACGCGAGCACGGAGACCGGCGCGCGATGGAAAGACGTCTTCTCTCGGGCGACGAAGCGGTCGCCGCCGCCGCGCTCGATGGCGGTGTGCACCTCGGGACGGGCTACCCCGGCACGCCCTCCACCGAGATCCTCGAGAACTTCTCCCGCCTCGGCGGCCGCGCGCAGTGGGCGCCGAACGAGAAGGTCGCGCTCGAGGTGGGGCTCGGCGCGGCCTACGGCGCCGCGCGGGCGCTCGTGACGATGAAGCACGTCGGCGTGAACGTCGCCGCCGACCCACTCTTCACCGCGGCGTACACCGGCGTCTCCGGGGCGCTCGTCGTCGTCTCCGCCGACGATCCCGGCATGGCCTCCTCGCAGAACGAGCAGGACAACCGGCACTACGCCGTCGCGGCGGCGCTCCCGATGCTCGAGCCCGCCGACTCGCAGGAGGCCTACGACCTAGCGCTCGCCGCGTTCGAGCTCTCGGAGCGCTTCAAGCTGCCGGTGCTCCTGCGAATGACCACCCGCGTCTGCCACGGGAAGTCGATCGTCACGCGGCGCGCGCCGGTCGCCGCGAAGCCCCCCGCGTTCGAGCGCGACATCGTCGGGCGGGTCATGATCCCGGCCTACGCCCGCCCCGCGCACCGCAAGCTCCGCCGGAAGCTCGAGGAGCTCCAGGCCTTCGCGGAGGCGACGCCGCTCAACGTCCGCATCGAGGGCGACCGCAAGCTCGGCATCGTCACCGCCGGCGTCACGGCGCTCCACGCGCGCGAGGCCGCCCCGGGCGCGTGCTTCCTCGAGCTCAAGACCGTCTACCCGCTCCCGCTCGAGAAGATCCGCGCGTTCGCCGCCTCGGTCGAGCGGTGCCTCGTCGTGGAGGAGGGTGATCCGTTCCTCGCCGACCTGATCCGCGCCGCGGGCATCGCGGTCGAGTCGAAGGCGGAGCCCTTCCGGTTCGGCGAGCTGAACGTGGACCGCGTCCGCCGCATCGTGGCGCGGGACACCTCGCCGGAGCCGGTCCTGCCGAAGGGGAAGCCGCCCATGCTGTGCGAGGCGTGCCCGTACCACCCGGTGTACGGCGCGCTCCGCAAGCACGACTGCATCGTCGCGGGCGACATCGGCTGCTACACGCTCGGCGTCCTGCCGCCGTACCAGGGCATGGACACCTGCGTCGCGATGGGCGCCTCGCTCGGCGTCGGCCTCGGGCTGCGCCACGTGCTGCCGGAGAAGGACGCGAAGCGGGTCGTCTCGATCATCGGCGACTCGACGTTCATCCACACCGGCGTGAACGGGCTCATCGAGATGGTCTACAACCCGCCCACGACCGGCCACGTCCTCATCGTGCTCGACAACGGCACGACCGCGATGACCGGGCAGCAGGAACACCCCGGCACCGGCCGCACCCTCGAGCACGAGCAGACCGGCAGGGTCTCGATCGAGGGGCTCGGCCGCGCGGTGGGCGTGAAGAACGTCCACGTCGTCGACCCGGTCGCCGATCCGGGCGGCTTCGAGAAGCTGCTCGTCGACGGGCTCGCGAAGCCGGAGCTGTCGATGATCGTGGCGCGCCGCGCGTGCATCCTCGCCGCCGCCGACATCCGCAAGTTCGAGAAGGCGGCCGCCGACGCGTGCGCCGCCTGCGCGGAGGCCGAGAATGAGTGAGCGAGCTCCGGGGCAGCCGGGTGAGGCTGCCCCGGAGCGAGCGGGGGGTCGGGGAGGGCGCGAGGGCCTGGCCCGAGTGCCCCTCCGGCAGAAGGCCGTCACGAACGTCGTCGTCGCCGGCCTCGGCGGGCAAGGCGCCATCAAGGCGTCGGACATCCTCGCCGACGTCGCCTTCCGGGCCGGGCACGACGTGAAGAAGGCCGAGGTCCACGGGATGAGCCAGCGCGGCGGGTCGGTGACCTCCGACGTCCGCTTCGGCGCGACGGTGCTCTCGCCCATGATCCCGCCGGGCGAGGCGGACTTCCTCGTCGTGCTCGCGCCGTCCGAGGTCGAGGTGACGCGCCCGCTCCTGCGCGCGGGAGGCGTCCTCATCCCCCCCGACTTCGTCGACGAGAAGGCGCTCCCGAACCGCAAGAGCCTCAACGTCGCGCTCCTCGGCGCGCTCTCGCGCCACCTCGAGCTCCCGGAGACGCTCTGGCTCGAGGCGGTGAAGGCGGCCCTGCCGCCCCACCTGCACGCGGTGAACGAGAAGGCGTTCCAGATCGGCCGCGAGAAAGCCCGCACGGCGTAGCGACGGAGGATCCCATGAAGACGCAGTGGAACGACGCACCCGGCGGTTTCCACCCCGCGAGCGCGCCCGACTTCCTGCCCCGCCGCGAGCTCGAGCGCATCCAGCTCGGGCGGCTCCAGGCGGTGGTGACCCGCGCCTACGAGAAGGTGGCGCTCTTCCGGCGCCGCATGGAGGAGCGCGGCCTGCGCCCCGACGCGGTGAAGGCGCTCGCCGATCTCGGGAAGGTGCCGTTCACCGTGAAGGGGGACCTGCGCGACACCTACCCCTTCGGCCTCTTCGCGTCGCCGATGGAGGAGATCGTCCGCCTCCACGCCTCCTCCGGCACGACCGGCAAGCCGATCGTCGTCGCCTACACCGAGGCGGACCTCCAGGTCTGGACGAGCGTGATGGTCCGCACGTTCGCCGCCTGCGGGCTGCACAAGGGCGATGTCATCCAGAACGCCTACGGCTACGGGCTCTTCACGGGCGGCCTCGGCGCGCACTACGGCGGCGAGGCGCTCGGCGCGACGGTGATCCCGATCTCGGGCGGCAACACCGAGCGGCAGCTCATGGTGCTCGAGGACTTCAACGTCACCGCGATCTGCTGCACGCCCTCGTACATGGTCCACCTCATCGAGCGGGCCAAGGATGCGAAGATCGGGTTCGGCCGGCTCAAGGTGGGCGTCTTCGGCGCGGAGCCCTGGTCCGAGTCGATGCGCAAGCACATCGAGGCCGAGTCGGGGATCCGGGCTTACGACATCTACGGCCTCTCCGAGATCGTCGGCCCCGGCGTCGGCATCGAGTGCTTCCGGCAGGACGGCCTGCACCTCTTCGAGGATCACTTCTACCCGGAGATCGTGGACCCGGCCTCCGGCGCGGTGCTCCCGGACGGCGCGGAGGGCGAGCTCGTCCTCACGACCCTCTCGAAGCAGGCGATGCCGATGATCCGCTACCGGACTCGCGACATCACCGCCATCCACCCCGAGCCGTGTCCGTGCGGCCGGACGATCCGGCGCATCCTCCGCATCGGGCGGCGCTCGGACGACATGTTCATCATCCGCGGCGTGAACGTGTTCCCGTCGCAGGTCGAGGCGGCGCTCCTGCAGGTCGAGGGGACGTTGCCGCACTACCAGATCGTCCTCACCCGCGAGAAGGGGCTCGACGAGATGGAGGTTCAGGTCGAGGTCACCTCCGAGGTCTTCTCCGACACGATCGGCGCGCTCGAGACCCTGCAGAAGAAGCTCGGCGACGCGATCGACCACGTCGTCGGCATCCGGGTGAAGGTCCACCTCGTCGCACCGCGGACCATCGCGCGCAGCGAGGGCAAGGCGAAGCGCGTGCTCGACAAGCGGAACATCTGAAGGGGACCGCCATGAAGATCCGCCAGCTGTCGCTCTTCCTCGAGAACCGGTCCGGCCAGCTCCGGATCCCTTGCAAGGTGCTCGGCGACGCCGGGATCGACATCCTCACGATGTCGCTCGCCGACACGCAGCAGTTCGGCATCCTGCGCCTCATCGTGAAGGACTGGGAGAAGGCCAAGGCCGCGCTCGAGGCAGCCGGGATCGTCGTGAACGTCACGGAGGTGCTCGCGGTGGACGTGCCCGACCGGCCGGGCGGCCTCGCATCGGTCCTCGAGTCGTTCGAGAAGGCGGGGCTCGGGATCGAGTACATGTACGCGCTCGCCGCCGGGCGCGAGCGCGGCAACTTCGCGACGCTCGTGTTCCGCCTCGCCGATCCGGAGCGCGCCTCGAAGCTCCTCTCCGAGGCGGGCGTGAAGCTCCTCGGCTCCCAGGAGCTCTTCGCCCGGGCGGGCGCGTAGGAGCCACCCTTGACGAAGCTCGCGGTCGAGACCCGGATCTGGGATCCGGCGGAGACGCTCCCGCGCGAGGAGCTGCGCGCGCTCCAGGCGCGGCGGCTCGCCGAGGCGGTGCGGCACGCGTCGGGCGTCCCCTTCTACCGCGACGCGCTCCGGGCCGCGGGCGTCTCGGCGGAGGACCTCCGCACCGTCGAAGACGTCCGGCGCCTGCCGTTCACGGTGAAGGACGACCTGCGCCGGAACTACCCGCTCGGCCTGCTCGCGGTGCCGCGCGCGGAGGTCGCCCGCGTCCACGGCTCCTCCGGCACGACCGGCCGCCCGACCTTCGTCGCCTACACGCGGAAGGACCTCGAGACCTGGTCGGGGCTCGTCGCGCGCTTCCTTTTCGCGGGGGGCCTGCGGAAAGAGCACCTCGTCCACGTCGCGTTCGGCTACGGCCTCTTCACCGGTGGCTTCGGCCTCCACTACGGCATCGAGAAGGTCGGCGCGGGCATCGTGCCGGCCGCCGGCGGTAACACCCCGCGCCAGGTGCTGCTCATCCGCGACCTCGGGGCCGAGGTCCTCGTCTGCACGCCGTCGTACGCCCTCCACATCGCGGAGGTCGCGCGCGCGGAGGGGTTCGCCCCGGGCACCCTGCCGCTCCGCTTCGGCCACTTCGGCGGCGAGCCGTGGACCGAGGAGATGCGGCTCGAGATCGAGCGTGGCCTCGGCATCCTCGCCTTCAACAACTACGGCCTCTCCGAGGTGATCGGCCCCGGCGTCTCGGGCGAGTGCGGCGCGCGCGCCGGCATGCACGTCCAGGAGGATCACTTCGTCGTCGAGTGCGTGAACCCGGAGACGCTCGAGCCGGTCCGCGACGGCGAGACGGGCGAGCTCGTCTTCACGACGCTCACGAAGGAGGCGCTGCCGGTGCTCCGCTACCGGACGCGCGACCTCGCCTCGCTCGACCGGCGGCCCTGCCCCTGCGGCCGCACCGGCGTCCGCATGAGCCGCGTCGTCGGGCGCTCGGACGACATGCTCATCATCCGCGGGGTGAACGTCTTCCCGTCGCAGATCGAGGAGGCGCTCCTGCGCGTCGAGGGGACGGCGCCCCATTACCTCATCGAGATCTCGCGCCCCGGCACGCTCGACGAGGCGATCGTGAAGGTCGAGGTCCGGCCCGGCGACTTCCGAGACGAGATGCGCGAGATGATCGAGCTGCGCGACCGGATCGACCGCGAGATCCACGCCGTCACCGGCGTCCGGATGACGGTCGAGCTCGTCGCCCCGAACACTCTCGAGCGCTCCGCCGGGAAGGCGAAGCGCGTCCACGATCACCGCCGCGCGTAGGCGTTTCCGCGCGCCGCGTGTTCCTCGGCGACCCTTGGCCCCGAAGGCGAAGGCTTGCCAGGAGCCTCCGGTTCTCATACGAAATCGGCTCCCCGTGCAGGGGCCAGGAGGATTTCACATGCGCTTCGCAAGAACGCTGTCACTCTTCGTCACGACGCTCGTCCTCGGCGCGGGCAGCGCTTCCGCCAAGGAGACCGTCAAGATCGGCGCCGCGCTCAGCATGACGGGTCCCGCCGCCGCGTACGGGGCGAACCAGAAGGCGGGCATCCTCGCCGCCGTCGACGAGGTGAACAAGAGCGGAGCCCTGAAGAACGTGGTGCTCGAGGCGGTCTTCGAGGACGACGCCTCGACGAAGGAGCAGGGCATCGCCGTGTTCCAGCGGCTCATCAACAAGGACCGAGTGAGCGCCATCATCGGGCCCACGCTCTCCAACACCGCCACCGCCGCCGACCCGCTCGCGCAGGGGGCGAAGGTCCCGGTGGTCGCCGTCTCGAACACCGCGCCGAAGGGGATCACCGACATCGGCGACTACATCTGGCGCGTCTCGCTCACCGAGGCCCAGGTCATCCCCGGCGCGCTCAAGCGCGCCCAGGCGAAGCTCGGCTTCAAGAAGGCGGGCGTCCTCTACGGCAACGACGACGCGTTCACCCAGGCCGGCTACGGGGTCATGAAGTCCGCCCTCGACGAGCTCAAGATCGAGGTCGTCGCGACGCAGACGTTCGCGAAGCCGGACCGCGACTACAACGCCCAGCTCTCCTCGCTCCTCACGCTGAAGCCGGACATCCTCGTCGTCTCCGCCCTCGTCGAGAACGCGTCGGGCATCGTCTCCCAGGCGCGCCAGCTCGGCTGGCAGGGTCCGATCCTCGGCGGCAACGGCTTCAACAGCCCAGCGCTCATCAAGAACGCGGGCCCCGGGGCGGAGGGCGTCCTCGTCGGAACCGCCTGGGACCGCACGAGCGCCGCGCCCGCGAACCAGAAGTTCCTCGAGGTGATGAAGGCGCGCGGGGTCGACCCCGACCAGTTCGCCGCGCAGGCCTACACCGGCGTGCTCGTCGTCGCCGAGGCGATCAAGCTCGGCAACAAGGGCGGCCGCGACGACATCAAGGCGGGCTTCGCGAAGGTGAAGGACCTCGCGACGCCGCTCGGCAAGTTCTCGTTCCTGCCGAACCGGGACGGGAGCCACGAGCCAGCGCTGCAGCAGGTGAAGGACGGCAAGTTCCAGATCGTCCAGTAGCGCCGGCCGCCGGAGACGAGCGTGGGCCAGCAGGTCATCAACGGGCTGTTCCTCGGCAGCATCTACGCGCTGTTCGCGCTCGGCTACACGCTCGTCTTCGGGGTGCTCGACATCCTGAACCTCGCCCACGCCGCGATCTTCATGCTCGCGTCGTTCACGGCGCTCACCCTCGTCTCGACGCTGCAGCTGCACATCCTCGTCGCGCTGCCGCTCGCGGTGCTCGCCGCGGGGCTGCTCGGGCTCGTGCTCGAGCGGCTCGCGTTCCGGCCGCTGCGCGGGCGCTCCGACTCGAACATCTCCGGGCTCATCAGCTCGCTCGCGATGGCTGCGATCTTCGAGGCGATCGCGCTCGAGCTCTGGGGCCCGAACGTCTCGCGGTTCCCCTTCGGCACGATCCCGGAGAAGCAGCTCCGGATCCTCGGCGGGGTCATCTCGCGGCTACAGCTCACGATCATCGCGGTCGCGGTAGGGCTGTTCCTCGTGCTCTGGTGGCTCGTGCAGCGGACCCGCCTCGGCCGGGAGGTGCGCGCGGTCGCCGAGAGCCCGCGCGCCGCCCGGATCCTCGGCGTCGACGTGGACCGCGCCATCGCCGCCGCCTTCTTCATCTCCTCCGCGCTCGGCGGGGCGGCGGGGGTCCTGTTCGGGCTCGCCTTCAACTCGATCTCGCCGGACATGGGCCGGAGCGTCGAGCTGAAGGGGCTCGCGGTGATCATCGTCGGGGGGATGGGCTCGATGGCGGGCGCGGTCCTCGCCGGGTTCGCCCTCGGCCTCACCGAGGTCTTCGTCGTCTCGCACCTCGGCGGGTCGTACCGCGACGCGGTCTCCTTCGCCGCGCTCTTCCTCATCCTCGTCCTGCGGCCACGCGGGCTCTTCGGCGCGCCCTCGCTGCGGGAGGCGTGACGGATGCTGGAGAAGCTCGAGGAGCTGTACCTCACCTACCAGTCCACCCTCGGCTACATCGGGATCAACGCGCTCCTCGGCCTCTCGGTCTACACCACGCTCTCCTGCGGCCAGCTCGCGCTGTCGTCCGCGGGCTTCATGGCGATCGGCGCGTATGCGGCCACGCTCCTCACGCTCAACGCCCACGTGCCCTTCTCGGTCGCGCTCGCCGCCGCGGCCCTGCTCCCCGCCCTCGTCGCGGTGCCGCTCGGGCTGCCGGTGCTCCGCATCCGAGGCGTCTTCCTCGCCATCGCGACCGTGGCGTTCGGCGAGGTGGTCCGGCTTGGCCTCGTGAACTGGGACTACGTGAACGGCGCCCAGGGGATCGTCGCGATCCCGCAGCTCACCTCGCTCTTCACGATCTATCTCTCCCTCGCCATCGCGCTCCTCCTGCTCTGGCGGCTGCGCGGCTCGAAGTGGGGCTTCGCGCTCGAGGCGATCCGCGAGGACGAGGCGGCGGCGCGCACGATGGGGATCCACACGACCGCGTACAAGCTCGCGATGCTCGTCCTCGGCGCGGCGCTCGCGGGGCTCGCAGGCGGCCTCGAGGCGCACTTCACGTTCATGGTCGCGCCGAATGGCTTCGGCTTCTCGCGCGTCGTCGACATGCTCGTCTTCGCGGTGGTGGGCGGGACCGCCGCGTTCTACGGCCCGGTGGTCGGGGCGACGTTCCTCACGCTCCTCCCCGAGGTCCTGCGTGAGATCGCGCCGCTCCTCGGGATCGAGCCGGGGCCGCTCCGCTTCCTCGTGAACGGGGTCGTGCTCCTCGCCGTCATCCTGTTCCTGCCGAACGGCATCGTCTCCCTGCCGCGGCGGCTGCGCGAGTCGCGCCGCGCGCGGAGCGCGACCGCGTGAGCGCGCGCCTCTCGCTCGAAGGCGTGGAGCGCGTCTTCGGCGGCGTCCGCGCCGTGGACGGCGCAAGCTTCGAGGTCGCGCCCGGCGCGGTGCACGGCCTCATCGGCCCGAACGGCGCCGGCAAGACCACCATCATCAATCTCGTCTCGGGCCTGCTCCAGCCCACCGCCGGCACGCTCCGCTTCGAGGGCCGCTCCATCGGCGGGCTCGCGCCGCACCGGATCGCGGCGCTCGGGATCGCCCGCACCTTTCAGAACATCCGGCTCTTCCCGGACCTCTCGGCGCGGGACAACGTCATCGTCGGCGAGCACCTCCGGCGCAAGGAGTCGCTCGGCGCGCGGCTCCTCGGGCTGCCGCCGGCGCGCGCCGCGGAGCGGCTCGTGCGCGAGCGCGCCGAGGCGCTCCTCGAGCGGGTGGGCCTCCACGAGCGCCGGCGCGATCCCGTGAAGCACCTCTCGTACGGCGAGCAGCGGCGCGTGGAGATCGCGCGGGCGCTCGCGTCGGAGCCGAGGCTGCTCTTGCTCGACGAGCCGACCGCCGGGATGAACCCGGTGGAGGTCGAGTCGGTCGCGGCGCTCATCGGAAAGGTCGCAGCGGACGGCCACTCGGTGCTGCTCGTCGAGCACAACGTCCGCCTCGTCATGGACGTCTGCCATCGCATCACCGTCGTGAACTTCGGCAAGGTGATCGCGGAGGGGCCGCCCGCGCAGGTGGCGGAGGATCCCGCGGTGATCACGGCCTACCTCGGGGGGCCGCGGTGAGCGAACTCGCCCCGCTCCTCGAGATCGAGGACCTGCACGTCGCGTACGGCCACGTCGAGGCGGTGCGCGGCGTGTCGCTCTCCGTCCCCGAGGGTCGGATCGTCACCCTCATCGGGCCGAACGGCGCGGGCAAGACCTCGATCCTCTCGGCGCTTGCCGGGCTCGTGTCGCCCGCGAAGGGGCGGGTGCGCCTCGCGGGAAAGGACGTCACGAACCTCCCGGCTCACCGCGCCGTCGCCGCCGGGCTGTCGCTCGTCCCGGAGGGCCGCGCGATCCTCGGGCGGATGACGATCGAGGAGAACCTCGTCCTCGCCGGCGAGCGGCGGCAGGAGCCTTCCGCGCTGCGCGCCGCGATCGAGGAGCAGTACCGGCGCTTCCCGATCCTCGGCGAACGGCGCGGGTCGCTCGCGGGGTCGCTCTCCGGCGGCCAGCAGCAGATGCTCGCGTTCGCGCGCGCGCTCCTCGCGCGGCCACGGATCCTGCTCCTCGACGAGCCGTCGATGGGCCTCTCGCCGATCCTCGTGCAGCAGATCTTCGATATCGTCCAGGCGATCCACCGCGACGGCACGACGATCCTGCTCGTCGAGCAGAACGCGCGCCTCGCGCTCGCCATCTCGGATTACGCCTACGTGCTCGAGCGCGGCCGGCTCGTGCTCGAAGGAGCGTCGCGCGAGCTCGAGGCCGATCCCCGGGTCCAGGCTGCGTACCTCGGACGGGCGCGTTAGCCCGCCGCGGTTCCTGCCGCGATGCGTTGCGCGGCCGTCCGGGCGTCCGCACCTGCACCCCGCCGGAGCCGAACCCCGCCACCGCACGACGAAATCTTTTCGGTCTCGCCGACACGCGACCGAGTCTCACCCTCCGCTAATGAGCGCACGGACTGCGCGTGTATGCCGAAAATGCAGCGGGGTGATTGAAAAATGTGCGTCGATAGTGCGAAGTGATACGAACCGGGTCCCCACAAAGCGTAGTCACGACCCCCCGTGACTGACCGTCTTCCCGACCCTGGAGGGAAACACGTGAGACTGAAAGCACTCGGAGCCGCGCTGCTCTTCAGCACGACCGCGCTCGCCCAGACGCCTCCTGCCGACGCCCCGAAGACCTCGACGCCGGAGGGCGCCGGCGCGGCTCCGCAGGCCGCCCCCGCGCCGCCACCCGTGACGCCGGCGCCGCCGTCGGCGCAGATCGTCGCCCCGGTGACGCCCGCCGCTCCGGCCGCTCCCGCGGCGCCCGCGTTCACGTTCGCCCTGAAGGGCTTCGTGTCGATGTCCGCCGCCTGGCAGAACGGCGGGTACTTCCTCTCCGAGGGTCAGCAGTCGCTTTCGGCGACGACGCCCGCGAGCCCGTTCATCGACAAGAACTCGCTCACGTTCGACGTGCGCCAGTCGCGCTTCAACTTCTCGGTGAAGGGTCCGCAGGTCCTCCACGGCGCGACGCCGTCGGCCGTCCTCGAGCTCGACTTCTTCCAGGGATTCGGCGGCGGCAACTTCGGCGACGTCTCGCTCCTCAACCGCATGCGGACCGCCTACTCCGAGCTCAGCTGGGCGAACGGCACCCAGCGGGTCCAGCTCGGCCAGCAGAACGACCTCATCTTCGCGATGGCGCCGACGTCGCTCTCGCACATCGGCTTCCCGCTCGGCTACTTCACCGGCAACCTCGGCTGGCGGCGCCCCGGGATCTTCGGGTTCCACAACTTCGCGGTGAACAAGGACGCGAAGGTCGAGGTGGCCTGGGAGGTCGGCCGCAGCCAGTGGGCGGACGCCGCGGCCACCATCGGAGGCGCGAGCGTCGATCCCGCGCTCGGCGGCACCACGGCGGCGGGCGGATCGCAGGCGCTCGGCATCAGCCGCGGTGAGGCGTCCGGCCTGCCCGCGGTCGAGGGGCGCGTCACGTTCACGTGGGGCAAGCTCTTCAACGTGTGGGGGGCGGCGCACTACAACCAGGTGGACCTCACCGGCGTCGGCGGGGTGAGCAACGCCGCGCCGCGCACGCTCAACGTGAACTCGTACCACGTGGGCGCGAAGCTCGTGTACGCCGGGCTCACCCTCGCCGCGACCGGCTTCACCGGCCAGAACGTCTCCCCGCTCATCGGCCAGTTCATCGATTTCAAGATCGGCCCGGCGTCGAACCCCGACGTCGAGACGACCGGCTACTGGGCGCAGGCCGGCTACAACCTGACGAAGGAGTTCTCGGTCTGGGGCTTCTACGGCAACCAGAAGCCGAAAAAGGCCGACGCGGAGCGGGCCGGGCTGGCGCGGATCGAGAACACGACGACGAACGTCATCGCCATGTACCGCGACGGTGGGTACGGCCTCTCCGGCGAGTGGATCAACTTCCAGACGAAGAACGCCACGTACACGTCCGGCCTCATCTCGAGCACGCGCACGAGCAAGGCCGACCAGTTCATGCTCACCGCGAACTACTTCTTCTAGAGCTTGCGGGATAGGACCGAGGCCCCGGTCGCCGCCCGGCGTCCGGGGCCTCGCGTTTTGCGGAGCCGTTCGCGCGCTCCGTGGTGCGATCCCTCGTCATTCCTCGTCGTTCGCGGGCTCGCTCGACGCACCGCGCCGTCCGCGCCCCCGCCCGGGATCCCCGGTGGCGTTGACTTCCCGGTCGGGGAGTCCGAACAATTCGGGTTCCCGCTCTTGCTTGCTTCACCATTCGTGTCGGAGGTCGCAGATGTCCTTCCGCCGCAGCGCAGCCCTCGCCGTCGCCGCCGTCGCGCTCTTCTCCGGCTGCAAGGCCGAACTCGATCAGCGCGAGAAGCCGCAGGGTCTCGACGTCGCGGTGTTCGACCCGTCGACGAGCCGGATCCCGCTCCCGAATGACCTCGCGCTCGCGTCCATCCCGAGCGCCGCGATCTCGGCCGGCTGCCCCGGAGCCGCGCTCCCCGACGCGAAGAGCCAGTTCCTCTGCGTCCTCGCGGCGTCGGGCGGGTTTCCGAACGACCAGGAGGTCCCGATCACGTTCGGCTTCGTCCGGCAGGGCGTCGACGGGAACGGCCAGCTTACGAGCGTCCCGAGCTCGCTCGACGCGGCGACGGTGAAGGTCGTCGGCGCCTCCGGCGTCGCGCCGCCCTTCAACGTGGCCGTCATGGACGTGACCTTCGCGCCGACGACGGTGACGCCGGTCGCGGTCGAGGCGAGCTATGACGCGGCGACCGGGACGCTCAAGCTTCGCAAGCCCGCAGCCTCCGCGAGCGACGCGACGCGCCGGTGGGCGGCCGGGCACAAGTACGCGGTCTTCGTCCGCGGCGGGGAGAACGGCGTCAAGGCGACCGGCGGCGGGATCATCGAGCCGATGCCGACGATGTTCGTGCTGCGCGAGGCGATCCTCGCCGACCTCGACCTCACGAAGCCAGAGAACGAGACGCTCATCCCCGGCACGCCCGAGCAGAAGGCCGCCTCCGGCGCGAGCCTCGAGCAGATCCGGCTCGGCTACCGGCAGCTCCGGCCCGTCTTCGAGGGCGTGTTCGGGGCCGGGTCCTTCGCCGACATGGTGAACATGCTGACCTTCACCGTCGCGCCTTCGCAGGGGCTCGTCGTCGAGGTCGACAAGACGAAGGGGTCGGCCCCGCTCCCCATCGATCTCCTCCGCGCGCCGGACGCGCTCGGCGCTCCGGGCCTCGTCCTCTCGAACCCGGCCTTCGGCGCGGCCGGGGCCGGCCTCGTCTTCCTGAACGGGTTCTCGACGACCGCCAGCATCACCGCCCCGCTCGACGGCGGAGCCGGCGCCGCGGACGCGGGCTCGATCACCGGCGAGAACGTGTTCCTGTTCGAGCTCGACGGGCTCGGGACGGCGACGCGCCTCAAGGAATTCAAGTACGAGGTCGCCACCGCCGGCGCGGGCGGCAACCCCGCCGCGGCGTCCTACGTCGCCCAGCCGACCGGCTCGTTCCTCCCGAGCGGCGGCGCCTGCCCGATCGCGGGCGGGTGCGCGACGAGCCTCGTCCTCCAGCCCGCCGTCCCGATCCCCGCCGCGGGCGTCTACCTGCCGCCCCTCAAGGACGGCACCAAGTACGCCGTGGTCGTGACGAAGCGCGTGAAGGACGTCGCCGGGAACGCGCTCGGCCGCTCGACGGTGGCGCGGATCCTCCTCGAGCTCAGCCATCCCGTCGACGCGAACGTCGCGGGCGACGCCGGAACGGCGGCGCTCCTCGAACAGATGCGGACCGACCTCGCTCCCGTCTGGCCGGTGCTCCCCGGCGGCACGACGAAGGGCGACGTCGCGATGGCCTACGTGTTCCGGACCCAGGACGTCACCGACGTCTCGCTCCAGCTCTCTGCCGCGCCGTACGCCACCGAGCTCGCGGCGACCGCCGCCCTCTTCGTGCCTGAGACGGTGACCACCGTGACGCCCGCCACGCTCGCGAACGTCTCCGCGTTCTACGAGGTGACGTTCCCGAGCCTCGACGCGACGAGCAAGGTGACCGGCGCGCTCGACCCCTCCCAGGCGGCGTGGCAGCTCGCGTCCCTGAAGGCGCTCGTCGCCGCCCCGTCGGCGACCAACACCAACCTCGTCGCCTGCCCGGCGCCCGCCGGCGCGCTGAAGTGCGCGCCGCTCGTCGTCTTCGGCCACGGGCTCACCGGCTCGAGAGTCGACGTGCTCGCGGTCGCGAACTCCCTCGCGGCGAAGGGGTTCGTCGTCGCCGCGATCGACTTCCCGCAGCATGGCGACCGCACCTGGTGCTTCCAGGACGCCGACTGCGACGACGGCGGCGTCGACGGGACGTGCACGCCGTTCGCGGAGGGCGTCGCGCCGGACTACCAGGGCGACGTCGATCCGGGCACGGGCCTTCCGCTCGCCCCCGGCACCTGCACCGCCGGCGTGCCGAAGGCGGCGGTCTCCGGCCAGACCTTCATCAGCGCGAACTTCTTCCGGACGCGCGACGCCTTCCGGCAGAACCTCATCGATCAGTCGGCGCTCGTCCTCGCCCTCGCCCGGCCCCCAGCGTCGAGCTGGCCGCTCCAGCCTGCGGCGAACCCCTTCGCCGCGCAGCTCCAGGCGGCGGGTCTCGCGGTCGACCCGTCGCGGATCTACTGGGAGGGCATCTCCCTCGGCGGCATCGCCGGGACGGAGGTCCTCGCGACGAACCCGCGGTTCACGCGCGGGATCACGTCGGTCGCGGGGGGGACGGTCGTCGACGTCTTCACGAAGGCGCCGGCGTTCCAGTCGAGCGTGATCCCGCTGTTCACCGGGCTGCTCAAGGACGAGCTCGACGCGATCGCCCCGAACACCCCGTTCTCCTTCGCGCTCGTCGACCCCTCGAGCGGGTCCTTCGATCCGGGCGTCGCCGCGGCGTACGGGAAGATGATCCTCGTCGCGAAGTGGATCCTCGACCCCGGCGATCCGCTCAACTACGCGCGGAACCTGCGCACCTCGCCGCTCCCGAACCTGCTCTCGCCGATCCCGGCGCTCCAGGCGGCGAAGGACGTCCTCGGCCAGGTCGCCGAGGGGGACCTCGTCATCCCGAACGACTTCAACTTCGAGCTGTTCATGAACGGGAACATCGACATCGTCGAGTACACGTCGAACGCGTACCCCGCGAGCTACATGCACGGCATCCTCGGCTTCGAC
Source organism: Anaeromyxobacter sp. (assembly GCA_036394835.1). Classification (GTDB taxonomy): domain Bacteria; phylum Myxococcota; class Myxococcia; order Myxococcales; family Anaeromyxobacteraceae; genus Anaeromyxobacter. The sequence goes on along the minus strand of DASWEI010000129.1, from coordinate 20,615 downwards.
CCGACCGTTCAGGCCGACGCCGCGGCCTACCTGTTCGCCCTCACGAAACCGCCGGCGCCTCCCACGAAGATCAGCATCCACCCGTAAGGAGGGACGACCATGACCGCCTTCAAGACGCTCGTCGCCGTCGCGCTCCTCTCCCCCGCGATCGCCCTCGCGAACGGCTACTCGGTGCCCAACGTCAACGCCCGCGACCTCGGCGCCGCCGGCGCCCTCGTCGCGGCCCAGCGCGATGCGGCGGCGGCGTGGCAGAATCCCGCCGCGCTCTCGAAGCTCGAGGGGCTCGAGCTGTCGTTCTCGGCGTCCTTGCTCGTGAACTCGACGACCTGGAAGGAGGCGGGACGATCCCAGTCCACCGACTTCGCCCCGGCGCCGCCGCCGTCGCTCTGGGCCGGCTATGGGACGGAGCTCGCCGGCCGCCGCGTCGGCTTCGGCGCGGGGATGACGGTGTCGGCGGGGGGCAACGTGAACTGGGATCCGGGCTGGGACGGCCGCTTCCGGATCGTGACCGTCGACCGGAAGGTCTACGCGTTCGCGGCGAGCGCCGGCGTCGAGGTCCTCCCGCAGCTGCGCCTCGGCGGCGGGCCCGTTTACTACTACACGGCCGAGTACCTGAAGCAGTACGTCGACTTCCTCACGTCGGAGGGTTCCGCGGAGATCCGCACGAAGGGCGGCGCCCTCGCCTACGACCTCTCCGCGGAGATCACGCCGGTGCTCGGGTACCCGCTCACGATCGGCATCGACTACAAGCACCAGGGGGTCCAGAAGCTCGAGGGGGAGGCGCACTACTCGAACGTCCCGCCGCCCCTCGCGACGTCGCTCGTCGACCAGAAGGCGGGCCACGTCCTCACGATCCCGAACACGCTGCACGTCGGCGCCGCGTGGCGGCCGGCGAAGGAGTGGCTCGTCGCGGCGGACTACACGTTCGACCGCTATCAGGTCTACAAGGACGACACGTTCCGGGGAGAGTTCGCGACGTCCTGTCCGTCCGCCTCCTGCATCGTCGTGAAGCGGAACTACGACAACGGGAGCTCGTACCGGCTCGCGGCCGAGTACACGGTGTCTTCGAGGGTGGAGGTCCGCGCCGGGCTCATGCGCGATCTCTCGGGACTCCAGACCGACACCTACTCGCCGACGCTGCCGGACGGCGACGCGTGGGTAGGGGCGGCGGGCGTGTCCTACGGGCTGCGGCCGAACCTCTGGCTGCACGGCAGCGTCTTCTACGCGCTCCTCGACAAGGTGACCGCGACCGGAACGGAGGCGTTCGCCGGCGCTTACGATACGAGGGTGTTCCTCGCCGCCGTGGCGGTGAGCTGGCGGCCCGCCCTCGGCGTCGCCCAGTAGCGAGGAGCCGCGCCCGGACCGCTCAGGCCGACTCGGGCTCGGGCTCCTCGTTGTACTTCTTCGCCGCGCGGTCGCCGAGCGCGGTCAGGATCGAGCGGGCGAGCCCGCGCCGGAAGATCTCGCCCGGCAGCGGCATCGTGTCGCGCGCGCCCTCCTCCGGCGGCGGCAGGAGCCGGTTCACGACCCCGAGCGCGCGCACGACGCCGCCCGGGAAGAGCGCGTGAGCGAGCCGCAGGAGCTTCGCCGGCGCGCCGATGACGACGAAGCGCTCGCCGTGCTCGACGGCGCGCACGATCCGGCGCGCCGCCCGCTCCGCGCTCAGCGTGAGGAGCGGGAGCGACGCCGCGAGCGAGAACAGGCTCGCCTCGGCGTAGCGCCGGCCCTTCACGAGCGCGTGCCCGAACGAGCCGGTCCGCATGAGCCCCGGCACGACGGTCACGACCGTGATCCCGTAGCGCGCCATCTCCGCGCCGAGCGCCTCCGACCAGCCGCGCTGCGCGAACTTCGCCGCGTCGTACGGCGCGAGGTGCGGGATCCCCACCGCCGCGCCGATCGAGGTGACGTTCACGATCGTGCCGCGGCGTCGCGTCCGCATCCGAGGCAACACCGCCTCGGCGGCGTTGAGCGCGCCCCAGAACATGACCTCCATCGCGCGACGGTAGTCGTCGAGCGTCATCAACTCCGCCGGCCCGACCTGGATGATCCCCGCGTTGTTCACGAGCAGGTCGACCGGGCCGATGTTCTCCTCCACGTCCGCGATGAGCCCGGCCATCCCCTCGTCGTCGGTGACGTCGCAGGGGAGGGCGGTCGCCTCGACTCCCTCGGCGGCGAGGCCAGCGCGAGCCCGCTCGAGCTCCTCCTCGTCCCGCGCGCAGATGACCACACGCATGCCGCGCCGTCCGAACTCGCGCGCGAGCACGAGCCCGAGGCCGCGGGATCCGCCCGTTATGACCGCGACCTGGCCGTCGAGCGACACCGCGCCGATCCGGCGGGCGAGCGCCCACACGCCGCCCGCCACTAGGCCGGTCAGGAAGACGAGCTCACCACGCCTCACGCACACACCTCCGCCGGGACAGTCTGCTCACGCTGGGTGGGCTACGCCGCGGGGGGCGGCCACCCTCGGATCGCCCGGCCGATCGAGCTGGTGCTCGACGACCGTCCGGACGAACGCACACGGCCTGGGGCGGAACCCGGCAATCGATGACGGGAGGCCGAGGTGCCACTCGACGAGCGCCTCCGCCGCGTTCCACCCCGCCATCGCGCGCATCGCCTCGGTTCCGGAGAAGCGCGGGTTCACCTCGAACACCACGAGCTCCCCGTCCACGAGCCGCCCCTGCACGTTGAGCGGCCCGCGCGACCCGACCGCAGCGGCGACCCGCTCCGCCTGCGCGCGCACCTCCGGGAAGTCCTCGACGTCGCCCTGGCTGAACCCGGACGAGACGACGAGCTGCGGACCGAGCTCGCTCCGGCCCGTGCGGTTCGGCGCGCGCGACCGGACCGAGAGCAGCGACGAGAGGTCCCTGCGCAGGGCGAACGATCCCGCGAGCGTGCCGTCCGGGAGATGGAGGACGCCGACCGTGAACTCGCCCGCGGGGTCGCCGACGTACTCCTGCACGATGGCCTTCGCCGCCCCCTGCAGGATCCGCTCGGCGTGGAAGCGGAGCTCCTCCGCGTCCTGCACGACGAACACGTCGGCGGAGCCGCCGCCCTTGCGCGGCTTCAAGACGAGCGGGAAGCGCAGCCCATCCCGCGCCGCCCCCGCGAGCACCGCCTCGACGCTCGCGCAGTCGAGCGTGCGCGGCGCACGCAGACCTGCCCGCGAGACCGCCGCCGCGCTCTCCCCCTTGTCCGAGCAGAGCGTGATCACGGCGAGGTCGTTCACGAGCGGGATCGCGGGCGTTCGCCGCCCGAGCGCCTCGCGCCCCGCCGCCACCCGGACGAGCTCCACGTCCGAGCCCGGCACGAGGAAGCGCGCGCCGACCGCGTTCGCCGCGTCGGCGAGCGCGTCGAGGTAGCCCGCGTCCGACGCCGGAGGCAGCGCGATGCGCCGCGCCCCCGGTGCGACGACCGCCCGCTCGAGGTCCATGTTCGCGACGGTGATCCGGTACCGCCGCCTCCCGAACCTCAGCGCCTTGTACACCTGCTCCCCGGTCGAACCGGGCCCCACCCCGGTCACCAGCACCCCGATATCCATGGCCGCCCCCCTCCCCCGTGCCCTTCTACGGCACCCCCGTGCTCCTCTAGGCACCCCCGTGCCCTTCTGCGACTCCCCCGTGCTCCTCTCTACGGCACCCCCCGTGCCGGCCTTTCGCGCCCGAGGAGCGCGACGCTGCGTGGATCGAACCCGAGCGCGGTGAGGCGGCGCTGGAACGAGACGTGGTCGTACGCAACCCGGCGCTGCACCCAGCGGCCCGTCGCGCTGTCGAGGAGCGCATACGCCGCCCGCGGGTCCCAGTCGCGCGGCTGCCCGACCGAGCCCGGGTTCGCGACGACGCCCGCGCCGGCGCGTAGGCGCATCGGGTAGTGCGTGTGACCGAGCAGGAGGAAGCGGCCCTCCGGGAGGGCGATGCGCGCGAGCTCCGCCGAGTCCGGATGGAGGTAGGTCTCCTCGTCCCACGGGCTCGCGTGACGCACCTCGATCGCGACGCCGTCCCGCACGAGCTCGAGCGATGGCGGCAGCGCCGCGAGCCAGGCGAGCTGCGCTCGAGAGAGGGCACGGCGCGTCCAATCGATGCGGTAGTAGCCGGCGCGCTCCGGCGGGACCTCTCGCGCCCCGGTGGCCATGAGCTCGTGATTTCCACGCACCACGTGCGCGCCGAGCGCGCGGACGCGCTCCACCACCTCCGAGACGTCCGGGTAGTACCCGACGAGATCGCCGCAGCAGACGAGCGCGTCGACGGAGCCGAGATCCGCGAGCACCGCCTCGAGGGCGGGCAGGTTGCCGTGAACGTCCGAGATCACCGCGAAGACCATCCCCGCAAAAGCTTCGGTCACCTGCCGCCCGCGGCACCGACGCAGTTGAGCCGCGCCGCGCCCCGAGCGCGGACGCGCGAGCGGGCGCCTGCGTCCGTAACGTCGGAGCGGTGAGGTGGTTCGGCCGGCCCGGGTGGCACGTCCGCCCCGGGGGGAGAGAGAGATGAAGCGGGACCTCGCGCTCGCCGCGAAGCGCGGCATGGACGTGGTGGGGGCGGCGCTCGCGCTCGTGCTGCTCTCTCCTGTGCTCGCGGCGACCGCGATCGCGGTCCGCGTGGGGCTCGGGCCGCCGATCCTGTTCCGGCAGGTGCGCCCCGGCCTCGGCGGGCGTCCGTTCACGATCCTCAAGTTCCGCACGATGCGAGAGCCCCGGCCCGGCGAGGTCTGGTACCTCACGAACGAGGAGCGGCTCACGCGGCTCGGGCGCTTCCTGCGCGAGACGAGCCTCGACGAGCTCCCCGAGCTCTGGAACGTCCTCCGCGGAGAGATGAGCCTCGTCGGCCCGCGCCCGCTGCTCGTCCACTATCTCGAGAGCTACACCCCCGAGGAGGCGCACCGCCACGACGTCCGCCCGGGGATCACGGGCTGGGCCGCCGTGAACGGCCGCCACGCGTTGCGCTTCAAGGATCGGCTCGCGCTCGACGTCTGGTACGTCGAGCACTGGAGCCTCGCGCTCGACCTCGAGATCCTCGCCCGCACCGTCGCGCAGGTGGTCCGCCGCACCGATGTGACTCCGACGGAGGACCTCGCGCTCGGCTTCCCGTTGCCGAGGGACGGCAGCGCCGTGCAGACGCCGCTCGACTCCGCCGCGAGCTCGCGCCGCGCCCGCGTTGAGGAGTGACGATGCGCCACCGCGTGCTCGACGCGTCGGTCCAGGCGGAGCTGCGAGAGTGGCTCGCGCTCTGGGAGCGCTGGCCGGGGCGCGAGGTGTTTGCCCATCCCGAGTACGTGCGGCTCTTCGCCCGCCCCGGCGACCGCGCCGTCTGCGCGGTCGGAGATGACCCGGGCGGCGTCATCCTCTTCCCCCTCGTCATTCGCCCGCTCGCGGCCGAACCGTGGGCGCCGCCGGGCGAGACGCGCTCCGACGCCGTCTCGCCCTACGGCTACGGCGGCCCGTTCGCGTTCGGGGATGGAGCGCGGGACGACGAGGCCTTCTGGCGCGCCCACGAGGGGTGGTGCCGCGAGGCGGGGGTGATCTCGACGTTCGCCCGGCTCTCCCTGTTCGACGCGCAGCTCCCGCGCATCCCGGTGCCTGTCGAGGGGCGTGGCCCGAACGTCGTGCGCGAGCTCGGGCCGGATCTCTCCGCGATCTGGATGGAGTACGACCGCCAGGTCCGCGCCAACGTGAAGGCGGCCGAGCGGTCGGGGGTGGAGATCGAGGTCGATCGGACCGGCGCGCGCCTCGACGCGTTCGTCGAGGTGTACGAGCACACGATGCGCCGGCGCGGCGCGAGCGACTGGTACTTCTTCCCGCGCAGCTTCTTCGAGGACCTCGTCCGCGGCCTCGCCGGGCAGTTCGTCTTCTTCCACGCGCTGCACGCGGGCCAGGTCGTGTCGTCCGAGCTCGTGCTCCTTTCGCGAGAGCACGCGTACATGCTGCTCTCCGGAACGCGCGCCGAGGCGTACCCGCTGCGCCCGAACGATCTCCTGCGCCACCGGACGGTCGCGTGGGGGGCGGAGCAAGGGCTCCGCGCCTACGTCCTCGGGGGCGGGTACGAGCCGGGGGACGGCGTCTTCCGGCACAAGCGGAACTTCGCGCCGAAGGGCCAGCTCCCGTTCCGCGTCGCGTGCCTCGTCCACGACGCGTCGGCGGCGCGCGAGCTCGAGGCCCGGCGGGCGACAGCTCCGGGCTGGACCCCGAGGCAGGGCTACTTTCCGCGCTACCGCGGGTGAGGGGCACACGGCGGGGAGCCGCGGCGCGCGGCGCCGGTCTGGGCTATCCTCCCGCCATGCCCTTCGACAGCTCCGCCCGAATCCCCGCCCGCGCGCAGGTGCTCGTCCAGGGCGCCTCCGACGTCGAGCGCCGGTTCATGGCCTCCGTCTACCGCTGGATGACGCTCGGCCTCGGCCTCACCGCTTTCGTCGCCTACGCGGTCGCTTCGTCCGAGGAGGCCCTCGCGCTCCTCTTCGGAAGCCGCCTCGTCTTCTTCGGCCTCATCATCGCCCAGCTCGGCCTCGTCGTGGCGCTCTCCGCGGCCGCCGCGCGCATGTCCACGGCTGCGGCGGGCGGGCTGTTCCTCGTCTACTCTGCGCTCACGGGCGTGACGCTCTCGGTCGTGCTCCTCAGGTACACCGGCACCTCGGTCGCGCTCGCCTTCGTCAGCACCGCCGGGACGTTCGGCGCGATGAGCGTCTACGGCACGGTGACCCGCAAGGATCTGTCGTCCTGGGGGAGCTTCCTCTTCATGGGGCTCGTCGGGATCGTCATCGCGAGCCTCGTGAACATCTTCCTCGGCTCGTCGATGGTGACCTTCGTCGTCTCGTGCATGTCCGTCGTCGTCTTCACCGGCCTCACCGCGTATGACACGCAGAAGCTCCGCGTGTTCGCGCGCGAGGGGGGTGGGACGGGCGGCGTCGCGGTGAACGGCGCGCTCGCCCTCTATCTCGACTTCGTGAACCTGTTCCTCGCGCTCCTGCGGCTCTTCGGCAGCCGGCGCGACTAGCACCCGGCCGAGGGCGAATTCCGGAAGCCGAATGGAAAGACGCCCGGCGTGACAACGCCGGGCGTCCTCGTTTTCGGGTGTGTCGAGACGGCTACTTCGCGGCCGCGGGGGCAATCTCCTTCGCGGCCTCCGCCTTCGGCGCGACGACGGCCGGCTTCGCGTCGGCCTTCGCGGCGGGCTTCGCCTTGACGGCCTTCGCATCGGCCTTCGCAGCCGCCTTCGGCGCGGCCTCGGTCTTCACCTCGGTCTTGACCGCGGGCGCCTCGACCTTCGCGTCCGCCTTCGGGGCGGCCTCGACGGCCTTCGCCTTGACCGGCTCGACAGGAGCGGCCGCCGGAACCTCGGCGCGAGCAGGTGCAGCGAAGCCGATGAACGCCGCGATGGCGGCCGTGTAGACGATCTTCATGTGGTTCTCTCCTTGTGATTTCGGGGCGGGATCGCCCCTCGGGATGTTTCGCCCGTGCGCCCTTTCGGACGGCACGGGCCGCTGGGAATTCAACCGCCCACCCGACGGGCGTGGGGGTCCACTCGTCGTCGTGTGTGCGCGTGCGCGCACCACGGCGTGAAACCGTAGCACACGACGGGTGCGCGCGGACGATCAGTCTCGAAGCCGCGCCTCGAGCGGGGGGTCGGGGACGAGCCAGATGAGGGCGACGACGACGTAGACGCGTCCGCGATCCACTCCTGCACGAAGGCGCTTTTCGACGCGCCGACGATGAACGCACCCGCGTCAGCGTGCGCCGCCGCCCGGCACGCACGACCGCTGGACCGCGTCGAGCAGGACCTCGAGCTCGACCGGCTTGCGCAGCCCCTCCACGCCGAGGGCCGCGGCCTTCATCCCGGCGGTGCCGTCGCCCGAGAGCACGACCACCGGGATGTCCCGGAGCTCCGGGTCGCGCTGCTGTTGCTCGCGGAATTGAATGCCGTTCATGTTCGGCATCATCAGGTCGAGGATGATGAGGCAGGGTCGGGCGCCGGCGCGCAGTCGCGCGAGCGCCTCCGCGCCGTCGCCCGCCATGACGACGGCGTATCCCTCGAGCTCGAGGACGGTCTGCACCGCCTCGCAGATGTCCCGGTCGTCGTCGACGACCAGGACGGAATGTGACCCCGTGTCGCCCATCACTCCGAAGGCCAGCGGCCCCGCCGCGCAGCGTCCGGCGGACCAGCGCACGGCAGCTCCACCGTGAACGTGGCGCCGGCGTCCGGCGCGCTCGCGACCCGGATGGAGCCCCCGTGCGCTTCGACGATCCGCCGGCTGAGGTACAGGCCGAGGCCGAGCCCGCCGTAGTTGGCCACCGGAGCTGCGCGCTCGAACCGATCGAAGATGAGGCCCTGGCGGGCGGTCGCGATGCCGATCCCGCGGTCGATCACCTCGAGGCGCGCGAGGCCGCGCTCGGCGCTCACCGCGATGTCGATGGGCTTTCCCGGCGCGAACTTCAGCGCGTTTGCGAGGAGGTTCGTCATGACCTGCTCGAGGCGGGGGCGATCCCAGCGACCGGTGACGGGGCCGCTCGCGCGGATCTCGACGGAGCAGCCCGCTCGCGACAGGTCAGGCTCGAGGCGCTCGACCGCGTCGCGGACCACCGAGGCGAGCTCCACGTCCGTGATCTCGAGGGCGAGCCGTCCGGTCTCGATCCGCGAGACGTCGAGGAGGTCGCCCACGAGCCGGATGAGCCGCCGCCCCTGGCGCGAGACGAGGTCGACGAGGCGGTTCATTGCAGCGGCGTCGAGTACCTTCCTCGGTCCGCGCGACGGGCGCATCGCGTCGATCGACAGCATGAGCGACGTGATGGGAGTGTAGAGCTCGTGCGATGCGACGGAGAGGAACTCCTCGCGCAGATGGATCGCGTCCTGTGCGTCGCGGTACAGGCGCGCGTTGTCCACAGCGATTGCGGCGCGCTTCGCGAGCTCCTGCGCGAGCCCGAGGTCCGCGCGCCCGTACCGCCGCCCGGGCGCGGCCGAGCTCAACGTGATCGTCCCGAGCGTCTGCCCGCGGGCGACGAGCGGCACGACGAGCGTCGTCCGAGTCCCGAGCTCGCGGACGAGCCGCGCATGTTCGTCGTCGTCGGTGGCGCCCCGGAGGTCCTCGTCGGACCGGTCCGGGAGGAGGAGCGGCTCTCCGGTGCGAAGGACCGCGGTCGCCAGATGCGGCGAGTCCCAGCGAGGGGGGTATCTCCGCTGGAGCTCCCGCAGCAGCGGCTCCTTCGCCGGGTCCGCGTGCGCCCCGCCGACCCGTCGGATCTCCCGTCCGCTCAGGAGGTCGATGACGCACCACTCCGCCATCGACTGCACGCACAGCCGCGCGACGCGCCCGAGGGTGTCGTCGGGGTCGAGGGACTCCGACAGGAGCGCGCCCGCCTCCGCGAGGAATGCGGCGCGCCGCTTCGCCTCCTCGGCGGCCTCGCGCGCCGCCTGCTCCGTCGCGAGGAGGGCTGCGTTCTGCAGCGAGATCGCCGCCTGCGTCGCGAGGAGCTCGAGCGCGACGAGGCGCTCGGGGGTGAACGCCCCGGTCACGAGATCGTTCTCGAGGTACAGGACGCCGACCACCGCGCCCTGCCTCACGATGGGGAGGCAGAGGACCGATCGCGGCCGCCTCTGCGCGAGATACCCGTCGGCGGAGAACCTGTCCGTCCCGCCGCTCGCGTCGAGGATCACCCGCTCCCTCGTCCGCTGCACGTAGCCGACGAGGGAGGCGGGGACGAGCGGCGATGCAGACCCGACCGGCGTCGACTGCAGCACCGTCGACCGGACGCCGTCCTCCGCCGCGGTCGCCTCCGCCTCGACGGTCAGCAAGCCATCGCGGGCGAGGAGGAGGCAGCCTCGCCGTGCGCCGCCCTGCTCGAGGACGACCTGGAGGAGCGTGCGCGCGAGCCTGTCCGGGATGATCTCGCCAGAGATGCTCTGCGACCCCTTCGCCACCGAGAGCAGGTCGAGCTGCATCGCGGCGGCGGCGAAGGTGGCGGTGGGGGCGATGGGTCTCGGCGGGCGAAGGTGCACGTGCTGCTCCTCGAGCTGCCTCACCTTGCCGGCGGCGCCCCAGCGGGCGTAGCAGGCGCGGGCCTCGTGGAGGTATGCGTCCGCGACGAACTCGAGGCCGCGCGCGCGGTGGAACATCGACGCGAGCTCGTTCGCGATCGCCTCGTGTTGCACGAAGCCATTCTCGCGGGCCGATTCGATCGCCCGCGCGTAGCTCGCCTCGGCCTCGAGCTCGCGGCCCGCGATGCGCGCCGCCTCCGCCGAGAGCAGGGCATGGCGGTGGAGGAAGTTCGCCGGGCAGCTCTCCGCCCATCGCCGGTGGCGCTCCAGCTCCTCCGCGAGCACCCGCGCGAGGTCCTGCTGCTCGGCGGCGGGGGCGCGCGCGTGGAGCGCCGCCGCCGTGAGGCCCCGGAAGAAGTGGTGCGTCGCGTCGTAGAGGAACGGCGACACGGGCGTCGGCGCGGACGCCTCCTCGACCGCGGCCGCGTACGCCTGCTCGTACCGGCCGTAGATGAAGGCGGCGATCTGCTCGAGGACCCGGTGGATCGTGAGCCCGGCGCCGAAGCGCGCCCGCTCGAACGCGGCGCGGCACTCGGCCTCGCTGAACGCGGCGTCGTCGAACCTCCCCGGCTCCTTCGTCGTTCCTTTCAGGGCCGGGACGAGCTGCCGGATGTGCCGGAGCGCGTGCCGGATCGTGTCGTTGCGGCTCTCCTTCGCGAAGGCGAGGTAGCGCTCCGAGGCGGACAGCACCTCGTCGAGCGGCGCGCCGCTCTCGACCACGACCGTCCAGGCCGCGATCACGGCCGAGACCCCCGCCCGCGAGAGATCGCCGATCTCCTGCTGGGCGCGGAACCCCTCGTCGATGGAGGGCAGGGAGGACCGGAGGGGCTTCCACCAGGGGTCGACGACCGCGGACAGTGCCTTGATCGCGGCCGTCGCCCTGACGTCCTGGAAGCGCTCGGCGAGGCGCAGCGCCGCCTCGGCGAACTCCGACGCGAGCCGCAGCTCTCCAGGGATTGCGATGAGCAGCATCGCATACCCTGCGTAGACGAGGGTCGACTCCTGCGTCGTGCCGTGCCGGAGGCAGAGGTTCACGGCGCGCATGACGAGCAGCCGGTGAGCCTCCGGCGCCGCGTTGTAGGCGGGGACCCAGGTGTCGACGAGGAGCCCGATGGCCATCCGGACGTCCGGCGACACCATCTCGGGCGCGTCCACGAGGTCGGCGGGCCGGCGACTGGCGAGGTTCTCGCGGGCCTCCTGGAGCTCGGACTCGAAGGCCGCCGCGATCTGCGAGACCGTCTCCGGAAAGGAGACGCCGAGACGCCGAAGCGCCGAGAGCCCCGTCCGGCACGCGTCCTCGAACCGGCCGGTGCCCTGGTACAGCCCCATCCGCAGGCGATCGGCCCTTGCGCGGTCGAGGTCGGAGGCGGCGCTTCCGAGGAGCTGATCGAGGAGCTCGTCCGCGCGGCGGAACTCTCCCACGAGGTACTCGCACTCGGCGAGCGCGAGCTGAAGCGCGAACGCCTCGTCGTAGCAGCGGGTGAAGGCATCGGCGGGAAGGAGCGCCGCCGCAACCCTCAAGTGGCTTCGCGCCGAAGCGTACGCGCCGGCGTCCCGCGCCTTGCGTCCCGCGAGGACGTCGAGGCCGCGCAGCGCGTCCCGCTCGACCGCATCGCTCATGAGGTCGATGCCGCGGTTGAGCTGGTTCACGATCTCGAAGACGCGCTCCTCGACCGCTTTTCGCGGCAGGTGCGCGAGGAGGCGCCGGCCGATGCGCAGGTGCACCGCAGGACGCGACGCCTCCGCGATGAGCGAGTAGGCGGCCTCCTGGACCCGGTCGTGAAGGAACCGGTACCCGTCGTCCACGCGGAGGAGGAGCCCCTCGCGGAGCGCCTCCCAGAGGACGGCTTCCGTCTCCGCCTCTGACCGGCCGACGACCGCCTTCAGGATGCCCAGCTCGGCGCCGTTCCCCAGCGCCGCGAGCTGCCTCAGCGCGTCCTGGGTCTCCGGAGAGAGCCGCCCGAGGCGGGCCACCATCAGCTCGACCACGTTGTCCGTGAAGCTCCGGGCGCCGATGCGCCCGAGATCCCACCCCCAGCGCCCCGTGCGCTCGTCCAGCTCGAGGAGGTGCTCCTCGTGCAGCGCGGTGAGGAACTGGATCGCGAAGAACGGGTTCGCGCCCGTCTTCTCCGCGACGATCGCGGCGAGTGGCGCGGACTCGAGCGGACTCGAGCGGAGCGCGTCCGCGACGAGGAGGGTGAGATCTTCGGTGGAGAGCGGGCCGACCGCGATGCGGGAGAGCCGGGCGCCGGCGGTGCGCGCGGCGTCCACGGTCGCGACGAGCGGGTGCGCGGGGGTCACCTCGTTGTCGCGGTAGGCGCCGACGACGAGCAGGAAGCGCAGGTCGGGCTGGGTCACCAGGTCGTGGACGAGCGCGAGGCTGGCCGGATCGGCCCACTGAAGGTCGTCGAGGAAGAGCGCGAGGGGACGCTCCTCGCAGGCGAACGCCGCGATGAAGCGCCGGAAAACCGCGCGGAAGCGGCGCTCCGCGTCGCGTGGGGGCAGCTCCGCAACGGGCGGCTGGGGACCGAGGACGAGCTCGAGCGGCGGGATCACGTCGAGGACGAGCTGCGCGTTACTCCCGAGCGCGCCCGCGAGGTGCCCCCTCCAGTCCGCGCGCCGCTCCTCGTCCTCCGCGAGCACGTCGAGGACGAGCTGGCGGAGCGCCTCGCCGATCGTGGAGTACGGAACCTCGCGCTCGTACTGGTCGAACTTGCCCGCCACGAACAGCCCGTCGCGGCGGACGATCGGCTTCTCCAGCTCGTGGACGAGCGACGACTTGCCGATTCCCGCGTACCCCGACACCAACACGAGCTCGGTAGCGCCGGTCTCGGCGACTCCCGCGAAGGCGCGCAGCAGCGCCGCGAGCTCCGCGTCGCGCCCGTACAGCTTCCCCGGGATCTGCAGCCGGTCCGGTGCGTCGCGCTCACCGAGCGCGAACAGGTCCATCGCGCCGGCGGCGCGCCATTGCGCGAGGCAGCGCTCGAGGTCGTGACGAAGGCCACGCGCGGTCTGGTAGCGATCCTCCGCCATCTTGGCGAGGAGCTTCATGACGATGCGCGCGATGGCCTCGGGGACGCTCGGGACGACGTCCGAGGGCGGCGCGGGGGCGCGGGCGATGTGGCAGTGGACCCACTCGAGCGGATCGCGGGCCTCGAAGGGGCGCCGGCCGGTCACCAGCTCGTAGAAGGTGATGCCCAGCGAATACAGGTCGGTCCGGCTGTCGACGGCGCGGTTCATCCGACCCGTCTGCTCCGGGGACATGTACGGGAGCGATCCCTCGATGAGCTCGGGAGGCCGCGATGCCTTGAGCTCGCGCGGCAAGCGGGTGGCGAGCCCCAGATCGGCGAGCTTCACCTCGAGCGTCATCGGGTGGACCAGGATGTTCTCGGGCTTCAGGTCGCGGTGCACGATGCCGCCGCGGTGCAGGTCCTCGACCGCGCCGGCGACGCGGACGGCGATCTCGAGGAACCTCTCGGTACCCATCGGCAGCGGCCCGACGCGGTCGAGCGGCTGGCCGCCCGAGTCCTCCACGATGAGCGCAGGCATGCCCTGGTGCGTGTCGAGCGCGAGCGGCCTCGCGACCGTTGCGAGGTCGAGCGTTCTCCCGACCTCGTACTCGCGCCGCTGCCGATCGAGGGCCCGCGGGGCGCATCGCCGTGGATCGACGACTTTCAGGATGACCGACCGGCGGTCCGCGCACGAGACGGCCCGGTACATGGTGGTCCCGCCCGACTCGTGGAGGGTCTCCGCGATCGCATACTTCTGTGGACCCTGTTGCTGCTCCTCCATTGAGCAGTCCCATTATCGGGAGGCGGGCCCGGCGCAGGAACTCGTCGGCGCCTCGCGGAACGTCCGGAAGACGTCCTCGGCGTGGCTCGAGGACGATCGACCGCCTGCTTCGCGAGGCGGAGATGTGATGTCCGTCACGTGCGAACGCGCCACAGGACCGTGTCCGCGCACCCACACCGCGTGCGTTGCGCGCGAAGTTTGGTCTGCAATCTCGCGGGGAAGGCCCGTGGTACGCGCCTCGCATTTCCCCGCGTCGTGCGTCCGTGGGACGCGAGGGCACCGGAGGAAGCGCCATGTACCGGATGACGAACCGCACGCCACGAAGCCTCCGGGCTCTCCTCCTCGACGACCACGACGAGGCGCTCCTGGAGGTCCGGCGCGCGCTCGAGGCGCGCTGCTTCTCGGTGCTCGCGGCCCGAGACGGCACGCGCGGCGTCGAGCTCCTGCTCGAGGAGCTACTGGAGCTCGACGTGCTCGTCGTCGATCTCGACCTCCCGCACCGCGATGCTCGAGCCTTCGCCGACCTCATCCGCCGCGCGGGTGGGGAGAGGGATCTCGCGGTCGTGGTCCTCGCGCACGATGCGACTCCGGAGCTGCGCGCCGAGCTGCGCGCGCTCGGGGTGGACGCGCTCGTCGACCGGAGCTCCGGACCGGAGGCGGCCGCCGAGGCGGCGGTGGCCGCGGTGGCGGCGCGAACCGGCTCCGGCGGCGATTCAGCCGAGCACCCGCCCATGGCGCCGGAGGAGTCGCCCGCGGCCGCCGCCCCGTGGGAGCTGTCCTTCGGAAGGTGGTCGCTCCTCCCCGCCTGAATGCGGCGAGACCTGCGTCGGCTCTACCGCGGCCACAGCCACGCGAACGCGCCCGCCATCGCGGCGGCGAAGAGGAGCGCGTCGAGGACGTCGGCGGCGTACGCGCGCCACGGCCGGTTGTACCAGATGGAATTGAAGATGGGCGCGACGCCGAAGCTCATGAAGGCGACCGTCCCGACGATGCGGAAGACGGCGCGAGGGTGCGGCGCCGGACCGAGCGCGTGCGAGGCCACGTAGGCGTCGACGAACGCGACGCCGACGAACACGAGGAACGAGAGGCCCATGTTGCGCCCCATGCTGATGGGGCCGGGGGCCGCGATCGTGAGCCAGCCGGACGGGCCCTTCGCCCAGCGCTCCATCCACTCCTTTTTCATCTGCTGCTTCGGGTCGGGAGAAGCCGGGAACGCATGGAGCCCGGGCTTCAGCCCGCGGAGCGCCGCCTGAACCGCGTCGAACTCGGTGATGCGACCCCACTCGTTCCGGCGCCACGGCAGGACCATGTGGCTCGCGGCGGAGAGGATGAAGACGAGGACCGCGGACACGAGGATGGGAAGCCAGAGCTGCGAGACGAAGGACATCGTGACCTCGATCCGTTGGGCGCGGAATTCTTCCGCAGGTTGCCTTCGCTCGGACGGGGATAGGGGCGGGTCGAACCTTACGCGAGCTGCGCGAGGAAGAGGATCGCCAATCGGTGCCTCTGGGAGGCGTTCCCGGTTTCGTGGTGTTCTGTGAGCATGAGACTCCGCCGATGGATTCCGGGGCTGCTGTTTCTGGCGCTGGCGCTGGTGACTGTCGCTGGGCTCGTCAGGACGCGCGACCGGCCACCACCCGCCGCGGAGGGTGCGCCAGCTGGCCAGGCCGCTCAGGTCGGGTCACGCCCGAGGAGCAGGAGCTGGCCCACCAGGCGGAGAGCCTGGCCGACCACGCGGTGGACCTAGCGTTCGCGGACGCCTTGCGTCAGGCCGCGGACGAGATCCCCGAGCAAACCCCCGAGCTGAAGGCGCTCGCCGAGGCGAAGCAGAAGGCTCAGGCCGCGGCGGTGGCGGACGAGGAGCGCATCAAGAAGCTCGCAGCAGCTCGCAAGCGCGCGCGACAACGCGCACGTCCAGGATCAGATTGAGGTGGCGCGTGCGCAGCAGGAGCTGGACCGCGACGAGCTGGAAATGGCCACGGAGGGCCTGGAGCGGGCGGGCGGCGACCCGCAGGCGCAGATCAAGCGGCTGAAGGCGATCCACGACGCTGCGCTGAAGGACATCCGCCCCATCGCCTCCTCGGCGGCAGCGGATGCCTCCGCGACGACCAGCCCGGGCGAAAGCCTGGTGGCGCGGCTGCGCGCCTGGAACGCGCTGCGCGACAAGCGCGCGCAGATAGCGCAGGCGGAGCAGGACGCGAAGGACCGGGTACAGCGCCAGACGAAGCGGCGCGCCACCATCGCCCAGCGTATCCAGGAGGCCGAGCATGCGCGCGAGGCGGCCAAGCGTTCGGCGGCGGGCTTCGCGCAGCGCGCGGCCGGGCTCAGCGAAGCCTCGAAGGAGGAGGCCTGGGCCACGGTCCAGACGCTGAAGCAGTTCACGGACGACCAGCGGCGCGTGACCGTGACCACCATCGGCAGACGCATCCAGGACCAGGAGGCCCTGTCGCAGGTTTACGCGCAGTGGTGCGCGCTCGGCGACGGCAACGCGCGCGCAGCTCTCCACCGCCTCCTGTGGGGGCTGCTGTCGATCGCGGTGGTCCTGCTGGCGACCTTCCTGGCGGCCCGCCTCGTCGACCGCCTCTACGAGGGGGTGGCGCGCGAGCAGCTGCGGGCGGGGACGCTCCGAACCGTGGTGAAGTTCGCGGTGCAGGTGGTGGGCGCGCTGCTGATCCTCTTCATCGTCATCGGGGTCCCTGGGCAGGCCACCACCATCCTCGGCCTCGCCGGCGCCGGTCTCACCGTGGCGATGAAGGACTTCATCGTCGCCTTCTTCGGCTGGTTCGTGCTGATGAGCAAGAACGGCATCCGCGTCGGTGACTGGGTGGAGATCGAGGGTGTGGGCGGCGAGGTGGCCGAGATCGGCCTGTTCCACACGGTGCTGCTGGAGACGGGGGCCTGGATCGACGCCGGCCACCCTACCGGCCGCCGGGTCTCGTTCGTGAACAGCTTCGCCATCGAGGGCCACTACTTCAATTTCTCCAGCTCGGGCCAGTGGATGTGGGACCAGCTCCGGCTGCTCGTACCGGCGGGCCAGGACCCGTACCCCGTCCTCGACGGCGTCCAGAAGCTGGTGGAGCGCGAGACCGCCACTAACGCCAAGCTGGCGGAGCAGGAATGGCGGAGTCGGGAGGCCTCGTTCGCGTGCGGAAGCGCCGCGAGCGCCTTCCCCGACTGGACGAGAGAAGATCGCGCGCCACGCCTGCAGCGGTTCCTCGCCGCCTGCGAAGCGTTCCTGCAGCGACACGAACGCCTCAGCTCGCCGATGCATGAGGTAATGAACGAGACCCCACGCGAGCGAGTACTGCCGGTCATCGAGCCGCCGACGTTCGGAGAGGAGGTCGCGAACGGCGGCGGCGGGTGGCTGGACCACGTTCCACCGGCGCCACGCCGGGACGCGACCAACCCGCCGTCGCTGCGCTCGCCGCCATCGCCTCGCCGTCGCCCGTTCGCCGCCTGGGCCGTGATCCTCGCTCTCGGCGTCACTGTCCGGCTCCTGACGTGGAACCAAGTCTTCACGCCCCAGGGACGTGCTGATCGCGGGAGCGGCCTCGATCGCAGCGCCCGCAGGGCCGAGCGCAGACACGGTGGAGCGTGTCGCGGCGGTCGTTCCGATCGTCCTCGGTGTCGCCACGATCGCCGTCGTTGCGCTTCTCGCAGCCGAGATCTTCGGTGCCGGGGCGGGCCTTGGTGCAGCGCTCGTCCTCGCTTTGTCGCCGCCCTATGTGTACGTCACCGTGCTCGGACGCGCGGACCATCACGCGATGGAAGGGCTGCTCATCGCGGCGATACTGCTGGCATTCGTGCGCGCGCTCCGCTCGGAATCAGCAGGTCGGCGCGCGACGCTAGCGATGGGCGCCGGAGCGGTTCTCGCGATTTCGTTCTGGGTGTGGCTCGGGAGCGCCCTGTTCCTCTTGTTGTTGGCGCTTCTCGCGGCGGGATGGCATGTAGCCGCTCCGGACGAAGAGGGCCGTCGACGTACCGCGGTGACGCTCGCAATTGCGGCGTCCACGGCAGCCTTCTTCCTGGCGTTCTCCATCCGCGTTTGCGGACCACCCGACGCCCTCACGAGCTTCCGGGTCACGTCCATCTCCGGCCTTTCGGTCGCGCTTTGCGCTGCGGAGGCGGTGGGCGCCTCCCTTCTCGCCGTCCTGGCAAAGCATCCGCGCGGACGCCTGGGCCGCGTGGCAGAGGGACTCGCCGCTGCGGCGATCGTATGCGCGGTCCTTCTTGCAGTCCCCGCCGAAGAACAGCGAAGCCCAGCGGACTTTGCAGTCCTCTGGGCCTGGGCCCGGAATCGAACCAGGGACACGGGGATTTTCAGTCTGGTGCGGACGTGGCCAAGGCCGCGGAATCCCGCGGTTAGGATGCGCCGGGGACCGGCGGCCGTAACGTACTTTGGAACGGTCATGGCCACGAACTCCGGTCCGCTCCTGTCTTTTGCGTGAACCTGACCGATACTTCCCTCCTCGCCCGTGAGGACCGATGATCTGGCCATCGACCCCCGCCGCGCTCGCCCGTGAGCAGGATCGCGTTGCTTCGCTCGTGCCGGACCCGTGGACACCGCCTCCGGGCGCGCTGCGGGTCGGCGCCTGCGCGGTGGTTTTCGGGCGCGCTGGACGTGACGACATGGCCTGGGCGGCGGCGGTCGTGGAGGACGCCGGTGAGATCGTCACTTCGTGCACCGACGTCGCCCGGATCAACGCACCGTTCCAGCCCGGCCAACTCGCGCTGCGGGAGGGCCCCGTCCTGGAGGTCGTGGTCCGAGGGCTGGCGCGCCGGCCGGACGTCCTCCTCGTCGCGGCGGCGGGGCGGGATCATCCGCGCCGCGCCGGCCTCGCCCTGCACATCGGCGCCGTGCTGGACCTCCCGACCGTCGGCGTGACGGATGACCCGCTCCTCGCGGAAGGGCGCGAACCCGGTCCGGCCTGGGGCTCCGAAGCACTGCTCCGGCTCGCAGGCGAGACGGTCGGCTATCGTGTCCGGACGCGCGCCGGCGCAAAGCCGATCGTCGCGCACGCGGCCTGGCGAACCTCCGCGGAGATCGCTGCGGAGATCGTGCTCGGCTCGTGCGCGCTCGCCCGCTGGCCCGAGCCGATACGAGCGGCCCGCAGGATCGCGCGCGAGCTGCGCGCTGCGGAAACCTCGAGCGAGCTGTGAGGGCGCAGCTCGTCTTGTCTGTCGTGACTCGCGGAGCGGAGTGCACGTACAAGCGCGCTTCCGAAGCCCTCCCCTCGGGCACCGCGACGTACACCGCTCAGCAGCTGGAGGTCGAGAAGGGCGACCCTCCTCACCGTCCGCGTGGACGCGGCAGGCGGGTACATCTGCGACTCGTCCTTCCTGACCTTCAAGGTCAATCGGGTCGCCGGACCCTGAGAGCGGCAGTCATCTCGGCGCTCCGCGATCGCGCTCGGGCGCGGTCGCGGAGCCGCTCGGGGCCGCGACCGCACCGTGCGGCGTGACGAGTCCGACCTCGGAGCCGAAGCTTTTCGAGCGGTTTCCGGCCTGGTCTGCTGCGGTATCATTGTGACAGTTCCACGAGCACATCGAGCCGGCGCGCGGCCCAGAGCACGATCCGGTCTCCGTCGCGATGCGACTCGAGGAAGCGCGTCAGCGCCGCGGTGGGTGCGGGTCGCGCGCCGCGCGGCGGGAGGTGCTCGAGGAAATCCGCCGCGTCGTGGAAGTGGAACAGCGTCCGGAACTCCAGCGTCATTCCGACGGTCCACCCCTCGAGCCGCCGGAGCGCGCGGTGCGCCGCCTCCTTCGCCGGGCGCTCGTCGCCGTCGCCGACATCGAACCGCGTCTCGGCCTCGATGAGCGTCCCCTCGTCGCCGGGCTCGATCGCGACGATCCGGCCGCCAGACCGGACCCGGCGCGCCGCCTGGAGCAGGCTCGCGTCCATCGCGCCTGGGGCAACGTGGTGCAGCGACAGCGAGAAGACCGCCGCGTCGAACGAGCGCCCGATCACGTCGTACGTCTCCGCGCTGCCCTGGAAGAAGCTCACGGACGCGGCGGACACCTGAGCGCGCGCGCGAGCGAGGGCCGCGGCGTCGGGGTCGATCGCGACGACCTCGCGCGCCCGCGAGGCGAGGTCGCGGGTGATCCGCCCCGAGCCGCACCCGATCTCGAGGACCTCCTTGCCGTCGATGTCGCAGGCGAGCGCGATGTTGCGGATGAACTCCCCGGTCGGATCGAGCAGCACCTTTCACCCCCGAACTTGGCCAGACTCAGACACTTGCCTCGGGTTCGGACGTGCGCGCGGTTCCTTTGAGCACGCCGAGCAATCGCCGCACCGCGAGGATCTCACCGGCAGGTGGACTCGGAAGGGAAGATCTTGGCGGTGAGCCACGCGATGGCGATCACGCCCGGCACGTCGACGGCGAGCCGCACGAGCGTGATCTTCCACCCCATCGCAGATGCTTCGAACAGCAACAGCGGGATCTTCGTCGTTGACCAGCCGCCCACGAAGACGAGCGCGTTCGCGAGCGTGCTCCCCTTGCCGAGCAGGACCGCAGCCGCCGGGAATGCGGCGTAGACGGGACCGGCGGCTAGGGAGCCGAGGACCAGCGCGATGATGGCCCCGCTCGCACCGGCGCTCTCGCCGAGCAGGCTCGTCACGCGGTCCCGATCCACCCAGGCGTCGAGGAGCCCGATCAGGACGAAGACGGGCGGCAAGACGCTGAGCATCGTTCCGAGCTGCGTCGCGGTGGTGCGCAGCGCCTCGAGACCGACCTTCCGGTCCACGACGACGAGGCCCGCTGCGATGAGCAGCGCCGCGCCCGCAGCACCGAGGCTCGCGCGCCTCAC
>DASWEI010000128.1:0-15082 GCA_036394835.1 Anaeromyxobacter sp. | reverse complement strand
CGCAGGCGAACGCCCCGAAGCTCATCGGCTCGGGCTTCGCCTTCGTCGCCGCGGGCTCCTACCACTCGCTCGCCGTCAAGACGAACGGCGACCTCTACGCCTGGGGGAGCAACGGCAACGGCCAGCTCGGCGGCGGCTTCGCCTCCGTCGCCGCGGGGGCCAATCACTCGCTCGCCCTCAAGACGAACGGCGACCTGTACGCCTGGGGGTACAACGGCAGCGGTCAAATCGGCGACGGCACCACCACCCAGGCGTACGCCCCGAAGCTCATCGGCTCCGGCTTCGCTTCCGTCGCCGGGGGCGACTCCCACTCGCTCGCCATCAGGATGGACGGCGACCTCTATGCCTCGGGGTGGAACGGCAGTGGCCAGCTCGGCGACGGCCACGACTACATGTGGGCGGTGCCCATCATCGTCGGGAACCCGACGAGCCCCGCCGGGCTCAGCTACGCGCCCACCGTCGCGACGTACGTGATCGGCGTCGGGATCGCGCCCAACGTCCCGACCTGGACCGGCGCCGCCACGTTCTTCACCGTCTCGCCGGCCCTCCCGGCCGGCCTCTCGCTCGGCGCCGCCACCGGCATCGTCTCCGGGACGCCGACGATGTCGTCGCCGACGTCGAGCTACGAGATCACCGCGAGCGGCCCGATGGGAAGCACCACCGGGCTCCTCACGATCACGGTGAACTGAAGGTGCTACTCCCGGTCCGCCCGCGGGCCGCGGTTGTGACCGCCGTCGATGACCCGCGAGCGTGCCCGAACGAACGAAGGGGGCTAGCGTCGCCGCTAACCCCCCTCTGATGCATGGGCGCTGCAGGTTTCGAACCTGCGACCCCAGCCGTGTGAAGGCTGTGCTCTACCGCTGAGCTAAGCGCCCGGTGCTGCGAGGCGGCGGAGTATGTCTCCGGCCTCCGGATCTGTCAACGGAATCGGTCCTTTCCGGCGTTCCGGCGCCGGGCGCGGCTACGCGCCGTGGGACCCGCCGTTCCCGCCGCCCGGAGAGGGCGGCGTCCGCTCGCGTTCGAGCTTCTCCGCGAGCTCGCGGGCCTTCCGCTTGATGCGGGCGAGCTGCTTCGCGAGGTCCTGGTAATCCTGCCGCCCGGGGATCCCGGCGGCGGCCATGAGCTTCTCCTGCACCTCCTCGACGCGGCGCCGCCCGCGCTGGGCGAGCCCAACCGCGCGGGCCAGCGCGTCCTGCCCGCGCGGATCGGAGAGCACCTTCTCCGCCGCCCTCGCGACGAGCCGCGTACCCGCCTCGAAGAGCCGCCCGCCTCTCCCCTTCCCGTCGCCGTCGCGCGCCATCGCCGCCTCCTAGGGGAGCTCCGTCGGGATGACCCGGAGCGCCGCGTCCACCACGTACCGGTAACCCGACCGCCGCACGAGCGCCTCGAGATCCCCGTCGACCCGCAGCTGCCCGCAGAGCGCCGCCTGCACCGGATCCTTCCCGGAGAGGAGCGCGCGCCAGACGCCGTACGGCGCGCGGATCACGTAGGCCGGCTCGAGCTCGAGCAGCTCGTCCTCGTCCGCGAGGATCCGCCAGCGCGCGACCATCCCGCGCTCCTGCTCGCCATGGACCGCGACCGTGCGCGGAAAGCAGGGCGGCTCCGCCTCGACGACGAGGGCCGCGTCGCGCGGAAGCCCGGCGAGCGCCTTCGCGAGGTCCGGCTGCGCGTTGAGCGCGGACGCCACCGCGTCGAACCACTCGCGCGAGGCGAAGCGCATCCCAGCCACCCTATCCCCGCTTCAGCCACCCGAAGATCCCGCCCCGCTTCTCCCCCTCGCCGTGCGCCGGGGCGCCCTGCTCCGCCTCGCGCTTCCTCGCGTCGTCGGCGAGCGCCTTGCGGAGCGCCTCGGGGGTGTCCTTCGTCGCGAGCTCGATCTCGGTCATGCCCTTCACCGGATCGTCGAAGCTCACCTTGAGCAGGCACTCCTCGTCGAGCTTGAAGTCGATGCGCCGGCCGGTGGCCGCAGCCGGGAGCCGGATCGAGCCGAGGAACTCGTTGTCCACGATGAGGTCCGACTCGCCCTGGTAGATGTCGATCTCGATCGGCTTCCCCGGCTCGCGCGGCGGGGGGAGCCGGAAGCTCTTCGTCGACGGGATGGTCTGGTTCTTGTCGAGGATCTTGCGAAAGTGGTTCGTCGGCGTCGCGATGCCGATCGGCATCGAGAGCACGTCCACGAGGGTCACCGAGTCGATCGCATCGAGCGAGTCGCCGAGGAGCGCGGCGCCGAGCGCGACGCATTCGTCCGGGTGGACGCCCTTGCGCGGCGGCCGGCCGAAGTGCTCCTGCATCTTCTGCTGCACGAGCGGCATCCGGCTCTGCCCGCCGACGAGGATGATCTCGTCGATCTCGTCCGGCCGGATGTTCCCCTCCGCGAGGACCTGGTCGCAGATCGCGAAGGTGCGGTCGACGAGGTCCTGCGTGAGGTCGTTCAGCTGCTGCCGCGAGAGCTGCATCCGGACGTCGAGCGGCCGCCCCTTCTTCTCCTCGATGTAGGGCAGGTCGATCGCGACGTTGGGGATGAGCGAGAGGTCGATCTTCGCCGCCTCCACCCCCTTCTTCACGCGCTGCATCGCGATCGGCGACTGGGCGAGGTCGATCTTGTGGCCGCGCCAGAAGTCCTCGAGGACGTAGTCGATGATCCGGTTGTCGAAGTCGACGCCGCCGAGGAAGGTGTCGCCGCCGGTCGCGAGCACCTCGAAGACGTTGCCGGAGAGCTGCAGCACCGAGACGTCGAACGTGCCGCCGCCGAGGTCGTAGACGAGCACCTTCTGGTCGAGGCCGCGCGAGAAGCCGTAGGCGAGCGCCGCGGCGGTGGGCTCGTTCACGATCCGCTTGACGTCGAAGCCGGCGAGCTTCCCCGCCTCGCGCACCGCGAGCCGCTGCGCGTCGGAGTAGTACGCCGGGACCGAGATGATCGCCTCGTCGATCTTCCGCTGGAGGAACGCCTCGGCGATCTTCTTGATGTGCGCGAGCACCATCGCGCTGATCTCGGGGAGCGTGTGGACCTTGCCCCCGAGCAGCACCGCGGCCTCGCCGCCCGGCCCCTCGACGATGTCGTAGGAGTAGTAGTTCCGCAGCTCCTGCACGACCTTCGAGTTCCACTTGCGACCGATGAGCCGCTTCGCGCCGTAGATCGTGTTCTTCGGGTTCGTGACGAGCTGGTCCTTCGCCACCCCGCCGACGAGCACGTCGCCGCGCTCGGAGAGCGCGACCACCGTCGGCAGGATGAGGCTGCCGCGATCCGTCGGGACGACCCTCGGGATCCGGCTCCGGACGTGGGCGACGCAGGCGTTCGTCGTCCCGAGGTCGATGCCGATGATCGGCTTCTCGCGGGGGCCGGCCATGTCCCCGATCACTTAGCACGGAACCGCCCCACGGGGGCGGCACGTCCCGAAACCAGGGCACAGGTGCGCGCTCTCCCACGTTCGCGGCACTTGTGAGCGCGCCAAGCGGGCGAGATGTCTCGGCCCGCTCGATGTCGAGCAGAAGGCACATATGACGTTCCGTGAAGTCGAGATCGTGGTCCTGGGGGCGGGGCTCACCGCATGCAGCTCGGAAGCAGGGCGGAGCGCGTCGCGCGCCGCCGAGACCGTCACGACCTACCAGCTCGCCGGGAACCCGACCTGCGCCGACGCGGCCACCGCGCTCGGCCTGCCGGGCCGGTACGTAGAGCTCAAGGTTCGATGGCGACCCGCGCGGAACCTCCACGCAGTCGCTCGGCGGCTACTCTCACCGTCAACTACGCGGTCGCCACGACCTCGACGTCCGCCGACTCGGGCTGGTCGGCGACCGGCGAGATCACGATCACCAACCCCGCCCCGCCGACGCTCGAAAGCGACGCGGGCTGGACGGGCGCGGCCCTCATCACCGGCGTCACGGACACGGTGAGCGGCGCGATCGACGCGCCCGTGGACTGCGGCGTGACGTTCCCGTACACGCTCGCCGCCGGCGCGACGCTGACGTGCTCGTACGTCGTGTCGCTCCCCGATGCCGCGTCGCGCACGAACGTCGCGGTCGCCGCGGCCGACGCCGCGGGCGACGTCGGCGGTGGCTCCGGGTCCGCCGCAGTCGACTTCGCGAGAGCCGAGGTGACCAAGCACGGCGCCTGCGTGGAGGTCGCGGACTCCCTCGCCGGATTCCTCGGCGAGATCTGCGAGGGCAGCCGGACGTTCACCTACCCGCTCGCGGTCGGGCCGTTCGCGGTGTGCGGGACGTATTCGGTCGAGAACGTCGCATCGTGGACCTTGACCGAGGAGAGCCCGAGCGGCACCGCGACGAACGTCGTGTCGGTGAACGTCCCCTGTGCGACGGGCTGCACGCTGACCCAGGGCTACTGGAAGACGCACAGCGCCCTCGGGCCAGCGCCGTATGACGACGCGTGGCTGCTCGTCGGGCCCTCCGGCGCGGACACCCTCTTCGGCGTCTCGGGCAAGACCTGGTACGAGGTCCTCTGGACGCCGCCGGCAGGGAACGTCTGGTACGCGCTCGCGCACTAGTACATCGCGGCGAAGCTGAACGTGCTGAACGGCGCAGACGGCTCGGCGGTCGCGTCCACCCTCGCGTGGGCGGACGCCTTCTTCGCGACGACTGGCCCGGCCGGCGTCACGAGGTCGAACCGCGCGGCGGTGACGTCGGCAGCGGTGACGCTCGATCAGCTCAACCAGGGATTCGTCGGCCCCGGGCACTGCTCGGAGTAGTAGGCGCGGTCCCCCTCTCCCCTGCCCCTCTCCCCCGCTGCGCGGGGGCGAGGGGGTTTTGCTGCCGGCGTGCGGAAGCCCGCCTTCTCTTCCGCCTTTCCGCGCGCGCGCGGTGGCTTGCTGTTGTCCCCCTCTCCCCCTCCGGAGGGGGAGAGGGCTGGGGAGAGGGGGCGGCTAGTGCGGAAGCCCGCCCTCGTCCGGCTCGTCATCGCCATCGTCGTCCTCGTCGTCCTCGTCCGGCTCCGCTCCGCCCACCTCGCGCGGCGGCGCAGCGCCGAACAGCACCGGGATGACGCGGGCGTCGCGCGCGGCGCCGAGCTGTGCGAGCGGGGGGACCGAGGAGAGCGCCGGGGCGCCCACCCCGTCGTCGAGCTGCCAGCGCTCGAACAGCTCCGGGTCGGACGGCGGAAGCTCCTCGAGGAAGCGGGAAGCCTTCATCACGATGCGCTCGCGATCGCGCGGCGCGGCGACGAGCGGGTACGAGAGGTACAGCTCGTCCTTCGCGCGCGTGCAGGCGACGTAGAAGAGCCGCCGCTCCTCCTCCTCGCCGTCGCGGTCCTTGAGCGCCTGCGCCGACGGGAAGCGCCCGTCCGCGAGCCAGACGACGAGGACCGCGCGCCACTCGAGCCCCTTCGCCTGGTGCACCGACGAGAGGACCATCTTCTCGTCCGGCTCGCCGCCCTCCGACACGGTCTCGGCGGAGAGCTCGGTGAGGAGCGCGATCTCGGAGAGGAACGCCTCCGTGTCCTCGTAGCTCCGCGCGTACTCGGCGAGCTGCCGCACGTCCTCGATGCGAGTGTCCGCGTTCAGGAACTCGGCGCGCAGGAACTCCTCGTAGCCGCCCTCGAGCACCTTCTCGATCGCCTCGCCCGGGAGGTCGGCGGTGGGCGGGCGGGAAAGCGCGCGCAGGAGCTCCGCGAGGCGCCGGTACCCCGCGCGCCCCTTCGGCGGCACGTGCGACGCGACGTCCGGGGCGAGCAGCTCGTCCACGGTCCCCGCGCCGCGGCGCCGCCGCGAGACGAAGGCGCTCCAGACGCCCTCGGCAGTCGCGGTCCCGACGCCGGGCGCGAGCCGCAGGCAGCGCTTCAGCGCCAGCTCGTCCCCGGGGTTCCGCGCGAAGCGCAGGTGCGCGAGCACGTCCTTCACGTGCGCCGCCTCGAAGAAGCGGACGCCGCTCCGGACGACGAACGGGATCCCGCGCCGCGCCAGCTCGAACTGGATCTCCATCGCGTGGTGGTGCGCACGGTACAGGACCGCGATCTCGGGGAGCGGGATCCCCTCGTCGCGCAGCTCCAGCACCCGCTGGGCCACGAACGCCGCCTGCTGCACGACGTCGCGGCACGGAACGACCGCCGGGAGCGTCCCGTCCGCCCGGACGCTCGAGAGCTCCTTCTCGAACTGGCGCACGTTCGCCGCGATCGAGGCGTTCGCGAGCGCGAGGATCTGCGGCGTCGAGCGGTAGTTGACGGTGAGATCGAACCGGCGCGCGTCGGGGTAGCGCTTCTCGAACTCGAGGATGTTTGCGAAGTGCGCGCCCCGGAACGCGTAGATGGACTGTGCGTCGTCGCCGACGACGCAGAGGTTCCGGTGCTCGGCGGCGACGAGGTCCACGACGTCGCCCTGCAGGCGGTTCGTGTCCTGGTACTCGTCCACGAGGACGTGGCGCCATCGCGCAGAGAGCGCCCGCCGGACCGGCTCCCGCTCCGCGAGCAGGATCTTCCAGTTCATGAGGAGGTCGTCGAAGTCCATCGCGTTCATCTCGTGCTTCCGCTCGGCATACCGGCGCGCGACGCGGAGGAGGTCCTCCTCGAGCGGCGCGAACTGCGGCCGGCGGGTCGCCACGACGTCCGCGAGCGGCGTCTGCGTGTTGATCGCCATCGAGACGAGGTCGATGAGGACGTCCGCCTTCGGGAAGCGGCGGGCGCCGACCGCCATGCCGCAGTCGGCGATGGCGGCCGCCATCACGTCGCGCGAGTCCTCCCGGTCGAGGATGGAGTAGCCGCGCTCGTACCCGAGCTCGGCCCCGTGCTCGCGGAGCACCTGGTGCGCGACATGGTGGAACGTGCCGCCCTGCAGGCGCCGCGTGTCCACGCGGCAGACCTCCTCCACGCGCCGGAGCATTTCGCGGGCGGCCCTATTCGTGAACGTGAGGAGGAGGATCGACTCCGGCTCGACGCCGTCGGCGAGCAGGCGCGCGACGCGCCAGGTGAGCGTGCGCGTCTTGCCGGACCCCGCGCCGGCGATGACGAGGATCGGCCCCTCGCCGGCCTCGACGACCGCGATCTGCTGGTCGTTGAGGAGCCCCTCGTAATTCAGGGCGCGCGCGGCAGGCTCGGCGCGCTTCAGCTGGTAGCGGCGGGACATGGGGAGGCGAGGTCGCAGCGTAGCCGCGGGGTCCGACACCGCGCGGGCCAGAAACTGGACGGGCCGCCGGCGCTGCGTACCATCGCATCGATGTCGCCGCTTCGCACGAGCGTCCTCGCGCTCGGCTTTCTCGCGATGGCCTGCGCCCGAGGGGCGCACGCGCAGCGGCGCGACCGCATGCCCCCGCCCGCCCCGGTGGTCCGGGCCGGCACCCGCGACCCGGGTGCCGGCCCGGTCCCCGGTTCGTCGTCGCCGCCCTCCCCGACCGCAGAGCGCGCCCGGACCCCGGAGCCGCCCGCCGCGCGCCCGGTGCAGGGCCGCCGCCCGCCGCGCGACGAGGCGGTGCGCCGGGCCATCGAGACCGCCTCGTCGCTCGTCGGGCAGCGCGAGATCGTCGTCTCCGGCGTCCGCTGGGGAAACGGCTGCGCCGCGCTCGTCCGCGCCGCGTTCGCGGAGGCGGACTCGCCGCTCCCGGAAGCGGCCGTCGACGCGCGCGAGCTCCACGCGTTCGCCCGCGACCGCGCCCAGGTGCGCCACGGCCACCCCGCGGCGGGCGACCTCGTGTTTCTCTCCGACCGCCCGGGCGGCCCGCCGGACCACGTCGGCCTCGTCGAGTCGGTCTCCCGCGACGGCACCGCGCTCGTGCTCCACCGGACCGACCAGGGCGTCCTCCGGCTGCACGTGAACGGCGGCCAGCCTTGGAAGGTCCGGCGTGACGACGGCCGCGCCCTGAACGACGTGCTCGTCGTCGGAGCCGGGCGCGTTCCGGCGGGACGGCTCCTCGTCGCCTACGCGACGGTGCTCTAGTACCACTCGGTCACTTCGTACGCCTGCTGCGAGCGCCGATGCTCTCGCTGCGGCGTAGAAGTAACCGAGTAGTACTAGTCAGCGCGCCTCGTACTCGATCCTCCCGCCCACGATCGTGTGCGTCACGGCGAGCTCGCGGAGCGCGTCTGCCGGGCACGCCGCCAAGTCCCGCGCGAACAGAGTCAGGTCCGCGTCCATCCCCTCCCGCACGATCCCGCGCCGCCGCTCCGCGAACGCCGCGTACGCCGCGCCGCGCGTGAACGCGGCGAGCGCCTCCTCGCGGGAGAGTCGCTCCTCGGGCCGGAACGGCAGCCCGCCACGGGCGGCCCGCGTCTCCGCCGCCGCGAGGCCGGCGCGCGGGTCGGGATCCTCGACCGGGAAGTCCGAGCCGAACGCGAGCGGGACGCCGGCCGAGACGAGCGTGCGCCAGGCGAACGCGCCGCGCAGCCGGTCCGTCCGCGCGCCGAGCCGCGCTGCGAGCCACGGGCCGTCGCTCGCGACGTGCACGGGCTGCATCGACGCGATGGCGCCGACCCGGACGAGCCGGCCGACGTCGTGCGGGAGGACGAGCTGGAGGTGCTCGAGCCGTGGACGGAGCGAGGGAACGTCCGCGGTGCGCGCGGCGCGCTCGAGCGCATCGAGCACGATCGTCACGGCCCGATCCCCGATGGCGTGCACCGCAGGCTGCAGCCCCGCCGCCGCGACCGCCGCCACCCGCGCGGCGAGCGCCGCGGGCTCCGCGAGGAGGAGCCCGCGGTTCCCCGGGTCGTCCGCATAGTCCTCGTGGAGCGCGGCGCCGCGGCTGCCGAGCGCGCCGTCCGCGAAGAGCTTCACCGTCCGGACCACCCCGAGCCGCCCGACCTCGGGCGCCCCGCGCGCCTCCGCCATGGCCTCGAGGAGCTCGCGGAGGGGCCGCTCGCCGTCGAGCATCGCGTGGACCCGCACGGGCAGGCGGTCCTCGCCGGCCAAGCGCCGCAGCACCGTGAGCACGTCGGCCGTCACCCCCGCGTCGTGCACGGAGGTGAGCCCGACTCGGGCGAGCTCCGCGAGCGCCGCGCGGATCGCGTCCTCGAGCTCCGCGGGCCCCGGGGGCGGGATCCGCGCGAGCACGAGCTCCTGCGCCGCGTCCACGAGCACGCCGGAGGGCCTCCCGTCGGAGTCCCGCAGGATGCGCCCGCCGGGCGGGTCGGGCGTCCGCGCGTCGATCGCGGCCGCGGCAAGCGCTGGCGCGTTCACCCACAGCGCATGCCCGTCCACGCGAGACAGCGCCGCCGGGTGGTGCGGGACGGCGCGGGTGAGCGCGGCCGCGGACGGGAACCCCGCCCCCGGCCAGCGGTTCTGGTCCCAGCCGCTCCCGCGCAGCCACCGCCCGGGCGGGGTCGTGCGGGCCCGCTCGGCGACCCTCGCCGCGCAGATCTCCGCGTCCTCGGCGCCAGCGAGCCGCACCTCCGCGCGCCACCTGCCGAGGAGCGCCAGGTGACCGTGGGCGTCCGCGAGTCCCGGCACCCCGCCGCCCGCCTCGATCCGGACCGCCCCGCGGCGGGCGAGCCGCTCGCAGTCGGCGCTCGAGCCGACGGCCGCGAACACCCCGTCGCGGGCGAGCGCCGCCTCCGCCCGGGGGCGCGCCGGATCCCCGGTCAGGATGGGAGCGACGACGAGGAGATCGGCCACCCGCGGATCATGCCGCACGGGCTTGGCCGGCGCAGGGCCCGCGCCGCGCCGGACCGGGAGGGGTCCGCGGCGGCGGATCAGGACGGAAGGAGCACGAGCTGCATCGGGCCGTCGGACTCCGCGGCACGCCCCGTCAGCACGGCGACGCGCAGCGCCTCGAACCGCTCCTGTCTGCGCCGGACGACCTGGGCGAGGAGGGCGCGGGACGCCGCGATCTCCTCGTAGGCGTCGGGGACCTCGTGACCGAGGAGCCGGTCCTTGCGCCGGAGGTAGGCTTCCTCGGCGGCGAGGTGGTCGGCCTCGAGGTTCTCGAGCTCGACCGCGTTCTGCTCCTCGCGATCGATCGCGATGAGCGCCTCGTGCTGCGCCCTGCTGAGCCTGCGGATGCGATCCATGACGCCCATGGGGTCCCCGCGAGCCTTTCCGGTCCCCTCCCTGCCCGCCGCCCGCCCGTGGCCTCTACGGTGAAGCTAGGTGCTGTGACCAGGCGTGCAAGGGCACGTCCTCTCCCGAGGCAAGAAAACGACCACCCCCGCCCCACGAGGGACTCCCGGCAGGGTGAGGCACGACGCGCAGGTGGGGCGCGTCTCGGCCGTGCTCCGCGGCTCGGGACACGCAGTCACGCGGCGGCCGCGGTCCGCTCGGTCCGGCGCCATGCAGCCCGCTGCGATCCGCGGACGAAGCGCCAAAAGCCGACCGCGAGGGCGACGTTCATCTCGAGGAAGTAGAGCGCGCCACGCGCGAGCCGCCCCGCCGCGCCACGCCGTCCCGCGAGCGCGAGCGCGTAGAACCCCGCGTGGGCCGCGAGGAGCGCGCGATATGCCCAGGCGCCGGGCGCGACTGCGACCCCGACGTTCGCGAGGAGCGCGATCGCGAGGAGGAGCGGCGCCGCCCAGCGGAGCAGCTTGTGCGACACGAACGCGAACGCGACGAACCCGGTGCGCGGGTCGAGGAGATCCGGGACGCGCGCCAGCGCCTGCCAGTTCCCGGCGCCGATTCGCGCCCGGCGACCGAACTCGTCCCGCGCATTGGCGGTCGTTTCCTCGTAGGCCACGGCGGTCGGCTCGAACGGGACGCGCCAGCCGCGCACCGCGATCCGGGCCGGGATGACGAAGTCGTCCGTGATCGTGTCGTGCGGCAGCGGGCCGAAGAGGATCCGGCGGATCGCGTACAGGCCGCCGTTCGCGCCGAGCACGCAGCCGAGCTTCCCCTCGAGGTATTTCAGGAAGGTCTCGTACGCCCAGTAGGTCCCCTCGCCGACCGCCCCGCCCTTCGCCTCACGCAGCCGGAGGCGGCCGACGACGGCGCCGATGGAGGGATCGCGGAAGCGGCGCGCGAGCGCGCGGATCGCGCTCGGGTGAAGCATGGTGTTCGCGTCCGTGAGCACGACGACCTCCCCGGCCGCCGCGGGGACGAGCCGCGCGAGGACGCTCGCCTTGCCGGCGCGCGGCGCGAGCTCGACCACGCGGACGCGCCCCTTCCCCGCCTCGCGCGCGATCTCGGCCGTCCGATCCGAGCACCCGTCGCAGCCGAGGACGATCTCGAGCCGGTCGGCGGGGTAGTCGAGCGCGAGGCAGTTCGCGATCTTCTCGCGGATGCAGGCCTCCTCGTCGTACGCGGCGAGGACGAGGGACACGCGCGGCCACTCCGGCGGGCCGCTGCGCTCGCGCCGATCCGGACCGCCGCCGAAGAACCGGAGCGCTCCCCGCAGATCGTGGAGCGCCCCCCACGCGGCGAGGACGAGCGGGTACCCGACGTAGCTGAACGCCACGAGCGCGAGGGAGAGCCAGAGGAGCGCGGCGAGCATCGCGCGGCTTGCGAGGCAAGGCGCGCGCCAGCGAGGGGCGCCCTACCCGTCGGAGGAGCCGGGGGCCGCGGACTCGATGCGCCGCCTCGCGGGCCGCTGGGGCGCCTCGGAGGGTGGCGGGGGCGCGTCGGGAGCCGGGGCGGTCGGCGGGGCGGTGGTCGACGCGGGCGGCATGGCGGGCCCCTCGTCGACCGGTCCGCGTGGCGCTGGCGCAGGGGTGGGCGGCACGCTGGCGGCAGCGGGAGCGGCCGCCGCGCCGCCCGTGGATTGAGCGGCCGCCGAGTCCGGAGGAGAAGCGGCGGGTCCGCGCTGTGGAACGGGCTTCCTCCAGAGCGGCGGGCCTTTTCCTGGCGGAGCGGGCGGCGGCGCCGGCGTAGTCGTCGGGACGCCGACGGGGGCCGCGGGAGGGGGCGCGGTGAGCTCGTCCCGAAGGCGGCGGGCCCCCTCGTGGTGCCCGTTCGCCGCGAGGAGACCGTCGAGCGTCGCGACCGCCTCCGCCTTGCGGCCGAGCGAGGCCTGCGCGCGCGCGAGCAGGTACCGTCCGCGCAGGAGGTCCGGGCGGGCCGCCGCCAGCGCGCCGAGCTTCACGACGGCGCGCTCGCGCGCCGCCCGATCCGGCTCCCGGGCGTCGCTCCAGCCGTCGACGAGATCGAGCCATCCATCGCGCTGCCCCTTGTCGCGGCCGCGGACGAGCTTGTGCACGCGGTCGCGCTCGCCCGCGAGCGCGTGGAGCGCGGCCTGCGCGCGCACGACCTCGGGCGTATCGCCGACCTCCCCTTGCAATGCGACGAGCTCCTCGCGCGCGCCGGCGGCGAGCGCGCGCGCCTTCTCCTCGCGGCCGCGCACCTCCGGCTCGAGCGCGGCGGCGTCCGTCTCCGCGGCGTGCTCGGCGGCCTCCCACCCGGCCGGCTGCTCCCGGCGCAGCCGTTCGCGCTCCTCCGCGCGGGCCGCGAGCCGGGCGGCGAGCGCCTCACCCTCGTCCGCGACGGAAGCGGCCCGGAGTACCTGCGCGAGGGCGTGGTCCGCGGCCGCGCCGCGCAGCTTCGGCGCCCGCTCGACGATGACCGCGAGGCGTGCGGCTCCGGTCTCGAGGCTCGAGCGGTCGTCGAGGGCGACGAGGGCGAGCGCCTCGCCCTGCGTCCGGTCGGAGCCCACGTCAGTCCGGCGGCCGAGGAGGAGCCAGGCAGCGACCACGGTGCCGACGAGCGCCACGCCGAGCAGCGGCGCGAGCCAGCGCCAGCGCGCGGTCCAGCGGAGCCGGGCCTCGAAGGTGCCGACGGTGTCGCGGCGAATCACCGGCGCCCGACCGACCGCGGAGGAGGCCGCACCGGGCGCGGTAGGAGACGGGCGGTAGACCGGGGTCGAGCCGGGACGCACTCCACGCGGCGCCGCGCCGTCCGGGCGTCCCGCGAGCGAACGCGGCGCGGCGACCGTGCCGGGGGCGGGCACGGCCGGTCGCGAGGAAGCCTGCGCGGCGGTCGGTGCAGCCGGCGAGCTTTTCGGAACCTCGGGCTGCGCGGTCTCGCCGGGGACGCCGACGAGCGTGCGGCCGGCGGACCCCGGGGGAAACGCCTTGAAGACGTGCTGGCACTTCGTGCACTGCACGTCGGACCCGGTGGGCGCGAGCAGCTTCTCGTCAAGCTCGTACATCGTCGAGCAGCGCTCGCAGCGGATGACCAAGGTTCCTCCCGTTCCCGAAGGCTGAGAGCCTACCGCAGGGGCGGCGCCCTCGCTACGGCGGGGAGACGGCGAGGTGCGGCGCCGCGGCCGCGAGCTTCTTCGGCCCGATGCCCCGCACGCGCACGATGTCCGCGACATCGCCGTAGGGTCCGTTCCGCTCCCGGTCGAGGACGAGCTCCGCGGCGAGCCGGCGCGAGAGGCCCGGGACGAAGGCGAGCTCGCGGGAGCTCGCCGTGTTCGGATCGATGGGGAGCCCGAGCACGAGCCGCTCGTCGCCGGCGAGCGCGCGCGGCGGCCCGGCGTCCGCCGCGCAGCCGAGCCAGTGCCGCGGCGGCTCGCCGCGCCCCTGCGGCGCGCACGCGGTCCGCGCGCCTGGAATCTCCAGGGCGTCGCGGACCCTACCCGCCGCGAGGACGAGCGCGAGGAGCGCGGCGAGCGCGAGACGACGGGACATCTCGGCGCGACCCAGCAAGGATCGGACCGCGCTCGACCTCACGTACACCGCGCGGTACCGTGAGCGCTCTCGCTCCGGGGGTGCTCGATGGCAGCCGTCCGTTCCGCCTTGCCGGCGTTCGCGCTCGCCGCGCTCGCCGTCTTCGCGCCTTCCATGGCCAGATCGCAGGGCGGCCGCGCGCCGAGCAGGACCGGCTACTGGCCGAGCGCCACCTGCGCGAACTGCCACCCACGAACGGTGGAGCAGCACATGCAGTCGCACCACGAGACGTCGTTCATGAACCCGCTCTTCCAGGCGCAGTACTTCGAGGAGCTCCTGCCGAAGGCGAGCCGGGACCCGAAGCTCGCGGAGGAGGCGCGGTCGTGCACCGCCTGCCATGCCCCGGTGGCGTTCGCGACCCAGAAGACGCACTTCTCCGGGGAGATGACCGCGGACCCGAGCATGTCCGGCGTCACCTGCGACCTGTGCCACACGATCTCGGGCTACGAGGGCCCCACCCCGCGCAACGGCAACTTCATCTCGCGCCCGAGCGAGCAGAAGCTCGGACCGTTCCCCTCCGGGACGAACTGGCACCACGTCTACTCGGAGCTGCAGACGAAGAGCGAGTTCTGCGCGACCTGCCACGAGGCGGTGAACCATAACGGCGTCCTCGTGAAGGGGACGTACAGCGAGTGGAAGAAGTCCTCGTTCGCGGAGCGGGGCGTGCAGTGCCAGGACTGCCACATGACACGCGACGGCTTCCAGGTGGAGTCGGGTTCGCGGTTCGAGTCCGGAGCGGCGGCGCAGGGCGGGCTCTTCAAGGCGCCGATCCGGGACAAGCTCTACACGCACCGGTTCCCGGGCGCCCACGCGCGCGCTCAGGTCGAAGGAGCGATCGCGGTCTCCTTCGTGCGACCGCCCGAGCAGGCCGGCCCCGGCGACACGGTCGCGTTCTCGATCCAGGTGGACAACCACCGCACCGGGCACCGGATGCCGTCCGGTAGCGCCGACCTGCGCCTCCTCTGGCTCGAGGTGACGGCCCGCGCCGGACCGAAGAGCTGGCCCGTGCCCGCGCGTGCGAAGGCGCTCGGGGGTTACTCCGTCGCGGGGACGGGTGACCGTGATCCCGAGCTGCTTTCGAGCGACGTGCCTCTCGGCGCGCGCACCTACCGCGCCGTCTACTTCGACGAGAGCGGGCGGCAGACGCTCTCGTCGTACGAGGCCGCCCGGATCGTCTGGGACAACCGGCTCGACCCGGGAGAGCGCCGCAACGAGGCGTACGAGTTCACGATCCCTGCGGAGGTGCGCGGGACGCTCCGGCTCGAGGCGCGACTCGTCTATCTCTCCTTCCCGACGTGGCTCGCGAAGCGGATGGAGGTCCGAGCCGCGGAGCCGATCCAGGTCGCGGCCGCGACGGCGCAGGTCGCCGTCTCCAGCGCCCCGCACGGCCCTGCGGTGAAGAGGGGCGGGCCGCCGCGTTAGTACTACTCGGTCACTTCTGCGCCGTAGCGAGAGCGCTGAGGCCGAAGCGAGGCGGGCGCGCGACGAACGAGCAGCGGAGGCGTACCCGTAGGTACGTCGAGCAGCGCAGTGAGGAGCCCGCCCGCCGCAGCGAGAGCA
>DASWEI010000127.1:0-6146 GCA_036394835.1 Anaeromyxobacter sp. | reverse complement strand
ATTCGAGGTCGCGCGTCTCACGGGTTCCCGCGCCGAACGGCTGGTCGGCCGCGGGGAGGGGACGGCGGCCGATCAGGAGACAGCCATGGTGGATCCCATCGTCACGAAGAACTGGCGCGACCTCATCAAGCCCCGCGGGCTCACGGTCGACCAGGAGTCCCTCTCCAACACCTACGGCAAGTTCGTGGCCGAGCCGCTCGAGCGCGGCTTCGGCATCACGCTCGGCAACTCGCTCAGGCGCGTGCTCCTCTCGTCGCTGCAGGGCGCGGCGATCACCTCGGTGAAGATCGAGGGCGTCGAGCACGAGTTCATGACCATCCCCGAGGTCGCCGAGGACGTCACCGACATCATCCTCAACCTCAAGGAAGTCCTCCTCCAGATCCACACGAACGACGTGAAGACGATTCGGATCGAGGCGGACGGGCCCCGCGAGATCAAGGCGGGCGACATCATCGCCGACCCGCAGGTCGAGATCCTGAACCCGGGCCACCACGTCCTCACGATCAGCGAGGGCGGCCGGGTCCGGATGGAGATGACGGCGCGGCGCGGCCGCGGCTACGTGCCGGCCGAGAAGAACAAGGTCCCGGGTCAGCCCATCGGCACCATCCCCGTCGACGCGCTCTTCAGCCCGATCCGGAAGGTGAACTACCAGGTCACGAACGCCCGCGTCGGGCAGCAGACCGACTACGACAAGCTCACGCTCGAGCTCTGGACGGACGGTTCGGTCGCCCCGAACGACGCGATCGCCTACGCCGCCAAGATCGTGAAGGAGCAGCTCTCGATCTTCATCAACTTCGACGAGGCCGAGGAGCCCGCCGAGGAGGTGAAGCCGGTCGAGGAGCAGAAGCTGAACGAGAACCTGTTCCGGTCGGTGGACGAGCTCGAGCTCTCGGTCCGCAGCGCGAACTGCCTGCAGAACGCGAACATCAAGACGATCGGCGATCTCGTGCAGAAGACCGAGGCCGAGATGCTCAAGACGAAGAACTTCGGCCGGAAGTCGCTGAAGGAGATCAAGGAGATCCTGGCCGAGATGGGCCTCTCGCTCGGGATGAAGCTCGAGAACTGGCCGCCCAAGACCGCGCCGCAGGGCGCGCCCAAGGTCTAACGACCGCGGGGACGTAAGGAGAGCACGAGATGAAACACCGCGTCGTCGGCCGCCGGCTCGATCGCACCACCGAGCACCGCACGGCCATGTTCCGGAACATGGTGACGTCGCTCATCCGCCACGAGCGGATCACGACCACCACCCCCAAGGCGAAGGAGCTGAAGCGCTTCGCCGACAAGATCATCACCCTCGCGAAGCGCGCCACTCCGCACGCGCGCCGCATCGCGAACCGCGACGTCCGCGACGTCGAGGTGCTGAACAAGCTGTTCGGGCCGATCGCCGACCGCTTCAAGGCGCGCCCGGGCGGCTACACGCGCCTCGTCCGCGTCGGCCGCCGCGCCGGCGATAACGCCGAGCTCGCCATCATCGAGCTGCTCGACCGCAAGCCCGCCGCGCCCGCCGAGGGCGAGGAGAAGGGCGAGGCGAAGGCCGCGAAGGCGCCGAAGGCGCCCAAGGCCGAGAAGAAGCCGAAGGCCGAGAAGGCCGAGAAGCCTGAGAAGAAGGCCAAGAAGGCGAAGGAGTAGCCGTTCGCCTCTAAAGGGCATCAGGGGCCGCGCGTCATCGCGCGGCTCTTTGTTTTCGGGGGGACGCTCGCCTCGCTTCGCTCGGTTCGCGCCCCCCTGAGCCCCCCGCTCGCTTTTCCCCTGCGCGCTGATAAGAATGGGCGCCGCCGATGCCGCCGCTCTATCAGGACCCGCTCTCGGCCGTGCCCGGCGCCGAGTGGCGCTGGCTCGACCTCGCCCGCGCGCTCTCGCAGGTGTCCTGCGAGGTGTGGGCGCTCGCGCTCATCGCCCTCGCCGTCTACTCGTTCCTCGAGGATGACGTGAAGGGCGTCCTGAAGGCCTTCCTGCCGCTCGCGCTGGCGCTCGCGGCGGCGGGCGCGGTCGCGCTCCTCGCGCGCGCCCTGGGCGGCGCCCCTCGCCCGCTGGAAGGCGCAGGGCACGCGGTAGCGCCGCTCCTGCGGCGCGCGTTCCCGTCCGGCCAGGCCGCCGCCGTGGCGGTCTTCGCCACCTACACCGCGCTCGTCTACGGCAGGCGGGCCCTCCCGGCGGTCGTCGGAGCGGTCCTCGTCGGCGCTGCGCGGGCGCTCGGCGCGCCGCACTGGGCGGCGGATCTCGCGGGCGGCGCGATCGCGGGGATCCTCCTCGCGTTCGCGGCGTACGCGGCCACCCTTCGACTCGTGCCGAGGGGTCACCTCGCGCGGTTGCGCGAGCGGCGGGACGGCGTTCCTGCGCCCGCTGGCCGCGCTTCCCCTTGACTCAGAAGCTAAGTTGGCGTAAAGAAACCCACTTTTTCGTGGGCCGCCCGTCGCGCGCGCGACGGAAAAGCGTCCGCGATACAAAGCTTTAGGAGGCATCCATGGCAGTGGTTCTTCGGCTCTCGCGCGCCGGTACGCACAAGGCGCCCTTCTATCACGTGGTGGCGACCGACTCGCGCAAGCCGCGCGACGGCCGGTACATCGAGGACGTCGGCGTCTACGATCCGACCCGGACGCCCGAGAAGATCGAGCTCAAGGTCGAGCGGATCGAGCACTGGCTGAAGGCCGGCGCGAAGCCGAGCCAGACCGTGGCGATGATCCTGAAGCGCGCGATCGCGAACAAGCCCGCCGAGAAGAAGGCCTAGCGCGCGATGCGCGACCTCGTCCTCTGGCTCGCCCAGGAGCTCGTCGAGAAGCGGGACGCCGTCCGCGTCGACACGATCGAGCGCGACCGCTCGACCGTGTTCGAGCTGACCGTGGACCCCGACGACCTCGGGCGCGTCATCGGGCGCGGCGGGCGGACCGCCAAGGCGTTCCGGACAGTCCTCGACGCCGCGGCTCGGCGCGACGGCCGGCGCGCGGTGCTCGACATCCTCGACTGACGGGCGCCCGTGGCCCTCGTCCGGATCGGAAAGGTGGTCCGCGCGGTCGGGCTGAAGGGGTTCGTCGGGATCGCGGGTTCGTCGGGGGCGCTCGGAGAGGTCGCCGCGATCGTGCTCCGGCGCGCCGGCGCGGACGAGACGCGGCGGATCGAGGAGGCGCGGCCGCAGGGGCGCGTGTGGGCGGTGAAGCTGGAGGGTGTCTCCGACCGCACGGCGGCGGAGGGGCTCGTCGGAGCGGAGGTGCTCGCGCCGCGCGATGAGCTGGAGGAGGCCGGTGAGGGTCAATATCTATGGACCGACCTCGAGGGGCTCGAGGTCGTGACGGTGGCGGGCGAGCTGGTGGGGCAGGTGACGGAGCTGTACGAGACGGGCGGGGTGGACGTGCTCGTCGTCACCGGTGGCGCCCGGGGCGAGAAGCTGATCCCGCTCGCGCCGTACGTCGAGGTGGACCGGGCGGCGCGCCGGATCGTGGTGGACCCGCCGGATGGGCTTCTGGACTGAAGAGACGGAAGGAGGCCGCGAGGAGAACGAGGACGTGCCCTGAGCGAAGACCGCGAAAGCGGCCGAAGTCGAAGGGTGAGGCGAGCGAGGCATGAGAACCTTGGAGGTCGAGATCCTGACGCTGTTCCCGCGGATGTGCGAGGGCTACCTCGCCGAGTCCATCCTCGGGAAGGCGCGGGCGAGCGGCCTCCTGGCGGTGCGAGTGAGCGACGTCCGCGACCACGCCCCGGGAAAGCACCACGTCACCGACGACGCTCCCTACGGAGGTGGCGCCGGCATGGTGATGAAGCCGGACCCGCTCGTGGACGCCATCGAGGCGGCCCGGGGGCGGCTCCCCGGCGCGACGGTGGTGCTGACGAGCCCTCGCGGCGTGCGGTTCGACCAGGCGCTCGCGCGCCGCTTCGCAGAGCAGGGCAGGCTGATCCTCGTGTGCGGCCGGTACGAAGGAGTGGACGAGCGGGTGATGACGGCGGTGGACATGGAGGTCTCGATCGGAGACTTCGTCCTGACGGGTGGCGAGCTCGCGGCGCTCTGCGTCGCCGATGCGGCGGCGCGGCTCGTCCCGGGCGTCCTCGGTAACGAGGACTCCGCCGGCGCAGAGAGCTTCGCGGGCGAGGACGGGCTCCTCGAGCACCCGCACTACACGAGGCCCCCGGAGTTCCGGGGGATGAAGGTTCCGGAGGTCCTCCTCTCGGGAGACCACCGGCGGATCGAGCGGTGGCGGCGGCGCGAGTCGCTGCGCGCCACCCGAGAGCGAAGGCCGGACCTCTACGCGAGGCTCGACCTCTCCCAGGACGACCTCCGGCTCATCGACGCCGGAGACGACGAGCTGTAAAGGAGAACGACGTCATGCTGCGCAAGGCGATTGCCGACATCCAGGCGAAGTACGTTCGCAAGGACCTCCCCGAGATGCGGTCGGGCGACACGGTCCGCGTCCACACGAAGATCAAGGAAGGCGACAAGGAGCGCATCCAGGTCTACGAGGGCGTGGTCATCGCCTATCGGAAGGGGACCCCGGGCAGCTCCATGTTCACCGTGCGGAAGGTGAGCTACGGCGTGGGCGTCGAGCGCATGTTCCCGGTGCACAGCCCACGTATCGACAAGATCGAGGTGCTGGGCCACGGCGAGGTCCGCCGCTCGCGCCTCTACTACCTGCGCGATCTGCAGGGCAAGGCCGCCCGCCTGCACCAGGAGGAGGGGAGCCACGAGGCCGCCGCTCCGGCCGCCCCGACCCCTGCGCCGGCGCCGGCGCAGTAGGGCCGGCTCGCACCTCCGTGAGCGCGCGGCGGTCGTCGCCGCGCGCTCACCGTGCTTCCCGCACGCCGGGTGTGGCGGTAAGATCCGCCCGTCGTGATCATCCTAGAGTTCGCCGCGCAGGGCATCCGCGGCGTGGCGCCCTCGGGCGGCCGCGCCACGCTCCGCCCCGGCTACAACGTCATGCCCGCGGACGGCGCCACGCTCCGGCGCCTGCTCGAGGCGCTGTTCTACCCGGACCCGAAGGACGCCGACGCGCTGCCGCGCGCCACGGGCGGCCCCGCGAACGCGCCCGTCCGCGCCGGCCTCACCATCGTCGGGAACGATCGGGTGACCTACCGGCTCGTCCGCGACTTCACCGCGGGTGCGCAGCTCCACCGCTTCGACCCGGAGAGGCGCTCGTTCGCGCTCGTCTCGCAGAACCTCGCCGAGATCGGGCAGGTGATGCAGAAGACGATCGGCGTGCCACCGCCGGGCAGGCTCGGCGCGCTCCTGTCGCTCGCCGCGGCGGACCTCCCGTCGAAGCAGGGCGGGGCCGCGACGCTCCCGAGCGCCGCGCCGCAGCGCGCCTCGCTCACGCCCGAGCAGGGCCGCAAGCGGATCGACGCGCTCAAGGTCGAGCTCGCGAAGGCGAAGATCGCGGAGAAGCTCCAGTACCAGCTCGACGGGCTGCAGTCGAAGCTCTTCAAGCTCGAGGAGGCGCTGAGGGGCGGCGCGAAGATCCGCGAGGGGCTCGAGACGGCGGAGGCGGCGCGGGCGGACGTCGAGGCAGCGGCGCGGGTCGCCGCGAAGCTCGGCGACGCCGAGGCGAAGCTCGACGCCTTCGACAAGGCGACCGCGAAGCGCGAGGAGGCGCAGGGCAAGGTCGTCGCGGAGCGCGAGGCGCTCGCGGCGGCGGACGCGGTGGGCGCGCCGAGGCCGTTCTGGCATGACCCGCTGTTCTGGGCGGGAGCCGGCGCCGGCCTCCTCGTCGCCGCGGTGGCGCTCCTCGGCGCCTCGCCGCAGTCGGACCTCCGCTACGTCGCGCTCCTCGACATGCCCGCCTTCGGGTGGGCCGGCTGGGTCGCGCTCCGCTGGGTCGGCGCGCTCGAGGACTGGGAGCGGGTCGCGCGGCGCCGGCGCGTCGTCGACGACTGGGAGAAGAAGGTCGAGGCGCAGTACGGGAGGGACGCCGTCGAGATCCGCGAGGCGGTGATGGCGCTCGGCGTCTCGAAGCCGGCGGAGCTGAAGGAGGCGGTCGGCCGGGTCGCCGACGCGGACGCGGTCGTCACGGAGTGGCGGAACCGGCTCGCCGACTGGGAAGCGTCGCCCGACGCGCGGGGCGCGCTCGCCGAGAAGGCGAAGGTCGAGGATGCGCTCCGCGTCGTCGAGTTGCGCCTCTCCTCCGAGGTCGGCGGGTTCGTGCGCGACGCGCGCTCGATCGAGT
>DASWEI010000126.1:0-5721 GCA_036394835.1 Anaeromyxobacter sp. | reverse complement strand
CGCGCCCTGGGGCGCAGCGGGACGGCAGTTTTACGATCGCGCGCCCCGGAACGCAAATCCGAAAAGCCCCGCCTGGAGGCCAGGGGAGCGGGCGCGGGGAAGCGGCGGGGCGAGGCTACTTGCGGCTGCCGCGGAGACCGTGCGGCTCGGACGATGGAGCCGCGGCGGCGACCTTCGCGTGGTCGAGCCGGGAGTGGACGGGCTCGTGCATCGCCATCGCGTCGGCGTGCTCCTCCTGCGAAGCGCAGGCGATCGCCGCGACGCTCTCGTGCCGATCTCTCATCTCCCGCCACAGTCGGACGCGAGCCTGGCTCGCGAGGAGTCGGTCCTCCAGCCGGTCGAACGTCGTCTCGAGATTGCGGCCCTCTGCCGCGACCCGGGCGAGGCGCACCTCTGCGTCGCGCGGCGCGCCGCAGGCGGCGGCGACGAGCGCCAACACGAGCACGAACGGCGACGCTCTCACTCGGGCCCTCCCGCGAAGGTCGGCGTACTGCCCAGCGGAAGGAGTCTGTGCACTGCGTCAGGGCCGCGGCATGTCTCGAAGCGGATACTTCCCACCCACGTGGGAGTGGCGCGCCGCCGGGGGATTCCACTTGCGGGCTACACCTTCGGGATGGCCTTCAGGACGGCCTTCCCGTCCTTCACCTCGACCTTGAACTCGACCGACTTCGCCTTGAAGCGGGTCATGAGCTCCGGGAGCTGCTTCGACACGGTCTTCGCGACGGCGTCGTACGAGAGCCGCGAGACGTCCTCGTTGCAGCTCTTCTTCGCGGCGACGTAGGCGGTGTAGAGCGCGCGGAGCTGCGCCTCGCCCATGGCTCCGGGCGGCGGCGCGGGCGCAACCGGCCGCGGCGCCGTGGTCGCCGGCTTCTGCGCGAGGGCGGGCTTCTGCGCCGCTGCGGGCTTCGCCTCCGGAGGCGGCGCGGCGGCCTCGTCTCTGTGCGCGCGGAGGCGGGCCTTGAAGATGTCGCGATGGTAGGTCCCCTCCTCCTTCTCCTTCGCGCTGCGCAGCCACATCCGCTCGTACGAGAGATAGCGCGCGTGCAGCGTCTGGATGCGGAACTTGAGGCCCGTGTTCCGCGTGAACGCCTCCTTCACGCGGAGGACGCGCTTTCGCAGCTCCTCGCGCCGGCGCACGGGCTCCTTGCGCTCGACCCCGAGGAAGTACTGCTCGTACTTCGCCTTGAGCTCCTCGAGCTCCTCCTCGATGCTCTTCGCCTCGGACTCGAGCTCGTCCTTCTCGCGCCGCGACTTCGCGATCGCGTCCTCGGACGGGGGCGGCGACTGCGGCCCGCCGGGCTTCAGCGGAGATCGGGGCGGGGGGAGGGCCACGGGGACGAGTGTATCGGCGCGCCGGTGCCGCGATCAACGTTCGGGCCCGGTGGAGGAGCCGCAGGCGCTCGCGAGCCGAGGCGCCTTAAGCCGGCGACGGGGCGGCCGCGCCCCGCCGGGCGCGCGCCTTCGTCCAGATGGCGGCGCCCACCGCGAAGATCGCGATCGACGTCCACTGGCCGACGCCGAGCCCACGGATGACGCCGCGCTCGACGTCGGCGCGGAAGAACTCGACCGTCGTTCGAAGGACGGCGTAGCAGAGGAGCCAGGTGGCGAGCACCTGCCCGTGGAAGGCCTTC
The DNA here is from genome assembly GCA_036394835.1 of Anaeromyxobacter sp. GTDB lineage: Bacteria > Myxococcota > Myxococcia > Myxococcales > Anaeromyxobacteraceae > Anaeromyxobacter. The sequence goes on along the minus strand of DASWEI010000126.1, from coordinate 4,090 downwards.
CTCGGCCGGACGACGAGGACGAGGAGGAGGAAGAGGCCGAGCTCGCCGAACGACTCGTAGAGCTGCACGGGGTGGAGCGGCAGTGTCGTCGCCCGGTCGAGCGTGAGGAACTCCGTCGGGTCGGCGCGGTTCGCGAAGGTCTGGTAGGCGAGCGACTCGGGCGGGAACTTCGCCGCCCACGGCAGGTGGCCGTGCGCGACGCCGCCCCAGCAGCAGCCCGCCGAGAAGCAGCCGAGCCGTCCGAGGAAGTGGCCGAACGCGACGGACGGGATGAGGGTGTCCGCGTGAGCGAGGAAGGGCATGCCCGCGCGCCGCATGTACCACCAGGCCGTGAGCGCCGCGCCGATGAACCCGCCGTAGAAGACGAGCCCGCCCTCCCAGAAGGCGAAGATCCGGGGGATGCGCCCGAACGCCGTCGTGGCGAGCGCGTGCGCGCCGAAGTAGTCGTCCCAGTTCACGAGGATGAAGTAGACGCGGCTCCCGACGAGCGCGGCGACGAGCACCCAGAAGGCGAGGTCGGCGATCCGCTCCGCGTCCTGCCCGCGGCGGCGCGCCTCGCGCTGCGCGAGCCAGATGCCGACGAGGAACGCCGACGCGATGAGGAGCCCGTAGGTGTGGAGCGGCAGGCGGATCTCGCCGTCGAGGATCCCCGCCTTCCAGAGCGCCCCCGCGACGGCGGCGAGCACCGCGACGGTGACCCCGTCGTCCTTGAGCGCCGCGGCGAAGCTCGTCCTCTCGCCCTCTCGCCGCGCCCGCCGGACGTAGGCGAAGGCGCGCAGCGCCGCGATGAGGACGACCGCGAGGATCGCGGCGAGCTTTCCGAAGCCCGCCGGAACGACGATGTGGAACAGGACGGGGAGCATGGCGCCGGGCGCCGGCTAGGCCGCGCCCTCCTCCTTGTCGCGCGGCAGGGCGAGCGCACGCTCGGCGCCGCCGGGGTGGATGATGAGCATGGCGACGCCGACGACGATGAGCGAGTCGGCGAGGTTGAAGGTCGGCCAGCGGATGTCGGGACGGTTCCACCAGTACCACTCGACGAAGTCGATGACGTACCGCCGCGCGAGCCGATCGATGAAGTTCCCGACCGCGCCGGCGAGCACGAGGGCGAGCGCCACCTGGAGGAAGCGCTGGTCCGCGCGGAGCCGCCGGTAGTAGTTGAGGATGAAGACGACCGCGCACACCGAGATGACGGTGAAGAAGAGGTTCCTGAAGTCGGGCGAGAACCCGCGGAAGAGCCCCCAGGCGGCGCCGGGGTTCTCGACGTAGTTCATGCGCCAGAGCGGCCGCCACACGTAGTACGGGTCGGTCGCGAGCGGCTCGAGGTGCTTGTAGCCGTAGAACCCGCGCACGCGCTCGACGACCCCGTTGTCCCCCGCCCGATCGAACACGGTCGTGAGCCGCTCCACCGCGAGGAACTTCGTCCACTGGTCGAGGGCGACCAGCGCGATGAAGAGCGCCGCGAGGAGCGCCCACCTCGAGCGCCCGCCCGTCATGCGAGGGCTTCCGCGCACTTGCCGCAGATGGTGGGGTGGGCCGGGTCCTTCCCGACGTCCTCGGCGTAGATCCAGCAGCGCTCGCATTTCACGCCCGGGGCGCGCGCCACCTCGACGGAGAGCGGGCCCTCGGCGAGGACGACCTTCGAGACGATGAAGAGCGCGGGGAGCTCGGCCCTCGCCTCCTCGAGCAGCCGCAGCTGCTCGCCCTGGGCGCGCACCGTCGCCATCGCCTCGAGCCCCGAGCCGATGAGCTTCGCGCGGCGCGCCTCCTCGAGCTTGCCCTGCACGACCTCGCGCACCTCGAAGAGCCGCCCGTAGCGAGCCTCGAGCGCGTCGGCGTCCTTCGGGCGCGGACGGGCGGGGAGCCCGGCGAGGAAGACGCTCGTGCCGTCGCGCCCGGTGAGGTAGCCCCAGGCCTCGCTCGCGGTGAACGAGAGGACCGGCGCGAGCAGCCGGACGAGGTCCTCCGCGACCGCGTGCAGCACCGTCTGCGCCGAGCGGCGGGGGCGTCCGTCCGTCTTCCAGGTGTAGAGCCGGTCCTTCACGACGTCGAAGTACAGGGCGGAGAGGTCCACCGCGCAGAGCTGCATGGTGGCGTGATAGGCGACGTGGAACTCGTACCCCTCGTACGCCGCCTTCACCTTCTCTCCCCAGGCGGCGAGCTTCGCGAGCGCCCAACGGTCGAGCGGCATGAGGTCCGCCTCGGCGACCGCGTCCTTCGAGGGATCGAACCCCTCGAGCGCGCCGAGCGCGTAGCGGATCGTGTTGCGGATCTTGCGGTACCCCTCGGCGAGCCCGGCGACGATCTCGTCACCGATGCGGACGTCGTCGCGGTAGTCCGCGGCGGACACCCAGAGCCGCAGGACGTCGGCCCCGTACTTCTTCATGATCTCCTCGGGCGCGACGGTGTTCCCGAGGCTCTTCGACATCGCCTTCCCTTGGCCGTCGAGGACGAAGCCATGGGTGAGGACCGCGCGGTAGGGCGCGGCGCCGCGGATCGCGACGGCGGTGAGGAGCGAGGAGTGGAACCAGCCGCGGTGCTGGTCCGAGCCCTCGAGGTAGAGGTCGACCGGGACGCCGAGCCCCTGCGCCTCGGCGACGGCGGACCACGACACGCCCGAGTCCCACCAGACGTCGAGGATGTCCTGCTCGCGGCGGAAGACGCTCTTCCCGCACTTCGCGCAGGAATGACCCTCGGTGAATGCGGAGGGAGGGCGCCGGTACCAAGCCTCGATCCCCTCCTGCTCGAACGCCTGCGCGACCTTCTCCATCACGGCGGGCGAGACGAGCGGCTCGTCGCACGCATCGCAGTAGAAGACCGCGATCGGCACGCCCCAGGTCCGCTGGCGGGAGAGGCACCAGTCGGGCCGGTTCTCGATCATGTTGTAGATGCGGTCGCGCCCCCAGTGCGGGATCCACCGGACGCGGTCGATCTCCTGGAGCGCTGTCTGGCGCAGCCCGCCCTTGTCGAGGGCGAGGAACCACTGATCGGTCGCGCGGAAGACGACCGGGTGGTGGCAGCGCCAGCAGTGCGGGTAGCTGTGCCGGAGCTTCGCGCCGGGATCGGAGAGGAGGTGGCCGGAGGCGTGGAGGTCCTTCACGATCTCCGGGTTCGCTGCGAAGATCTCCTTCCCCGCGTACCTTCCGGCCTCGGTCGTGAAGCGCCCCGCGCCGTCCACCGGGTTCAGGATCTCGAGCTTGTAGCGGAGCCCGACCTCGTAGTCCTCCTGCCCGTGACCCGGGGCGGTGTGGACGAGCCCGGTGCCGGCCTCGAGCGTCACGTGCTCGCCGAGGATGACGGGGCACTCGCGCTCCATGAACGGGTGGCGGTAGCGGACGCCCTCGAGCGCCTTCCCCTCGAGCGTGGCGAGCACGCGCTCGGGGTGCGAGAGGTGGGCGGCCGCGGCGGTCCCGCCGCCGCCCGTCGCCGCCTCGTGCGCGGCCGGAGAGTGCGGCACCGGTGCGCCGTCCATCGCGAGCTCCCCCGGCGCGACGTCGGCGAGGAAGCGCGCGAGGAGGTCCTTCGCGACGACGACCACCTGCCCGTTGAGATCGTAGGCGACGTAGGTGAACTCGGGGTGGGCCGAGACCGCGAGGTTCGCCGGGAGCGTCCACGGGGTCGTCGTCCAGATGACGAGCCGCGCCTTCTTCCCCGCGAGCTTCGGGTCGGGGAGCGCGCCCACGATGTCGAACGCGACGTAGATCGAGGGCGAGGTGTGGTCCTCGTACTCGACCTCCGCCTCGGCGAGCGCGGTCCGGTCCGTCGTGCACCAGTAGACCGGCTTCTTGCCGCGGAAGAGGAAGCCCTTCTCGGCGACGCGGGCGAGGGCGCGGACGATCGCGGCCTCGTAGCCCTTCGACATCGTCTCGTAGGGCGCGTCCCACCGCCCGAAGATGCCGAGCCGCTTGAAGGAGTCGCGCTGCCGGCCGATCCACTTCGTCGCGTACTTCCGGCAGGCCTCGATGATCGCGGGCCGGTCCATCTCGCGCTTCTTCGAGCCGAGCTCCTTGTCGACCTTGAGCTCGATCGGGAGACCGTGGCAGTCCCAGCCCGGGATGTAGTCCGCCACCTCGCCCTTGAGGTTGCGGTACTT
>DASWEI010000125.1:0-55577 GCA_036394835.1 Anaeromyxobacter sp. | reverse complement strand
CTCGCGTTCCTCGCCAAGGATCCCGTCCCGCGCCGCGTACTGACCTTCGACCTGGACCTGACGCGGCAGGTCTGCGCGTTCACCCGGCACCGACCGCTCTTCGGGACGATGTTCACCACCCCGGACGCGCTCGGGCGCTGGAAACAGGCGCTTCGCTTCCGGGCGGAGGCCGACCGCGCCACGAGCGTCGGATCCGTTCCCATCGACGTCGTCCTCGCGCCGCGCGCCGACAGCGACCTGATGCGCGGACTCATCGCCAACCGGGCGTTTCGAGTCGCGTTCGCGAACGAAGCCTTCGTGATCTTCCGGCGCGAGCTCTAAGCGACCGGTCGGTATCGGCGATCCCTCGAGCGGCCGCCCTCGTCGGTTACGCGACGGCATGCGCAGCTTCGAAGCATGATCCGCAAGCTCCAGTCCGGCGAGTTCCGCCTCTACTCGCGCAAGAAGGACCCGCGCACGGGCAAGCGCAAGAACCTCGGCACCTTCAAGACGCTCGCTGCCGCGAAGCGCCACGAGCGCGCCGTGCAGTTCTTCAAGCGCCATTGAACGAGCCGCGGGGCACTCAGCGGCGCGGCAGCTGCTCGCGCGGTCCGGGTAGAACGCGAGGTTGCCCTCGATCGCCGCCACGTCCTCCTCGCGCCTCCAGGCGGCATTCTCAGCCGTGCGCCTCCCCGCACGCATCGTGTAATACGAGCGTCCTGGCGCGTGGGCGTGCGGCTCACCGTCCCGTGCTACGCTCGGCCGCATGCGTTCCATGCCCATAAGCGTCGTCGCGGTCGCGGTTCTGGTCGTCGCGTTCCTGGTCGAGATCATCGCGATCCGCGTCGCCGGGGGCCAATCCGTGTCGAGCGCCGCGCCCGTGGTCCTCTTCTACGGACTCATCCTCGCGGGGATCGCGTCGCGGCACCGCCTGGCGTGGCAGTGGGGGCGGATGATCGGCCTGTTCTTCGGCGGCCTCCTGGCGCTCGCCGCCGTCGCGACGCCCTTCCGGTTCGGCCGGTGGGAGCTCGCCATTCCCTTCGCGGTCGCCTCGGCGCAGGCGCTCGCGGTGGGGTTGCTCCTCGGCCGGCCCGCCGCGCGCGAGTGGTTCCGGCTGACGTGTCCTTCATGTGGCGAGGGCCGCCCGCGGGCCGCGGACTTCCTGTTCCGGTCCGCCCGCTGTCGCGGCTGCCAGCACGTGTGGTGAGCGTCACGCGCCTGAACCACGCCGAACGCTCTGCTGCGGGCGCTCGCCTCTCGGATCGACGAACTACTCCGCACAACTGGAAGCCGGCAGCTCCCGCGGCGCCATCGTGAGGCGGCTCTACCTGGAAGTGGGCGTTCGTCGGGCGGTTACGGGCGGGGCGCGGGCGAACTCGAAGCCAGCGGATGGGGTCACGAGCCGCGCGCATAGCTCATCGAATCGAAGGAGCAGCAGGAGGAGTCATGAACACCTACTACTTCGTGGGCGGGCCGCTGCCCGGCAGGATGGACGAGTTTCGGCGGCGGCTCGACACTGCTGGCGGACCGCCGCCGGGTTGGCTCGTCCTTCCGCACGCGAGCGGCGACGGCCGGGCACTGCACGTCGTGCATGCCGAATCGCGCGAGGCGATCCTCTGCCACCTCGCGCACTTCGACGGGATCTACGCTCACGACGCCATCGTCGAGGTGCGCGGTCCTCCGTCCGGCGCACCCTCAGTGCCGACACCTGCATCGTGAAAGCGCTCTTCCGCGCTGAGCCCGACCCTCTCTGCTTGTCGGTCTCAGCTGCGGGCTGCCCCTGCGCGGCGTTCCACCTCGCGTCACCGATGGCTCGGGGCGCGCCTCGTTCCACGACGCCCGCATCCAGCTTTCTTGCAGCTTTCCAGTGCCGCTGAGCTGCCGCCGCCACCCGGCTCGGCCACGGAAACAGGGCGAGCGCGAGGATTGCCGCGAGCCCCGCCGCTTCGCGCCAGGTCTCGAGGGACCACGAAGGCCACCGCGCCCTCCCCATCCGCAGTGACCGTCGCGGAGTTGACCTCCGAGCGGGGCCTCCGCTATAACGGACGGACGTCTGTCTGATGTGTGGAGGTGGAATCTGTGACCCAGCACGCCACGCAGGGAAGCCTCGGGAGGGATGTCGCGCCGATCCTCGGCGCCAACCTGCGCCGCCTGCGGATACGGCGCGGGTTGTCGCTCGAGCAGTTCGCACGTGAGTCCCAGGTCTCGAGAGCGATGCTCTCGCAGATCGAGCTCGGCCGCTCCGCCCCGACGATCAACGTCGTCTGGAGGATCTCCACGGCGCTCCGGGTCCCGTTCTCGGCGCTCATCTCGGAGACGGAGAGGTCGTCAGCAGTGTCGGTGCTCCGCGCCGACGACTCCAAGATCCTCGCGAACCGCGACGGCGGCTTCACCTCGCGCGCGCTCTTCCCCTTCGGCTCGGCGCGGCAGGTCGAGTTCTACGAGCTGCGCCTCGCGTCGGGCGCGTCGGAGGTCGCACACCCTCACGCCGCAGGTACGACCGAGTACCTCGTCGTGAGTGATGGAGCGCTCGAGCTGCAGGTCGCTGGGGAGCGTGTCGCGCTCGGCGCCGGTGACTCGGCCGTCTTCGAGGCGGACGTTTCGCATGCGTACCGCAACGGCGGGCCCGGGGAGACACGGGTGTTCCTGGTCATGACCTACGCCGAGCCGGTCGGGTAGGCGGCGACACGATGCGGCACCGCTCCGCGAACAAGTCAGTCAGCCGCACGGGCCGCCCGCGGCGTGGACCCGCTCGACTGAACGCCGCCATGCCGCCTGCGGCGACCGGACCCGTGGTCCGCGCCGCGATCGCGTCGCTCGCTCACCTGGCGCCGCCGAAGAGGGGTCCGAGCCATCCGGCGAGCCAGTGTCCGAAGGCGGGGAACTGAAAGGCGAGGAGCGCCAGGAGGGGCGCGGCGCCGAGCGTGACGAAGTGGACGACGTGCTCTGTATCGAGAGTGACGCGGCCGACCGGCGTTCCGTTGAGCCAGCTGAGCACCTCGTTCCGGTCGTGGTGTACGTAGATGACGACGGCGATCCCCGCCGCCCCGAGCACCACGATCCAGATGAGCAGCATCAGGGCCCGATGAGCCTGGAGCGGGTAGAAGGCGACGGCACAGAGGATCGCGACCGCGCTCAAGACCAGGTGCACCAGCCGCAACCGGAGATGGGCGAGGACCCACAAGATCGTCAGGGCGAGCTGGCTCGCCACGAAGTTCGACGTCGCCTGTCCGCAATTCGGGTCTCCGCCACGCGACTCCTCGGCAGCGTCGGCGAGCGCAGCGAGCGTCGGACTGTCCCACCGCGCCCGCAGCGGCACGCGGCGATCCTTCGCGAGACCCCCTTCGATGCGGCGGTGAGCCTCCGCTCTCATGGGCGGCGGAAACGCCTTGCAGAAGATCTCGTAGGACCTCTGGAGATCCGCGTACTGCGGCGCCCACAGGAACAGGCGTCGGAGCCGCTGCTGCTGGAGCAGCTCAGGCAAGCGCTGGAGCGCCTTGCCGACCTCGTGCAGGCGCAGCCGCTCGAGCGCGGTGCGCAGCGCCGACCAGAGCCTCCACGCTCGCAAGAGCGAGTGCCCCGTGATGAGGACCACCGTCGCGAGAAGCCCCGCGAAGAGGTGATCGAACTTCGGCCCGTCCGGAGAGTGGAGGAAGTGCCACGCGTAAGAGAGGACAGCCAGCGCCGGAATCGCGAACAGGACGGTTCGGATCAGCTCTCGCCGCGAGAACCGACCCCGCACCAGTTCCAGGAGGCGCTTGTCCGTCTCACGCAAGACAGGGTCATCTGCTCCGGCGAACCGCCGGAAGAGGCGTTCTCCCGTGCCCACGTCATGCCCGCGGAGGAGGCGAATCCGCACGAGCTGGCCGAGCGTCCAGAGATGAACGGCCAGCGCGGGGAAGAGGAGGGGCAAGAGGGGGGAGACGCCGTTCCCGAGGTGCACCGCCCGCTCGAAGAGGAGCAGCGTCCAGGTACGGCCTGTCGGGTCCGTCGGTGTCGCCAACTTCGCCAGCGCCGGCGCGCCCACGTACATCACCGCGAGCCCCAGCACGAAGGTCGTCGCGCCGGCGGCGAGCCACGTCCGCGTGGGCCCGAGGGGTGGCGGTACGTCGCCGGCACTCTCGCCCCGATCACGTCGTGCTCGCCAACGGGCGAGTTTCCAGGCCTCCCAGTTGGCCGCTGCGAGGACGAGCCCCGTCACTGCCGCGGCGAGCCGCGCCATGTCCAAGGTCCACAAGTCCACGTGTTCATCGTTCCCAGCGCCGAGACAGAGTCGTTCGACCCCGCCGTCGACGAAGGCGCAGACGGGGATGAACAGGAACACCGAGAGCGCCAGCAGGACCAGCGCGAGCCAGAGAAGATGCGCGATGATCCACCTGTGGTCACAGCGCGTGCTGCCCGCGCGTGCCGAGGCGTACCCTTTGCCCGCAAATGCGCGAACGGCAATCACGGCCGCGCCGGCGAGGACCAACGCGGTGAACAGCAGCATTTCGCGGGACGCGTGCGGGCCGTGCACGACGGACGGAGATCCGGCGCCGGTGGACGAGCCCGAGGCGCGGGCCGCCGGAGTCACCAGCTCGAGCGGGACGTCCGCGAGAGGTGGCGTCCCGTTCTCGCATCCGTGGACCCAGACTGGCCAGAGCGCATCGTGCCCGACGACGGAGATCCACACCGGCGGGCAACCCGTCTTCGGCACGCGGGTGTGGAAGGGGTACTCGTAGTCGCGAACGTACTCGCCCGGATCGTCATCGGTCTGCTCGTTCGCTCCTTTTGCAAGCAACAGGGTGGCGGCGTTGTAGATGCCCTCCGCGTCGCTGCTCGGGAACTGGAATCCCTCGCGCGGAGGTCCCCCGGAACTCCAGGACTGCGCCTCGAGGAGGAGCGGATACGTCGAGACGACGAGCGAGCCATACATGGCCCGCCGCACGTCCGGGTGCAGGAACAGCAGGCTGCTCTCGAACGTGAACACGAGGACGTCCGGCGCGAGCTCGCGCAGCTTCGAGACGAGGAAGCTCTTGTCGAGCGGGTCGGTGGCGAGGACGCCCACGGCGCGGACGCGGTGCTTTCGCAGCAGGTCGAGCTCGGAGGCGAGCACCTCCTCTGCATAGTTCTCTGATGCATTCGTCAGCGGGGGCAGGACGTCCTTGGGGTCGTGGTTCGCGTCCGCCTGGAGCTCGAGCGCTTCCGGCGGTACCGCGTAGCCGCCGATCTTCAATTGCTGCCGCACGCGCTGGCGTTGATAATCACTTCGGATGCGCGAGATCTGCATCGGGAAGCGAATGATCGTACTCGCGTAGTATTCGTTCAATTTGCCGCCGGCCGGTGCGGTGAATGCCACTCCATACGCGCTGTCCGACTCGATGAGGAGGGCCACGTCCTCGCGCTCGATGTGGAGGTATTGGTCGAGGAACGTCGACAACGCGTACCCCATCTCGTTGTCGTCGTGGACCGTCGATTGGAGCGGCAACGTGGCCGAGTCGGCATCACCCCTGTCCGGGTGGATCGCCGTCGCGCTGCCCGTGACGATCTTGAGCCCCCAACCAGCGCGGGCATAGGGCCGGAGCTCGCACGCGAGGCTCGGGAAGGTGCCTGAGAACGAGGGACCGAGCACCCGGGCTCGGCTCGTCTCGCCAGCGGCCTCGACGATCTTGAGCGCCTCGTTCAGCGCGAGGCGATGGATGCCGGTGGTGGGCGTTTCGCCCACGAGGAGGAATGCGAGGTGTTGCTCGCGCTTCGCGGCAGCGGTGCGTCTGTAGAGGACGAGGCCAGGCTGTACGGCGTGGCAGCCGCCGCCCTTCAGCGTTCCCTTCGCCTCGATCTCGCGCCTGTCGAGCTGCCAGGGGAGCCAGTACCGGTCGAGCGCGTACCCCCGGACCGCGGCTGCGAGCGACAGCGCCGTGAGGGTCTCGTCGAAGTCGCTGTCCAGCCTCGAGTCGATCGGGTCGGGAATGGTCACCACGACCGTCTGGAACTTGCCACGGACCTCGCCGGCGAACGTCTTCTCGCTGTTGAGGGCGCCTTCCGGTTTTCCCAGGAAGAGTGCGAACGCGGCCTTCGGGCCATCATCGCAATCGGAGCCCGCCCCTGAGCCGGATATGGCCCTCGATCCTCGAGGCGCCGGCTTCCCTGTCGATTCACTCCTCGGGACGGCCAATACGGGGGCGCCCCCAGCGGATGCGAGCGCCGCCAAGAGTGCGAGCACCCCCATCCACGCCGTACGTCCCATCGCCGGCCCCGTGACGCCACCGATGCCGAGATCTTGGCGAGGTGATGCGTCATACCATCAGTGCGGGCTCGCGGGAGCGATGCCCACCGCCCACATGGGCCCGAACGAAAGGTCGGGGTGCGTCGAGGCTGCCGGCGAACGAGCCGTTCCCGCGCTATAGCAACGGCGGCCACATCGCCATCCAGCTCGCGATCGACGCCCGGAGCTGGTGAACCGGCTGGTCATCGAGTCGGCCATGACGCGCCGGGACGGGTCGGATCCGGCGTTCTGGGAGTCGTTCCGGCACGCCTGGCGATCGTCGGGCAGGCGGAGCCGATCCACCAGCTGATCGAGCAGTTCCTGGCGGGCGAGCGCGGGCGCTAGCCGTCCTGGCCACGTCGTCAGCAGGGCGCCTCGCGCACGCGCCCACCGACATCGACATCTCGACGGGCGCCTCGCCCGTCGACTGCCTCTCGTCGCGGGTCACCCGCATCGTTACGTTGCGATCGTATCCAGCCAGGAGGACATCATGGCGAATGCAATCGTTCACAGGTCGGGTGAGGGCAGAGGCTACTGGATGCTCGGCGGGCTGTACGAGGTCCTGCTGTCGAGCGACGAGACGGGCGGCGCGGCCACCGTCATGCAAATGACGATGCCGCCGGGCATGGGCCCGCCTCCGCACATCCATCACGGGGTCACGGAGACCGTCTACGTCGTCGACGGGACGCTCGCCTACCATGTCGACGGCAAGAAGATCGACGGCGGGCCCGGCTCGCTGTTCCGCATTCCGGCGGACACCCTCGAGCGATTCGAGCCGACGAGCAGGTGCCGGGTCGTCGTCACCTACGAGCCCGGCGGGATCGACAAGTTCTTCGCGGAAGCGGGCGAGCCTGCGCAGCGGGCCGAGATACCTCCCGCACCGACCTCCCCGCCGGACATCGAGAGGCTGGTGAAGCTCGGCGCCCGTCACGGGCTGGAGATCCAGCCGCCTCAGCAGCAATCGTGACGAGAACCCCAACACGCTTCGCCACCGCGCCGCCGCGGCGACGAAGCGTGGTCGATGGTAAAGGCCCGGTCACCTCCGGTACGCCGCGATCCGCCGCTCGACCGCCTCGATGAGGTACGGCCTGAGCTCGCGCGCGGCGATGATCCGGTCGAGCGAGCCGACCTTCAGGGCGCGCTCGACGGTGTGGATCGCGTCGAACTCCTCGGCCACCTCGCCCACCTTCTCCGAGCGGACTGCCCTCACCAGCTCGTCGAGCCGCGTGCGCGCCGCGCCGCCCGCGGCGGCGGCCTTCTCCGCCTCGACGACGCGCGCGTCCTTGCGCAGCCGCGTCTCGACCTCGCGCGCGAACACCACCGCCGCCGCAGGGGCGCCGCCGATGACGGACGCGCGAGCGCCCTCGACGGCGACCACCTCGATGTCCTCGCGCAGCGCCTTCGAGAACACGACGAACGCGCCGCCGTGGTAGCGCGAGACCACGCAGAACACGATGGGCCCGTCGAAGTTCACCACCGCACGCCCGATCTCCGCGCCGTACTCGAGCTGCAGGCGACGCATCGACTCCGGTGAGCCGTCGAACCCGGAGAGGTTCGCGAGCACGACCGCAGGGCGGTTGCCGCTCGCCGAGTTGAGGGCACGCGCGATCTTCTTCGACGACTGCGGGAAGAGCGTGCCCGCCGACCAGAGCTCCGGCCCGTCCGCGGGGACGAACTCGAGCCGCGGAAGCGGCCGCGACTCGATGCCGACGAGGCACACCGGCCGGCCGCCGAGGTGCGCGTCCCAGACGACCGCAGTGTCGCCGCCGCGCAGGTCGCGCCAGCGCTCGAGCGGCGCATGGTCCTGGTCGACGCACGCGGACATCACGCGGCGAATGTCGAACGGCTTCTTGCGATCGGGGTTCTTCTCGCGGCTGAACACCTCGCCGACCGTCTCGAACCCCGCGCCGCCCGCCGGGCCGTGCGGATGGCTCCGAACGTCCCGATCCGCGGGGTCGCTCGTGCGCGCCGGGCGCGGGAACCGCTCGCCGGGCGCGACGTAAGTGTGGTCGTAGTGCCGCATGAGGAGCTGGATCGCCTCGCCCACGCTCGCGGCGCGGTACTGCGCCTGCCCGTTCGGCCCCATGATGCGGTCGTACCCGCCGATGCCCTGGTTGTCCTCCGCCGACACGCTGCCGGAGTACTCGAGCGCCTCCTTTCCGGTGAGCACCATCGCGGACCCGGGCGTCATGACGAGGATTCCGCGGGTGTGCATGAGCATCGTCGCCTCGGCGTTCCAGTACGGCTGCGCGCCGACGTTGATGCCGGTGACGACGACGTTGAGCTCGCCTCCGCGCTCCGTGAACTCGACGATGCGGCGGAGCACGATGGAGATCCAGTCCATGTTCTCCGTGCCGCTCTCCATCGAGATCTTGGCGCCGGCGGAGACGGCGAACCACTCGAGCGGCACCCTCAGCCGCTCGGCGAGCGCGATGGCGGCCGCGATGCGCCGGCACTCCGGCTCGGCGAGTGATCCCATCGCACGGCTCGGATCGCCGAGCAGCACGACCCGCTTCATCCCCTCCGGATGGCGGTCCGTGAAGCTCGTGACGACGCCGGCGACCATGTTCGCCTCGTTCTTCCCGGGTGGGCGGTCCACGGGGACGAGGACCTCGCCGGAAGGGGCGAGGTCGTGCTCGACGAAGGTGCCGCGCGGAATGCCCGGCTGCGGCTCCTCCGGCGCGAGCTGGCGCACGATCTCGAAGGGGTGGACGAGGCCGCGCCGCCGCAGCTGCACGACGCGCTGCTGGTACTCGGCCGTCGGCTGGAGGGGCCGATCGGTGGGCGTGTCCCAGCGGATCGAGACGCCGCCGCGGTCCCCCGCGATGATCCGGAGGAGCGTCTCCACGGGCGCGCCCGTCGCGGGGTCCGGGATCCGGGCGTCGATGAGCACCATCTCGAGGCCCACCCCCTGCGTCGCGGGTGCGAGCCGCTCCGCGAGGCTCCGGATCTCCTCGCGAGAGAGCCGCAGCGGCGGCGTGACGGTGAGGAGGATCCGGTTCCACTCGAGGCGCTGGTTCGGCGAGCGGCCGGCCTGGAACCGGCGCATGCCCGCGAGCGCCTCGTGCAGCACGCGCTCGAGCTGGGGAAGCTGCACGACGCGGCCTGCGTCGTCGCGCACCGGCGTGAGGTCGCGCACCTCGGCGGCCGCGAAGAGCCGCTCGTCCTTCGGGTTCCCCTGCGCGACGCCGCGGTAGAGATACACGTCCTCCGCCGAGGGGAGCCGCTCGAGGTCGAACTTCTCGAGCCGGACGAGCTGCATGCGGCGGAAGAGCATCGGGTGGATCCCGCGGTACCGCCGATCCTCCGTCCACGCGCCGTCGCCGCGGAACGTGAAGTGCTGCTGGCTCTCGCGCCGGCCGAGGCCGCGCCCCGCGAAGGCGATCACCACCGAGACGCGCAGGGGCGTCCGCGGCCACGGCACCGATCCGAGCGCGGCCCGGAGCGCCTCCGCCTGCGCGTCCTTCGGCAGGGGATCCCCGTCGTGCCAGAGGTAGAGTTCGCCCGCGAGCGCGCGCCCCTCCGGCGTCTCCGCCGCCATCCGCGAGAGCTGCCGCGCCGCGTGGGCCATGTCAGAGGTTCGCGCGAAGCACGCGCCCGCGCGGAACCGCTCGCCCGCCCAGGCATAGTCGGCGACGGCGCACGGCACGCCGTCCTCCTCGCGCGCCACCGCGGGCGAGAGCGGCCGCGCGCGGTAATACCGGCGGAGCAGGGTCTCGACGAGCCGCGGGCCGAGCGCTCGCGGCGCCTCCGCCATGCGCTGGACGAGCAGGGTGGAGAACGGCGCGGTGAACGCGACGAGCCGCTCGATGAGCGCCTCGCGCTCGGCTCCCTGCGCCTCGCGAAGCCGCGCGAGGTCCGCCTCCGCCTGCGCGTAGGCGGCGCGCCCGGCGTCCTCGAGCGCAGGCTGGTCGAACCGCCGGTAGCGGAGCTCGCGGGCGAGGTCGGCGAGCGCGGGGAACCGCTCCTCGCCGATCTCGGCGAGCGCGTCGAGCACGGCGCGCGAGCCGGGGCCGCCGCCCGGCGGGACGCCTTCGCCCGCGAGCCGCCGCTCGAGGATCGCAAGCACGGGCGCGAGCTGCTCGTCGGCGCGCTCGTACGCCTTCTGCATCCGGAGGAGGGCGATCTCGAGCGCGCTCCCGGGTTCGTCGAGGGAGAGCCTGTAGTGCGAGAGCGCGCGGCGGAGCGCCGCGACGAACCGGGCGGAGAGCCCCTCCGCGCGCCGCTCCGGCTCGTGGAGATAGCGCCACAGCTCCTCGAGGGGCGGGCGCGCGCCGGCGTCGCCCTCGGCTCGGCGCGCGCGCGAGTACAGCGACTGGACGTCCGCGAACGCCTGCGCCGCCCGCTCCTCGGCACGGAGCACGTCGGGATCGTCCGGCGCGACCGCCGCGGCGAGGTCGCGCCAGCGCGACGCGAGCCGCTTCGCCTCGGACCGGGAGAGGTCGAACCCGAGCGCGAGGCGCCGAAGCTCGTCGAGCGCGACGAGGTAGCCCTGCGGCGGCGGCTCGGGAGCGGGCTCCGCGGGCGCCTCGGGCGGCGGCGGGGCGTCTTCGGCGGGCTGCGCTCCCGGAGGGTCGATGCGGACGAGCGGCGCGCCCGCGTCGACCTGTGCGTTCGCGACCGTGAGGACCTCGCTCACGACTCCCGCCGCGGGCGTGGTCACCACCATCTCGACCTTCATCGACTCGATGCGCGCGACCGGGTCGCCGGCCGAGACCTGCTGCCCGGGCGAGACGGGGATCGTGACGACCACCGCCGGCATCGGCGAGGCGACGATCCCGGCCGGCCTCCGCTCGATCGCGTGCGGGACGCCGTCCACCTCGACGAGGTGCCGGAGGCCGTCGACGGTCGAGAGGATGCGCCAGCGCCGCCCCAGACACGTGAGGCGCCGCTCCGCGCCGCCGAGGCGGTCGACGCGGACGTCCGTCGCCGCGCCGCCCGCGGGCGTCACGCGGTACGCGTCCGGCCCCGTCTGGCGCACGTCCAGCCGGTGACGGCGCCCGTGCCAGCGGAGCTCGACGGTTCGCCCCGACGACGGCCCCACGCGCGGCCGACCGCGGCGCGCCTCGACGATGAAGCGCGCCCGCTCGATCTCGAGCTCCCCCTCATAAGCCTCGATCGCCGCAGCGAGCAGGGCGAGCGCGGGGTTCCTCCGCACGAGCTCCTCGTCCCTGCGTACGAACCCCTCGAGGAAGCCGCGGCCTGCCTGCGCCGCGCGCACCTCCGGGCGCGCGAGGAGCCCACGCAGCCACGCGCGCGAGGTCGCGCTGCCGCGCACGAGCACGTCGCTCTCGGACAGTGCGAGCTCGAGCCGCGCCGCTGCCTCCGCGCGTCTCTCGCCGACCGCGACCACCGTCGCGAGCACCGCGCCGGGTGGCGCGTCGTCGCCCTCCGCGAGCGCCGCGTGCGCGCGGATGCCGGGTCCCGACGGCAGCCTCATGAGCTCGACCTTGCCGGTGCGCGCGAGGTCCCCTTCCGGATCGCGCGCCTGGATCCGCGCTGCCAGGGCGTGGCCATGCCGGATCGGGCGGGCACGCTCGACCGTACCGCCGCCCGCGAGCCGGAGGGCGAGCCGGACGAAGTCGACGCCCGACGCTTCCTCGACGGCCGGCGCGGACCGCGCGAAGGCGTCGACGCCGGAGAGGGCGAGCCGCTGGCGCCCGTGAGTCACCGCGAATCGGACCGCGCCGAGCCCGCGCCAGCCGAGCGCGGCGAGAGCGCGCTCGGCGAGCCCGAACGCCCCTTCCTCCTCGTCTGCTCCGAGCGCGGGCGAGGGCGACTCCGCGAAGATCGCGACGTCGTCGAGCGTGAGCGACGCGTCGCCGGCGCCGAGGACGCGGGTCGCGCCGGCGCGGTCACAGGCGACCACCACCTCGACGAGGCGGGCGGAGGCGTCCTTCGCCTCGGCGTCCTCCGGCACGACGCCCAGCTCGGCCGCGAGCTCCGAGATGGCGCGCGGTCCGACGAGCTTGCGCAGCGCGGCGGCGCCGGGCCCGACCGGCTCCACGCCCGCCTTCTCGCACGCGGTGGCGAAGGCGGCCCGCTCCTCGAGCGACGCCGGGCCGAACCAGGCGGTCGTCGCGCGGGCGCGGAGGAGCGCATCCTCGAGCGCGTCCCCGAGCTCGACCGCCTCGTCCGCCTCCCGGACGAACCGCGCCGAGCGGTGCGCGGGCGCGTGGATCGCGATGGTGGCGTCGACCCGCCCGCCCGCCGCGAGCTCGCCGAGCGCGCGCAGCACCCGACGCGCCCCGCCATGCCGGTCCAGCACTGCAACCCGGCCGAGGTGGCCCGATCCGTCGAGTTCGTCCACGCCGCTCCCCGAGGCGCTCTTCGCGCAACAGCGCGGGCGCCACTCGCGGGAGGTCCTAACGAACCGTCGGCCCCGGGGCCGTGGGCTCGCTGGCCCCTGTCGGGGCCGCACGGGCGTCTCCACAAAGCGCCCGGCCGCACGCACGATGCAGGCTCGCGCCCTCGCTTCGGTGCACGACGTCTGGCGCCGAACGTCGTCGTTGTCCGGCTCGAGGGTGAACCTTATGGCTCACCCCGCGAACGTTCCGGGAGTACACGATGCACGAGGAGCCGCAGAGCGAGAAGCGCTTCATCACCATCGGGGACGGGAGCGGCCTCGAGCGGGAGGACCGGTTCCATCGGCAGGAGTTGCAGCTCGCATTCCGGAACCGAGGGATGCCGCTCGAGGGGCTCCGCTATCCCATCACTCCCACGGGGATGCACTACCTGCTCATCCACTTCGACATCCCCGACGTGGACGTGAACACCTGGCGGCTCGAGGTGCAGGGTCTCGTCGCGCGGCCGCTCAGCCTCGCCCTGAAGGACGTCCAGTCTCGGCCGGCGGTCACGATTCCTGTGACGATGGAGTGCGCCGGCAACGGCCGGGCCCTGCTCTCGCCGCGCTCGATCGGCCAGCCCTGGCTCGTCGAGGCGATCGGCACCGCCGAGTGGACCGGGATACCGCTGCGCCGCGTCCTCGAAGACGCAGGAGTCGACGACCGCGCGGTCGAGATCCTGTTCACAGGGCTCGATCGCGGCGTCCAGGGGGACGAGGTGCAGGCGTATCAGCGAAGCCTCAGCCTCGCCGAGGCGATGCGCGACGAGGTGCTCCTCGCCTACGCGATGAACGGTGCGCCGCTGCAGCCGCAGCACGGATTCCCGCTGCGCCTGCTCGTGCCCGGATGGTACGGCATGGCGAGCGTGAAGTGGCTCACCCGCATCGAGGCGATCCCCGGGCCGTTCCAGGGTTACCAGATGGACCGCGCCTACCTGGACAGGCAGTCTCGCGACGGCCCCGGCGAGCGGGTCACGCTCATCCGGCCGCGGGCGCTCTTGATTCCCCCCGGCATCCCGGACTTCCTGACGCGGACGCGGCTCGTCGAGGCGGGTTCCGTGAGCCTCGCCGGACGAGCGTGGGCGGGCCGGCGAGGCGTGGCTCGGGTGGACGTGAGCACGGACGGCGGCGCGACCTGGCAGGCGACGAAGCTGGGCGAGCCCCTGTCGCCGTTTGCGTGGCGGCCGTGGTCGTACGCCTGGCAAGCACGCCCGGGCCGCTACACGCTCTGCGCCCGGGCGACAGACACTGCGGGCGAGGCGCAGCAGCTCGACCCGCGGTGGAACTTCGAGGGCGTGCGCAACAACATGGTTCAGCGCGTCGAGATCGTGGTGGAGTGATCGACCGTCAACCACGTCTTGCGAGAAGCCGAGCACGCCACCGCGGCGACGCCCGCCCCGATGTCGTCACGGGGATTGTTCGGTGCGACGTTGCTCCCGGATGAGCGGCGCGAGCAAGCGCACGAGCTCGGCACGCGAGGACACCCGCAGCTTGCGCGCCGCCGAACTCAGGTGTTCGGCAACGCCGGATGCCGACAATCCGAGCTCATACCCGATGAACTTGTTCTGATGCCCCATTGCCGCGAACGCGACCACGAATCGCTCGTGGGGCGTGAGCGCCTTCGGGTCGCGGACGCCAGGCGCGTTGCGGTGCGCCAGCACGTATCGCTTCCCGTCTGCTTCGCACTGTTCCACGAGCGACCACGCACCGTCGACGAGCCCTTGCCAGAGCTGGAGCGCCTCGTCGGGTTCGGTGCGGCGTAGCGCTCCGCGAGCCCGGTCCATCCGCCGGACCGCGTCCGCGAGCGTCCGCCGCGCTTCTGGCGCTCTCGCCGGTCCCGCGGCGTGGAGCACCTTGCCCACCGGGTCGAGTACGGCCTCGCTCACGTCGCCGCCACCCTGCAGCGCCGTCGCCTGGCGAAGGCGTGCGGCTGCCGAAAGGTGCGCGGAGAAGAGCGACAGCTGGTGAAGTGTTCGTGGAGCGAGCGGATGCGCTGCCATCACCGCGGCGCTGACGAGCAAGGTGCTTCCATCCGGGTCGGCCGCAAAGATGCCGATTCCATCCGCGGCTCCGTACCTCTCGTGGAAGCGTGTGGCCTCTCGCCCCATTCCACACTGGGCGCCTCGCTTGGACGCAAGTACGACGGGCTCGCGTACGGCGAGCATCGCCTGGGGAAACGTTCGGTCGCGTTCTTCGAGGAAACCGGGCGGCACGGCCGGCCTCGCAACCCTGGTGCCGAAAGCCAGCTTGCCATCCGGCGAGAACCGGAATACCTCGCCGAGCATCCCGAGGTGGCCCTGATCCAGATCGCTCAGCGCATCGAGAACACCGCCCAGCCAGTCCTCGTCGCGCGCCGCGCACGCATAACACGACTCGACGGCACGGATGACGTCGAGGTTCATTGGCGCCCCACGTGAGCTCGCGAAACGGACGCTGCGACGAGCTCGGCGCGCGAATGCACGAGCAGCTTCTGAAAGGCCCTCGCGATCTGGTTCGCGACGGTCCGAGTCGAAGAATGACGCTCGCGCGCGATCTCCGCATTCGATCTTCCCGCTGCCGCGAGTGTCGCGACGGCAGCCTCGGCACGCGTCAAGGAGCGGAGTCGCGCCGGCAGCTGCGGGGGTGCCGAAGGCCACTCGAGGAGCGCGAACGCGTCGCCCTCGATGTCAAAGCGCCATGCGGTGAGGTCTTCGGGCGCCTCGATGCTCGGTCGCTGCATTGGACCCTCCAACAACACTCATAGTGAGGAGGGCCTGCGTCGGCAACGGGCGCGACCAGGTACACGCACGGAAGAGGTGCTCCCGCTCGCTCCATCGAGGTCGTAGCAATCGCAGGGGCGTACGCAGACGGCGACACCCGCCGTCATCTGCGCCGACCAGATCCGCTTTCAGTGCAGTCCGGAACCAGTCGTGGGGCCGGCTGACGTGTGCCCTGGCACGAGTGCATCCGTGCACGATGTCGCGAGCCCCTCGCCGCTTCAGCGCGGCGAGGGGCTCGCCACGGCCCCGCTTGACGCTTCCGATGCCGGCAACCAGTTCGCCAGGTCGTGTCAGTGATCAGCCCCCGTAGTCCTGGTTGTCCTGGTAACCCACGGGCGCCCGCTCGCGGGCTCTCGGCGTGGGAGGAGCGCCGACGGAGATGCTTTCCGCGATGTTCGCCGTGCCGTTCTTGACCGTGAAGCTCGCGCGTACCTCCTGACCGTTCGCCAGCTCAGCGGCACTCCGTACGCCGGAGAACCTGGTCTCCCGGCCGATCTCCATCGGAACAACCACGCCCACGTGCTCGACGTACAGGGTGTGGGGCTCCGACCTGACGACCGTGCCACTCAGCTCCTTCCTCTCGCCGGCCGCTGTCTTCTCGCCGGCCGCTGCGCCTCCCTCCTCTGCCGCGCGAGCGGTAGCCGCGCCGAGAGGAACCGACGCCCCTACCATCAAGACCGCAATCCATCGCGCTTTCATCGTGTGTCTCCCTTCCTGTGGTGGAACTCACGGCTACAACTGCGGTCCACCGCCGGTCGCGTCCATGGTTATCGAGCCGGTCGATCGCCGAATGCGCTTCGGGCCTCGAGCTTGCGCCGGCTTGCTTCACGGCATCCGTGAAGTCCCTGTCCATCGGCGGTTCATGCCACTGAACACTTGAGCAGAGTCGCTCTCCGGACTATCGTGGGCCCCCGTGAAGCTCGACGCACTCGACGATCGGCAGCGAGAGGCCGCGTCGCACGGCGACGAGCCGCTGCTCATCGTCGCGGGCGCCGGGACGGGCAAGACCACCACTCTCGCGCACCGCGTGGCCCATCTCATCGAGCGCGGGATCCGGCCGGAGCGCATCCTCCTGGTCACCTTCGCCCGGCGCGCCGCGGCCGAGATGCTGCGCCGGGTGGACGGGCTCCTGTACGGCGGGTCCAAGGATCGGGCCGCCTCGGGGCGCGTATGGGGCGGCACGTTCCATGCGGTCGCGACGCGGCTCCTGCGCCTACATGGCGAGCACATCGGGCTTCACCCCGGCTTCACCATCCACGACCGCGCCGACTCGGAGGACCTGCTGGACGTCCTGCGCGCCGAGCTCCACCTCGCCCGAGGGGACCGGCGCTTTCCTCGCAAGGCGACGTGCGCAGACATCTACAGCCGCTGCGTGAACGCCCGGGAGCCGCTCGAGGACCTGCTCGATCGCGGTTTCCCCTGGTGCAAGCAGCATGAGGACGCGCTGAAGCTCCTGTTCCGGACGTACACCGACCGCAAGGCCGAGCAGCGTGTGCTCGACTTCGATGACCTGCTCGTCTTCCTCGATGGCCTGCTCGCCGACCCGGCCGCGGGCCCGATCGTGCGCGGCCGCTTCGACGCGGTGCTGGTGGACGAGTACCAGGACACGAACGCTCTCCAGGCCGATCTGCTCGAGCGCCTGCGCCCGAGCGGGCGCGGGCTGACGGTCGTGGGCGACGACGCGCAGGCCATCTACTCGTTCCGCGCCGCGACGGTTCGCAACATCCTCGACTTCCCGCAGCGCTATCCCGGGGCGCGATCCGTCGTCCTCACGCAGAGCTTCCGCAGCACGCCGACGCTACTCGAGGCGACGAACAGGGTCATCGCCCAGGCGCGCGAGCGGCACGCCAAGGAGCTGTGGTCCGCGCGTCCGGGTGGGGAGCGGCCCGAGCTCGTCACCTGTCGCGACGAGGAGCAGCAGAGCGAGCTCGTCATCGAGCGCGTGCTCGCGCGGCGGGAGCAGGGAATGGACCTCCGGCGCCAGGCCGTGCTCTTCCGCGCGTCGCACCACAGCGCGCAGCTCGAGATCGAGCTCGGCCGCCGCGGGATCCCCTTCCGCAAGTACGGCGGCCTGCGCTTCCTCGAAGCGGCCCATGTCCGGGATCTCCTCGCGTTCCTGCGACTCCTGGAGAACCCGCGCGACCTCGTCGCCGGGACGCGCGTCCTCTCGCTCCTCCCGGGGATCGGCCCGCACATCGCCCGCGCCCTGCTCGACCCGGTCGTGGCCCACGGCGGCTTCGCGCCCTGGCGTGCCGCGCGCCCTCCCGCGGCCGCGGCGCCGCGCTGGCCCGCACTGGTGGCGATGTGCGAGGAGCTCTCTGCCCCGCACGCCCCGGCCCTCCCGGTGCAGGTGCACCGCGTCCGCGACTTCTACGCGCCGCTGTGCGAGGCGCGCTATGACCACGCCGAGGCGCGCCTGCGCGACCTCGACCAGATGGAGCAGGCCGCGGCGGCCTTCACGGATCGCACGACCATGCTCGCGGAGTTGACGCTCGACCCGCCGCAGTCCACCCAGGAGCTCGCCGGGCCACCATCGCTCGATGACGACTACCTCGTCCTCAGCACCATCCACTCGGCGAAGGGGCTCGAGTTCGACGCCACGTACGTCATCCATGCCGCCGACGGCAATATTCCTTCGGACCTCGCCACCGGCAGGCCCGAGGAAATCGATGAGGAGTTGCGCCTCTTCTACGTCGCGCTGTCCCGCGCACGCGATCACCTCACGGTGCTCTTTCCACTCCGGTGGTACGACCGGCCGGCCGGCGTGGGCGGCAAGCACAGTTACGCGCAGCTCACGCGTTTCCTCCCGCCGGCCGTGCGCGCTGCGTTCGACGAGCGCGCCGCCGCACCAGAGGCGGTTCGGGTCGACGCGCCGCCCACGGTGGAGTCGGGCGCGAGCGCGGCGATCCGGAAGCGGATGCACGATCTCTGGAGCTGAGCGGCCGGTTACGTGGACCGAATCGCAACGGCAACGCCCGAGAGACAGCGTCTTGATGCGTACTCTCTTGCAGCGCGCCCCGCTGCACCTGTTCTTGATCCAGTCAACGTCCCTGAACATCCGGTGCAGCGGCCTTTTCCAGCGCAATCGCCGCGCCAACCCACGGCCCGCTCCAGCCGCTCCTGCATTCAGGACGCGTCATCCTGCAGCTCGTACCTGTCCCATCTTCTACGCACCCCGTGAAGCCTGAGCAGGCCGATGCGCAAAAGGACTTATGCGTGACGGGGCTGTAGCGGCGGCGTCCTGACCCTTTTCTAGCGATGAGCCGTCGAGGTCCTGTCCCTGCGACACCCAGTCGTTCCCGTCCTTGCGATACGTGTACTTGAACCTGACTTCCCCTTTACCCTTCACCTGGTCCCAGCAGGTCTTCAGCTTCGGAACGATGGAAGAATAGAAAGCACCGGCAATCCGGCTCTGTGCTGCAGGGGCTCCGCCAGCTTGCCGCGGCCGCGGTGCAGCGCCGACTTGACCGTCCCCGGCGTGGTCGAGAGCGTCTCCCTCCGTTCAGATCACGGCGTTGAACAGCCAGCCGACGAGCAGGATCCCGGCGGCGACAATCCCGACGAAGGCGGCGATGAGCGGTGGCCGGAGCACCTTCCGAAGGATGACGATCTCCGGGAGCGACAGGCCGATCACCGCCATCATGAACGCGAGCACCGTCCCGAGCGCGGCGCCCTTCCCGAGCAGCGCCTCCACCACCGGGATGATGCCCGCGGCGTTCGAGTACATCGGCACGCCGATCGCGACCACGGCCGGGACCGACCACCAGGCGGACTTCCCCATGAACCCGGCCAGCAGTCCCTCCGGGACGTAGCCGTGGACGCCGGCGCCGACCGCAATCCCGGCGAGCACCCACGGCCACACCTTGCCGACGACATCGCTGATCGCCTCGATGCCCTTCGAGACCCTCCCCGCGAAGCCGAGCCGCTCGCGCTCGTAGGACGCGCCCGCTTTCGTCGACGCGTAGACCCAGGGCTCGACGAAGCGCTCGAGCTTCATCCGGCCGAGGATGAATCCCGAGAGGATCGCGATGGCGAGCCCCGTCGCGAGGTACAGGGCCGCGACCCTCCATCCGAAGAGCCCGAAGAGGAGCACCAGCGCGACCTCGTTCACCATCGGCGCGGCGACGAGGAACGAGAGCGTGACGCCGAGCGGGATCCCGACCTCCACGAACCCGAGGAAGAGCGGGACGGCGGAGCAAGAGCAGAACGGGGTCACGACGCCCAGCAGCGCGGCGAGAACGTTCCCTGCGGACTCGCGCTTCCCCGCGAGCACGGCGCGGGTCCGCTCGGCGGTGAAGTAAGAGCGCACGATGCCGACGGCGAAGACGATGAGGACGAGGAGCAGCAGCACCTTCGGCGCGTCGTACAGGAAGAACGCGACGCTCTGGCCCAGGTGCGACGCCGGAGCGAGGCCGACCACGTGGAAGGCCAGGAGCTCGGAGATAGGCCGGATCGCGGCGTACGCGATCGCCCAGGCGACGAGCGCAAGTGCCAGGAACAGGAGCGTCCGCGCAGTGCGTGACGCAACCGCCGCGCGCGGAGCGGCGGAGCCCGAGCAGCAGGCCGGCGCGTTCGTCGTCGTTTCGAGTGCAGGCGAGGACATTCGTTCTCCGTCATGGAACGGCGTGGGAGGAAGTTGAGGCCACCCGATGGTGGATCCTCCGTCGAGCCGCGGTCCGAGTAGCGTGGATGCGCCTCGACAGGTCATCGTGATGTTACGATGATACCTCCAGTCGCCCGCCACCATCTGCCCGCACCCCGGCGCACTCATTGACTGCACTCAAGACATGACCGTTCTCGCCCGCAGGCTTGCCACGGGTCGGCCTCGCGAGCTCCTTCGTGAAGCATGAGACCGTGAAGGAGGGGCGCGACGAGCTGACACAGCGGGCGCGGGAGCTGCTCGCCCCCTTCTCCCACCGCAGGATCTTCCAGCCCGGCGACGTCATGTTTCGCGAGGGCGACGACGCCGGGATGCTCGTCGCGATCGAGTCCGGCCGCGTGAAGATTTACCGGGTCCTGCCGAACGGGAACGCGATCACGCTGTATCTCTTCGGCCCCGGTGACGTCTTCGGGTTCATGCCGTTCCTCGACGGCCGGCCATATCCCGCGAGCGCTCAGGCGCTGGAGGCCGTCACCGCGCTCGTGATGCGCCGCTCCGCGCTGGTCGGCGCCTTCGAGCGCGATCCGAAGGTGGCGCTCGCGCTCGTTCAGCTCCTCGCGACGCGCCTCCGCGAAGCCTTCGACCGGATCGAGCGGTCGTCGGCTCCGGAGGCGCTTCCGCGCGTCGCCTCGGCGCTCGCATCGCTTCTGCCCGAGGAGGCCTCGGGGGGGCTCGCGGTGATCGATCTTCCGGTCCGAGCCGGCGAGCTCGCCTCCGCGATAGGCGTGGCGCCCGAGAGCTTCTCGCGCGCGGTCACGAAGCTGGTTGCGTCCGGCCTTTTGCACCGGCTCGGACCGCGACGCCTGCAGGTCCTCGACCCGGACCGGCTCCGCGCGGCGGCTGCCGGCACCGACGCGTCTTGAACGACCTCGGCGCCTGATGGTTCATCGTAGAGCGACGAACCCGTAGGCGGCCGGATGCCGCGAAGGCTGTTACTCCGTCACAGGAGCAGCCGAAGCCTTCACGCCGAGCGCCCGGAGGACGATGCCCATCGGGCAGAAGCCGGTGATCGCGCTCTGGGTCAACATGAACCCGACGAAGCCGGTGAACCAGAGCCAGCTCTGGCTGTGGAACACGGGGCTGGCGGGCGCACCGAGCGCGAGCGACAGCACGACGAACGAGCCTGAGAGGAGCCGGACGTAGCGACTGATGGTCATGTTGCGATTCCTCGTGTGATGTTAGCTGAGTCCGCGGGCGCGCCAGGCGCTCGCGCACTGAAGACGTGAACCGCAGTTGAGCGGATGAGCTGCATGCCAACCGCCACCATGTGCTCGCGCGCCGGCGCACTCATTGACTGCGATCAACGCACGACCGTTCGTCGCCGCGCCGGCACCTCATGCGCGCCGCGCGCTCCTCGCACGGAGCCCCGCTTGCTCGCCGCTCCGCATGCCGGAGATGCGCTCGCACGCGGACGCGGAAGTGATCGGTGCGCCGCGAGCCGGCGGCGTTTCGCGGCGCACCGGGGCCGCCACACGTCGCCGGCGGGTGTGCGCGCTCGCCACTCAGGGCGTGGCACCGCGCGCACAGTGCGGAAGCGAAGTGAGCGTCAGCGTGCTCGATCGGCCGTGGCACGGCCGATGCTCAACCCGACTCGGGTGAACGCCATGACGAAGCTCATCGGAACGTTTGCGGTATCGGCAGCCATGGTCCTCGTTCCGGCGCTCGCGCGTGCGCAGTACGACACGGGCGACCCCGAGGACGGGTGGGAAGCTCAGTGGGAAGGCGGAACCCCGAGTCAGACGGAGCCGCCGCCCTACGACGTCCCGCCCACACCCCCGTCGGAAACCGCTCCCTTACCTGGAGCGCAGGTACAGACGGCCGCGCCGGTTCCTCCGGGGCAATGGGTCTACACGCAGCAGTACGGCTGGATCTGGATGCCGTACTCTGACGCGTACACGCGCGTGCCTGCGAACGGCTACGGAGAGCCGTACGCCTACGTGTACTACCCGTCGTACGGCTGGGAGTGGCTCGCCGCACCGTGGGTGTGGGGCATCGGCCCGTGGCCGACGTTCGGCGTCTTCGGGCCGGCGCGCTTCGCATGGTACGGCCACGGCTGGTGGCGGTCCCCGCAGCGCTGGCACTACGCGCCGGCTCGGGTCGGGTACGCCGGATCCCGATACGGCCCTGCGCGAACGTATCGAGGCGGCACGGGGTGGGGGAGGCCGGCACCGTACGGCGGGGGCGCGCCCGCCTTCGTCGGTCACGGGCGCGGTGGTGGATTCGCTCCTTCGCACGGCGCGACCGGCCGAGCGTCAGGAGGCGTTCGCGCCGGAGCTCCCGGCGGCGGGCGCGGTTTCGCCGCGCACCGCGGCTCCGGTGGTGGCGGTCGGTCCGTCGGCGGTCACGGCGGTCACGGCGGACGCGGTCGCCGGTAGCGCGCCGTACCGCGGCGCCGTGATGGAGTCCCCTCGCAGCGAGCGCCGATCAGCGGATCTTCTTCTTCACCCCTGGGACGTCCGTACCCTCCCGCTTGTACTCGGTCGGCGGGTCGCGCCGCAGGCTCTCGTCCGCGGGCTCCTGGTCGCTCGGCCCCGTCGCCTCGATGATCCGCTCGCCCGGCCCGTGAGGCGGGACCCGGCCGGCGCGCTGGTGCATGTTCTTCCCCGTGTGATCGGTTGCCATGCCTCGACCCTGCGCACGGTCGGGGCGGAAGTCTCGACGCGGGCTCAGGCGCGCGAGCGGCGGCCGCCTGCCGCGCCCTACGGCGGTGCGCGCGACCACGAGGTGTGCCCCACCCCAGACCGCATTGGCTCATGGTGGAGCGTCCGCGAGAGACCATGGACGCGCTCGTGAAGTTCTTGTGATCTGCGCGATCCGGGACCGCTGATCGCAGGCCGTCATCGCTCACTTGACCTGACCCCACGAAACCGTCCAGCTTCGTGGGGTCGGGTCGGACCGTCGTGCACCGTGGCGGCGGTTGGCGCTGACGTCCAGCAGTCCATGACCTTGGGGGGATTCAGTGGGATACGTCGAAGACAGCCTGATTTCTGGGGAGCAGGTGACGTACAGGGCCGAGCTTCACTGGATCGTGTTCGTGTCGTTGAAGGCGCTGCTCACGTTGTTCATCCTCCCGCTCATCGAGAGGGCGACCTCGGAGTTCGCCGTCACGAATCGCCGCGTGATCATCAAGGTCGGACTGATCTCCCGACGGACCGTGGAGCTGAAGCTCGAGAAGATCGAGTCCATCGGCGTGGACCAGAGCATTCCGGGACGGATCTTCGGGTACGGAACGATCGTCGTGAAGGGCACCGGCGGAACGAACGAGCCATTCCGCGGAATCGCTCGGCCGCTCGAGTTCCGCAAGGCGGTCAACGAGGCGTCGGAAGCGCACGCCCGCGAGGCGCGGGTCGCGCAGTAGTCCGCCCACCGGGCGGCTCGGTCGATCCCACGAACGACCGAGCGCCTGG
Organism: Anaeromyxobacter sp.; assembly: GCA_036394835.1. GTDB lineage: Bacteria > Myxococcota > Myxococcia > Myxococcales > Anaeromyxobacteraceae > Anaeromyxobacter. The sequence goes on along the minus strand of DASWEI010000125.1, from coordinate 32,185 downwards.
TGCCGCATGTCGGATGAATCGGCCGTCGCATGCGGTTGCAAGATCGTATGACGGACGAAGCGCCGCGTTTCGAGCGCCTGCCGGTGGGCCGGCGTCACGCCCTGCCGGATCCCGTCCGGGCAACCGCGGAGCGGCTGCGCCGCGAGATCGAAGCGGTGAGCCAGAGCCCGGTCGTCACCGCGGTGCTCGACGTCGCCGACGCCGTGCTGCTCGTGCTCAACCCCGAGCGGCAGATCGTGGCGTTCAACAGCCGCGTCCGCCAGGTGAACGGTCCGGAGGACGTCCTCGGTCTCCGACCCGGTTCGGGTGCGTGAACGCGCAGCCCCGGGGCTGCGGCGCATCGCCGGCGTGCACCACATGCGGCGCGCTCGGGGCGATCCTCGGGTGCCAGGAACGGAGTCGACCCGTGGAGGCGGAGTGCGCCATCCGCACCGACCGCCCGCCCGGCAGAGCCCTCGAGTTCAACGTCCGAGCCCCCTCGGTCGTCGTCGAGCAGACGCGCTTCACCGTCGTCTCGTTCCGCGACATCTCGAGCGAGAAGCGGCGCGAGATCCTCGAGCAGGTGTTCTTCCACGACATCCTCAACACGGTCGCGGGGCTCCGGGGCTGGTCGCAACGGCTCCGCCGGGTCCCCGCCCAGGCGGTCGGGGCGGCCGAGCGGATCGAGTTCTTGACGGGGCACATCGAGCGGGAGATCCGAGATCACCGCGCGCTCCTGCACGCCGAGAGCGGGTCGCTCGTGCCGAAGCGCGCCGCATTCCGGACTCGCGAGCTGCTGGACGACATCGCGGCCGTGTTCTCCGGCCACCCTGTCGCGCGGGAGCGGCGCCTCGAGCTCGGCGCGCCCGCCGAGGACGTGAAGCTCGTCTCGGACCGGTCGCTGCTCGTACGCATCATCATCAACATGGTGCGGAACGCGTTCGAGGCGACCCCGGCCGGCGGCGTCGTCCGTCTCTGCTGTGAGCTCGAACCGGGCGCCGTGCGCCTCCTCGTGCACAACGAGGGGGTCATCGCACCAGAGGTGCAGGCGCGCATCTTCCAGCGCTCCTACAGCACGAAGGCGGCGCGAGGGCGCGGCCTCGGCACGTACTCGATGAAGCTCTTCGGCGAGCACCATCTCGGCGGGAGCGTCTCGTTCGTCTCGACCGCGGACGCGGGAACGGTCTTCTTCATCCGATTGCCGCTGTCACCGCTCCCGATCCTGCACGGACCCTGAGAACCCTTCATAGGGCAGCATTGCGGCGAGGCCCGATTCCCGCTTGGGGGCCGTGGGCTCGTTCGAGTGCGCCCTCGCTTCACGGCGAGCAAGATGACTCGCCATGACCACGCGAAGCGTCGTCGTGCGGTGGGCCGGGTGGGCGCCGTACCTGCTCAGCACGCTGCGGATCGTCGCCGCCTTCCTGTTCATCCAGTTCGGCACGGCGAAGCTGTTCGCCTTTCCGGCGGCCGTGATGCCCGGAGGCGGGACCGCGCCGCTCGCGTCGCTGGCAGGCGTCGCCGCCATCCTCGAGGCGTTCGGAGGCGCGCTCCTGCTCCTCGGGCTCTTCACGCGTCCGGTCGCGTTCCTGCTCTCCGGTGAGATGGCGGTCGCGTACTTCATCGGCCACGCGCCCCAGGGCTTCTGGCCGATCCTGAACCAGGGACATCCGGCCATCCTGTTCTGCTTCGTCTGGCTCTACCTGTCGGCCGCGGGTCCGGGGCCGTGGAGCGTCGACGCGGTACGACGCCCCAGCGCCTAGCCGCCCTTCGGCGCTGGCTCGTACCGAAGGAGGAGGACGCCGGTGCTCGTCCGGTCGCTCTCGACGAGTCGCAGCGCCGTCGTCGCGCTGCCCTGTCTGAAGAGACGCCTCCCGCTCCCGAGCACGACGGGGTGGACCATGAGCCGAAATGCGTCGACGAGCTCGTGCAGAATCAGCGCTTGCACGAGCTCGCCGCTCCCGATGACGAGGAGGTCCTCCCCGGCATCCGCTTCAGTTCGCGACGCCTTCCGCGACGTCTCGCTTGATGAGGGACGAGTTCATCCACCTGAGGGGCTCCTGCAAGGTCGTCGAGGCCACGAACTTGGGGAGGCCGTTCATCGTGTCGGCAAGCGGGTCTCCGGCCGGAGCCGGCCAGTGCGCAGCGAAGATCTCGTACGTCTTCCGACCGAGCAGGAAGCCGCCCGCCTCCGCCATCCCATCGCCCCAAGGGGGACGCAGCAGGGGTTCGGGTTCGCTGACAGGCTCAAGTGACGCTGAAGGAGAGAGGAGCCCACCGATGCCGAAGATCAGCCCATTCCTCTGGTTCGACAACCAAGCCGAGGAAGCCGCACGGTTCTACGTCTCCGTGTTTCCGAACTCGAAGATCGTGACCACGACCCGCTATGGAGAGGCAGGGCCTGGGCCTCGGGGCAGCGTGATGACCGTGGTGTTCCAGCTCGATGGGCAGGAGTTCATCGCATTGAACGGCGGACCTCGATTCAAGTTCACCGAGGCCGTGTCGTTCTCCGTGAGCTGCAAGACGCAGAGCGAGGTGGACGAATTCTGGGGCAAGCTCTCGAAGGGCGGGGAGGAAGGGCCGTGCGGCTGGCTCAAGGACAGGTACGGGTTGTCATGGCAGATCAATCCCACCGCCCTGGGCGAGATGCTTGGTGACCCCGACCCTCAGAAAGCCAAGAGAGTCATGGAAGCAATGCTCAAGATGAAGAAGATCGACATTGCGGGCCTGAAGGAAGCATACGACCAGCGATAGGCGTCCAACCGAACCGCGCACCCGCGGCGCAGCTACCCGGCCGCGCCGCAGGTGCAGTCGGGTGATCTCAGCAGGCCGGGAGGACGATCCCGCCGAGCAGCGTCACGAGGTTGCTGTAGTAGGCGTACACGTTCGCGGCGGCGGTCGGGTTGATCTGACCGGCCGCGACCCCGAGGCAGAGCGCGTCGTGGAGCACGAGCAACGCGTCGAGCTCGAGCTGGGAGGCGAGGGCGGCCGTGACGTGAACTCCGGTCTGGGCCTGGAGAAGGCTGATGAAGGCCTGGAGGTCCTGGACCGCCGCCGCGTACCTCCCGGCCGCCATGTCGGCCTGCACCGCCGCGAATTCCGCCAGGAGCGACTTCGCGAGCCCGGCTGCGCCCGGGCCGTAGATGCCGCCGCTCGCCAGCGCGTCCTGGATGAGCTGGGCCATCGTCTTGTAGACGGCGACCGTCGAGAGCGGCCCGGCGAGCGTCGTGGGGGCGGCCGGCGTGAAGCCCTGGAAGAAGTACACGGTGCCGTTGGCGTCGATCACGTTCGCGTCCGCGCCGAGCGCGAGCGGCCCCGCGTCGAGGTACACGACGAGCGGCGTGACGTCGTTGGCGGTGCCGATCATCGCCCCGCCGTTCAGGATGTGGGTGACGTTGGCGCCGAGGCCACTCGTCGACACCGTCACGAGGTACTGCAGCGCGTAGTTCGCGATCGCGCTCGTCGGGGCGGTCATGGCGATCGCCGTCGAGGGAGAGGTGCTCGAGAGGTCGCCGCTCCACGCGACGAAGCGGTAGCGGCTGTCCGGCCCGAGCGTGATGAGCGGATCCGTCGAGAGCGTCACGACCGTGCCCGAGTCGAGCCAGACGCTCGGCGTGAGGCTCACGTCGAGAGGCGCCGCCGCGGGCGGGACGGTCTGCACGTCGAGGAAGTACTGGGTCGTGTACGCCGCCGTCTTCGAGAAGTCGTTCGTCACGACGAACGTCGCGGGCGGTTCGGCGGTGACGTAGCGAATCCCGGGGTTCGGATCGTTCACCGGCGACGGGAAGCTGTAGCTGTGCGTCGTCCCGTCGTCGACGATGGCGTCGAAGGGGAGGGCCACCGTCGAGCCGTCGAACTGCGCCTCGCGCGCCACCGTGACGGGCAGGCCGGTCTGGGCGAGGTGGAACGTGCGGGTGATCGGGACGCACGCGCCGGCGCCCGCATTGGACCAGTAGGGCGACACGAGGAGCCCGTCGGCCATCCGGACGAGGTTCGACGGAACGGCGCCGACGTTCAGCTCGCAGATGTCGGCGGCCTCACCCTTCGTCAGGATGTCTCCGTTGAAGCCGAAGTTCGAGTTGTCGATCCACCCCGTGAGGATGATCGGATCGGTCACCGCCTCGATGAGCTCGTGGGTCGAGAGCGCGGTGACTCCGTCGAGGAGAGTGATCCCCGGGGACGACGCGCACGCCGTAGGGATGACCGTGTACGGGAAGCTCTGCGGCCTGAGGAAGGGCACGACGAACGGCGGCAGGGGAATGATCTCCACGTCCCACACGAGCGTCTCGCCGAAGAAGTGGTAGGCGCCGAAGCTGCCGCAGGTGCTGATCAGGATGTCGTTGATCTGCGCTCCGGTGTCGAGATAGACGGCGTACAACGTGTTGCCGTCCGGCTTCGGGATGCCGCTGATCACCTGGCGGATGATCGGGTCTCCCGGCAACGTCTCGCATTGCATCCAGGCGGTGATCGCGAAGAAGTCCGTGATGCCGGCGATGATCGGCGGCGGGCAGAGAAGGAACGCGCCGTCGGAGCCGGTGAACGAGGCCTGGCCGACGCCGTACTGCGAGGCGCTCGAGAAGTAGCTGCCGTTCACGAGGGTCTGGGTGAAGCCGTCGATCGCGCCACTGCTGATCGCCGCCGGGTTGTTCCCGTCCCAGTCGAACGTCATGTAGAGGTTGTGGATGGCGGGGTTCCCCAGCACCCGACCGCCGTTGTCGTCGAGACGAGTGGGGGGCGTCCCGGCGCGTGCCGGGGTGACGGTGAAGATGAAGGACGCGCTGGCGAGCGCCAGCAGGAACGGGTTCCGGAGCGGAGCTCTCATCGGACTTCTCCCTCGGTGATCGGACGGCTCGTCGTTCGAGGCGCGCTTCGCCCCGGCGCCGCGCTGGCCGACACGGGTCGGCGGTGATCGGTTTGCCCAACGTGAATGCGACGGCGCGTACTCATGGCGGGTAAATTCCGCCTTGCCGCTTCACTCTTGGGGTCATCCATGCCTGGACTTCGCGCGGCGAGGCAGCACCGACGGGTGCGGCGGAGGGGTCGCCGCACGAGCCTCCCCCTTCCGAACCGCAGGCCTCGGGACGGGTGCGGGGAGCCCTTCCTGCCCCGCGAGGGCGGCGCCGAGGTCCGGCGCCGCGGCCGTCACCGCGTTAGCTTGCCAGGGCGCGAGAAGCGACGACCGCCGAGACCGGGCGCCCGTGCGCGATGCTCCCGACATGGAGAGAACCGATGCTGCGCCGAGTGCCCGCCTTCCTCCTGATCCTCCTCGCCTCTCCCGCCGCCGCGCAGTTCGAGGGACGCGCGGAGTACGCCCTTCACTCCGAGAAGGGCGGCGACGGACATCTCACGCTGCTCGTCTCGAAGTTCGGCGCGCGCACGGACATGAGGATGGCCTCGGGCAGCCAGACGAAGGGCCTGCAGGTGACCACCCTGGTCCGCGTCTCCGAGCCCCGCCGCGCCTACCTCATCAACGACGACCGCAAGATGTTCTCCGTGGTGGACGTGCCGGCGGACGACACGGTCGAAGGGCAGTACAAGGTGGAGCGCACCGGTCGCGAGCAGATCGCCGGCCACGCCTGCGAGAAGGCGGTGGTCACCCTCGAGGGCAACGGTCACATGGAGGTCTGCGTCACGATGCAGTTCGGCGTGATTCCGGTGATCGGCGCGTTTCGGGGAGGGAGTCGCAAGGGGAACTTCTTCGGCGCGCTCGACAAGGCGGGGCTCACCGGCCTCCCGGTCCGCTGGCAGACGTTCGACGTTTCGGGGAAGGTCGAGTCGAGCGTCCAGCTCGAGTCGGCGAAGCGCGAGAAGGTCCCGGCGGAGAAGCTCCGCGTCCCCGCCGGTTACCAGCAGGGCAGCGCGCTCGACGCGTTCGCGACGCCCGAGCAGAAGCAGCGGATCGAGGAGTCGATGGAGCGGGCGCGCCAGCAGCTCGAGCGGCTGCCGCCGGACCAGCAGAAGCGGGCGCAGGAGATGATGAAGGACCGAGGCAGCGGCGCGAGGCCGTGAGGCGGCACCCGAGCCCGATGCCGCCTTCGAGAGGCGGCTGGCGAATCCTAGCGACCTGAGGAAGCGAGCTGCCCGAGCGCGGCCGCGACTCCGCCGCGCCGGAAGGGGACGTCCGCGAGCGCGAGCCCCATCTCCACCCCGCAGAGCGCTCCCGCGAGCATCAGGTCGTTGAACGACCCGAGGTGTCCGATCCGGAACACCTTCCCCTTGAGCCGGCCGAGGCCCGTGCCGAGCGAGAGATCGAACCGGTCGAGGATCAGCTTCCGGAGCGCGTCCGCGTCGTGGCCCGGCGGCATCATGAGCGCGGTGAGCGAGCTCGAGTGCTCGCGTTCGTCCGTGCACACGAGCTCGAGACCCCAGGCCGCCGCCGCAGCGCGGGTGGCGGCGGCGTGGCGCGCGTGCCGCGCGAAGACCCGCTCGAGCCCCTCCTCGCGCAGCAGCTCGAGCGCCTCCCGCAGCCCATACAGGAGGTTCGTCGCGGGCGTGTACGGGAAGAACCCCGCCGCGTTGTCCGCCAGCATCGGAGTCCAGTCGAAGTAGGACCGCGCGAGCCTCGCCGTGCGCGACGCCGCGATGCCCTTCGGACCGAGAGCGTTCAGGCCGAGCCCGGGCGGGAGCATGAGCCCTTTCTGCGAACAGCCCACGGACACGTCGACCCCCCAGGCATCGTGCTCGTACTCCATCGACGCGAGGGAGGAGATGGTGTCGACGAGCAGCAGGGCCGGGTGGCCCGTCCGGTCGATGGCCTCCCGGATCTCGCGGATCCGGCTGGTGACGCCCGTCGAAGTCTCGTTGTGCACGACGGCGACGGCGCGGATCGCGCGGGCGCGGTCGTTCGCGAGGCGCGCCTCGACCGCGGCCGGATCGACGCCGCGTCGCCAGTCCCCCGGGACCCAGTCGACCGCGAGTCCGAGGCGCACGGCCATGTCCCGCCACAGGCTCGCGAAGTGCCCGGTCTCGAACATCAGGACGCCATCGCCGGGCGAGAGGGTATTCACGAGGGCCGCCTCCCACGCGCCCGTGCCCGACGAGGGGAACACGACGACCGGTCCCTTCGTGCGGAACACCTCGCCGAGGCCCGCCAGCACCTCCTTCGCGAGCGCCGCGAACTCGGGCCCGCGGTGGTCGATCGTCGGTCGCGAGAGAGCGCGCAGCACGCGATCGGGGACGTTCGTCGGGCCTGGGATCTGCAGGGCGTGGCGGCCGGGTCTCGAGGTCATGTGCTCCTCCCTCCGGGTGCCGCGACGGGTCCCGCCGCTCCGTCCACGACGGCGCCCGACGCGACGAGCGCGTCGATGGCGCTCTCGTTGTAACCGTGCTCGAGCAGGATCTCCCGGGTGTGCTCGCCGAGCACCGGCGCGCCGCGCCGCACGGTGCCCGGGGTCGACGACAGCTTCACCGGCACGCCGAGCGTGCGCACCGGGCCGAGCCGTCCGTGGGAGACCTCGGTCACCATCTCGCGCGCGAGCGTCTGCGGGTCCGCGAGCATGCCGCCGATGGACGCCACCGGGCCGGCGGGGACGCCCGCCGCCGCGAGCGCCGCGAGCCACTCCTCGCTGGACCGGCGCCGGAAACGGCGCGCGAGCGCTTTCTGGAGCGAGGTCAGGTTCGCCATGCGCGCCGCGTTGTCGGCGAAGCGCGGGTCGCTCGCGAGCTCCGGCGCCCCGATCGCCTGGACGAGCAACAGCCAGTTCCGCTCGTTCGCCGCCCCGATCGTGATCCAGCCGTCGCTCGTCTCGAACGCCTGGTAAGGCGCGCTGAGCGGGTGGGCCGTCCCCATCGGTCCCGGCGAGACTCCGGTCGCGAGCGCAATCGCCGACTGCCAGTAGGTCTGGACGATGCCCGCCTCGAACAGCGACGTGTCCACCTGCTGGCCCTCGCCGGTCCGCAGGCGGTGGACGTATGCCGCGAGCACGCCCATCGCGGCCAGGATCCCGGCGGTGATGTCCGTGAGCGGCGCCCCAATCTTCACGGGCGGGCGGTCCGGCCCCTCGCCGGTGATGCTCATGAGCCCGCTCATGCCCTGCGCGACGAGGTCGAACCCGCCGCGGTCGGCGTAAGGCCCGGTCCTCCCGTAGCCCGACACCGAGCAGTAGACGAGGCCCGGGTTCCCGGCCCGGAGCGCCTCGTACCCGAGCCCCATGCGCTCCATCGCGCCCGAGCGCAGGTTCTCTACGAGGACGTCCGCGCGCAGCGCGAGCCGGCGGACGATCTCGCGGCCCTCGCCGCGCCGCAGGTCGAGCGCGATCCCGCGCTTGTTCCGGTTCATCATCATGAACGCGGCCGACTCGCCGCCCACGGTTGGAGGCACCATCCGCCGGGTGTCGTCGCCGAGCGGCAACCGCTCGATCTTCACGACCTCGGCGCCGAGGTCCGCGAGCATGAGCCCGCAGGTCGGGCCCGCCATGATGTGCGTGAGCTCGACGACGCGCAGGCCGGCGAGCGGGCCCGGGACGCTTCGGGCCATCGTCACCGCCCCTCGAAGCGCGGCTTCGTCTTCGCGAGGAAGGCGCGCCGGCCCTCGGCGAAGTCCCGCGTGTCGTAGCAGGCGAAGCCCTCTTCCTGCTCCGCCGGCGTGAGGGCCCGCCCCTCCGCGACGGCGCGGAGGAACTTCTTGTGCCAGCGGTGCACGAGCGGCGCGCCCTCCGCGATGCGCCGCGCGGTCGCGTACGCCTCCTCGTCGACCTGCGCGTCGGGGACGACGCGGGTGACGAGCCCCTTCGCGAGCGCCTCACGCGCGTCGAGGATGCGAGCCTCTATCAGGATCTCGGCCGCCGTCGCGCGGCCCGCCAGCTCGACGAGCGCGGCGAGCTCCGCGTGCGCCATGACGAGCCCGAGCTTGGATACCGGCGCCCCGAAGCGGCTCGCCTCGCCGCAGATCCGGAGGTCGCAGGAGGCTGCGATCTCAAGCCCGGCCCCCACGCACACGCCGTGCACGAGCGCGACGAGGGGGTGGCGGCAGCCGCGCAGGGCCTCGAGCGTGCCGTGCATGACCACGCCGTAGGCGCGAGCCTGCTCCGCATTCGATCGCTCGGTCTCGAACTCCGAGATGTCGTTCCCGGGGCTGAAGGCGCGCTCGCCGGCGCCGCGGAGCACGATGCAGCGCACGTCCGCGTCGGCGTCGAGCGCGCGCACCGCGTCCCCGAGGCGTTGCCAGAGCCCCTTCGTGATCGCATTCAGCTTGTCGGGCCGGTTGAGCGTCACGGTGACGATCCCGGCGTCGCGCTCGATGAGGAGGTCCTTCATGGCGTCTCGCTCCTATCCGTACACGTGGTTCACGAGCAGCATCGGGACCGCCGGCACGTAGGTGCAGAGCACCAGGACCGCGAGCAGCACCGCGATGAACCAGACGTTCACGCGGGTGACCTCCCACACGTCCGCCCGCGCGATGGCGCACGCCGTCATGAGGACGCTCGCGACCGGGGGCGTCTGCTGGCCGATGCCGAGGTTCAGGGTCACGATGAGCCCGAAGTGGATCGGGTCGATTCCAGCGGCGCGGACGAGCGGCATGACGATCGGGACGACGAGGGTGATCGCTGCGGCGGAGTGCAGGAACAGGCCGAGGAACAGAAAGAGCACGTTCAGCAGGAGCAGGATGACGTAGCGGTTCTGCGTGAAGCCGCTGATCGTCGCGGCGAGCTGCTGGGGCGCCTGCAGCTCGGTGAGGAACGTGCCGACGACGGTCGAGCTCGCGACGAGGAGCATCACGACCGCCGTCTGGACCACTCCCTCCACCATCGCCTGGCGGAGCTTCGGGCGGTCGAGCTCGCGGTACACGACTGCGCCGATGACGAGCGCCGCCGCGACGGCGAGGGCCGCGCCCTCCGTCGCGGTGACGATCCCTCCGAAGATGCCGCCGAGGATGATCACGGGGAGGGCGAACGACCAGCTCGCGCGCTTGAACGTCTCCCACACGCGCGCGAGACGGAACCGCTCCTCGATCGGCCAGTGGTAACGGATCGCGAACGCGTGCGTGAGCCCCATCATCGCGAGCCCGCCAAGGACGCCCGGGATGATCCCTGCCACGAACAGCTTCGCGATGGAGGTCTCCGCCATGACCGCGTAGAGGACCATCGGGATCGAGGGCGGGATGATCACGGCCAGCGTCGCGGCCGAGGACTCGACCGCGGCGGCGAAGGCGACGGGATAGCCCTTGGCCTTCATCGCCGGGATGAGGATCGCGCCGAGCGCCGCGACGTCGGCTACGGCCGATCCGGAGATCTCGGCGAAGAACATCGACGTCGCGATGCCGACCATCGCGAGCCCGCCCCGCACGAAGCCGACGACGGCGGAGGCGAACGCGATGAGCCGGCGCGAGATCCCGCAGGCGTTCATGATCGAGCCGGCGAGGATGAAGAGCGGGATCGCGAGGAGCGGAAAGCTCGTGGTGCCGTTGTACATGCCGACCGCGATGTTCACGAGCGACGCGGGGCCGTGCAGGACGACGATCGCCACCGCCGCGACGGCCCCGAGCCCCACCGCGATGGGGACGTCGATCGCGGTGAGCGCGAGCAGGCCGGCGAAGAGGTAGAGCATCCGCATCGCGTGCTCACCCGCCGGGTGTCCGCTGCGGGATGACGTGCGGCGTCGCGGGGTGGCGGGTCGCTGCGGCGCGCCACGCCGCCGGAAACGAGAGCGCCTCCGCGGCGAGGTACAGCACGGCGCCGATCGGGACGATCGACTGCGCCGCGCGCAGCGGGACCCACGGGAGGCTCACGAGCGTGTCGCCCTCCGCGATCTCGAAGAGCAGCCAGCCGACCCACGCGAGCAGCGCGAAGAAGGAGAAGATCACCACCTCGGCGAAGATCAAGGCGGCGCGGCGCGGGCCCGGCGGCAGCAGCCGCACGAGCTCGGGGAAGCCGATGTGCGCGCGCTTCAGCGCGCCGAGGGCCGCGCCGTAGTAGGTGAGCCAGGCGAGGAGGATCGAGGCGACCTCGTCGTACCAGACGAACGGGCTGCGGAGCGTGCGCGCCGCGATCCCGAGGAGCACCACGATCGCGAGGACCGTGAGGAGCGCGATCGCGATCCCCTCGAGCAGCCGTTCCAGATCGCGGCGGAGGCGCTCGAGCACGGTCCCTCCGCGCGCTATCTCGCCGAGGCCAGCTTTCGCGCGCGCTCCACGAGCTCCTTCCCTTCGGGGACCTCGCGCGCGAACTGGTCGTAAATGGGCTGGCTCGCCTTGACGAAGGCATCCCGGTCGATGTCGTTCACCTGCAGCCCGGACTGCTTGATCTTCTGGAGCAGCTCGCGATCCTGTGCCGCCGCGGTCTGGTACACGAACGCCTGGGTCTCCTTCGCAGCCTGCTCGAGCGCCTGCTGGACCTCCTTCGGGAGACTCGCGAAGCGCTTCTCGCCCACCGTGAGGTAAGCCGGCGTGTACACGTGCGACGTGAGCGACAGGAACTTCTGCACCTCCTGGAAGCGGCTGCTCCACGTCTGCGTGAGCGGGTTCTCCTGGCCGTCCATGACGCCCGTCTGGAGCGCGACGAACACCTCCGAGAGCTTCATCGGGCTCGGGCTCGCGCCGTACGCCTGGAACATCGCGACGCGCCACTTGCCCTCCGGCACGCGCAGCTTGATGCCCTTCAGGTCGGCGGGGGTCCGGATGGGGTGGAGGTTGTTCGTGATGTGCCGGAACCCGTTCTCCCAGACGGCGAGCACGCGGTAGCCGCGCTTCGCCGCCGCGGGCGCGAGCGTCGGCCACACGACGGCCTTCTCGATCGCCGCCATGTGCTCGCGGTCGCGCACGAGGTACGGCATCTCGAACAGGCCGAAGAGATCGACCTCCGACGACATCACCGTGGAGGGGATCGCGAGGTCGACCGTGCCGAGCTTCATCTTCTGGAGGAGCTCCTTGTCGCCGCCGAGCTGGCTCGATCCGAAGACGACGACCGTGGCGCGGCCGCCCAGCTTCGCGTTCGCGATGCGGGCGAACTCCGTGGCGGAGAGCGCGAACAGCGAGCCGGGCTCGCCGACGTGCCCCAGCTTCAGCTCGAGCGGGGCGGACGAGGCGACGGTCGGGAGCGCCGCGACGGCGGCCAGCAGAGCGGTGAGGAGGACGCGGGGGGCCATGGCATCTCCGTCCTGCGCGCGGTGCGCGCGCGATGCGCGGTTCTTAGGCTGCGCCGGCCCGTCTCGCCCGCCGTCGAGAGACGCTCGGTGGGGGGGCGAGAGGGCAGCCTCTCCGGGTAGCGGCACCCCGCCCGCGTGCGGGCCGGGGCGCGCGGCGGGCGAGCGGTCCTCACGCGCCAACCTGCGACGACACCACGGACGCGCTCCGGCCTTGCATCAGCCGAGCAGCCCTCTCTCCCGCGCGAGGTGCGCGAGCTTGCTCTTCAGCCGCTCGAAGCGCTTCCGCAGCGCGGCAGAGGAGACCTCCTGCCCCTCGGCGGCGAGCACCGCGGACACCTCGTCCCACGCGAGGTTTCGGCCCACGCGGAGGACGAGCAACGAGCGCTCGTCGAGCGGGAGCTCGTCTCGAAGCTGCGACAGCCGTTCGCGGCGGCCGCCCAGCCCCGACCTGGAGGTATCCGGCGCGGCCAGTCGCGAGGCGATGCTCGACGGGAGCGGCTGGCGGCGGCGGCGGTAGCCGTTGCGTACGTGACGCGCGACGGCGCGCCAGGCGAGGCGGTAGGCCCAGGCGCGGAGCGAACACTCCCAGCGAAAGCCCGGAAGGCCACGCCAGAGGTCCACCTCGACCATGGAGAGCACGTCCTGCGCGTCGTCGTCGGGCAGCATCGTGAGGAGATACCCGCGCACGCCGGGGGTGAGTGCCTCGATGGCGGCGGTCGCCGCGGCGTCGAGGTCGCCCTCCCGCAGGCTCTTGCGAACGCGCTCCTCGAGAGGTGTCGAGCTCGTCGCAGCGCTCGTCATGGGTTCGCCTCCCCGCGCTGCCCCGTTGCAGCTCGGCGCCGTCGTTCCGTCGTCGCCTCGCGAAGCCTGGAGAGGACCTCGTCTGCCGAGCCGGGGCGCCGGGCAGGGTCGTGCTCGACGAGGCGCTCGACGATCCGTTCGAGCGCCGGAGGCAGCGGGACTGCCGAGCTCGATGCGAGGTCCGGGTCCGCCGGTCCGCGCCGCCGCAGGAGCGCTTCCCCCGTCGCCATCTCGTGGATGAGGAGTCCGAGGGCGAAGAGATCCGTTCGCGCGTCTTCCGGACCGCCGCGTCGTTGCTCGGGAGCCATGTAGCCCGAGGTGCCGCTGCCACGCGGCCCTCCGCTCCCGAAGACGTGCGCCAGGCCGAAGTCGATGATCTTGGCCTCGCCCCGCGACGGCAGGAAGACGTTGCCCGGCTTGACGTCGCGGTGCAGCACGCCGCGCGCGTGCGCGTGGGCGAGCGCTCGCGTGACCGCTGCAGCGACGTCGATCACCTCTCTGACCCGCAGTGGACCGCGCGAAAGTCGCTCCCCCACCGTCTCGCCGTCCAGGAGCTCGAAGACGACGAACGGGCCGCGGTGGCACCGTCCGGCCTCGAGCACCGTGACGATGTTGGGATGCTTCAGCCGCCCGGCCTCGATCTCCCGCTCCAGGCTGTCGCGAGCTTGCGCCTGCGGCGCGCCGGGACGAACCGTCTTGAGGGCCACGCGGCGGCCCAGCTCGCGATCGCGAGCCTCGAAGACCACGCCGAAGCCGCCGCGCCCGAGCTCACGGAGAAGCTCGAACCGCCCGGCGACGTCGCCCGGACGGAAGACGTCTCGCCCTCCGAGGGGCGGGTCGAAGTGCGGGGCGCGCGCGAGGTCGGCGAGGAGTCGTGAGATGCCGGTCTGCGCGCGCAGCGCGATGCTCGGCGGCTGCATGGTAGGGGCTCGTAGCAGGGCCCGTGCCCGCTCGGGCGGCGCCCTCCGCGAGCACGAAAACTGCCGGCGCGACCCGGCTCTGCTCGCGTCCGCCGTGTGGCGACACACCGGCGCGTGTGGCCGGTGTGGCGGAAGGTGAGGCGAGTCGGCGTATGATCCCCATCACGACTCTTGCACGCGGGGATCGCACATGAAGCTGCGCCTCGTTCCGTCGCTCCTCGGGATCGCCGCAGCCGCTCTCTGGGCGGGGGCCGCGGTGGCGGAGCCACTTCCCGACCCTGCACCGTCACCCGAGTTCTGGGACCCACCCGTGGTCACGCCGTCCGGGCAGGCCTCGCGAGTCTCCGAGTCTCCCTCCACGACGTTCGTCATCACGGCCGACGAGATCCGCCACAGCGGTGCCACGTCGGTACCCGAGATCCTGCGCCGGGTCCCGGGCCTCGACGTGCGTCAGATGACCGCGACGGACGGGCAGCTCGGGTTGCGCGGCTTCGCCTACGAGATCGCCGATCGGATCCTGGTGCTCGTCGACGGGCGCACCGTCTACATCGATTTCTTCGGCGGCACGAGCTTCGAGATGCTGCCCGTCTCGCTCGTCGACATCGAGCGCATCGAGGTCGTCCTGGGGCCGGGGGCCTCGGTCTACGGGAACAAGGCGATGCTCGGAACCATCAACATCATCACGCGCTCGGCGGCGGACTACCCGTTCGCAGAGGCGCGCGTCGACGCCGGACCGCCCCGCGACGGCCGGGTGGGGGCGCGCTACGGCGCGATCCAGGGCGCCTGGCGGCTGCGCGCGACGGGTCTCGCGCGCGGCCTCACGCCATTCGATGCGGACGGAGGTTCCCCAGCGACTGCGGGGGGCGGCACGCTGTCCGCGACCTACAGCCCCAGCGCGAGCGAGGAGGCATCGCTCGAGCTCGGCGCAATGAACGGCGATACGTCCATCATCCCGACGGGCTCACGCGTCGATGCGTTCGGCGCCACGCTGGCGTACCTCCGCGCGCGGGGGCGCCTGGGCCTCGGTGGCCCGGGCTCGCCGTATGGCGATCTGAACCTCGACGTGGTCTGGAACGCCGGGCGCATCCAGTCCGCCACGTTTCCTTCCGCGGGCGGCGGCGGGTTTCACGCGGAGTTTCACACCCCCTATGCGCGGCTCCATCACGAGATCCGCACCGAGCTCTTCAACGTGCCGATGCAGGCACGCTGGGGCGGCGAGGTGCGCCTCAACACGCTCGACTCGACGGTCACCACCGGCGAGCGGCCGCTCTGGAACGGCGCTGGCTTCGCCAGCAACGAGATGCTGCTCGGGCGCTGGCGGCTCACGACCGGCCTGCGCGTGGATCGCTCGACGCTCACGCGCGCCAGCATCTCCCCGCGCCTGTCGGTGGTCTGGTCGCCAGCGGAGCACCACCAGGTCCGGGCCGCGTTCAACACCGGGTACAACAACGCCCACCTCCTGCACTACTTCGCCGACCTCGACATCGCCCGCGACGCCGCGACCGGCAAGACCGTGCACGTGCAGGGCAACCCCGAGCTCCGCGCCGAGCACGCGGTGTACGGCGAGATCGGCTGGAACGGCGGCCTCACGCCCTGGCTGCGCGCGTTCGCGACGGCGTTCGCCTACCGGCTCGAGGACTGGATCGTCCTGGACCCGCAGCACCTGACGACCGACGCGTCGCGGACCACCATCCCGTATGGGAACATGCCGCCGAGCAACGTCTATGGCTGCGAGCTCGGGGTCGAGCTCACGCTGCTGCGGGCGCTCTCGGCGTACGCGAGCTACGCGTTCATGGGACCCAAGGGGGCGGGAGAGTTTCCGTACATGCTCGACGCCCACGGCTCTCCCCGGCACAAGGTGAGCGCCGGCCTGCGCGTCGAGCGCATGGGCGCGTACGTCACCGTGGACGCGCAGTACTTCGGGCCCTCCGCCGTCGCGCGCGTACCCGACGACCCGTCGCGCTGGGGAGGGAACCCATTCGAGCAGACGCCGCTGGATCAGTTCGTGATGACGAACGCCCGGGTCGGGTACGCCTACCCGAGCGGCCTCGATCTGTCGCTCTCGGCGTCGAACGCGCTCGCCGATCGGACGCGCCAGTTCCCCGGGGCCGAGGCGCCCGAGCGGCGCGTCGCAGTGACCGCCGCGTACTACCGCTGAGTACCCGATGCGCACGCGTCATCGATCCCGGCTGGCCCTCGCGGTGGCGATGGCGCTCCTCGTGCGTCCGGCGTCGATCGGCGCCGCCGAGCCCGACGTCTGCGTCGTGGTGTCGGGCGACGAGCACGCCGCGGTCGCGGATGCCGCCCAGCACGCCCTCGGGCAGCCCGCCCGCCGCGTCGACGTCAGAGACCGCGCTCAGCGCGCGGCTCTCGCGTCGAGCTGCGGACGGCTCATCATCGCGGTCGGCTCCGAGGCGCTGCGCGCCGCCGGTGAGAGCGCGCCGCGCTCGCCGGTGGTTCACGTCATGGCCGGCAACGGTCGCGGGACCGGGCTGCCGGGGGTGCTGCCCGACGCGGATCCCCGCCGCGTGCTCGAGACGCTGCGGAAGCTGGCGCCGTCGGCGCACCGGATCGGCATGGTGTTCAATCCCGACCTCACGGGCGAGCTGGTGGCCGACGCGCAGGCGTCGGCCCGGCCCCTGGGCATGGAGCTGGTCGCGCTGCCTGCGCGCACGGTAGGCGAGGCGGTCCGCGCGTTCCAGCGGTTCGAGCGCGAGCTCTCCGTCGACGCGCTCTGGCTCCTCCCAGACGGGACCGCGACGGTGCAGGAGACGGTCTACTACGCGCTGGAGCTCGCGCACTGGCGGCGGCTCGTGGTGATCGGGCTCTCCCGCTGGTACGTGGCGAGCGGCGCGCTCTTCGCGCTTTTGCCGCGCCCCGACAGCTCCGGGACGGTCGCCGGTGAGCTCGGGCAGCAGGTGCTGCGGGGGACGCCGCCGTCGGGCGCGGTTCACGCGCGCGACTACGCGCTCTACCTCAACCAGCGCGCGGCGACGCGCCTCGGGCTGAAGCTGCCGCGGCAGCTGCTCGAGAGCGCGGACCAGGTGCTGCCATGATCGCGCCGCACAGCCTCCGCTGGCGACTCGCCGCCTGGATGTTCGCCGCCACCGCCGGCGTCGCCTTGCTGCTGACCTTCTATTACCAGCGGCGCACGCACGCGCTGCTGAGCCACGAGTCGGGCGAGCGGCTCGCGACGCTGGCGCGGCACATCGCGGCCGCGTCGGTGCTGGGCACGCTCGCGCACAGCGAGGAGCTGCTCGCGGGACCGCTCGACGGCGCCATGTCGCAGCCCGACGTGGAGGCGGTGGCGATCTACGACGCGACGGGGAGCCTCATCGCGGCGCGGTCGCGAGAGGCCGTCTCGCCGCCCGGGTGGCGAGACGGATCCGCCGAGTGCCGCCCGTGCGTCCTCGGGGGCGGCCGCCTGCGCTGGGTCGCGCCG
Source organism: Anaeromyxobacter sp. (assembly GCA_036394835.1). Taxonomy (GTDB): domain Bacteria; phylum Myxococcota; class Myxococcia; order Myxococcales; family Anaeromyxobacteraceae; genus Anaeromyxobacter. The sequence goes on along the minus strand of DASWEI010000125.1, from coordinate 14,965 downwards.
GTCGCCAGCGCACCCTCGGCGCGATCGGCGGAGGAGGGGAGCCTGTACGAAGGGCCGCCGCCGGCGGCGAGCGACGGCAAGGCGAGCGCGGGCTGGCTGATGCTCGACGTGACCACCGCCGCCCGCATCGCGGCCGAGCGCGAGATCACTACGAGCGGCCTGCTCATCGCCGGGATCGCGCTGGCGCTGGCGCTCGTGATCACGCTCGTGATCGCGCAGGGCCTGACGTCGCCGCTGCGTGCCCTTGCGCAGGCGACGCGCGAGATCGGGAAGGGGCGCTGGGACGCGCCGCTGCCGCGCGTGGCCTCGATCGAGATCGCGCAGCTCGCCGGCGACTTCCGCGCGATGACCGCCGCGCTCGCCGAGCTCGATCGGGAGAACCGGCGCTACCGCGAGCAACTCGAGGACATGGTGGCGAGCCGCACGCGTGAGCTCGAGGACGCGTACCAGCAGATGAAGACCATGGCCGAGGCGAAGGACCACTTCGTCGCCACGGTGTCCCATGACTTCCGCTCGCCGCTCGCGATCGTCCTCTCTGCGGTGCAGACCATGCTCGCCGACCCCGAGATGCGGGAAGAGGTGCGACGCCAGTTCCTCGCGCGCGCCGAGCGCCAGTGCAAGCGGCTCGGCGCCCTCGTGAACGATCTGCTGGACCTGGCCCGGATCGAGAATCGCGAGACGGCGTTCGAGCGCGTGCGCCTGTCGGAGCTGGTCCAGGAGAGCGTCGACAGCGCGCGCGCCGCCTTCGAGGAACGGCGCGTGTCGCTCGTCTACGAGCCGCCCGCAGAGGACGTCGTCGCCGAGGTGGATCGCGGGCACGTGGGGCGGGCGTTGTCGAACCTCGTCGACAACGCCCTCAAGTTCACTCCGTCCGCGGGACGCGTGACGGTGGAGCTGCGGGGCGGGGAGCGCGAGGCGCTCATCTGCGTGAGCGACACCGGCCCAGGCATCCCCCACGAGGAGCGGGAGCACGTCTTCGAGCGCTTCTTCCAGGGGAGGCAGGGCCAGGCGCTCGGCAGCGGCTCGGGGCTGGGGTTAGCCATCGTCGCCGGCGTCGCGCGCCGGCACGGCGGCAGCGTGGCGGTCACGAGCGTCGATGGCGCGGGCTCGACCTTCGAGCTGCGCTTGCCGGTCTGCAGGGAGTGAGGAGCGCATGGCGAACATCCTGGTGGTCGACGACGAGGAGGACATGCTCGAGACGATCGCCTACAACCTCGAGCGCGAAGGCCACGAGGTGGCGCGTGCCGCCAGCGGCGCCGCAGCGCTGGCGCACCTCGAAGGGCGAAGCCCGGACCTGATCATCTCGGACGTGATGATGCCGGGGATGGACGGCCTCGCGTTCTGCGCCGCCGTCCGCGCCCGCACCGCCTCGGCGCTGACCCCGTTCCTGTTCGTCACGGGGAAGGGGCAGCCCGGCGACAAGTACGCCGGCCTGCGCGCGGGCGCGGACGACTATGTGACGAAGCCGTTCGACCTCGGCGACCTGCTCGCGCGCGTGAACGGCCGCCTCGAGCACCGGCGGCGGATCGCGGCGCTCGAGGAGCGCCTCACGGCGGCGCGTCACCGCTGGGTCGAGAGCGACGAGCCTCGCGAGATGAGCCGCGCGCGCGACGAGCAGCTCCTATTGACGGAGGAGGTCTACGAGGCCGGCTACGTCGACTACGACCCGCCGCGCCCCGACGACGCGGCGCTCGCAGAGAAGGTCGCGCAGTTCGAGCGCCGCTTCCCGGCGCTCGCCGAGCTGCGCCGCCGCGTCTTGGTGGGCGAGGCGCCGGTCTTTCTGCGCGTGTTCGAGGAGCTCCTGATCGCGTCGGCGACCTCCGATCCCACCCTGATCCTCGGGGAGACGGGGACAGGGAAGACCGCGGTCGCCGAGGCGATCTGGGCGCTCGGGCCGCGCGCCGGCCGCGCCTTCCGGACCCTCAACTGCTCGGAGCTCGCGACGGGCGATCCGGCCATCGCGACCGGGAAGCTGTTCGGCCATGGGGCGGGCAGCGGCCTCGCCAACGTGCCGAAGGACGGGCAGCCCGGCATCCTCGAGGAGACCGACGGCGGCGTGCTGTTCCTCGACGAGGTCGCGGAGCTGCCCCGCCAGGCGCAGATGCTGCTCCTGCTGCCGCTCGAGCGCCGCGCGTTCCATCCCGCGGTCGGCCGCGGCGCGGCGCGGACCGTCGACGTGAAGTTCGTGTGCGCGACGAACCGGGATCTCGCGGAGGAGGTCCAGGCCGGGCGGTTCCCGCGCGACCTCTACGAGCGCCTGGCGGGTCACGTCATCCACGTGCCGCCCCTGCGCGCGAGGCCCGAGGACATTTCCCACCTCACCGAACACTTCGTCCGCGAGGCGGTGGCGGAGATGGGGCCCGGCGAGCTCGCGGTCTCCCCGGCGGCAGCCGAGGCGTTGGGCCGCCACCCCTGGCCCGGCAACGCGCGTGAGCTGAGACGGACGGTGCGGCAGGCGGCGCACCGGGCCCGCCTCGACGGGCGCAGCACGATCGAGGCCGCCGATCTGCCCGAGGAGATCACCACCAGGGGGGCGCGCGTCGCCGGTGCGCCGGCTGCCGGGACGCTCGCGGGCGCCTCGCGCGCCGAGGCCCTCCACGGGGCGGGTTTCACGGACCGCGAGGTCGCCGAGATCGCCGCGCTGTGCGCGACCGGCTTCCGCGTGGGCGAGGCCGAGGCGCTGCTCGGCTACAGCAGCAAGTCCCGGACGTTCTCGCATCGCCTTCGCGGACTGTGCCTGAAGGCGCTCAGCGTGAAGTCGTTCAGCCCGGACGGCGCCGCCCAGCTGCTCACCGGTGCCGACCCCGCGCTCACGGCGGTCGCGGCGCGGCGGCTGCGCGCCATGCTCGACGCGTTCTCCGAGCGCGTGCACGAAGCTCCCGACAAGGTCCTGACGAACCTCCTCACCGAGCACCGCCGCTACGCCCTCGAGGCGCTCGCGCACCTGCGCAAGCGGTGAGCCCCGCGCTCCCAGCTCCGCCAGTGAATCCGGGCTGTTCCGGGCCGTTCGAGGCCGGAGCGCGCGAGCGTCACATTCTTCCCCCCGCGCGCCTCCCACGAGCGTCCCGTGAGACCCGTCCCACCCGCGCAGGGGGAAACGATGCGTTCCATTCGATTGCTGCTCGCCGTCGCGCTCGCGCTCACCGCGTGCGTCGAAGAGAACAAGCACAAGGACAGAACCGCCCCGACCGTCACCGCGTTCACGATCCCGGCGACCGCGGTCAGCGCCGAGATCCCGATCACCACCCTCACCGCGACCGACAACGTCGGCGTCACCGGCTATCTCGTCACCGAGAGCGCGACGGTCCCGCTCGACGACGACCCGAGGTGGACCGCGACGGCCCCAGCCTCGCACACGGTGGCCGCCGACGGGACGTTCACCTTCCGCGCCTGGGCGAAGGATGCGGCGGGAAACGTCTCGCCGCCCCTCACCGCGACGATCCGAAGGGTCTCGCGCGTGAGCGTGCTCTTCACCACCGACGAGCACTCCCACCTCTTCGGGTTTTCGCCCGAGGTGGACGACTTCCCGACTCCGAGCTCGTCGGGGACCGGCGCGATCGTCGGAGGGATGGCGCGGGTCGCCGCCGTCCTCCAGGCCGAGCGCAGCGACGCTTCGGCGCGCTCCGCCGATACGATCACGGTGTCCGCCGGCGACTTCAGCCAGGGGACGCTCGCGTCGGCCGCGTTCCTCGCCCTCTCGCCAGAGCTCGTTCTCATGAAGGAGATGGGGTACGACGCGGTCGCGATCGGGAATCACGAATTCGACCTCGGGCCCACCGCCCTCGCCGACGCCATCTACACCGCGGTCGGGGCGGGAGGGCTCCCGCCGCTCGTCCTCACGAACGCCTACTTCGACCCGGAGAGGACCGGTGACGACGCGCTCGCGACCCTCTACGGTCCGGGCAACGCGATCGCTCCCTCGCGCATCGTCCAGACGCCGAGCGGGTTCCGGATCGGCGCCGTCGGGGTGATGGGTCTCGGAGCCGCCATCGACGCGGCGGCGGCGTCCCCGCTCGCGTTCTGGGATCCGACCGCGACGACGCCGGCGGCGCAGTTCGGGTCCATCGTCGCCACCGTTCAACGGGCCGTGACCGCGCTCCGCGCCGACGCCGTCGACGCGGTGATCGTCCTCGGCCACGGCGGCATCGGCGCGACCTCCGCGCAGCAGGGCGACGACGAGCTCCTCGCCGCGTCCGTCACGGGGATTGACCTTCTCGTGAGCGGCCACACGCACTTCTTCACGCCTGCGCCGATCTCGGTACAGGACCCGGAGGGCCACATGGTCCCGGTGGTCCAGCCGAAGCCGTACACGGAGGAGGTGGGGCGAGTCGAGCTCGTGTTCGACGGCGGCAGTGCGCGGCCGTCGCTCGATCCTGCGCGAACCCGGTTCATCGCCGTGGACGACCGCACCGCTCCCACGACGGATCCGCAGATCCTCGCGGTCCTCGGGAACGTGAAGGGATATCTCGAGGTCGGTCCGGGCGCGCCCGCGTCGTTTCTCGAGCGGGCCCTCTCGTACGTCGAGGGGACGGACGTGGTCGACGATCCCGACGTGCTCGGCGACCTGTACTTCCGCGTCCTCGGCCACACGAGCGTCGACGTCACGGGTCTCGGCTTCGGCGAGACGAACGGGTTGAACCTCGACACGGACGCGATGCTCGCGGCAGCGCGCAGCGTCCACGCGGCGCACCCGACGGTCGCCGCGATCCAGGCGCGGGGGTCGATCCGCAGCGATCTGCGCGCCGGAATGACGGGCGACATCACGTTCGCGGACGTGTTCGACGTCGTGTCGCTCGGCGCCGATCCGACCGTCTCCGTGCCCGCCGATCCGGCGGAAGCCGCGGCGGTGCTGCCGAAGATCCCCGGGTACCCGCTCGTGCGGTTCAGCCTCTGGACCCTCGAGCTGCGCGCCGCGCTCGAGGTGGGGCTCCTCCAGTCCACGCGCGACCCGGACTTCTTCGTCGGGCCGAGCGGGCTCGTCGTCGACTACGACATGACGCGCACCGCGTTCGACCCGGGCGCTCCGCTCGGACCCGGGTGGATCAAGCGCCTCGCCGTCGTGGACGACGCCGGAGTCGAGACGCAGACCCTCTACGACGTCACGCAGGCCGGCTGGAACGGCAGCCACTTCGTCGCGGACCCATTCGCGCTGCAGGCGATCGTCGCGACGTACTACGTGGCGTCCTTCGCCCAGCTCGCGGGGGTCACGCTGAAGGACGACGAAGGCGCACCGCTGTCCAGCGTCGCCGCGGGGATCCTGCGCCGCGGCGACGGGAGCGCCGTGAAGGATCACGAGGCGCTCGCGAGGTACATCCGTGACCAGTGCCGGTCGAACGGTGGCGAGCTGCCGGCGCGGTACGGGGACGCGGTCCCGCGCCGGATGCGCGTGCCGGAGCTCTAGCCCGCTGCGACGTGACGGCGTCCGGTCCCTGTGCAGGGGCCGGACGCCGTCGGCGCTTCCCCGCTGGGACCGGGTATCCGGCCGCGCCGCGCGCTCGCCAGAAGAGCCGGCGCGGTCGCCGAGAGCGATCACCCGAGGGGCCGATCGCTCGCCGCTTGGCGCCGAGTGAACCCTCGCCGTGGCGAGCGGCTCAGAGACGACGTGATCACGACCCCCTCGAGCGCGCGGCACCTCGCCGGCGCGATCCTCGGCTGGACGCTCCTCTCCAGCGCGGCTCGCGCGGCGCCACTCTCCATCGAGGACGCGATTCGATCCGCGTGGCGCGACAACCCCGTGCTTCGTGCTTCCGCGGCCGGCGTGGAGGCAGCCCGCGCCGACGCCGACCGTGCCCGCGACACGCGCCTCCCGGTGCTGTCGCTCTCCGCCCGCGCTGTCCGCACGGACGAGCCGATGATGGCCTTCGGCACTCGCCTCGATCAGGGCCGGATCGGCATGTCCGACTTCGACCCCGCCCGCCTGAACTCACCGAGCGCGATCGGGGCCATCGGCGGTGCGGCATCCCTCTCCATTCCGCTCTTCATGGGCGGCCGGCTCGCCGCGGGCCAGCGCGCGGCCGAGGCGATCGCCTCCGCAGAGGGCGCGAGCGACACCCGCCGCCGCGCGGAGCTCGCGGTCGGCGTCGTCGAGGCCTACTTCGGCGCGCAGGTGTCCGAAGAGGCCGTGCGCCACGCGGAGGACCTCCTCGCGCACGCCGTCGAGACCGAGCGCTTGGTCCGCGCGCGCGGAGAGCAGGGGCTCGCGCTCGACGCGGACGTGGCCCGCGCAACCGCCTTCCGCGCGCAGGCGGAGGCCGAGCGCGCGACGGCGCTGCAGCGCCGCGCCTCCGCGCGCTCCGCGCTCCCGCTCCTCTGCGGTGACGCCGCGCGTGGCGCGGAGCTCACGACGCCCGTGACCGCCTTGCCGCCCGCCCCCACCGCCGCCGCCGGGTCCGCGCCCCGCCCCGACGTCGAGGCGTCCCGGCTCCGGCGCGAGGCGGCCGAGGCCGGCGTCACCGCGGCGCGCGGCAGCCTCGCGCCGGCGCTCCTCGCGCAGGCGAGCGCCGAGACGCTCCGCACGCCCGATCTCGCAGACGGCCGCGCGTGGACCACCGTCGCGCTCGTGCTCCGCTGGGACCTCGCGCTCGCGGACGTCAGGGCCGTCCGCGCCGCGCAGGCGCGCGCCCGCGCCGGCGCCGAGTCGCTCGCGTGGCACGAGCGGAGCGCCGCGCGCGAGGCGGAGGAGGCGCGCGCCGCCGTGGACACGGCCGACCAGCGCGTGCGCTCGGCGGGCGAGGCGGTCGCCGCCTCGGAGTCTGCGCGCACGCTCCGGCTCGCGCGGCACCGTCAGGGCCTCCTGCCGCTCACCGACGTGCTCGACGCGGAGGCCGGCCTCGCCGGCGCCCGCGCGCTCCTCCTCTCGAGCCGGCTCGAGGCGCGGCTCGCCCGCGCGCGCGTCGCGCTCGCCGAGAACCTGCCCATCGAAGGATTGGTGCCATGAGCCTCCGAAAGTCGTTCGTCCTCGCGGCCGCGGCCGCGCTCACCGTCGCCACCACCGCGCCCGCGTCCGAGCCCGTCCGCCCCGCGGAGCCCGCTCGGGTCCGCGCCGTGCTCCCCGGCGCACACATTGGCGGCCGTCTCGTCGCTGCGAGCCTCGCCCCCGCGCGCCGAGCCACCGTCTCCACGCGCATCGCGGCAACCGTCCGGGAGGTGCACGTCGAGGAGGGGCAGCGGGTCGCCGCCGGTCAGCTCCTCGTGTCGCTCGCCGACGACGACGTCCGCGGGGCCCTCGCCGCCGCGACGAGCGCGGTCTCCGCCGCCACCGCCCAGGAGCGGCGCATCCGCGCGCTGCTCGCCGAGCGTGCCGCCACCCCCGCCGAGCTCGAGCAGGCGGAGGCGCAGCGCGCCCAGGCCGAGGCCGCCCTGGCCGCCGCGCGGGCGAGCGTCGGCTACGCGGCGCTCCGCGCGCCATTCGCGGCCACCGTGCAGGCGCGCCGGGTGGACCCCGGCGACCTCGTCGGCCCGGGCCAGCCCATCCTCGAGCTCGAGGGCGACGCGCTCGAGCTCGTCGCGAGCCTCTCGCAGGACGAGGCGAAGGGGCTCGCGCCGGGCGCGACCTTGCGCTTCGAGGCCGGAGGCGTGCGCGGCACCGTGCGCGTGACCTCCCTCACGCCCGGCGGCGATCCCATCTCGCACCGGCGCGGGCTCCGCGCGCGGGTCGTCGCCTCGGACGCCCCGCTCCGATCGGGCGCGTTCGCGCGGGTCGAGGTGGCGGGCGGCGGCGAGGGCGCGTCGGGCGTGTGGGTGCCCCGCCGCGCGCTCGTCGAGCGCGGCGATCTCACCGGCGTGTTCGTCGCAGCGAACGGCCGGGCGGAGCTGCGGTGGATCTCCGCCGGCGAGCCGAGCGGGGATGACGTCCCCGTCCGCGCGGGGCTGCGCTCGGGCGAGGTGGTCATCGACGCGCCGGGCGCGCTCCGCGATGGCCAGGCGATCGAGGTGCTCCCGTGACCGCGGAGCCGCGCTACGGGATCGCCGGGCGGCTCGCGCGCCCGTTCCTCCGCTCGAAGCTCACGCCCGTCGTCGTCTTCGCCTCGGTCCTCCTCGGCCTGCTCGCCGTCTCGCTCACACCGCGCGAGGAGGAGCCGCAGATCGTGGTGCCGATGGTCGACGTGATCGTGCCGATGCCGGGCGCGACGCCGAAGGAGATCGAGAGCCAGGTGGTGACCCCGCTCGAGCGGCGGCTCTGGGGGCTCCCAGGGGTCGAGTACCTCTACAGCTCGAGCCGCCCGGACGTCGGGTTCATCACCGTCCGGTTCAAGGTGAACGATCCGCTCGAGCCGGCGCTCGTGAAGGTCCACCAGGAGCTCGCGGCACACCCCGAGCTCCTCCCGGCGGGCGCGCTGCGGCCCATCGTGCGCGCGCTCACCATCGACGACGTCCCCTTCCTCGCGATCACGCTGCACTCGCAGGAGGCGCTGCCCGCCGGCGCGCTGCGGAAGCTCGCCGACGAGGTCGCCCGCGAGCTCGCGGACGTTCCGCGCACCGCCGGCGTCACCGTCGTCGGCGGCGCCCGGCGCACCGTCCGCATCGAGCCGGACCCGGAGCGGCTCCGCACGCTCGCGCTCTCCGTCGCCGAGCTGCACGGCGCGCTCGAAGGGGCCCAGGCGCAGCTCCCGGCCGGCGCCCTCGTCGACGGCGGCCGTCGCATCGAGCTCGAGGCGACCGGGTTCGCGCGCTCGGCGGACGAGCTCCGCCGCGTCGTCGTCGCGGTGCGCGAGGGCCGTCCGATCTACCTGGAGGACGTCGCGCGGGTCATCGACGGCCCCGAACCCGATCCCGCCGTCGTCCTCCTGGCGGAGAAGGGGAAGCCGGGATTCGAGCAGGCGGCGACGATCACGGTGGCGAAGCGCCCCGGCACGAACGCCACCGAGCTCGCGGCGGTGGTGCTCGGCAAGGTGGACGCGCTCCGGGGGCGGCTCCTGCCCGCGTCCGTCGAGGCGACGGTCACGCGGAACTACGGCGAGACCGCGGGAGAGAAGTCGAACGAGCTCATCGAGCACCTCCTCATCGCCACGCTCTCCGTCATCGCGCTCATCCTCGTCGGGATGGGCTGGCGCTCGGCGCTCGTCGTCGGGGTGGCGGTGCCGGTGACGCTCGCCCTGACGCTCCTCCTCACGTACCTGAACGGCTACACGCTCAACCGGGTCACGCTGTTCGCGCTCATCTTCTCGATCGGCATCCTCGTCGACGACGCGATCGTCGTCGTCGAGAACATCCACCGCCACCTCTACCTGCCGGGCCCGCGGCGCAGCTTCACCCGCGTGGTGCTCGACGCGGTGGACGAGGTCGGGAACCCCACCATCCTCGCGACGATCGCGGTCATCGCGGCGATCCTCCCGATGGCGCTCGTCCGCGGCCTCATGGGCCCGTACATGCGCCCGATCCCGGTGGGCGCGAGCGTCGCGATGATCTTCTCGCTCGTGATCGCGTTCGTCGTGAGCCCGTGGGCGGCGCTGAAGGTGTTCCGCCGCGAGGCGCACCTGCCAGAGACCGACGCGAGCGGGCTGCACCCGGGGGATCCCGACCGCGACGCGCCGGAGCCGGTGCGCGACGTCCCGTCGGCGCACGGCGAGACCGCGCCGGAGGGACGGCTCGCGGCCGCGGATCGCCGCGTGATCCGGTGGCTGCTCGGCTCCCCCAAGGTCCGGTTCGGCTTCCTCGCGAGCCTCGGCGTGCTGCTCGCCGCGTCGGTCGCGCTCCTGTTCGTCGGCGCGGTCCAGGTGAAGATGCTCCCGTTCGACAACAAGCGGGAGCTCCAGGTCCAGCTCGACCTCCCGGCCGGCACCGCCCGCGAGGAGGCGCTCGCGCTCGGCCAGGAGATCGCGCGGCGCGTCCTCGCGGAGCCGGAGGTGGAGCGCGTAGAGGTGCACTCAGGTGTCGCGGCGCCGTTCACCTTCGTCGGGATGGTGCGCCACTCGTTCCTGCGCTCCGCGCCGGAGCAGGTCGATCTGCAGGTGAACCTCCTTTCGAAAGGAGACCGGAAGGCGTCGAGCCACGCCGTCGCGGTGCGGCTCCGCGCCGAGATCGAGGCGCTCGCGCATCTGCAGGGCGCGCGGGTGAAGGTGGTCGAGGTCCCGCCGGGCCCGCCCGTGCTCGCGACGATGGTCGCCGAGCTCTACGCGCCCGGCGAGGCCGAGCGCAACCGGCTCGCGGGCGAGGTGCGCGACGCGTTCCTTTCGGTGGACGGGATCGTGGACGTGGACTCGACGATCAACCCAACGGCCCCCAAGGTCGTCCTCGCGATCGACCGCGAGAAGGCCGCGCTCCACGGCGTCCAGCCCGCCCACGTGATCCGGACGCTCGCCGCGGCCGGGTATGGCGCGCCGCTCGGCGCGTTCCATGTCGAGCGCGGCGCGGCGCAGGTGCCCGTCGTCCTCCAGCTCGCGCCAGCGCAGCGCACCCGGCTCGAGACCCTGCTCTCGCTCACCGTTCCGGGCGCGCGCGGGCAGGTGCCGCTCTCCGAGCTCGTCCGGGTCGAGGAGACGCGCCAGGCGCCCGAGATCCAGCACAAGAACCTGAAGCCGGTGGCCTACGTGACGGGCGAGCTCGCGGGGGCCATCGAGAGCCCGCTCTACGCGCTGCGCGCGCTCGAGAAGAAGCTCGAGCCGCTCCGCGGCGACCGCGGCGAGGTGGTCGCGCGCCACGGGCTCTCGCACCCAGCCGACACCGAGTCGGCCGCGCTCAAGTGGGACGGGGAGTGGCACATCACGCTCGAGGTGTTCCGCGATCTCGGACTCGCCTTCGCGGCGGTGATCGTCCTCATCTACGTGCTCATGATCGGCTGGTTCCAGAGCTTCACGCTGCCGGTCGTGATCCTCGCGCCGATCCCGCTCTCGCTCGTGGGGATCCTCCCTGCGCACGGCCTGCTCGGCACCTTCTTCACGGCGACGAGCATGATCGGCTTCATCGCCGGCGCAGGCATCGTGGTGCGGAACTCGATCATCCTCGTGGACTTCGCGGAGCTGAAGCTGCGCGAGGGGATGCCGCTCGCCGCCGCCGTCGAGGAGGCGGTGCTCGTGCGCTTCCGCCCGATGGCGCTCACCGCCCTCGCGGTGATCGTCGGCAGCGCCGTGATGCTCGCGGACCCGATCTTCCAGGGGCTCGCGGTCGCGCTCATGGCCGGTGCGGTCGCAGCGACGCTCCTCTCGCGCTACGCCGTGCCGGTCCTGTACTTCATCGTCGCGCGGCGCAGCAGGGCGGCGGAGCTGCACCGCGAGGGCGCGCTCGCCGCAGCGGCGATCGCGGCGAACGAGCCGTACCTGCGCGCCGCGCCGGACTGCGGGCCCACGGGGACGGACGTGTACTAGCGAGCTCCGCGCCGGCCGCGAGCACGCCCGGGCGCTTACTTCGCCTCGATCACGGACAGGATGTTGCCGGCCGGGTCCTTGAACCAGGCGATCGTCGGGCCTTGCCCGCGCATGATGCCCCGCGCATCCGTCTTGAGACCGGGCTGATCATAGATCTCGAAGCGAACGCCCCGCTTCTCGAGGTCGCTCACGGCCACATCGACGTTGGGGACCGGGATGTTGAGGATGGTGAACGTCGCGGGGGTGTGGTTGGGCTTCGGATAGACGAGCACCTGGGCGCCGCCGCCGATGTGCAGCTGCAGCATGTCGTGGTCGTCCGAGACCTCCATCCCGAGGACCCGCCCGTAGAACTCCTTGGCCTTCGATATGTCGTTCACCGAGAAGCCGCTGAACGCGTCTTTGGCCTTGAACATGGATCAACTTCCTTTCCCCTCATGCGACCGGCTCGAATCGATCGGGTTGCGCCCGTTCCTGTCGCCCCGAGCGTCACGCCCCCGCGCGGTAGGGCTGGCCACCGATCACGAGGGTCTCGATCTCCAGCCGCTGAATGCGAGCGGTCTTGATGGCGAGTGCGCCGATGGCGAGTGCGCCCACCGCCACCGCTCCCAGCGCGAGCGCACCCATGCTCGTCAGCACGAGGGCCGTACCGATCCTCGCGAGCGCGATGCGCGCCTGTGGTCTCCGTGCACGGATGATGGATCGCCGGTTCATCCCGTCCTCGCCCTCCAGAATGCTTGGGGGCCGGTCTCGCTCGCGCAACTGCGGCAACCCGCGGCTCGGCCGTCGGCGCGGCGCTGCGGCGGCCTCGGCGCCGGAGTAGGCCTCCTGCCATGGCCTCTTCACGCCCGTCATCGAGACACGATACGAGCAGATGTTCCCGACGCTCGATCCCGCGGAGATCGAGCGACTGCGCCGCTTCGGCGAGACGAGGACCTACGGCGCGGGCGAGCGCGTGGTCGCCACGGGCGAGATCAGCCCGGGCGCGTTCGTCATCCTGAGCAGCGAGGTCGCGATCACCCAGCACAGGCCGCTCGGGCGGGACCAGGCGATCGTCACTCACGGCCCCGGCTCGTTGATGGGCGAGCTCGCCCAGCTCTCGGGCCGCCCGCTCGCGGCGGCCCACGGCGACGTGGGCTCTCCGGGTTCCTCGCGCGGAACCGTCGCTGCCGACGAGGGAAGGGTCTTTACCCGGTGATCACGGAAGACGCGCTCCGGGCCGCGATCTTCGCCGTCGAGGAGCGCGGTCGTTCAAGATCGTGAATCCTCGGGGAGCCGGATGGCTCCCACCGTACCCATGGTCGAAGATCTCCTCGCAGCGGCCGCATTCGTCGTCGGCTGGTACGTGCTCCAGCGTCTGCTGCGTCGCTCCGGCGTCCCCACCTGAGGCGCGCCGTACCCGCGCCCGGGCGGCGCGGACGAGAACGACCGCGGCTGCTAGGCCGGTGTCGACGAGCGGTGTCCCGCCCCGTCCGGTATCGGCGCGCGGGCTCGCAATGCGACAGCATCGCCGGGTGATCCACGACCTCTGGTACAAGAACGCGGTCGTCTACTGCCTCCACGTCGGCACGTTCATGGACACGAACGGCGACGGCATCGGCGACTTCCAGGGGCTGATGCGCCGGCTCGACTACCTCGCGGGCCTCGGGGTCACCTGCCTGTGGCTCATGCCGTTCCAGCGCTCGCCGAACCGCGACGACGGCTACGACGTTTCCGACTACTACAGCGTTGATCCGCGGTACGGGAGCCTCGGCGACTTCGTCGCGTTCACCCACGCCGCGGAGCAGCGCGGTCTGCGGGTGATCATCGACCTCGTCGTGAACCACACGTCCGACCAGCACCCCTGGTTCCAGGACGCGCGGCGGAGCGAGTCGTCGCCCTTCCGCAAGTGGTACGTCTGGTCGAAGAAGAAGCCGCCGAAGGCGGACGAGGGCGTCGTCTTCCCGGGCGTGCAGAAGACCACCTGGAGCTTCGACGAGAAGGCCCGCGCGTACTACTTCCACCGCTCGCGTCGTCCGACACCCGTCCGCTCGTGAAGGCGCTCGAGTCGACGCGCGAGCGGCCCGGGACGGCGCAGTGGGGCGTCTTCCTCCGCAACCACGACGAGCTCGACCTCGGTCGGCTGAAGGACCACCAGCGCGAGCGGGTCTTCCGGGAGCTCGCGCCCGATCCGAGCATGCAGCTCTACGAGCGCGGCATCCGGCGGCGGCTCGCGCCGATGCTGAGCAGCGATCGCCGCCGGCGGGTGGGCGGGCTCGACTACATCCTGCGCCGCCGCTCGTGGTGAGCGTCGCTGCGCGGCGCGGCGAGCCGCATGCGGCCGTCGGGGCGCGGGCGCCGCGGACGACGACACGAGGCGCGGAGGCTGCTAGGCCAGCCGGGCCACGATCGACTCCGAGACCTCCCAGAGCCTGCGCGCCAGCGCCGGGTCGTCCGCGTCGGCGCGGGGCCTCGCGACGTTGCAGTCGGCGAGGTACGCGCCCGAGATGTTCGCGGCGGCCGGGTGCACCGCCGCCCAGACCTCCGTCGCCGCGCCCTGCGCCACGTTCTTCAGGACGAGCGGCCCGACGAGGCCGAAGGCGAGCTTCGCGATCGCCGGCATGTGCCGCCCGAGGTTCGTCTTGATGACCCCGGGGTGGACCGCGTTCGCCGTCTTCTTCGTGCCGGCGAAACGTCGGGCGAGCTCCTTCGCGAACAAGAGGTTCGCGAGCTTCGACTGCGCGTAGTGGCCCCACGGGGAGTAGCCCTTCGCGCCGGCGAGGTCGTCGAAGCGGATGCCTTCCCCCGGCGCCCGCTTGTGGGCGTCGCTGCTCAGCATCACCACGCGCCCGTCGTCCGCGAGCCGATCGAGCAGCCCGGTCACGAGGATGAAGTGGCCGATGTGATTCGTGAAGAGCTGCAGCTCGATCCCGTAGGCCTGCTCGACCTTCGGCAGCGCCATGATCGCGGCGTTGCAGACGATCGCGTCGATCCGGACGCCCGCGCGCCGGACGGCGTCGACGCAGGCGCGCACGCTCGCGGGGTCCGAGAGCTCGCACGCGAGCGGTGTCGCGTCGCCCCGCACCGTCGCGCAGGCGACCTTCGCCTTCTCGAGGGTCCTCGCGGTGCCGAGCACCTTCGCGCCGCGCAGCGCGAGCACGCGCAACGCCTCGAGCCCCAGCCCCGAGTTGCAGCCGGTGAGGAGGATCGTCTTTCCGTTCAGGGAAAGACCCTCGGTCACCTCCTCGGCGGTGGAGCCGTACCCGAAGCCGCTCGGGCCTCTCCCCTTGAACAGCTCGTAGACCGACATGGTTGCCTCTCGGAAGGGAGCGCTCGCGCTCCGATGATAGAACGAGCCGGCCAGCCGAGGGCGACAGACAGCCGGCGCTCCCTGCGCCGCCCGCCTTGCGGTGGGACAGGGGGCACGCCTGGGTACGAAGGGTCGAAGGCCCGCCGGAGGGGTTGTTTCCCGGCCCCCCAGATGGGTAACTGGAATCGTGTCCCTTCCCTTCGACTCCGCATCGGTACCGTGGCCGTCGCTCGTGGTGCGCGGCCCCGGAGCGGTGCTCCCGTCGAGCGCGGCAATCGAGTTGCTCGGCTTCTCGCCAGGGAACGTCCAGGAGCTCGAGCGACGCATCGTGATCCTCACCGCCCAGGGCGAGCCGATCGTCGATGGCGCCCAGCCC
>DASWEI010000124.1:0-35302 GCA_036394835.1 Anaeromyxobacter sp. | reverse complement strand
GAAGGCGATCGCGAGCTACACGACGAGCTCGAGCCACCTCAGCACGGTGGACTTCGTCCTCAACGTGATCCCGAAGGACGTCGCCGACGCGTTCGCGAAGGGCGACATCCTCCAGGTGCTGCTCTTCTCGATCCTCTTCGGGGTGGCGCTCGCCGGGATCAAGAAGGCGGGGACGCCCGTGCTCGCCTTCATCGACGGGCTCTCGGCCATCCTGTTCAAGATCGTGGGCATCGTGATGCGGCTCGCGCCGCTCGGCGCGTTCGGCGCGATGGCTTTCACCGTGGGCAATTACGGGATCGCGACCCTCCTCTCGCTCGGAAAGCTCGTCGCCTGCTTCTACGCGACGAGCGCGCTGTTCGTGTTCGTGGTGCTCGGCCTCGTGATGCGCGTGTGCGGCCTCGGCATCGTGAAATTCCTCCGCTACATCAAGGAGGAGATCCTGGTCGTGCTCGGCACCTCCTCCTCCGAGTCGGCGCTCCCGCTGATGATGCGCAAGATGGAGCGGCTCGGTTGCTCGAAGCCCGTGGTCGGCCTGGTCGTGCCGATGGGCTATTCTTTCAACCTGGACGGGACCTCCATCTACCTGACGCTCGCGACGCTCTTCATCGCGCACGCCACGAACACGCCCGTCACGCTCGGGCAGCAGATCGAGATCCTCGCGATCCTCCTCCTCACGTCGAAGGGCGCCGCCGCGGTGACGGGCGGTGGCTTCATCACGCTTGCCGCGACCCTCTCCGCGGTCGGGAACATCCCGGTCGCGGGTCTCACGCTGCTGCTCGGAGTGGATCGGTTCATGTCCGAGGCGCGCGCGATCACGAACCTCATCGGCAATGGCGTCGCCTCGGTGGCGGTCTCGCGGTGGGAGGGCGAGCTGGACGTGGCGAAGGCGCGCACCGTCCTTGCCGGGGGCACCGTCGCGGAGGAGGAGCCTCGGGAGCGGCCCGCGCACGGCCTGCTCGAGGACCCCGCCCCGTTCCCCCTCGGCACGCCCGCAGAGAGCTAGGCAGGGCCGCGTACGCGGCCGAGGAGCGAACATGAAGTGGATGGCCACGATGCTGCTGTGGGCGTTGAAGCAGCTCGTCGAGCTGGACCGGAAGACGTCGCTGTACGCGCGGACGGGAACCCGCGTGAAGTAGGTGAGCGCCCGTCCTCGCTCCGACTCCGGGAGCGAGGACGGGCACCGCCATCGGCGCGGGCGCGCGTACCGCGAGGCGGCGACGTTCGCGAGGGAAAACGCGTCCGGCTCAGGCCGCCCGCGTCTTCGCCGCGCGGTCCGCGTAGAAGCGCCGGGATTTCGCGTCGAGCTCCGCCGGCTCTGCCGCCGCGACGCTCGGCCGAGAGAGCATGGCCTGCGCCCACGCCGACACCTGGGGTAACGACGCCAGGAGCCCCGCCTCGTGGACACCCCAGCCCTCCGCCATCCGCCAGCGACGCAGGAACGGCGCGTAGCTGGCGTCGACGAGCGAGAAGTCCCGGCCGAGGAAGAACGGACCGGCACCGCGGGCGAGCTGCCGTTCGAGCTTGGCGAGCGCGTCGCGGAGTGCCCCGAGCGGCTCCGCCAGGGCGTCTCCCTTCGCGCCCCCCGCGATCGCGAGCATCGCCGCGCCGCCGGCGGGCATGACGACGTCGTTCGCGAACACGATCCAGCCGCGCCCCTCGGCACGGGCGATCGGGTCGTCCGGGAACAGGCGCGGGTCGGGCTGGAGCTCGTTCACGAGCTCGTTGATGACCATCGACTCGAACACCGGCCGGTCGTCGACGAGCAGGACGGGCACGCGGCCCATCGGCGAGATTTCGAGGAACCAGGCGGGCTTCTTTGCCAGCTCGATGAACTCGACCTCGTGGGGAAGGCCCTTCTCCAGGAGCACGATCCGGCTCCGCTCAACGTAGGGGCAGATGTCGAACGAGATGAGCTTGAAGCGGTGGTTCATGCCCCGCTCATAGCGGCCGTTGCGGTCGGGTGCGCGCCGGGTTGCATAACGCCAGCGGGTTGTGCGAGGTTGCGCGCGCGCGACGCCGTGGAGTGGGTGAACGGCGCACGTTTGCGCACCCGTCGCTCCGCTCGCGAGAAATGAAGGCGACGCGCGGCAGGTTCGACACGAGCGGCGTCCATGCTGGCCGTCGGATGGCCGGGCAAGCGGCGCCGCGCACCGCTTCACCCATCTTGATCGGTTCGCCCCCGCAGGTGGAGGTACGACGTGTACACGGATTTCTCGAAGCTCCGGAACATCGGGATCTCGGCCCACATCGACAGCGGGAAGACCACGCTGACGGAGCGGATCCTCTTCTACACGAACCGGATCCACGCCATCCACGAGGTGAAGGGCAAGGACGGCGTCGGCGCCAAGATGGACTCGATGGAGCTCGAGCGCGAGCGCGGCATCACCATCGCCTCCGCTGCGACGCACTGTGAGTGGAAGGGGCTCCACTTCAACATCATCGATACCCCCGGCCACGTCGACTTCACGATCGAGGTCGAGCGGTCGCTGCGAGTCCTGGACGGCGCGATCCTGGTGCTCTGCGCCGTCGCCGGCGTCCAGAGCCAGTCGCTCACCGTCGATCGCCAGATGCGGCGCTACAAGGTGCCGCGCCTCGCGTTCGTGAACAAGTGCGACCGGTCCGGCGCGAACCCGCTCCGGGTCAAGGAGCAGCTCCGCGAGAAGCTCCAGCACAACCCGGTGCTGATGCAGCTCCCCATCGGGCTCGAGGACAAGTTCGTGGGCGTCGTCGATCTCGTGACGATGAAGGCGGTCCGCTTCGGCGGCGAGGACGGCCAGGAGATCACCGAGTCCGAGATCCCGGCCGAGATGCAGGCGGAGGCGGCCAAGGCGCGCGAGGAGCTGCTCGACGCCGCGTCGATGTTCTCCGACGAGCTGACCGAGGCGATCCTCGAGGACCGCGTCACCGAGCAGCTCATCCAGGCGGCGATCCGCAAGGGGACCATCGAGCTGAAGCTCACGCCGGTCTTCATGGGGTCGGCGTACAAGAACAAGGCCGTCCAGAAGCTGCTCGACGGCGTCGTCGACTACCTCCCGGATCCGACCGAGGTCGTCAACGAGGCGCACGACCTCACGAAGGATGAGCAGAAGGTCGTCCTCACGATCGACAACGACAAGCCGACCGTCGCCCTCGCGTTCAAGCTCGAGGACGGCCGGTACGGCCAGCTCACGTACCTGCGCATCTACCAGGGCAAGCTGCAGCGCGACATGTTCATGACGAACATGCGCACCAAGAAGGACCACCGGGTCGGGCGGCTCGTGCGCATGCACTCGGACGAGATGGAGGACATCGACGCCGCCGGGTCGGGCGACATCGTCGCGATGTTCGGGATCGAGTGCAACACCGGCGACACGTTCACCGACGGCACGGTCAAGCTCAACATGACCTCGATGCACGTGCCGGAGCCGGTGATCTCGCTGTCCATCAAGCCGGTCGACTCGAAGAGCGAGACCAACATGGGGAAGGCGCTCCGGCGCTTCACCCGCGAGGACCCGACCTTCCGCGCCGGCGTCGACGAGGATAGCAGCGAGACGATCATCCGCGGGATGGGCGAGCTGCACCTCGAGGTCTACATCGAGCGCATGAAGCGCGAGTACAACGCGATCGTCGAGGCCTCCCCGCCGCAGGTCGCCTACCGCGAGACCGTCAGCCAGCGCGCCGACTTCGCCTACACGCACAAGAAGCAGACCGGCGGGTCGGGTCAGTTCGGCCGGGTGTGCGGGTACATCGAGCCGTGCGAGCTGCCGTATGAGTTCGTCGACGACGTGGTCGGCGGCGCCATCCCTCGCGAGTTCATCTCCGCGGTCGAGAAGGGCTTCAAGTCCATGGTCGGCAAGGGCCGGCTGCTCGGCTTCCCGGTGGTGAACGTGCGGGTCGTCATCAACGACGGCGCGAGCCACGCGGTCGACTCGTCCGACATCGCGTTCCAGGAGGCCGCGCGCGGCGCGTGGCGCGAGGGCTTCGACCGCGCGAAGCCGCGCCTCCTCGAGCCGATCATGAAGGTCGTCGTCGAGACGCCCTCGGAGTTCTCGGGCGGCGTTCTCGGCGGGCTCATGCAGCGGCGCGCCATGATCATCGGCTCGCAGGAGGACGGCCAGCTGTCCCGGATCGAGGCCGAGGTTCCGCTCGCCGAGATGTTCGGCTACTCCACGACGCTCCGGTCCTCTACGCAGGGCAAGGCGGAGTTCACGATGGAGTTCTCCCGGTACCTGCCGGTCCCCGCGGCCATGTCCGAGGAGCTCATGAAGAAGGAAGCCGCCAAGAAGGCGGCCGCGGCCGGCAAGAAGTAGACTTTTCTGCGGGCCATGATCCGGCAGGAAGCGATCCTCCAAAGTCCGCTGCGGATCCTCGACCGCTCGATCCGCGGCGGGCTTGGCCGGGGTCACCTGGGCGTGATCATGGCGCCGGCGGGCGTCGGCAAATCTGCTTGCCTCGTGCAGATCGGCCTCGACGCCTTGCTGCGTGGGAAGCCGGTCCTCCACGTCGCGGTCGGACAATCCGTGGAGCACGTCTCCGCGCGCTACGACGCGCTCTTCGACGAGCTCGCCGAGCGCGTCGACCTGGCGGACCGGCGGGGCGTGCGCGAGTCGATCGCCCGACGGCGGCTCATCTGGTCGTCGATGGACGGGACCTTCGGTGTCCGAGCGCTCGACGAGGCGCTCGCCGCGTTCCAGGCACACCTCGAGCGAGGCCCGTCAGCCATCCTGGTCGACGGCTTCTGCTGGGAACCGCCCGGGGCGACGGCGACGATCGCCGCCATCAAGCGGAGCGCGACCCGGGTGGGCGCGGAGATCTGGATGACGGCGCGCGACGCGCGAGGCCACGAGCTCGGTCGCGCGCCGCGCATCGACCCGCTGTCGGACGACTGCGCCGCGCTCGTCGACGTCGGCGTCTTCCTCGAGCCCCATGGGCGGCACGCCCGGCTGACGCTGGTGAAGGACTTCGAGCGGTTCCCCGCGACCGACGTCCCTCTCGTGCTCGAGGGGGGCACGCTGCGGCTGCCGGAAGAGGACGACACGCCCCCGGACGAGCTCTCCCCGGAGTCGGTCACGCTGCTCGCGAGCGGGTCAGCCGGAGCCGAGGAGGAGTTCGGCGCCTGCGCCGAGCGATGGGGCGTCGGGGAGGTGAACTTCACGTTCGGCGGCCGTCACGAGATCGCCCGGACGCGCGGGCTCGTCGAGCTAAGCGAGGACGACCTCAGGGCCGGCGAGGTCAGCGCCTCCTACCTGAAGGCGCACATGCACCCCGCTCTTTCGGAGTCGCCGGAGCTGCGTCGCGTGCTCCAGGCCATCTGGCACCAGGTGAGCACGGCGGGCGAGGTGTTCTCCGTCGGCGCCGTCAACCCCGACAAGACGGCCCACGGTGGGACGGGCTGGGCGGTCGAGCTGGCGCGACACTGGGGAAAGCCGGTCCACCTGTTCGATCAGGAGCGGAAGGGCTGGTTCCGGTGGAACGAGCGGGACTGGGTCGCCGAGGCGCCGCCCGCCATCACGCGCGAGAGGTTCGCGGGCGCCGGCACGCGATCCCTGTCTGACGACGGGCGCGCGGCGATCCGCGCGCTGTTCGAGCTGAGCTTTGGGGCTCCGCCGCCTTAGGTCTGTCGCTGGGTGCGGACCCGATCGCTGGCGCCTCGCGTGCCGACTGGGAGTGGCTTCATCGTGTGCGCGCGCGCGTCGCGAGGTTTGCGATCTCCTCGACGGCGGAATCGACGATTTCGAAGCAAGTATCGAAGTACGTCGGCGAGAGACCGTACGGATCTTCGAGGTGAGGGCGCGGCGGCGTCGCCCAGAGCCCGAGCAACGTCGCTGGATATGACGGCTCGACGAGCGCGAGACGCCGCAGATGCGCCGGCTCCATGAGAACGAGGAGATCGCCCGGCCTGACATGGGCTGCTGACGCGCTCGTCGCACGGTGAGCCGACAGATCGACGCCGCGAGCCGCCGCGCGCGCCAGCGCGACCGGGTTGGCGCCGTCACCGTCACGCGCGGCGAGGCCGAACGAGGCGCTGCGCAGCCCGGCAAGTCGCGCCCGCGCATCGGCGTAGGCGCTGCGGCAGACGTTTCCGTGGCAGATGAACACCAGCCGCTCGACATCGTTCCACCGCACGCGGCGGAGCGGCGCAAATGCACCGAGGCGATCGAGAGTCCGGGCGGCGTAGTGGCGGAGCCAGCCGGCACGACGCCCATACCGCGCCTGAAGTGCCTGGCTCGCAGCCATTCCCTACGAGCCTAGATGCGCCTCCTCGACGCCGCGCGCAAACGGCGGACGTGCGCACGCTCGACCACCTGCCGGATTGCCGGGTGCCGCGCCGGGACGAACGTTGTCGATGGCGGGGCGAGCGACTTCTCATCCCCCGCGGAGGGGGCCTGAAGCATGCGCACGCGCCGCAGCCCCGCTACGCCAAGCGCAGCATTCGCTCGCCCGCGTCCGCTCGACGTCCTCGTCCCGCAAGCCGACAGCCTCGGCACCGTCGCCGTGATCCGCTCGTTGGGGCGCGCCGGTCACCGCGTACACGCGGCGTCGACACAGCCCGGCGCGTTGGGCCTCGGGTCGCGGTACGCGCATCGAGCGGTGGTGTCACCGCCGTACGCCTGCCCCGATTACGTCGATTGGCTGCGCGAGTACGTCCGGACACATCAGGTCTCCGCCATCGTGCCATCCGAGTCGTTCATCCTCGCGCTCGGATCGGCTCGCCCGGAGTTCCTCGCGCTCATCCCATTTGCTGCGGACGAGCGCACGCTGCTGGATGCGATGAGCAAGTATGCACTGCTCGAGAACTTGCTCGCTCGAGGCGCACCGCGCCTGCCACCGACGCTGCTCGTTCCAGACCTGCGCGCGTTGCCGTCTGTCGACGAGTTGCACCGGCTGGGCGTGCCTCTATACGTGAAGGTCGACGCCTGCTCGACGCTCGACGGCAGTGCGGGGGCGACACATTGCGCGAGGTCGGCAAACGAGGCGAGAACGATTCTCCTCCGTCTGCAGGACAGCTACTCGCGCGCGGTCGTCCAAGGCTACGTCCCGGGACAGGGGGCCGGCGCATTCTTCCTCTGTGCGCGAGGTGAGGTTCTCGCTGAGCTCATGCACCGGCGCGTACACGAAGTGCCATACACGGGCGGCGTCTCCTCCCTGCGCGAGACGTGGCACCACGTCGGCATCCGCGACGACGCGCTCGAGAAGCTCCGGGCGGCGCGGTGGGAAGGCGTCGCGATGATGGAATACCGCTGGGATCCAGCGACCGATCGGTTCGCCTTCATCGAGATGAACGCGCGCTTCTGGGGGTCGCTCCACCTGGCGATCTATGCCGGCATCGATTTCCCGCGCCTGTTGCTCGATGCGTGGCAGGGACTGCCGGTCACCCCTCGGCAGCCGCGCCTGGGCGTTCGGTGTCGCCACTTCCCCGACGAGATCCGGCACGTCTGGTCCAAGTTCAGATCGCCCGAGCTCGGCTTCCGCTCGAAGATCGCCGCCGCCGCCGGGTTCGTCGCGCTGACGTTCGATCCGCGCGTACGCAGCGATCTCTGGTTCCCCGGCGACACGGGGCTGTTCTGGAGGGGGTTGGCGCAGCTCTATGCGGCGGTGAAGCGGAGCCTGGACTCGCGAAAAGCGATGGTCACGGCGGCGCTGCGGCCTCGTGCTGCATGACGGGAGGAAGTCCATGCGCGGGAAGCTGATCGCGTACAGGACGGCAAAGGCGCTCGGCCTGTTTTCGGTCGCGCGGTCGTTGACCCGGCGCAAGCTGCGAATTCTCGCCTACCACGGCACCGAACTTCACGACGAGAGCCGCTTCAGCCCCGGCACGTTCATCCGCTCTACCACGTTCGCGGCGCGGCTCGAGCTGCTTCGCCGGAAGTATCCGGTGCTGCCGCTCGGGGAGGCCGTGCGGCGGCTAAAGGATGGCACGCTTCCGCCGTGCGCCGTCGCCATCACGATCGACGATGGTTTCCACAGCACGGCCGCGGTCGCCGCGCCACTCTTGAAGGCGGCCGGGCTCCCAGCGACGCTGTACGTGACCACCTACTACACGCAGCGCGACGTGCCTGTGTTCCGACTGGCGATGCAGTACTGCTTCTGGAAGTCGCGGGCGAGGTCGCTCGACGTCACCACGCTCGGCACGGGGGTCGAGGGGACGCGCTCGATCGGAACGGACGCGGAGAAATTCGAGATCGCATGGGAGCTGATCAACTACGGCGAGTGCCATTTGGACGAGCAGGGGCGAACGGCGCTCCTCGACGCGACAGCCTCGCAGCTCGGCGTCGACATCGGACCGCTCCTTCGCGAACGATTCCTGCATCTGATGACTCTCGAGGAAGTGCGCTCCACCGACTCGATCCTCGACATTCAGCTGCACACGCACCGGCACCGATTCCCCGATGACCCGCTGCAGGTGCGCGCTGAGATCGAGGAGAACCGGCGCGTACTGGCGCCGCTCGTGCATCGATCACTCGTGCACCTCTGCTACCCGAGCGGCTTCTGGTCCGAGGCGTTGTTTCCGGTGCTCGCCGCCACGGCGATCGAGACCGCGACCACGTGCGAGGGCGGCCTCAATGCGGCCGACGTTCATCCGTACGCTCTCAGCCGGTTCTTCGACGGCGAGCACGTCTCGGCGCTCGAGTTCGAAGCCGAGCTCTCGGGCCTCGCGGAACTTCTGCGCGTCGCTGCGAGTTGGCTGGGCCGCGCGCGCAAGAAGGTTCCCATCGACGAAGTCGAGCGGCGCCGCGGTTATCCCGCCGGCCACGGCCGGACGATACTCGAGCGCGGCACGCCCAGGACGGTCCCCGCATGAGGCACCAGTTGCAGGCCCTGCAACCAGCCGAGGCCCCGGTCGCCGCAAGGTGACCGGGGCTTTCGTCGGCGGGAGGGGAGGGGCCGTGACGCGCAACTCTGGGTCGGATACCGTCAAGGCGTCACGGTCCCGTCCTCTCCGACCGTGAACGCGAGGCCGGGCTCGATGCCGGAGCCGGGCGTATCGACGACGTCGGTCAGTCGTACGCCGTTCGCGAAGACGTTCCGCGTCGCGGCGCCCGTGGGGTTCTCGGCGCAGACGTTCGGGTCGCTCACGCGGATGCGTTCGCGGGTGCCCACCGGCACGTCGGCGAAGGTGATCGTCCAGCGGTCGCCAGCGTCCATCATGTCGACGCGACTGAAGCCGACCCAGCTCGGGTGGATGTGAGTCCGGCCGGCTCCCTCGACGCATGCCGCGAACTGCTCGGCCACCGCTCGATCGATCGACGTGCTGGCGACGTAGACGAACGTGACGGTCGCTTGCGTTCGCGGTGGGCCGGCGGCTGCCGGCTCGTCCTCTCCGCTGCCACAGGCGATGGCTGCGGCGGAAACGCAGGCGGCGACATTCAGCTTGCAGCGCGTCATCATCTCGGCAATCCGACACCAGCCGCACTTCAGTGTTGGAGCGCCGCAATCTCCGCGCCAGTGGCTCCTGTCCGGTCATGGCGCCCGGGAATGCGCCGCGGAGCGAGCGGCACGTGGACTCGCGGCGCAGGGGGTCGCCACCTCTATGAGTCGCCACCTCTATGAGTGGATGTGAAGGCTTCGGAGCCTGCGTGAGGAGATCGCATGAAGACCTGCCAGATGCTGCCTGCTGTCCTCTGGGTTGCGCTGGGCCCCGCTTCCGCGTTTGCGCAGGAGATCACGGGGACCTGGAAACTGGTTGCCACGCCCGGCAGCATCAACACGTGTCCCGGGAAGGCTGAGGGGGCGGCGTATCAGTGGTTCGTCACCGAGGACGGCGGCGAGGTAACCGTCGTGGTGCAGGGCGAGACCGCCTATCCGAAGCTCGCCGGCAAGCTGAACAACGGCACGCTCGTGCTCGAGGGCGAAGGTCAGGGCAGGCTCATGACCACTGGGTATCCGAACGCGGTCTTCGTGCTCGACGTGAAGGAGCGCACGGTCAGCGGTACCCGGTACCTCATGCACTTCAAGCCCGCGAAGCAGGGTGGCGCGACGACGTGCCTCGTCACGTACACGATCAGCGGAAAGATGATGTGAGCGTGCCCCGGGTCCGAAGAGGTGTCCGGCACCGCGTGTCCGGCACCGCGTGTGTGGTCCGGGCCCTCGCCAGCGCCTCTGGTGGGCCTTCGTGCCTCTGGACCTCTGGTCAACGGCGCCCCTTCGTGTCCACCCGGGCGGCCCGCCGCGCGTCGATCGCGCGGATCTCGAGGAGGAGCGCGATGGCGGCGACGAGGATGACGGCGAGCGCGACGAGGAGCCCGGCGCGCCGGTAGCGGATCTCGGCGAACGCGCCGCTCGCCAACTCGAGCGCCCTCCGAGCCCCGACGGCAGCGAGCCCGGTCCGCTCCTCGACCTGCGACGGGTGCGCGGTGTGCACGAGCGTGCGCGCCTGCACGACCTGCTGGCGCGCCTCCCCGAGCACGACCTGAGCGTCCAGCATGAGCATGCCGCGCGCGCGCGCCGCCTCGACCTGCGCCTCGGCATCCCGCAGGAGGGCGGTCGCGCGGCCAAGGTCGGCGCGGATGGCGGCCGCCGCTCTTCCGCCGCCGTCGTCGGCCCCGTGGCACCTCGCGCACACGGCCCCCTCCTGGACGCCAACCCAGGTGTCGTCGGGGCGAAGGATCTCGTGGTTGCCGTGGCACGCCTCGCACGCGCCGAGCGCCGCCGCCTCGAACGCGGACTGGTGTGGGGATCCGCGGAAGAGGTGCATGTTCTGCGCGTGGCACTGTCCGCAGACGGCGGACACGGACTCGACGCCGGGCGGCGCTGCGCCATGCGACCCGTGGCAGCGCGGGCACGTCGGCGCGGACAGGTCGCCCGCGACGAGCGCGGCGCGGTGGACCGAGCGCTCCCATCTCCCCACCGGGCCCTCGTCTCCTGGCCGGGCGTGGCAACGCCCGCACGTGGAGACGACGCGCGTCGGGTACACCGGCGAGCGCGCGTCCTTCGTCGAGACGATGCCGTGCGCCTGGTGGCACGAGCTGCACACGGCCACGCGCGAGTTGCCCTTCGCGAGCTCCTTCGAGTGACGGCTCGTGAGATACCGCGCGAGCTGGTCCGTCGGAAGGTTCGGCGCAAAGCGCTTGATGAAGGTCGCGTCGGCGTGGCAGCCGCCACAGAGCCTCGGCACGTCCCGCGGCGCGGGCGTGCCGCGGAACCCCTTCGCCCGCGACATGGCCACGTCCTGATCGTCGGCGGTCGCGTCGCCACCGTGGCACGCGGTGCAGCCGAGCTGCGCGTGGACGTCGCCCGCGAACGCCTCGGCCGGCTTTGCGAGATCGCCGCCAAGGCCTGCGTGACAGGCCTCGCAGCTCCCGCCCGCGGGCGCGCGAGCGGGCTCGGCGGCCGCGGCGAGCCGCAGAGCCGCCGCGACCGCGATCGCCGCCGCTGGCCACGCAGTTGTCACGAACCGCCTCCGGCGAGCAGGGCGTAGACCGTCATCGCGGCGACGTAGCCGATGACGGCGAGCCCCACGATCGGCGCGGCGCGGCCCGGCTCGCCGCGCCGCGACGAGCGGTCCAGCACCGGGACGAGGAACCACAGAAGCCCCGCCGCGGCGAACGCAGTCAAGCCGACCAGCTCGCCCTCCAGACCGAGGATACGGGCAGGAAGGAGCTTCAGCGTCTGGAACGCGAAGAGGAAGTACCACTCTGGCTTGATGCCCGCAGGCGCCGACGCGAACGGGTCGGCGCGCGAGCCGAGGTCCCACGGAAAGAACGCCGCGAGCGCGGCGAGAAGGGCGAGCCCGATGAGCCACACGACCAGCTCGCGGAGCGTGAAGTCCGGCACGAACGGGATCCCTGGGCGTCGGCGCGCCTCCTCGCGCAGAGACGCCGGCACGTGCACGTTGTGGCGCTGCACGAGGAAGAGGTGCACGGCGAGTATCAGGAAGACGAGGAGCGGCAGCACCGCGACGTGAAACCCGAAGAACCGCGTGAGCGTCGCGCCGGAGACGTCCTCGCCGCCGCGCAGGAATCGGAGGAGCCATCCTCCGACGAACGGCACCTTGCTCACCATGTCGGTGCCAACGCGGGTTGCGAAGAAGGCGAGCGTGTTCCAGGGGAGCAGGTACCCGGAGAATCCGAACGCGAGCGTCAGCGCGAGGAGCAGCATCCCCGTCCACCAGGTGAGGTCTCGCGGCCGCCCGTAGGAGCGCATGAGGTACACGCTGAACATGTGGACGAACACGGCGAGCACCATGAGGTTCGCCGACCACGCGTGAATGGATCGGACGAGCCAGCCGAACTCGACCCGCGTCATCACGAACTCGACGCTCTCGAACGCGGCCTCCGCCGTCGGCCGGTAGTAGAGGAGCAGCAGGATCCCCGTCGTCACTTGCACGATCAGGAAGAACAGGGAGATCCCGCCGAAGAAGTACGCCCACGTGAAGCGGTGGCGCGGCACCTCCTTCTCCCGCAGGAACGTGACGAACGGATCGAGACGGAGCCGGTCGTCGAGGAAGCGCCATGCGCTGCGGCCCTGCAGCATCGCTCACCCCCGGCGCGAGACCCAGATTTCGTCGTCCTTCAGCGCCACATCGTAGCGCTCGAGCGGCCGCGGCGGTGGCCCGGCGATCGGCACGCCCTCGAGGCTGTAGTGGCCGTCATGGCAGGCGCACCAGATGTGCTGCAGATCCTTCCGGTACTGGACGGTGCAGGCGAGGTGGGTGCACACCGCGGAGAAAGCGCGGATCTCGCCGCCCGGCGTGGCAATGACGATCCCGGGTTTCGCCCCGAAGCGGAAGGTCGTTCCAGAGCCCGGTGGGAGCGCCGAGCGGCGGCCGGCGAGGATGAGCCCGGTCTGCGACTCCGCGCTCGGCGGCGGCAGGACGTAGCGGAAGAACGGATACAGGATCGAGAGCGCGACCGCTCCGAGCGACGTGCCAAGCAGCCAGGCGAGCCACGAGCGGCGTGTCGGCTTCGCTTCGACTGCGGCGGTCGGGCTCGGGCTCACTCCAATGATTCGAGCGCGTGGCGGAGAGGCCGTCGAGTGGCCCTTGGGGGACAACCCTGGTGGAGGCCGCGCTTCCGAACCGAGGTTCGGCCGAAGATCGCTCGCGGCTCGTCGCCAGTGCCGCGCCTTTGGCTCCCACGCAGACTCCACGGTCGTTCACACGCCGCTTCACACGGTCGTCGCTCAAGCTCAGTCGTGGCGGCGATGGTGCCGCCCTACCGACGGAGATCGAGATGAACGCCCAATACAGCTACGAAGCGACCCTCGCGACAGCCCAGCGCATCAACTGGAAGGTGGAGGACGTCATCGGGCGCGACCATCGCCTGGACTTCTCGCTGCCGTTCCTTCCCGAGTCGCTCGCGCAGGTCGAGCCGCTCGCGTTCCTCAGCCGCACCGAGAAGCGGATCCTGAACCAGATCCGCGGCCACGGGTACCTGTGCATGTTCGGGCTCGTCGAGGAGTTCATTCTGCCGTTCGTGCTCGACGAGGTCCGCCCGGAGCTGCACGGGGAGAGCGCGAAGACCCGCGCCCTGATCCAGTTTGCGTCCGAGGAGGCGAAGCACATCGACCTGTTCCGGCGGTTCCGGTCGGCGTTCGAGCGCGGCTTCGGGCACCGCTGTGACGTCATCGGCCCGCCTGAGGCGATCGCGAGCGCGGTGCTCGCTCACCCGAAGCTGGCGGTCGCGATGCTGATCCTCCACATCGAGTGGTTCGTTCAGAAGCACTACGTCGAGAGCGTTCGAGAGGACGGCACGCTCGACCCGCTCTTCAAGAGCCTCCTCAAGCACCACTGGCAGGAGGAGGCCCAGCACACGAAGCTCGACACGCTCCTCGTCGAGGAGCTCGCGCGCGGGATGGACGAGCAGGGGGTCCTCGACGCCGTCGATCACTATTTCCAGATCGGCGGGGTCATCGACGCCGGCCTGAAGCAGCAGGTCGCGTTCGACCTCGACTGCCTGCAGCGGGCGACCGGACGCGTGCTCGACGCGGTGAAGCGGGCGGAGTTCGATCGCGTCCAGCATCAGGCGAACCGTTGGACGTTCATCGGCTCGGGGATGACGCACCCGAACGTCCTCGCCACCGTCGGCCGGCTGAGCACCGCGGCGCGGCGCCGGATCGAGGACGTCGCGCCGGCGTTCTGTCTCGACGCACAGGTGTAGGGAGCGCATTTGGCCTGGTCCGATTCGAGATCGGGGGCGCGACGAGGTCGCGCGAAAGGAGACACGAGATGAAGACGATGATGCTCAAGGCCGCGAATGGCGCGCCGAGCGCGCGGATAGACGCGGAGGTCACCATGCAAGCGATCGAGACGGTGAGCATGCCGCTGCGGGAAAGCGCGACGGAAGCTCTGGACCATCCGGTGCGCGGCCGGGTCAACGCGTGGGGGCTCCGGCTGCTCGACGCGTACTTCCATCGCAAGTACCGCGACATCAAGCGGGAGGCGTTCGGCGGGCTGCCCCGGGTCGTCGTCGAGATCGGTGCAGGCACCGGCGCGAACCTCCGCTACCTCGACCCCGGCACGCGGGTGATCGCCATCGAGCCCAATGTCCACATGCACCGGTACCTGCGGGCGGCGGCCCGTCGCTGGCACGTCCCCGTCGACCTTCGCGCGGCGACCGCCGAGCGCATTCCGCTGCCCGACGGCAGCGTCGACGCGGTGATGTGCAGCCTCGTCCTCTGCAGCGTCCGCAATCCCGCGCGCGCCCTCGCGGAGATCCGCCGCGTGCTCCGCCCCGGCGGGCGCTTCTGGTGCCTCGAGCACGTGGCCGCTCCCGAGGGGACGGCGCTCGCGCAGGTCCAGCGGGCCCTGGCGCGGCCGTGGCACTGGCTCTTCGAGGGGTGCGACCCGCGGCGCGACGTCACCGGGCTGCTTCGCGCCGCGGGATTCGCGTCCGTGGAGGTGAGGCCCTTCACCCTGCACACCGGAATCGTGCCGATCCGTCGCCAGGTCGCGGTGGTCGCGGTCAGATGAGGCCGCAGCCCCGCGGCCCGGCGCAGGCAGGGGAATTCACCTCCACTGAGGCGGTGACGGACTCGCGTCCGCTGCGCGCGGCTTCTGCTCGTCCCGGGAACCGCGCCGCAGCGGCATGGAGGCTGGCGCTCACGCCGGCGTGGCCGCCGCGTCCGTTTCCGGCAAGTCGCCCCTCCCGACCTGGAAGAGGAAGTCGCGGAGCTCCGTCAGGAACGTCGACCACGCGGGTTCGTGCTCGAGCAGGATGTGGTTGCTGCCCTCGAGCGGCACGAACCGGGCACCCGGGATCGACACGGCGAGCTGGCGCCCCTGCTCGAACGGGACGGCCGCGTCGTCGCGCGCGTGCAGGACGAGCGTGGGCACGCGGACGCGCGGCAGGAGCGCGGCCACATCGAAATCGCCGAAGGCGCGGGCCAGCCGGACTGCGTTCTCGGGCGACGCGCTCTCGCGCTGCAGCTCGTTGAGCATCTGCATCTGCTCGAGCGTGGCTCCGGGGCAGAAGAGCGACGTGAACAGCTGCCGGAACGCCGCATGGGGCCGACCCCACCCGTGCAGGGCGAGCGTGAGCATGGCCTCTCCAGCAGCGCGCGTCCGTTCGCCGCGTCTCGCCCAGCCGCGAGCGAACCCGCCGTAGAGCACGAGCCCACTCACGCGCTCGGGATGCTGGACCGCGTGCGCGATCGCGACGGCGCAGCCTTGCGAGATCCCGAGCAGCGCGTACCGGCGGACGCCCGCGGCGGCGACAACCGCCTCGATGTCGTCGACGAACGCTCCGAACGAGAGGTCCTCCGCCGTCCAGTCGGAGAGCCCGTTCGCGCGCTGGTCGTAACGGATGAGACGGTGATCGCGGCTGAGCTCGCGCATCCAGTGGCGCCAGATCGGGCTCTT
This sequence comes from Anaeromyxobacter sp., assembly GCA_036394835.1. Lineage (GTDB taxonomy): Bacteria > Myxococcota > Myxococcia > Myxococcales > Anaeromyxobacteraceae > Anaeromyxobacter. Next base: position 19,524 of record DASWEI010000124.1, on the reverse strand, counting down.
CCACTCGTGCTCGAGGTGACTGAGCCAGTTCGCCGCTTTGACGAGTGGCGGGCCACGGCCCGCGATCGCGTAGGCGATCGGAACGCGATCGCGCGTCCTGCAGAATCGGACTTCCTGGCCGGGAGGCATGTCGCCGTCGTCTGCGTGGGGCGGCGGGGGGGCGGACGACAACGCGGCCCACGCTCGCACGAGCTCGGGGCCGGGCCGGCCGCCGTGGCCCTCGAGCCAGCGCCGCCGGGCGCGGAAATGGGCATCCGCCTCTCGCGCGCGACCCGCGGCCCCGAGAATGGTGACGAGTCGCGCGTGCGCGGGGTCGTCGTGAACGTCGAGCCTCGCGCGGCGCTCGGCGTAAGGCAGGACGGTCTCGGGGTCGTCCCCCAACCGATCGACGAGCAAGTCGAGGACGTCCCGCTCGAGGCTACGGAATCGCTCCCGCTCCCGGATGCACCAGCCATGGAAATCCGGCGCGTCGGGCAGGTCCAGCCCTTCGAGCGCCGGTCCCCGGAAGCTCGCCGCCGCTTCGGCGAGGGGCGCCGTCGAGACGTGCGCGGCGTCGCGGGTGAGCAGGCAGGCGCACCACCGACAGCGCATCGACGTCCGCGCCGTGGGCATCGAATCGCACCGTCTCGCGCGTGGCGACGAGCCGGTCGCGCCCATCGGCGCACGCGACGGGACGGAGCCGCGACAGGCTCCAGCGGAGCGCGCCACGCGGGTCGTCCACGTCCGGCCACAGCAGGGAGCAGAGCCGGTCGCGCGAGTGCTCGCGCCCGGTGAGGGCGAGATAGGCGAGAAGCGCGCGGGTCTTCCGTGACGCGGGGAGCGGGATCGGCTCGCCGCCGCGGAGCACGCGCATCGCCCCGAGGAGCTGAATCGTCAGCGGGTTCGACGCGGGCGCGGTCACGAAGGGGTCCGTAAGCGCCGAGGCCTGTCGCCGCCCGGCCCAGGCGGTCTACCCACGGCGGACCCGGCCAGCCGACTGAGCAGGCGGGAGGCAGCCGGATCCCGATCGCTGCCGAACGCACGCGCGCCGAGACGCAGACCACGTGAGCGCGCAGCGTTGCTCGGTGAGACGCCATCCGAGGCCCCGGTTGCCGCAAGGTGACCGGGGGCTTTCGCATCTCGTGCGCGCGCGGGCGACGCGACACGGCGCGACGGGCATCCTGAATCGGCGAACGCGCCGTTCTCTTCCCGCGCGCGTCGACGCGGCGGAGGAGCGGCTCAGACTCCGCCGGCGTCGGGGTGCGGATCGGGCGACACCCGCCTGCCGAGAAGGCGTGCGAACAGCGACGCCAGCCCGGAGCGGGTCCGGCCGGATGACGGGAACCGCGCCCGCGGCGCGGGCGGGGGCTCCAGCTCGAGCGCCAGCGACCGCAGAGCGCCGCGCCCGGGATGGGCGGTGAGCCAGGCACTCAGCGACGACACTCGAGCCCGGCCACCTTTCAGCTCCGCGACCCATGCCCTGCCATCGTGGAAGTAGATGGTGGTTCGGTTCATGTCCATGGTGGTATCTCCCGTCTCGCGAGCGACCGCCGCACGCCGGCGCCGCACGCGTTACATGGTCGCGAGCGGCAGGCGCGGCGTCATGAGGCGGCTGTCCCGCGCGACGCGAGAAAGCACCATCCGGAAGCGGTCGGCGTGGGGCTCCCGCCCCAGGGGCGTTCACGACGTCTTCTTCCCGAAGCCCGCGTCGCGCGCGAGGACGATCGCGCGCGAGCGGTTCGCCACCTCGAGCTTGGCGAAAATGGCGGTGATGTGGTTGCGGACCGTCTTCTCGCTCACCCCGATTCGTGCCGCGATCTCCGCGTTGTCGAGGCCCTGCGCGATCAGCTCGACGAGCTCGCTCTGGCGCGACGTCAGCCGCGCGAACGCACCGCCGTCTCCGCGCGCGAGCGGAAGGAATGCGCGCACCTCCTCGAGCCACCGGCGCCAAGCGGGCTCGTGCTCGAGCAGGACATGGTTCCCGCTCTCGATCGGGACGAAGCGCGCGCCCGGGACGAGGCTCGCGAGCAAGCGTCCCTCGTCGAACGGGACCCGCGCGTCGCGGACGGCGTGGAGGACGAGCGTGGGACAGGCGACGCGGGGCGCGATCGCGGTGACGTCGATGTCGCCCAGCACGCGCATGAAGCGCGCCGCGTTCGCGGGCGAAGTGGTCACCTGCTCGAGCCGGTTCCACCAGCGATGCTGCTCGGGCGTGCCGTCGGGGATGAACAGGCTCGTGAAGAACTGGCGAAAGGCGGGGTTCTCCTTCCCCCAGCCGAGCTCCGCGAGCTCGACCATCATCTCGGCTTCCTTGCGCTGGCGGGCCGTCGGGTTGCGCCGGAGCGCGCCGCGGGCGAACGCGCCATGCAGCACGAGGTGCGTCACCCGGTCGGGATGGCGCACCGCGTACGCGATCGCGATGGCGCCGCCCTGGGACAGGCCGAGCAGCGCGAAGCGCTCCACGCGCGCTGCGTCGACCACCGTCTCGAGATCCCGCACCCAGGCCTCGAACGACAGATCGGAGACGTCCCAGTCGGAGAGCCCGCAGCCGCGGCCGTCGTAGCGCACAAACGTGTGGCCGCGCGAAAGCTCGGCGATCCAGTGTCGCCATACCGGACTCTGCAGATCGTACTCCAGGTGCGAGAGCCAGTTCGCCGCTTTCACGAGCGGCGCGCCTTGGCCGACGGTGCCGTACGCGATGCGAACGCCGTCGCCCGTGTTGCAGAAGTGGATCCGCTGTTCCATCGACCGGCTCCGGCGCGGCGCCCGTCGGGCGTCGAGGTCCCTGCGCGTCTCGATGTAATCGATGCTGCGCGACGCGTCCTTCGTCCACATGATGACGTGGAACGAACCCGAGGAGCGCCTCGGTGAGCGTGATCCAGCCGTGGTGGATGTAGACGCCGCTCGCGAACCCACGATGGATCGCCCCTGCCACGCTCGACGGGGTTGGCAGGATGAAAGCGGGTACGTGCAGCACGCGAACGACGCCTTCCCAGACGAGCAGCAGCGCAGCGAGGACGAGAGCGCGCCCGATCAGAGTGCGGGTCATCGCGCGACCTCCCGTGAGACGCCGCGCGGGCCGTCGAGCACGCGGCGGATCTCCCGAACGAGCGCACAGAATTGTGGAGCGTCGTAATGCAACAGTAGTCGCAGTCGGAGACGCATCCGCGGCTGCCCATGAGGTAAGCCGTAGGGACCCCACACAGCAGGCGCGCGGGCCCCGTGCGATCCGGCCGCGGCAGGCGATCGAGGTCGGCGGCGATCGGGCGCGGCGGCGAGAGGACCGCCCGGCCGTCGTGCCGGGAGGCGACGCCGGGCACCTCGCCCGCGCGCGCGACGAGCGCGGCGCCGGAAGCACATCGACAGCCCGACGAGGTCGGCGACCCTCGCTGCGCGCAGGACCGCACGCGCGTCGTCCCAGCTGTTGAACGCCGCGATGACCGGCTCGTGCCCCGCCTGGCGCAAGGACGCGGCGAGGTAGAGGAGCGACAGGTTCGACTCGTGATCCGGGCCGACGAGCAGCACGCGCATGCGTTCTCCTCTCGCGGCCACGCGGCGCCGCGAACGACGTAAGCACCTCGGCCCTCCGCGATGCGCAGTGCGGGGCACGAACAGCTTTGCAGGACGCGGTGCGTCGGGGAAGGCGCCGTCGAGGTGAACGCGCGACGGGGAGGAAGGATCTGTGGGCGCCGGTCCGACCCGGAGCGGTCGGACCGCGACCGCGACCGCGGCTCGAGTGTCTCGTCCCCGATTCAGCGGCGGCGGCCCTGTCCTGGCCTCATGTCGGCGCGGCCTCAGGACGTGGGGCCCCACGGCGGCGAGCGTCGCCGCGAGAGAGCGACAGGTGGGACGTAGACCCCGAGAAGCTCCCGTTCCCACCAGTCGCCGGTCTGACGCTTCACCTCCGCGCTCGTCACCCGATACTCGTAGAGCAACGCCCGAACGTACCGAGGCGGCTCGTCGAACGGGTTCTCCTTCAGCAGTGCCAGCACCTCGGGCGCGCCCTCGAGCAACCGGATCAGGAACGCGGTGAACCAATCAGGCGGTGGTCCCAGCGCGGCGAACCACATCTGCCAATCGAGCCGCGGCTGGTGGGGTGCCGCCTGGCGTGGCGGGTCCGACAGGTCTCCAGGCTTGTAACGGAACACGTACTCGCGCCACCTCACCCCGTCGTTCGAGCCTTCGACGACGATCTCCGGCCGTCGCGTCGTCATCACGGCGAAGAGGCCGTACGAGTTCACGACGTGGAACGGCAGCGTGAGCTCATCCAGCTTCGCGAGCACTCGAGCAACGGGACCGAGACGGCGCATCAGACGTCGTCCGATTGCGAAGCGTCGAGCGAGCGTGGCCGCGGAGAGTGCGAGGAGCGACCCGCCAACGAGAATGTCGAAGAGGGTACGAGGCATGCGCGGCGCGCGCGACGACGCGCGCCGCCGAGGCGCGGGTCCCACGAGGCGTTCGACCACGTCATCGTCGAGGAGCCACACGCCGAGACCGAACGAGAGAAGGTTGAAGAAGCCGTAGTTCCCGGTCAGCGCGATCGCGCCCTGGAGACCCGAGAGGAACCAGAACGCAAGGCGCCGCGCACGCTTCGGGCCCAGGACGAGGAACGGCATGACGCATTCCAGGCCGAGGACGGCCGCCGTCGACAAGCGCTGAACTCGGCGCGGAAGGTGGTGCGCGTACCATCCCACGCGGTTCGGCAAGGGCTGCGTCGCGTAGTGGTAGCAGCAGGCGGAGAGATTGCGCCACGTTGCGTCTCGGGACCGGACCTTGACCAACCCTGACTCGAAGTAGAGACGGAACACGAGCCACCTCATCGTGGCGACCGCCATCGAGGATGGCGGCGGTCCGCGAATGCCGGGCGCGACCCCGGGCGGAGCCACGATGATGCCGAGCAAGCCCGCCTCGAGGAGCAACACATCCCACTGGAAGGCCAGGAACTCCTGACCCACGGTGACGAGGGACAGGTACAGCGTCCAGAGAATCAGGGCCGACGTGCGCGGCGCGACATCGAGGAGCAGGGCGAGAGCCGTGAACCGTCCGGCCTTGCAGTGCAGAAGCAACGCCCGATCGGAGTCGTCGATCCACAGCAACGTTGGGAACTCGCGATAACGCTCCGTCCCGACTGCCGAGCGGACCCGCTCGAGGAACTCGGACACCGGAAGAATGCCGCGCCTGCCGTAGAGCCCCAGGACCTGCCGCTCGAGTGACGTGAACGCGATCAGGTACACCGCGCCGAGGCCGCGCAGGAATAACGACCGTACGAGCCCGTATCGGAGCAGGCGGGACGGCAGACGAGCGAATCGAACCACGAACGTGGGCTCGTGTGCACACCCTCTTCGAACAAGCCACCCCCGGCGCGCCATCACTGAGCGTGTCGTCTTGAGCATCCATAACGAACGTAAGTGGCCGTGAGGGCGAGTCAATCGCCGACGAGAGCTCGAGACGCGCTGCCACCATGATCGTCGCGGCGACCGAGCGCCCGGCGGCGAGCCGTGCAGCTGACCCCGTGTTCCGAGATGGCTCGACGAGCGGGAGAGTGGGCGGGTGAACGTCCCGCGCACGGAAGGGCGCCGCATGCCAAATTACAAAACATAACCAATGCATTCGGTTTCGGAGGGCGGTCCTCCGCCGGTCGTCGCCGCGTACTTCGAGGATCTGGCGGGCCGGCTCGGTTGCGACCGGCCGTGAGCCGTGGTCCGCCTCGCTCCGGGTCGCCTCCCGCGACGCGGTTCTCTGCGCCCCTCGGCCGGCGCTCCATCGGCGCCTGCGGTAGGATGCCGCCCGTCGATGCGATCCCTCCGCCTTCTCTGGGCGCTGCTCCTGCTCCTGCTGGCTCCGCGCGCCGCCGCTGCGGCGCGCGCGGAGCTGACGGTGCTCAGCTACCACGAGATCGCGGACGAGGCCGACGCGCTGTCGCCCTCCTACGCCGTCTCCCCCACGAACTTCCTCCGGCAGATGGACTGGCTGCGCAACCACGGCTACCGGTTCGTGAGCGTGGACGACGTCCTGGCGAGCCGCGACGGGCGGCGTCCCCTGCCGGAGAAGGCGGTCCTCGTCACGTTCGACGACGCCTACCGCTCGATCCATCTCCACGCCTGGCCGGTTCTCCGGATGTTCCGCATCCCGGCGGTCGTGAACGTGATCGGGAGCTGGCTCGAGGCGAAGGACACGATCGACTTCGACGGCCGGCCGCGGCCGCGTGGCGCTGTGATCGACTGGACGGCGCTGCGGGAGATGGTGGAGAGCGGGCTCGTGGAAGTCGGCAGCCACTCCTGGGACCTGCACCGCGGCATCGACGGCAACCCGCAGGGCAACCAGCAGCCGGCCGGCACGACGCGCCGCTGGCTGCGTGACGAGAATCGGTACGAGAGCGAGCCGGCCTACCGGCATCGCGTCCAGGCCGACCTCGAGCGGAACAGCGACCTCGTCAAGCGCCGCGTGGGCCGCCCACCGCGCGTGATCGCCTGGCCGTACGGCCGCTACAACGCCGTGACCCGGGACGTCGCCCTGGGGCTCGGGATGCGGGTCGGGCTCACGCTCGAGGACGGCGCCAACACCCGCGAAACTCCGCTCTTCGCGCTCCGCCGGCTGCTGCTGGAGCGCAGCATGTCGCTCGTGGACTTCGCCCGCGAGCTCGCGGCCCGCGAGCAGGACCTCTCCGATCAGGACCGCCCGGAGGTGATCGCGCACGTCGATCTCGACTACGTGTACGACGCGGATCCCGCGCAGCAGGAGCGGAACCTGGGTCACCTGCTCGACCGATTGCAGAAGCTCGGCGTGAACACGGTCTACCTGCAGGCGTTCGCCGATCCAGACGGCAACGGCTCGGCCGACGCCGTCTACTTCCCGTGCCGCCGCGTGCCGATGCGCGCCGACCTCTTCAACCGGGTGGCCTGGCAGATCCGCACCCGAACCCAGGTGAAGCGGCTGTACGCGTGGATGCCTGCGCTGGCATGGGAGCTGCCGGCGGGCGATCCGGCCGCGGGCGACGTGGTGCGCTCGGTCGCCGGCGAGCACCCTGACCGGGTGAACATGGGATACCGGCGGCTCTCCCCGTTCTCGTCCCGGGCGCGGCAGGCGGTCCGCGAGATCTACGAGGACCTCGCGCGGGCGGCGCCGTTCGACGGGCTGCTGTTCCACGACGACCTGACCCTCTCGGACTTGGAGGACGCGAGTCCGGCCGCCCTCGCCGTCTACAAGTCCTGGGGGCTGCCGGGCTCCGTGGAGGAGCTGCGTCGCAGCGACGACCTCGTGGGGCGCTGGACCATCTTCAAGATCAACGCCCTCGACGATCTGGCGCTGGAGCTCGCCGCGGTGGTGCGCGAGCAGCAGCCCGCCGTGAAGGTCGCGCGGAACCTCTACGCGCGCGTCGCCCTCGATCCGCGCTCCGAGGCCTGGTACTCGCAGTCGCTCGACAACTCCGTCGCCCGCTTCGACTTCACCGCCATCATGGCGATGCCCTACATGGAGCGGGCCGCCGACCCGGCTGCCTTCTTTCGCGACCTCGTGAGCGCCGTTGAGCGGCGCGGGGCCATGAAGCGCGTCGTGTTCGAGCTCCAGACGGTCGACTGGCGGAACGGCAACCGGCCGATCCCGACCGAGGAGCTGGCCGAGACGATCCGCGGGCTCTACGCCCTGGGCGTCCAGCACGTCGGCTACTACCCCGACGTCCTGTTCCGCGAGCACCCCGACGCGCGCGTCCTCCGGCCCGCGCTCGACGCCCGCCCCGCCGTCCCGCAGGGACGCTGAGGAGGGCGCGTGGACGGCTTCGCGATCGCCTTGCAGGGGCTCGTCGCGTTCGTCTTCTGGTACCCGCTGCTCATGTCCCTCGCCTGGATGGCGGGAGCGGCGCTCTTCTGGTGGGGGCAGGAGCGCCCCGAGCCCGCCTGGGATCGGCCGCGCGCGCTGCCCGGATCCCCGCCGGTCTCCGTGCTCATCCCCTGCTTCAACGAGGAAGAGAACGCGGAAGAGACCGTGACGCACGCCCTCGCGCTCGACTATTCGGAGTTCGAGGTCATCGCGATCAACGACGGCAGCGGGGACGGCACGGGCGCGGTGCTCGATCGGCTCGCGGCTGCGCACTCGCGCCTCCGGGTCGTCCACCTCGCCGAGAACCAGGGGAAGGCGCTCGCGCTCCGCGCGGGGGCCCTGCTCGCCCGTCACGACCTGCTCGTCTGCATCGACGGCGACGCGCTGCTCGATCGCCACGCCGCCCATTGGCTCGTGCGCCACTTCGTCGAGCACCCCGACGTGGCCGCGGTGACGGGGAACCCGCGCATCCGGAACCGGTCCACCTTGCTCGGACGCGTGCAGGTCGGCGAGTTCTCCTGCATCGTCGGCACGATCAAGCGGGCGCAGCGCATCTTCGGGAGGATCTTCACCGTGAGCGGCGTCATCACCGCGTTCCGGCGGTCGGCGGTGCACCAGGTCGACTACTGGAGCACCGACGTGCTGACGGAGGACATCGACATCACGTGGAAGCTCTATCGCGCCGGCTGGGACGTGCGCTTCGAGCCGCGGGCGCTGACCTGGATCCTCATGCCGGAGACGCTCCGGGGTCTCTGGAAGCAGCGGCTCCGCTGGGCGATGGGCGGCGCCCAGGTGCTCCTCAAGAACCTCGACGCGTGGTTCCACCCTGCACAGCGGCTCCTCTGGCCGCTGCTGGTCGAGACGATCGTGAGCGTGGCCTGGTCGTATGGGATGCTGCTGCTCGCGCTGGTCTGGGTGGCCGGCCTCGCGCTGCCGGAGGGTGCGGTGCCGGCGCTCGGCTCGCCACTGCTCCCGCACTCCGGCGGCGTCTTGCTCGGCGCCGTTTGCCTCCTGCAGTTCGGCTTCAGCACCTGGATGGACGCGCGCTACGATCGAGGCCTCGCCCGAAACCTGTTCTGGATGATCTGGTACCCGGTCGCGTTCTGGATGATCGCCTGCGCGACCACGGTGGTCGCATACCCGCGGGCGCTGGCCCGCCGCCGCAGCGCACGCGCGAGGTGGGTCAGCCCAGACCGGGGAATCCGGCCTTGAATGCCCCCGCCCCCCGCGGCGTCCGACTGGACGAGAATGGCCGAATCCGGTACATCGCCGCGTCCCGTCATCGAGCCCGGTCGCCTGCGTGCAAAGCGTTCGTCGATGAGGGGCGCGACGATCGCCATGAGCACCTCCATCATCATCGACGCACGGGACCGCCTCCGCTGGCACCAGCGCTTCGCCTGCGATGCGTCCACGGCCGCGCTCTGGGGAGGCTGGCTCTGGCTGTGGGCGCCGCTGCTGAAGGCGGGCGGCTCGCTGGCCCGACTCGGGGTTGACCTGCCGCCCTGGCTGCCGAAGTTGCTCCCCGCCGCCGGCGCAGGAGGCCTCCCGCTCTCGCTGGTGGCGCTGGCTGGGACGTCGGGGACGCTGATGGCGTGGCGCAACCTGCCCGTCCGCAAGGCGAGCACCGGCAAGGCGCTGCCCATCGCCGCGTACGCGCGGCACTTCGAGCTGCCCGAGCAGGTGATCGAGGCGGGCCGGGGCGCCGCCACCTGCGTGGTGCACCACGACGCCGAGGGGCGCATCGCCCGGATCGAGTGCCGCGGGCCGGTGGCGCAGGCCTGAGGGTCCCGCTCCGCGCGCCGAACGGTGCGCCCCCGGGGCGTCGCGACCGCGCCGCGGTGCTGTGGTATAAGGCCCGTGAATACAGGCGCGGAACTCTGCTGAAGCCCGGGTTGCAGGTCCCCGCACCAATCCAGTTCCTGACATGACCGGGAAACCCGGTGGCGGCCCTCGAGGGCGGCCACTATCTTTCAACGCGCCCCACGGATCGAGCGTCTCCTTGCATTCCGCCTTGCTGGTCGCCGTCGCAGCCGTCGTAGCCACCGTCACGATCGCCTGGAACCTGAAGGCGCGGCGCCGGTACGCGAACCTGAAGGTCTCCGGCGGCCGCAAGTCGCTCGTGATGAATCTCTTCGATCGCCGCTGAGCGGCGGCGTCGTTCGTCGCGCCGCCTCGACGCGACCCGGTACATCCGCTCCGCATTGGGGGCCCCTGCCGCACTTAGGGCGAAGGTGTGCGGCAACTCCGCGCACCGCGCGCAGAGAGATCGCCGGCGGCATCCACGGGTAGAATCGCTCCTCCACGGAGTAATCCGTCCGGGAGCGTCCATGGATCGAAACCGCCTTCTCGGCGTCGTCGTCGCATCTGCCCTGCTGGTTCCGGGCGTGTCTGCAGCCGAGGGCCCCTGGTTCTACGCCGTCATGGGTCCGGGCGGATCGAACGAGATCACGGTGGGGCAGATCGGCGAGGTGGTCTATTTCGAGCTCGACTCGACGACCGCCGACTTCGTCTGGGGAAACGTCCGCGTCGACTTCGATCCCGCGATGCTCGAGTTCGTGAGCATAGAGGAGTATCCCGCAGGACCGGGGTTCTTCACGGGATGGACTCCGGCGCCGGCAGATCCGGCGCTCGGCGGCGGAGGAGTGCTCTACTACTACGTGTGCGACGAAGGGCATCCGTGCTCGAGCTGGGGTGCGGAGTGGGTCGCGCTGTACGGTCAAGGGTTGGCCGGCCCCGTTGCGAGTCACGACGACACACAGGGCATCATCCGGTTCTACGCGATGAGCGAAGCCGGCGGGCTCGACGGCGCAGCACCGCTTCGGATCGGGTTCAGGATCAAGCAGGCGGGCACCGTGTCGATCACCACGTCCGCGAACGACTGGGAAGTGTTCGGGTTCCCGGTCGCGGCGGCAGCGGCCGCCGGGCCGGTGGCGAGCCTTCAGACGGCCGCGACCGAGGCGTCAGGAGGGTATTCGTGGAGCCTGGAAGATCTGCGCAACCGCTACACGTCCACGGTAGGCATCTCGACTCCCGCGGCGTCGTTGCCCGTCTCGATCGACATCGCGCCGGGAGATGACCGCAACTGCGTGAACGACGACGGTCGAGGCACGATCCCCGTGGCCGTCCTCGGCTCGGCCGATCTCGCTGTGACGGCGATCGATCCGGCCACCCTCTCGCTCGAGGGGATGCATCCAAAGACCAAGCCCAAGCTCCTGGCGCACTACGAGGACGTGAACGGCGACGGATACCCCGACCTCGTCGTGCAGATGGAGGGGGTCGCGGGCACGTTCGCGCAGGGGCAGACGACGGCGCTCCTCGTCGGCAGCTTGTACGGCGGGACGCCGATACAGGGGTCCGACTCGATCTGCATCGTGCGCTAGCTCCGCACGGTGTAACGCCGGTTCACGGCGAGGCGATGGGGCCGAGCACTGGGTTCGGCCCGATGGCATGCGGTCCCTCGCCTCGCGGCGCCCGGGCCTCCAGGTATGTCCTCACGTCGGCGGCGGCGCGGAGCATCAGCCGCTGGATCGCGACGTAGGTCGCCCGATCGATCGCCTTCGAGGGAGAATCGCGATCGACCCCCACTGGGGCCTGCACCGGCCCGGAGTCGTAGGTGCGCTCGAGCTCGACCTGGCCGCCTGCGTCGAGCAGCGCGACGTGCACCGACACCTCGAACCGCGGCGTGTTCCCCCACCCGAATTCGTACCCGAACCGGGCGAAGCGCGGGGCGATCACGGCGCGATGGACGGCGGGCCGCGGCGCTTCGTGGGATCCGTCCGCGCCACCGAGGAATAGCTGTCCGAAGACGCGCATCGCCGCCTCGCGAGTGATGACGCCGAGAGGTAGCGTGAGCCTCGTCGCCGACCCGACGAACCCCCTCGGTCGACCCGAGTACACGATGTCGAGACCCCGGGCTTCGTCGAGTACTCGTTCGGCGAGCCGAGGCGCTGACGCGCCCCGAGCTCTCGGTGGGGGCGGGGATGACCGGCTTCGAGCACGACGCGCTCCGCGGCGGCGTGTGGGGTGGCGGAGTCAGGTTCCAGGCTCGCAGGCGCATCGCCGCCGAAGTCGTGGCGCGCGGCCTCCTGTCCGGCGAGGTGGTGCACGAGTCGCGTACGGGCCGGGACCGGCCCGGCGGGCTCGCGGCCGCGGGCATCGCGTGGGACGTCAATCGGTACGCGACGCTGGGGCTCGACGCCGGGTGGAGCTCCGAGTCGTGGCAGGACACAAGCAGCCGCCTCGTATGGGTGGGAGGCCGGACCCTGCCGCTCGTCATGTTCCATCTCGGCCTCCTGGACGCCGGGTTCGAGGGCGCCGTCGCGTGGGACCGTGGTCGCGCGGGAGTGCTGGCCGGTTTCAGCGTGCTGCTAACGAGGTAGCGCCGGCGGGGCCACGGTAGCCGGCGCAGGAGGCGCTCGCCGCGCACTGACGGTGTCTCGTCACTCCCTCCGCGGGCCCGCGAGAAAGTCGAGGAGCAGGGCGTTCACGAGCTCCGGCGCGTCCAGCATGACGTCGTGCGAAGCGCCCGGCACCCGCTCGACGCGGACGTTCGGGACGAGCGCGTGGGGCGGCTCGGCGAGATGGGGCGCGAGGAACGGATCGTCCTCTCCCCAGATGACGAGCACCGGCGCGTCGATACGGCGCGGGCGCGGTCCCACGTGCCGCGGCGCAGCCCGCGCGAAGTGGCGTCCGAGGATTGGCACGCGCTCGACGAGGAGCCGAACGATCGGCACGCGCGCCACGGCGGCCGTCGCGATCGCCCTGCCCATCGCGCGGTACATGTTCAGCCCGCCGCGCAGCCATTCGGCGTGGCGGGCCGCCTCCACGTACGGTTCGAGCTCCTCGTCGCGCACGGGCGTCGTCCGGCACGCCCGGAGCGCGCTCCGCAGCAGCGCGCCGCCGCCCGCGGCGAGCGCCCGCTCGGGCAATTCGGGCAGCATGGCCGCGAGCATGTACGCGCTCCGCAGCGCTTGCGCGTTCCGGAGCAGCCCCTGCGCGAGCGCCGCAGGGTGCGGCGAGTTCATGATGACGAGCCGCTCGAGCCGCCGCGGATACCGCGCGGCGAAGCGGTAGCCGACGACTCCGCCCCAGTCGTGCCCGACGACCGCGGCCGCGCGCTCGACGCCGAGCGCAGCGATCAGCTCGTCCACGTCCGCCGCGAGCCGCGCGACGCCGTAAGCGGCGACGCCGCGCGGGCGCCCGGAGAGGCCGTGCCCGCGGAGGTCGACGGCGACCGCGCGGAACCCGGCGGCCGCGAGCGCGGGGAGCTGGAGGCGCCAGCACCACGAGAACTCCGGGAATCCGTGGAGCAGGACCACGAGGGGCCCCCGGCCCGCCTCCATGACGTGGAGCGTGACTTCGCGCGTGCCGACGAACTGGCTCTGCGCGCCCGGGATCTGGGGAGGGGCGAACGTCGGGCGCATCGCGCAGCCATACGCCACGCGGGTGCTCGCGCGCATGGGCCGTGAGGGTGCGCCTTCGCGCGCCTCATGAAGGGCAGCATGGGGGACGGCCGCTGGGGGCAGCGCCGCGAGGTCGGCGGGCACCGGTTCGACGCTCCACGCTGGAGGGATCGGGGCTACGGCGAGAGCGGCTACGGAGAAGGTTACGGCGAGGCCGGCTACGGCGAGGGCTCCGCGGAGGGACCGGAGCCCACGCGCGCCGAGCCATGGCGCGAGGGTGAGCCGTGACACCGCTCGGACGCGAGGAGTGGGGCCGCCGGGGGCGGTTCCGCGACGGCGCGCGCGACCTGCGCGAGCGCCCCCTCGGCGATCTGGTCCGCGAGCTCGTGCAGGACGGGCAGGCCCTCCTCCGTGATGAGGTCCGGCTCGCGAAGGGCGGAGCTGCGAGACGAGGCGAAGAAGGCGTCGAAGGGGGCTGCCGCCATCGGCGCGGGCGGCGCGGTGCTCTACGCGGCGCTCCTCTTCCTCGGCGTGACCCTCGTGCTGCTCGGCGCGACGTTCCTCCCGGCGTGGTTCGCCGGGCTGCTCGTCACCGCCATCTACGCGGCGGGGGGGTGGGCGGCGCTGAGCTACGGGAGGCAGGAGCTGCGCAGGACCCGTCGGTCACGGGCGGTCGAACACGTGAAGGAGGACGCGCGGTGGGCGAGAGAGACGATGCGCGACATCAGGTCGAGCAGAAGCGCGAACGCATGAGCCGGATCGCGCACGAGGTGTCCCGGCGCATGACACCTGGGTACGCGAAGGAGAGGGTACGCGGCCGCCCACGAGGAGTACGAGGAGTACCCGGGTACGGAGGCGGTGCCCGAGGAGGCGCTCGCCGGCGGCGGCGGGACCAGCGACGACACCGGCGCCGGGCTCGGCGAGAAGGCTGCGGAGGCGAAGGAGCGTGCGCGCGCCAAGGCGGAGCAGGTGAAGGGGCGCATCCAGGAGGCGACCGCGTCGGTGCGGGAGCGCCTCCCCGACCGCGAGCAGCTCCGGGAGAGCACGCACGAGGACACGGGCCTGTGGGCACTCGGCGCGATGGCGCTCGGCGCCCTGTTCGGCTTCGCGTTGCCCGAGACGCAGCGGGAGCGCGAGGTGCTCGAGCCCGCGCGGCGCAAGGCGCGCGAGTTCGGGCAGCAAGCCAGGGACAAGGTGCTCGAGAAGGGCGCCGAGGCGATGGAGAAGGCGACGGACAAGGTGGCGTCGGCCGGCGCCGAGCAGCGGCCGCAGGGCGAGCCCGGCTCCGTCGGTGCGCCTCCGTCGCCGGAGTCGCCGACCGCGCTCCACTGAAGACGTGACGGCGATGGGACGCGGCCGCCGCGTCCTCGCCGCGCGGGCTCATCCGCCGAGTCGCCGCCGAGTCGCCGCCGGCCGGCGCGGCGCCGGCGGCGGGTCGCTCACCCGCCGTCATCCTGCGACGTCGGCGTGGGGGGCGGGCGCGTCTCAGAGAGCGCCGGCACGACCCCGCGCAGCACCAGCGCGACGACGACGACGACCATCGCGGCGACGAGCGCGGGCCGCCACGGGCGGAGCCGCCACGCATACGGGCGCTCGCGCTGCCGCCGGAACCGCGGCAGCGCGGTGTACTCGCGCCAGGCGTCGTCGCGGACGCGGGCAGCTCCGGAGGCGTCGCCGCGGCTCGCGAGGGCGCGGGCGAGCCAGTAGCGTCCCTCCACGGTCCCGGGCCGCTCCGCGACGAACCGCGCGAGCGGCTCGATCGCGCGGGCCGCATCCCTGCGGCGCAGCCACAGGCGCGCGACCTCGAGATCGATCTCGCCCATGCGGAAACTGGGATCCCGGGCGAGCGCCGCGGCGAGGAACTGCTCCGCGCGCTCGTGAGACCCGCTCCGCGCCAGGGCCGCCCCCATTGCGAAGGTCGTGTGCACGTCGTCGTCCCCCGCCGCGACGTTGGGCTCGAGCAGCTCGGCCGCCTCGCGCGGTCGGCCATGGTCGAGCAGCAGGTTCGCGAGCTCGAGCCGCGCCCGGCGATCGTGAGGGTTGGCCGAGAGCGCCCGGCGAAGGCTCGCGGCCCGTCCCCATCGTCGGAACAGGCGGAGCGGGTCCGGGAGCACTCGGAACGTGGCGCGATCGCCGAGCCACCAGATCAGTCCGAGGAAGAGCAGTGAGCCCACCGGGCTCCCGGTGACCCACGACAGCAGCATCCATGCCATCCACTGAGACATGCCCGCCCCCCGAGGCTCGTCCGGACCGCGATCCTACCGACATCCGGTCGGTCATCGGGAACGAAGTCCGGCTGCGGGGTAGGGGAGCCGCCTGCATCGCGCCTCGAAGTTCGGCGCGACGTCGCCTTCAGCGGGCCAGGTTCATCGCGCACGGTGGATCGCGTCCACCCACCGGACCTCCTCGGGAGGCTCCGCCGGGGACACGTCGAGGTTCACGACGACGGGATCCTTGTCGCTCCGGACGACGACGCAGCTCAGCGGCTCGTCGCGACTCGCGTTGATCTCCTGGTGCGGCACGTACGGCGGGACGTAGATGAAGTCGCCGGGACCTGCCTCGGCGGTGAACTCGAGCCGATCCCCCCAGCGCATCCGGGCGCGCCCGCTCACGACATAGATGACCGATTCGAGCGCACCGTGGTGGTGCGCGCCGGTCTTCGCGTTCGCGTCGATCACCACGGTGCCGGCCCAGATCTTCTGGGCGCCGGTCCGCGCGTGGTCGATCGCCGCCGCGCGCGTCATACCCGGCGTCTGTGCCGTGTTCGGATCGAGCGCGTCCCCGCGAACGATGCGCACGCCGTGCTCACGCCAGTCCATGCGTGAACCTCTAATTGGCGCTCGCCGACGCGCACGACGCGCGCGCCGCGCACGACGGGCCGCCGGGGCGCTCGCCTGGCCGGCGCCCGTCGCTCATGTACGGCGCATGCGCGTGCGCCGACCATGTGGCGGCTGCTCGCGGTGCCGACCCTCGAGGCGCGGCGCGTCCGGTGGGCCGCGCACTGAGCTCGCGCTGGCGCGTCGTGCTCAACGGAGCACGTCGCGAAGGTCCGGATCGCGCTCGAACACCGTCTTCGCATAGGTGCACACGGGCACGAACGTCGTCCCCGTCCGGCGTGCCCAGGCGACCGCGGCCTCGACGAGGCGCCGGCCGACTCCCTGTCCCGCGAGCGCGCTCGAGACGTCGGTGTGCTCGATCACGACCGTGTGCGGCGACGTCCGCGAGTACGTCAGCGACGCGAGGCGGCCTGCCTCCGTCTCGACGAAGAATGCTCCGCGATCGCCCACCTCCTCGTGGCGGATCTCGATCTCGGGTGTGCGAGCCTGTTCCATGTCGTCTCCCTTCGCGCGGCGTGCGCCGTCTACCGCTTCGCGACGAGCGCCTTCAGCGCCGCCTTGTCCGGAGCGAGCAGCTCCCTCACCCGCGCCTTGTCCACGTCGGCGACGATGATCTCCCCGACCTCCTGCACGACGGAGCGGAACAGGCCGAGCGCCCTCATCCCCTCCGCCTGGCGCTGGTTGTCCTCCGTCGGCGTCACGAAGTGCACCGAGTCCACCTTGTAGCGGTGGAGCAGGTACAGCTGCACGAGCGTCATCAGGCGCTTCTTGCGCAGCCCGACGTCGAAGTTGTTCTGATCGCGCACAGAGAGGATGCTGCGCCCGCGCCGGTCGTGGATGCTCGCGAAGATCACGTTGAGCGCCTTCTGCCCGTCGGCCGAGACGAGCGTCAGCTCGAGCAGGTCGGACTCCGCCGAGTGCGGCTTCAGGCTGACCCGCAGCTTGCCGTCGATCCCGTGGTGCTGGCGCCAGACGTCGACCCACTCCTCGAGCAGCTTGGGCGGCACCTCCGTCTGGACGAGGTGCTGGTGCTGCGTCGAGCCCTGCCCCATGGCCTTCGTGGTCGAGGTGCGGCCGGAGATCGACATGAGCGCGGCGTCGGCGCGCGGCCCGCCCACGAGCGTCTGCGGCGTGCGGTACCCCGACTCGAGCAGGCGGAACTTCCGCTGCAGGCGCGCCAGCGCCAGCATGCCGTCCTGGCGGAGCGCCGTCGCGAACTCCTCCGAGGCGAGGCCGTCGATCTGGTGGCCACCATACGTGATGAAGTTGAAAACGAAGCCCATCTTCCCGAGCTCCTCGGGGAAGCGGCGCATCTGCTCGTCGTCCATCCCGGTCGTGTCCCAGTTGAAGGACGGTGAGAGGTTGTAGGCCAGCATCTTCCCCGGGAAGACGGCGTGGATGGCGTCCGCGAACCTCTTCGCGTCGTGCAGGTCGGCGGTCTTGGTCTCCATCCAGAGCAGGTCCGCGAAGGGCGCCGCGGCGAGCGACTTCGCGATCGCGTAGTCGATCCCGCCTCGCACCTGGTAGTAGCCGTCCGGCGTCTTCGCGTGCTCGCAGTCCCAGGTGACGTCGAGGCCGATGGCCCGCGCCTTCTTGCGCGCCTCGTAGAACGGCGCTCGCGCGGCGAACGCGAGCCACTGAGGCTTGCTCAGCGCGGGCGGGTCGCCCTCGTTCTGGCGAAAGGCGATCGCCTCGCCCACCGCCTCGGCGTAGGTCGAGACGCCCGCCTCGTGCTGCCACACGTCGACGAACGCGTCGAAGACCTTGTCGAGCGCGGCGTCGACGCTGCCGAGCGTCCCCGCCCTCAGGTCGGTGGCGGCGGCGGCGATCGCCTTCGCGAAGCCGGCCCGCTCGAGCCAGGCGTCCGCGGCGGCGAGCTCGTCGTCGCAGAGCGCATAGAGCTCGTGTCCGCTCAGCTCCTCCACCCCGGCCCGCTGGAACTGCCGCAAGATGGCGAGGAACGCCGCCTTGAACGTGGGGAGGGAGAGGTTGGTCGCGCCGAGGAGGAACGGCTGGTCGCGGTCGTCGCCGCGGCCGTCGAGCAGCGTGGCCGACTCCGCGTCGGTGCGGGCGACGATGATCCCGGGCACACCCATGATGTCGAGCTGGAAGCGCGCCGCGGAGAGGCGCTTCAGCTGCTCGTCCTCGGAGACGAGCACCTTGCCGCCCTGGTGGCCGCACTTCTTCACGCCGGGCTTCTGATCCTCGATGTGGTAGCCGGGGACGCCGACCTCGACGAAGCGCCGGACGAGGTTGCGCACGTGCGCGTCGCCGCCGTGGCCGGTGTCGGCATCGGCGATGATGAAGGGCCGGAAGTCCACCGCGGGCGTGGCCCTGCGCTGCTCCTCGGTCATCCGCGCACGCGTGTGGAACTGGTTCTTGTCCGCGGTGAGCAGGGCACGGACGATCGGCGCCGCCTCCTCGGGGACCTGGCTGAGCGGGTAGCTCGCGAGGTCGGGCCCTGGGTCCTCGTGCGACGATCCCTTGGCGGACGTGGCCCAGCCGCCGAGGTAGATGCCCTCGAGGCCCATCTTCTTCATCGCGACCGCCTGCCCGGGCGAGTAGGGGCCGAAGGTCGTGATGCACCTCTTCTGCTCGAACAGCTGGCGGAGCCTCTCGTGGAACCCCTCGGCCGCGCTGCGCGCGACGGTGTAGTCTGGACGGATGGTGCCGCGCTGCTCGACCACCTCGCGCGCGGAGTGGACCCGCTTGATCCCCGCGAACCGGGGGCTCGCGAACCAGCGGCGGACCTCCGCGATCTCCTTGTCGAAATCCATGTCTCCTCCCGGGCGGACGGCTGCGGACCGCTCGCTGGACGGTACTTAGTCGGCCGGCCTCGCAGCGTCCCGTCACGTCCGAGCGTCGCGAGCTGCGAAAGGTGGCGAGCGCCACGTACGGCGCTACGTCTCGTGAGTCCGTTGAAGGGGGGGTCACATGCCGAAGGATGCAGAGGTGGTGGATTGGGACACCCGCGACGAGCTCGCGGCCATGTTCATGCAGGCGATCATCACGGGGCGGTACGCGGAGGGACGCGATCCCGCCGTCGAGGCCAAGGCGACCGCGCGAAGGGCGTATGACATGGCCGCCGAGTTCCTCGAGGTCCGGCGCGAGATCGACATCGAATGAGAGGGCCGCTCGGCGGGGCGGGCGCATCCCACCCCTTCGCCGGCTCGGCCGATTTCAGTCGTCCGCCATGTGGCTCCGGGCCCTGCGCGCCATGCGGTCGGCGAGGCCGTCTGCCAGCCGGACGCCCGGAGGCGTATGTTGTCGGGATGCGCGAAGAGCTTCTCATCGACCTGCGGCGCACACAGCTCCTGGCCGTCGACACCAGCCTCGACGACGCCCGTCGGGCCCTCGTCCGAGCCGCGCGCATTCCGACCGCGTTCGCGGCCGAGGTCCGTGCGCTCCTCCTCGTCGTCGCGGATCTCGAGCGCCGCGTGCTCGCGGACGCGGAGGGATGATCGGACGTCACTCCAGCCGCGCGCCGCGCG
>DASWEI010000123.1:0-8014 GCA_036394835.1 Anaeromyxobacter sp. | reverse complement strand
GAAGGTGAAGAGCGCCAGCATCACCGTCACCGAGATGTTCGCGGTGGCGGTCGCGGCGAACGGCACGAGGCCGAAGAGGTTCAGGAAGAGGATGAAGAAGAACGCCGTCGTGAGGTACGGGACGAAGCGGTCCGCGTCCTTCTCGCCGATGTTCTTCACCGCGATCTCGGTCCGCACGAACTGGACGAGCATCTCGATGAAGTTGTAGAGGCCGCGCGGCACGATCGCCTTCTTGCGCAGCGAGCCGAAGACGACCGCGAGGAGGAGCGCGCAGGCGATCCACATCATGACGACGTGCTTCGTCGGCGTCATGTCGAGCTTCGTCGCGCCGACCCGGAAGACGAGCGCGTCGCCGAAGATCCCCTTGAGGTCGAGGTGGCAGGTCCAGTTGAACTCGCCGTGGCAGACGCCCGGGTACTCGATGACGTACCCGTCGGAGACGTGGTGCATCATCACCGTGCCGAGGTCGTGGCTCTCGTGCTCGCCCGCGGCGGCGCCGTGCTCGCCGGGCGCCGCGTGGGCCTCGACCGCGCCGTGCGCCTCGGCCTCGCCGTGCCCCTCCGCCGGAGTCGCGACGGCGGGCGCGACGGCGCCTTGCTCCGGTGCGGATGCCGGGTGGTCGGCGTGCTGGCCGAGCGAGAGGCTGAGCGCGATGGTGAGGATCGTGGCAGCGGTCATGCGGTCGGTCCCGTTCCCCGCCCGAGAGAGTGGACGTACAGCCCCTCCACGGCGGCGAAGACGAAGTAGGGCACGAAGAAGGCGACGACGAAGCCGATGATGCTCTCGCCCGCGCGCGCCACGGCGACGACGCCGAGCGCGACGAGCAGGATGCGGAGGAGGAAGGCGACCGTGAGGACGGCGAGCGCGCGCTGGACCGGCTTCGCCCCGCGGCCGAAGCGGGAGATCGCGACGATCGAGCCGAGTGCGGTGACCCCGGAGATGGTCGCGCCGATGAGCGCTCCGCGCCGGTGCGCCCCCGCCGCGAGCGCGACGAGTATGAAGCCGATGGCGAGGATGGCGGTGACCAGCTGGTGCTTCACTTTTTCGTTCCGAGGACCGTCTTGAAGAAGCTGATGAAGCCGCCCGTCATGCCGGCGACGACGCCGAGCAAGGTGAGCCAGGGCGAGGTGCCGAACTTCCCGTCGAGCCAGATCCCGAGCCAGGTGAACAGGCCCACCGCAGCCACGAGGCTCGTCGAGGCGGCGATGTACGGCGAGGCCTTGCGGTAGCCCGCTGCGAGGTCCGAGAGCCCCTTCTCGTCCGGGCTCCCGCGCTCTCGATCGCCAGGGCCCGTCACGCCACCTCCGCCGTCCTTGTTTCCGAAGGAAGCGCCGGGTTTTCCGGGCGATTCCGTCGGTTCAAAGGGCACGCCCGTATAGCAGGCGGGACCGGGAACGTCAATCCTGGCGGGGGCTCCCGCCGCGCAGCGCGGAGACGAGCCGATCGGCGTCGTCCGCGGTGCTGTAAAGGTGCGGCGACACTCGGATCCGATCGCCTCTGAGCGCGGTCCAGACCTTCGCCGCCCGGAGCCGCTCCTGCGCGAGCGCGGTCTCCTTCGGTCCCGCCCCTCGCAGGCACAGGATGTGGCTGCGCGCGGCGGGCTCGAGCGGGCTCGCCGGCTCGAACCCGAGCGGCAGCGCCGCGAGGACCCGGTCGCCGAGCGATCGGGCGTGCGCCTGGACGAGCGCGGGGGTCGCCTCGAGCAGCAGCCGGAGCGACTCGGCGAGCGGCATGAGGTTGTTGAAGCTCGCCGGCTCGTGCGCGTCGTACCGCTGCGCGCCGGGTTTCAGCACCACGTCGGGTGGCAGGTGCTGGAGATCGTCCGAGCCGACGACCGACCACCAGTTCACGTCGGTCACCGCGAGCCGATCG
Source organism: Anaeromyxobacter sp. (assembly GCA_036394835.1). Taxonomy (GTDB): domain Bacteria; phylum Myxococcota; class Myxococcia; order Myxococcales; family Anaeromyxobacteraceae; genus Anaeromyxobacter. The sequence goes on along the minus strand of DASWEI010000123.1, from coordinate 6,142 downwards.
AGGACCGCGGGCGAGAAGAGGCCGAGGGCGCACCCGTAAGGCCCGAGCAGGAACTTGTAGCCGGCTGCGGCGTACACGTCGATCCCCGAGGCGCCGAAGTCGAAGGGGAGCGCGCCCGCGGCCTGGCTGCCGTCGACGACCGTCACGGCGCCCGCGCTCCGCGCCGCCTCGACGACCGGCCCCGGATCGATCCGGCCGCCGTGCAGGTACGAGACGTGGGAGAAGGCGACGACCCGCGTCCGCGGCCCGATCTCCCCGGCGAGCCGCCCGGGCGAGACCGCGCCCGTCGCGTGGTCGGGCTCCGCGAAGCGCACCTTCACCCCGCGCCGCGCGAGCCAGCGCCAGGGCAGATCGTTCGACGGGAACTCGTGGCGGGCGAGCACGACCTCGTCTCCCTCGCCGAGGTCGAGCCCGCGCGCGACCGCGTTCACGACCTGCCCTGCGCCCGTCACGAGCGCGACCGACTCGTCGCGCGCGCCGAGGAGCCGCGCCGCGAGCGCGCGCACCTCGGCGACGATCGACAGGTACGTCTGGGTCCCGATCCGGTGCGGCCGCTCCTTCAGGCCGAGCGCCTCGCGCCCCGCGCGCACCGCGGCGAGCGGGAGCGGACCCTGGCTCGCGGCGTCGAGGTAGGCGACTCCCTCGAACGCCGCGAACCGATCGGCGAACGCTGCGGCGCCCTCCGCCACGGCGGCCCGCTAGACCTTCGCCGCCGCGGCGAAGGCGGCCCGGGCCGCGCGCAGCGTCGTCTCGACGTCGTCGTCCGTGTGCGCCGTCGAGAGGAACGCCGCCTCGAACTGCGACGGCGGGAAGTAGACGCCGTTCTCGAGGAGCGCGTGGAAGAACGCACCGAACCGCTTCGTGTCGCAGGCGCGGGCGCTCGCCGCGTCGAACACCGGCTTCTCCGAGAAGAAGACGGTGAGCATCGAGCCGACCCGGTTCACCTGGACCGCGACCTTCGCCTCGGCCGCTGCCTTCGCGAGGCCCTCGGCGAGCTGCGCCGAGGTCCGCTCGAGCCGCTCATACGCCGCGGAGGTCATGAGACGGAGGGTCGCGAACCCCGCGGCCATCGCCATCGGGTTCCCGCTGAGCGTGCCCGCCTGATAGATCGGGCCCGCCGGCGCGACCCGCTCCATCACGTCGACGCGGCCGCCGAACGCGCCCACCGGCAGCCCGGCGCCGATCACCTTCCCGAACGTCACGAGGTCCGGGCGGATCCCATAGCGCCCGCACGCGCCGCCCTCTCCGACCCGAAAGCCCGTCATCACCTCGTCGATGATGAGGAGCGCGCCGTGCCTGCGGCAGACGTCGAGGAGCCCCTGGAGGTACCCGGGCTTCGGGACGAGCACGCCCATGTTGCCGACGATCGGCTCGACGATGACGGCGGCGAGCCCCTTCCCTCGCTTCTCGAAGAGCTCTTTCACCGCTGCGAGATCGTTGAACGGCAGGGTGAGCGTGTGCTTCGCGAGGTCGGCGGGGACGCCGGGCGAGTCCGGCAGCCCGAGCGTCTCGACCCCCGAGCCTGCCTTCACGAGGAGCGCATCGCCGGCGCCGTGGTAGCAGCCGTCGAACTTGAGGATGTCGTCGCGGCCGGTGAAGCCGCGCGCGACGCGGATCGCGGCCGTCGTCGCCTCGGTGCCGGACGAGCAGAAGCGCATCCGCTCGACCCATGGCATCCGCGCCCGCACGAGCTCGGCGAGCTGGATCTCGCGCGGGGACGGCGCGCCGAACGAGGAGCCGTCCTTCATCGCGTCCTGCACCTCGCGCATCACCTCGGGGTGGCAGTGGCCGACGATCATCGGGCCCCAGCTGAGGACGTAGTCGACGTAGTCGTTCCCGTCGACGTCGACGAGGTGGCTGCCCCGGCCACGCGCGATGAAGCGCGGCGTCCCGCCGACGCCCTTGAAGGCGCGGACGGGGCTGTTCACGCCGCCCGGGAAGAGATCCTTCGACTTCGCGAACAGCTTCTCCGAGAGCTCGGTCTTCACGGTTCCTCCCTGGGGCTCGGCTTCACCTTGCGCTCGTCGAACGCCGCCGCGCGGTCGCCCGGCTTCGCGGTCTTGGCCTTCTCGCGGCGCTCGCGCACCGCCTCGATGTGCGTCCGGATCGCGTCGGGGTTCGGGTGGGTCGGGAGCGCGAGCGCGTACAGCTCGAGCGCGCGGTCGAACCGGCCCGCCTGCGCGTGGAGGTGCGCCTGTCCCTCGAGCGCGCGCGCCTTCATCTCCGGCCGCGGCTCTCGATCGACGAGCGCCTGGAACGCGCCGAGCGCCTCGTCGTCCTTCTTCTCGAGCGCCCAGGCCTGCGCGGTGAGGAGCTGCGCCTCCTCGGCGAGCTCGTGCTGTGGCCACTTCTCGCGCAGGACCCGCGCCTCGGCGCGCGCCCGCTCCGTGCTGCCGAGGGCGAGATAGCCGCGCGCCACCTCGAGCTGGAAGTTCGGCGCGAGCGGGCTGTCGGAGGCTGCGACCTCGGCGTACTGGGTGATCGCGGCGAGGTGGTCCTTGAACCGGTCGCGGTAGATGTCGCCGATCACGCCGCGCGCCTCGTACGCCTCCTTGCCGCCCGGGTGGAGCGAGACGATGCGGCGGTAGTAGGAGATCGCCGAGCCGTAGTCGCCGAGCTCGAGGTAGGAGACGTCGCCCGCGAAGCGGAGCGCCTTCCAGCGCACCGCCGCGTTGGCGGCCGGGAGCGGGCCATCGCCGAGGTCCGCGAGGATGACCTTGTACGCGGCGAGCGCGCCCTTCGAGTCACCCGCGTGGCGGAGCGCGTTCGCGGCGTCGAGCCGGCGCTCGGCCGAGCCGCACGCCGCGGCGAGGGCGAGCGAGACGAGAAGAAGCCAGCCTTTATGACGGGGGGATACTCGGGCGACGCCCTCGCGCCCGCCGCTCGCTTCCGGGGCAGCCTTACCCGGCTGCCCCTGCGCTCGCCTCGTCATTCCTTACCCTCGTCGCCGTCGCTGCCGCCCTCGTCCTCCGGCGCGGTCTCGACCGGCGCGACGCCCTCGGGCGGCTCGCGGACGCCGACCGCCTCGGCCGCGGCGGTCGTCTCGGCGACGCGCGCCACCCCGACGACCTGCTCCTCCTTCGACTCGAGCGTGATGAGCCGGACCCCCTGGGTGTTCCGGCCGATGACGCTGATCCCCTTCGCGGGCATCCGGATGAGCATCCCGCGGTTCGTGATGATCATGACCTCCTCGGCGTCGGCCACCGCCGCCGCCGCGACGACCGGCCCGTTCCGCTCGGTCGTCTTGATGGTGATGAGCCCCTTTCCCCCGCGGCTCTGGACCCGGTACTCGGCGAGCTCCGTCCGCTTGCCGTAGCCGTTCGCCGTGACGGTGAGGATCGTCTCCGTGAAGGCGCCCTCCGCCGCAGGAAGGAGCGACTCGGCCGAGACGACCGCGTCCCCCGCGTCGAGCGTGATCCCCTTCACGCCGTAGGCGGTGCGCCCCATCGGCCGGACGTCCGACTCCTCGAACCGGATCGCCATCCCCTGCGCGGTCGAGAGGAGGACGTGGCTCAGGCCGTCGGTGAGCCGCGCCGCGATGAGCTCGTCACCGTCCTCGATCCCGAGCGCGATGATGCCGGCGCCGCGCGGGCGAGCGAACTGCTCGAGCCGCGTCTTCTTGATGAGACCGCGGCGGGTCGCCATGAACACGAACTGCGCCTCGCCCGCCTCCGGCGCGACGGTGGTTTCGCCCTCGGCCTCGGCGGCGGACGCCTCGCCCGGCGAAGCCGACAACTCCGAAGGCTCCGGGGGAGCTTCATCCCGGTACGAAGGCAGCCGGCGCACCGGCAGGATCGCCGCGAGCTTCTCGCCCGGCGCGAGCTGGACGAGGTTCACGATGGGCTTGCCGCGCGCGGCGCGCCCCGCCTGCGGGATCTCGTGGACCTTGAGCCAGTAGACCTTCCCCTTGTCGGAGAAGACGAGGACGTAGCTGTGGGTCGAGGCGACGAAGAGGCTCTCGAGGAAGTCCTCCTCGCGCGCGACCGCGCCGGTCTTGCCGCGGCCGCCGCGCCGCTGCGCGCGGTAGAGCGACACCGGGTTCCGCTTCACGTAGCCGGCGTGGGAGACGGTGACGACCATCTCCTCCTCGGCGATGAGGTCCTCGGTCGAGAGGTCCTCCGCCTCGCCCAGGATCTCGGTGCGCCGCTCGTCCGCGAAGAGCGCCTTCACCTCCTCGAGCTCCTTCACGATCAGCTCGAGGAGCACCTTCTCCGAGGCGAGGACCTCGCGAAGCCGCGTGATGAGCTTCTGCACCTCCGAGAGCTCGTCGAGGATCTTCTGGCGCTCGAGCCCGGTGAGGCGCTGCAGCTGCATCTCGAGGATCGCCTTCGCCTGCACCTCCGAGAGCCCGAACCGGGTGATGAGGCCGTCGCGCGCGGTGTCGCGGTCCTCCGCCTTCTTGATGAGCTCGATGATCTCGTCGATGTGGTCGAGCGCGATCTGGTAGCCGAGCAGGATGTGCTCGCGCTCGCGCGCCTTCTTGAGCTCGTGGCGCGTGCGGCGCGTGACGACGTCGCGCCGGTGCGCGACGAACCGCTCGAGCATCTCCTTCAGGTTCAGGATGCGCGGCTGCCCGCCGTCGATGGAGAGCAGGATCACCCCGAAGCCGCTCTGCATCGCGGTGTGCGCGTACAGGTTGTTCAGCACGACCTGCGCTACCGCGTCGCGCTTCAGCTCGATGACGACGCGCATTCCCTCGCGCGAGGACTCATCGCGCAGGTCGGAGATGCCTTCGAGCTTCTTCTCGCGGACGAGCTCGGCGATGTGCTCGACGAGCTTCGCCTTGTTCACCTGGTAGGGGATCTCGGTGACGACGATCGACTCGCGCTCGGTCTTCGGGTGGACCTCGATCGACGCGCGCGCGCGGACCTGGACGCTTCCGCGCCCCTTCTCGTACGCGGCGCGGATGCCGTCACGCCCCTGGATGATCCCGGCCGTCGGGAAGTCCGGCCCCGGGATGAAGCGCATGAGGTCCTGCACCGTCGCCTTCGGCTCGTGGACGAGGTGGATCACCGCGTCCACCACCTCGCCCATGTTATGGGGCGGGATGTTCGTCGCCATGCCGACGGCGATGCCGGATGACCCGTTCACGAGCAGGTTCGGGAAGCGGGTGGGCACGACGAGCGGCTCGACGGTCGAGTCGTCGAAGTTCGGCCCCCACTCGACGGTCTCCTTGTCGATGTCGGCGAGCAGGAAGTCGGCGAGCCGCTCGAGACGCGACTCCGTGTACCGGTACGCCGCGGCGGGATCGCCGTCCACCGAGCCGAAGTTTCCCTGCCCGTCGATGAGCGGATAGCGCAGGTTCCAGTCCTGCGCGAGCCGCACGAGCGCGTCGTAGACCGCGGCGTCGCCGTGCGGGTGGTACTTCTTCAGCACCTCGCCGACGACGCCGGCGCACTTCGAGTAGCGCTTGTTGTGGTGCAGCCCCTCCGTGTGCATCGCGTAGAGGATGCGGCGGTGCACCGGCTTCAGTCCGTCGCGCACGTCGGGGAGCGCGCGGCCGATGATGACCGACATCGAGTAGTCGAGATACGACTTGCGCATCTCGTCTTCGATGTTGACCTGCGCGCGATGCCCGTCGGGAGGCGACGGCGGCGCAGGGGCATCGGGCGGGGGAGGAGGCGGCAGGGTCTCGTCGGGCATCGGCCTGTTCCGGCGCCGGCCGCGCGGCGCGCGCGAGGGGTTCCGGCGGAGGGTCGTTTCTAGCGGAATCCCCTCGGAATTTCAACGCTTTTCGGTCCGGCGCGCGAGCGGTAATCGAGGCGGTTCGAACCCCGGCGCGAGCCCCCCCGACGCGGCGCACTTCTCCCCTTGGACTCGACCTCGAGAAATGCTGCGGGGAGGGCCTTTCGACCCTCCCCGCGCGGACGCCAAGGCTTGGAATGCGCTCGGTTACTTGCCGGCGACGCCGAGCCGCGCCGCCGCGCGGCGCACGCGCGCCGATTCGGTGGGGTGGTTCGTGTCCTGCTCGGTGAGCTTCATGAGGCGCTCCTGCGCCTCTTGGAACGTACGGCGCGCCCGCTCCACGTCGATGTCGCCCGCCGCCTCGGCGGTGTCGGCGAGGACGATGACGCGGTTGTCGGCGACCTGCAGGAACCCGCCGCCGACGGCGTAGTGGTGCTCGCGCCCGCCCTCGACGTAG
>DASWEI010000122.1:0-2223 GCA_036394835.1 Anaeromyxobacter sp. | reverse complement strand
GTCGTCATCGCGGCCCTTCAGGACGTAGAACGACTCCCATCGCGAGCTGACACCGCGATCCGTGTAGCGAGCGCCGCCCGCCCGCTCGCTCGCGGGGGGAGCGAGCGCCGTTACGCCGCACGTGCCTGCCCGCGAGCGGCGCCTTATGCATCGAGCGTCGCGTCGCATCGTTCTGGCCCGCCGGGCGGCAGGCGCAGAGATCGGCCATGAGGGACCTCGTCAAGACGCTGCTCGAGGTCGCACTGGAGCAGAGCCGCGCCCACAAGGCGGACCTCGTAGTCATCCGCGAGGGATCGTTCCAGGTCCTCGCCGAGGCGGTCGCGCGAGAGCGGGGAGGACCGCAGGTCGTCCACTCGCCTTCCGGCGACCCTGCCATCCTGGTGCCCGTCACCGTCCTCGACCGGGCGCGGACGACGAAGACACCGGTCGTCCTGGACGATCCCGCCGGCGCGCCCGGCTACCGTTCCGATCCGTATCTCGCACGCCTGCGCCCGCGCTCCGTGCTCTGCCTCCCACTCACGCGTCACGACGAGGTGCTCGGGGTCGTCTACCTCGAGAATGGCAAGACGGCGGGCGCGTTCAGCCGCGAGCAGGTCACCGGGCTCAGGCTGGTCACCGTCCAGGCAGGGCTCGCGCTCGAGAACGCGCTCCTCCTCGCGCGCGAGCGCGAGGCGCGCGAGGCCGCGGAGGCCGCCGAGCGGCGCGCCCGCTTCATCGAGCAAGCGGGCGCCGTCGTGACCGAGTCGCTGGACTACGACGAGACGCTCGCGCGCCTCGTTCGCTTCTGCTCGACCGACTTCGCCGAGAACTGCCTGCTCGACGTCGTGGAGGGGCGGATCATCCGTCGACTCGTCAGCGCGAGCACCGACCCGGTCCGGGAGGCCGCGCTCGACCGGCTCGCGCGGTGTCACCCGGCCCGATGGGACTCTCCCCACCCGGCCTCCATCTGCCTCCGCACGCGGAAGCCGCTGCTCATCCAGGAAATGGACGATGAGTTTCTCCGGGAGCACACGGAGAGCGAGGAGCACTTCGAGCTCGTGCGAACGATCGGGGCGCGGAGCGCGATCGTCGTCCCGGTGATCGCGCGCGGCCAGACGTTGGGGGCGATGACGCTCGGGTCGAGCACGCCCCGGCGTTTCAGCCGCGACGACTGCGAGCTCGCGCAGGACATCGCGCGGAGGGCAGCGGTCGCCATCGACAACGCTCGCCTCCATCGCGCGGTGCAGGACGCGGACCGTCGGAAGGCGGAGTTCCTGGCGATGCTCTCGCACGAGCTCCGGAACCCACTCGCCCCCATCGTCATGAGCATCCACGTCCTCGAGCGCGCGCCCGACGGTCCCCTCGCCGAGCGTTGCCGCGCGACCATCAGGCGCCAGGCCGCACATCTCACCCGGCTCGTCGACGACCTGCTCGACCTGAACCGGATCTCCACCGGAAAGTTCGCCATTCAGCCGGCCCGCACCAATGTCGGGGAGGCGGTCCGGCGGGCCTGCGACGATCTCGCGTCGGAGTTCGAGAAGCGCGGCGTCGGGCTCGACCTCGACCTCCCCGCCGAGGCGGTCTGGATCGAGGTCGACCCCACGCGCCTGGCGCAGGTCGTCACAAACCTCGTCGAAAACGCGGCAAAGTTCACGCCGATGGCGGGGAGGGTCTACGTCTCGGTCGCGGGGACCGGCGGCGGCGTCGAGATCCGCGTCCGCGACACCGGGGTCGGCATCGAGCCGGACCAGCTGGAGCGCGTGTTCGAGCCGTTCGCACAGGCAGATCAGGGGCTCGCGCGGACGCAGGGTGGACTAGGGCTCGGCCTCGCGCTCGCGAGAATGATCGTCGAGCTTCACGGAGGCACCATCCGCGCCGCGAGCGAGGGCGCCGGACGCGGCGCAGAGTTCGTCGCGACGCTCCCGGCTCGACCGGGCGGCGGCGCGGGTGCGGGGATCGCCGCCACTCGGGCATCGCCGGGCACCTCGATCTCGACGCCAAGCCGCTCGGGCGGATGACGGTCGAGACCTCCTACACAAGGGCCGGACGAAGACCGGCGTGGAGCGGTTCATGCCCATCCACCCGACGCTCTTTGCGATTCTTGCGGAGTGGAAGCTCGCAGGCTGGGAGTCGGTCATGGGCCGCAGGCCCGACCCGCAGGCCCGACCCGGAAGACCATCGAAGGGCAGGGGACGCCGGACGCCCGCCGGACAGGGAAAGAAAAAGCCCCCGGAACACGGGGGG
>DASWEI010000121.1:0-6167 GCA_036394835.1 Anaeromyxobacter sp. | reverse complement strand
CCCCGCGCTCTTCTTGCTGATGCTGAACGCGGTGCTGCTCGTGCTCGGCAGCGTCCTCGAGATCTACTCGGCGATCGTGGTGCTCGCGCCGCTCGTCGCGCCGCTCGGCGAGGCGTACGGCATCGAGCCGATCCACCTCGGGGTCGTGTTCCTCGCGAACCTCGAGCTCGGCTTCCTGTTCCCGCCGATGGGACTGAACCTCTTCCTGTCCGCGTCGCGCTTCGGGAAGCCCCTGCCCTGGGTCTACCGCAAGGCCTTTCCGTTCCTCGTCATCATGTCCGCGGGGGTCCTCGCGATCACCTACCTGCCCGCGATCACCACGGGCGTCGTCTCGCTGCTCGCGCGGAAGTAGCGCGGCGACCCCTCGCCTGCGGCGGCCGCTACCGCCGCGCGAAGAGCGGCCGGAGGGCGTCCACGAGCGCGCGGCTCACCTGCGCGTGGTTCGCGCGCCATTCCGCGTTCGCGTCGGGGCCGACCCGGTTCGCGACCGCGAGCGCGGCCGCGACCGGCACCCCCGCGGCGTGGCAGGCCGCGAAGACCCCGCTCGCCTCGAGGTGCTCCGCCGCCCCGAGCGCGGCGAGCCTGCGCGCGCCGTCCGCCGACGTGGTGATCGCGGGCGGCACCGCAACCGGGTGCGCGGGCAGCGCGAGCGGGGTCCAGGTTGCCTCCCACCGCGTCCGCTCGAGCTCCGGCCTGTAGGCGCGCCCCTCGACCTCGTCCTGCGACGTCGCGAGGATCGGCGACGCGAGGAGGAGGTCGCCGAGCACGAGCCGGCCGTCGTAGGCGCCGCAGGTCCCGACGAGCAGCACGCGGGCGGGCCGCTGCTCGGCGAGGAGGCGCGCGGTCGCGACGGCCGCGGCGATCGCGCCGACGCCGGTCGTCGCGACGCGCCAGCCCGCGGGCGGCGCGGTGTCGAGTCCCGAGAGCTCCGGGGGGAAGGCGGCGACGAGGAGCGACGGCGCGGTCACGGAGGAATGGTAGCACCGCCGGCCCGCCCCCCGCCGCGCGCCCAGCCCTCGCGGAGGACGTAGATCGAGAAGCCGACGGCGTAGGCGCCGGCGACGTCGATCGCGTAGTGCAGGTGCGCGAGGAACACCGAGGCGACGACGAGCGCGTGCGCGACGACCGCGGGCGCGCGCAGGCGCGGGAAGCGCCACAGGTACAGCGCGAGCAGGAAGGTCGTCGCGGTGTGCCCGGAGAAGAAGAGGTCCTTCGTGAGGTACGCGGCCATCGCGTCCTTCGCGAAGACCTGCCACGGCGAGAGGAGCTCGAGGAAGACGGCGAGCGGCGCGTGGCCGGCGATGCCGGGCCCGGCGGTCGAGGGGTCGGGCGCGCCGAGCCCGGTGAGGACGAGCGTCCCGCCGCGGGCGAGCGAGACGAGGCCGGCGGTGACCGTGTACCGGGCGAAGGTCCGCGGCGCGAGCCAGAGCAGCGCGAGCGAGAGCGGCAGGTACGCGGCGAGCCAGACGAGGTAGTTCGTGCGCGCGACCCACGCGACGTACGGAAGGTGGGCGAGGACGAGGTCCGGGACGGTGGGCGCGGGGCGCAGCTCGTTCCAGACCGCCGCGGCGATCATCGCGGCGTAGCAGGCGCCCCGGAAGGCGAGCGCGGCGGCGACGGCGCGCCACGCGGCGCGCAGGCCCGCGAGGCCGCGTGCGTCGCGCGGCGGCGGCGGGATCGGAACGTCGGCCACGGGCGGCTTATCGCACGGACGCGGGCGCGCGTCGCGCCGGACCGCACGTGCCTCCCCGTGCGGCACGCGGCGGTGTACCATCCGTCCGTGCTGGCGATCGAGGCGCGCGCGCTCGCGAAGACGTACGCGGCCCCGTTCGGCCGACCCGCGAGCGAGGCGCTGCGCGGGGTGGACCTCGAGGTCACCCCCGGCACCGCCTTCGGCCTCATCGGCCCGAACGGCGCGGGCAAGACGACCTTCGTGAAGACGCTCCTCGGGATCGCCCTGCCGACCTCGGGGACGGTCCGGCTCCTCGGTGGCGATCCCGCCGATCCCCGCGTCCGCGCGCGCGTCGGCTACCTGCCCGAGCGACTGCAGCTGCCCGGATCGCTCGACGCGCTCGCGATCCTGGCGAGCGTCGCGCGACTGAAGCGGCGGCGCGGCGCGGGCGCGGAGATCCGCCGGCTCCTCGAGGAGGTCGGGCTCGCCGAGGTCGCGCGCCGCCGCGTCGGAACGTACTCGAAGGGGATGCGCCAGCGGCTCGGCCTCGCCTGCGCCCTGCTCGGCGCCCCCGACCTGCTCGTCCTCGACGAGCCGACCGACGGGCTCGACCCGCTCGCGCGCGTCGAGGTGCGCAAGCTTCTCGCCCGGGAGCTCGCGCGCGGCGCGACGCTGCTCCTCAACTCGCACCTCCTCGCCGAGACCGAGCGGGTCTGCGGGCGCATCGGGATCCTCGTCCAGGGCCGGCTCGTGCGCGAGGGCGCGCTCGGCACGCTGCGCGAGGGCGCGAGCCGCTGGCGGATCCGCTTCGGCGAGGGCGCCCCGCACGCGCCGCTCGCGGCGGCGGGGTTCACGCCGGCGACCTCCGGCGCGTTCGCGTTCGAGGGCGAGGCGGCGGCGCTCAACGCCGCGCTCGACGCTGCGCGGCGCCACGGCGCGCTCGTCCTCGAGCTCGCGCGCGAGTCGAGGGACCTCGAGCAGGTGCTCGCCGAGGCCGTGGGGGAGGCGGCGTGACGGTGCTCGCGGTCGCCTGCGACCTCCTCGTCGAGGCCCGCTCCCGGCGCTGGATCCTCGCGCTCGTCGCGGCCGCGACGCTGCTCCTCGTCGTCCTCGCGCTCGGACTGCGTTTCGAGGTGGTGGACGGCGCGCTCGCCGCGACCCGCCTGTTCGGCGGCGATCTCGGGACGGACGTTCGCGCGGTGGACGTCGCGCTCCGCCCGCTCTTCGTGGGCGCGAGCCAGCTGCTGTTCTACGCCGGGATCCTCTTCGGGATCGTCGCGACCGCGGACTTTGCGCCGACCCTGCTCGCGCCCGGCCGCGTCGAGTACCTGCTCGCGCTCCCCGTCCGTCGCTGGCACCTGCTCGCCGGCACTTTCGTCGGGGTCGAGGCGCTCGTGCTCGCGGGCGCCGCGTACGGCGGCATCGGGCTGACCCTCGTGCTCTGGGCGAAGACCGGTGTCCTGAGCGCCGGGCCGGCGCTCGCCGCGATCGCGGCCGCCATCGGGTTCGCGCCCGTGTACGCGGCGATGCTCGTTGCCGCCATCGTCGCGCGCAGCGCCGCGCTGTCCGGCGGCGCGGGGCTCCTCGTGTTCATCGCCGGGGTCGTCGCCGGGAACCGGGTGGCGCTCTCGGATGTCTTCGAGGAGGGGGCGAGCCGGACGGCGTTCCTCGCGGTGACCGCCGTGCTTCCACGCCTGAGCGCGCTGTCGGACCTCGCCGCGAACGTCGCGGCGGCGCGCCCGCTGCGGGCGGCGTCCGCCGTGCCGCTCGTCCTCGGGACGCTCGTCTTCGCGCTCGCGCTGCTCGCGGTCGGCGTCGACCGCTTTGACCGAAGGGATTATTGAGATGAGGCGGAGAAGGCTCCCGCTCCTCGCCGCAGCGCTGCTCGCCGCGCTGGCCGCGCTCCTGCTCGGGCTCTCGGACGGCCCGGGTCCCGCGAGGCCGGCCGCGGAGGTCGCCTTTCCGCGTTACGTGCGGGAGCCCGAGGCGCGGCGGATCGAGGAGCGGCGGACGCTCCCGCCGCCGGCGTCCGCCCCGGCACCGCGCGACGGCGAGGCGCCCGCGGCGCGCCCGGCGCGCGATCCGTTCCTCGTCGCCCTGCCCCGCGACCCGAAGCGGGCGCTCGTCGTGCTCGAGGCGAACGCGCTCCGCCACTCGCGGATCGGCGAGCTGTTCGTGGATTGCGTGTTCCGCGGTGACGGGCGCGATCCGTTCGAGGCGATCCGGCGCGAGGTGGGCATCGACCCGCTGAAGGACCTCGATCGCGTCGCGCTCTCGCCGGACGGCGTCGTCCTCTCGGGGTTCTTCGAGCACGCGCGGCTCGAGGGGCTCGAGGAGGAGTCTCGGGTGACGCGCTACGGCGACTCGGGCCGGCTCTTCGAGCCGCGCGCGCCGGGGACGGCGGAGGACCCGGAGCCGTGCCTCGGCGTCTGGGGCGACCACCTCATGGTCATCGGCGAGCGTCCCTTCATCGAGGCGACGATCGACCGGCTCGAGGGGCGCGCGGCGGAGGCGGCGATGGTCATCCCGGAGGGCCTCACGTACGGCGAGGCGTACGGCGTCGTCGCCGGGGAAGGGCTGCGCGCGCTCTTCCGCGGCGAGCAGTCGGAGCTCGGAGTCCGGCTCGCCGAGGTCGCCTCGCGGATCGAGCTCCACGCGGACGCCATGAACGACGTGGCGGTGGTCGCGCGGGTCTCCGGCGAGGATGGCGCGCGCCTCGAGGACCTCGGGAAGACGTTCGGCGCGGCGCTCGCCGTCGGACGGATCCAGGCGCGGGCGCGCGGGGACGAGAAGCTCACGGCGCTGCTCGAGCACGCGCGCGTGGAGCGGCGAGGCCAGGGGTTCTCGCTCGAGCTGGCACTCCCCATCGCCGTCGTCGAGGGCTGGTTCGAGGGCTGCGGGCGTCGCGCGCCCGCCCCGGGAGGCGCGGCGTCGCCCGAGTGATCCGGCGCAGCGGCAGCGGCATATGATTCCGGCCGTGCACGGTCCGCGCGCCGCCCAGGCCGAACTCGTCCGCCTGCGGCGGCTGCGCTGGACGTCCTTCGCGCTCATCTCCGCCGCGTACGTCCTCTCCTTCTTCCACCGGATCGCCCCGAACGCGATCGCAGGCGAGCTGCGCGCCTCGTTCCACGCGAGCGGCGCAGAGCTCGGCGCGCTCGCGGGCTCGTACTTCTGGCTCTATACGCCGATGCAGGTCCCGACCGGCGTGCTCGTGGACGCGTTCGGCCCGCGGCGCATCGTGGCGCTCGGTGGCGTCGCGGCGGGGCTCGGGTCGATCCTGTTCGGGCGGGCCGACACGCTCGTCGCCGCGAACCTCGGGCGCGCCCTCGTCGGCCTCGGCGTCTCGGTCACCTTCGTCTCGCTCCTGAAGCTCGTGACGAGCTGGTTCCGCGAGGCGGAGTTCGGCACGATCTCGGGGCTCGTGATGGTGATCGGGAACCTCGGCGCCATGGCTTCGGCGACGCCGCTCGCCTGGGCCGTCGGCGTGACGTCGTGGCGGAACGTTTTCGTCGCGGTCGGCCTCTCGTCGCTCGCCGGCGCGGCGTTCACGTGGCTGCTCGTGCGCGACCGGCCGGCGGACGCGGGGCTCCCGTCGATCCGGGAGCTCGAAGGGCGCGCGGAGCACGCGCCGCATGGCGGGCGCTGGTGGGAGGGGCTCGTCGTCGTCCTGCGGAACCCAGCCACCTGGCCCGGCTTCTTCGTGAACCTCGGCCTCGCCGGCGCCTACGTGTCCTTCGCGGGCCTGTGGGCGGGCCCGTACCTCATGACCGTGCACGGAATGACCAGGACGCGCGCCTCCGCGCACACGTTCGTGATGCTCGTCGCGTTCGCGCTCTCGTCGTTCGCGGTCGGCCGGATCTCCGACAGGCTCGGCCGGCGCCGCGCGCCCGCGCTCGCGCTCGGGCTCGTCCACGTGATCTGCTGGGTCCCCCTCGTCGCGGGCACGCCCCTCGCGTCCTCGGCGAGCCTCCTCCTGTTCGCGGTGATGGGGGGCTCGGCGCCCGCGTTCACGCTGAGCTGGGCGAGCGTGAAGGAGGTGAACCCGCCCGCCCTCGCCGGGACGGCGATGGCGGTCGTGAACACGGGCGTGTTCCTCGGGCCCACGATCTACCAGCCGCTCGTCGGTTGGGTCCTCGACCGGGCGGGCTTCCGGGCGGGGCTCCTCGTCCTCGCCGCCTGCTCCCTCGGCGGCCTCCTCGCGGCGCTCTTCGTCCGCGAGACCCACTGCCGGAACGTGAGCGGCGGCTGACGGGGCGCCGCGGGCGCGCGCCCGCGGGGCGAGGTCAGCCGCCGAGGCCGCGCAGCGGCTGACCGAACGTGAACTCGACGAGGTGGCCGTCGGGATCGCGCAGCATCGTGACGTACCCGATGTCGCCGCCGCCATCGAAGGGTGGCTCGGCGAGGATGCCGAGCCGCTCGCCCTCTGCCGCGATGCCTTCCACCTCCTCGCGAGCGCCGCACTGGAAGCCGAGGTGGTCGAGCCGGCAGTCCACCG
>DASWEI010000120.1:0-41818 GCA_036394835.1 Anaeromyxobacter sp. | reverse complement strand
CGGGATGGTGATCGACTTCGCGGACCTGCAGAAGCTCGTCGGCGAGATCGGCGCCCGCTTCGATCACCAGAACCTGAACGAGATCCCTCCGTTCGATCAGGAGAACACGACCGCGGAGCTCCTCGCCCGCTTCTTCTACGTCGAGGCGAACCGCGCGCTCGCGGGGCGGGAGGGCGGGCGGGTGAGGGTCTCCAGGGTCGAGGTCTGGGAGAACGAGGGGTCGCTCGCGGTCTACCGCGAGGAGTGAGCGACGGGCGCGGGCGCCGTGACCGGAGCGCCCCGCCTTCCGCCCGACCCCCGCGCGGGCCTCGAGGCATCCGCGTCGCGTCAGGGCGTGGGCCTATCCTCGCGCGGTGTCCGCCCTCTGCGTCGTCTCGACTCCGCTCGCCGCCGCGAGGGGATCGCGCCGCCTGTGCGACGCGCAGGGCGGGATCCTCTTCGGCCCCGCCGTCGCGACGATCGACCGGATCGTACCGGACATTCTCGCGGCCTCGGGCGATCGGCGCCCGGTGCTGCCGCCCCTCGCGGAGCGGCTCCTCGCCGCTCGCGCCGGGCGCGCCGCGGGCGGGCCGTTCGCGGACGTGGCGCCCGATGGAGGTCTCGCCGCGTCGCTCGCTGCCGCGCTCGCGGAGCTCCGGCGCGGCGAGGTGGACGCGGAGGCTGCGCGCGCGGCCGCCGCGCGCCTCGACGGCGGGCCCGCGGCGCGGCTCGGCGCGCTCGCCGACGCGCTCGAGGTCTACGAGGATGCGCTCCGCGATCTCGCGGTGCTCGATCGTGCGGAGGCGACGCGGATCGCCGCCGGCGCGGCGCGGCGCGGTGCGCTCCCGGCGGAGCTCCTCGAGCTCGACCTGCTCCTCGTGGACGGCCTCGTCGCCGCGTCGCCGGCGGAGTGGGACCTCCTCGCCGCGCTCGCCGAGCGCGCGCGGCGGACCCGGTTCAACGTGCCGTTCTTCCCGGAGCGGCCGGACGCCTCCGCCGCGGCGGAGCCGCTCCTGCGCCGCGTGGAGGCGCTCCACGAGATCGCGGCGCGGCGGGAGATCGAGGTGGCCTTGGCTCGGGTCGAGGGGGAGGGCCGCGCCCCGCGGCTCGCGGCGCTCCTCGCGGCGCTCGGCGGCGGACGGGCGCCGCCGGCGGCGGAGGGCGGCCTCGTCCTCGCCCAGGCGGGCGCGGGCGAGGCGGGCGAGGCGTTCGCCGCCGCGGCGCTCGTCGCGCGGCTCCTCGACGGCGGGATGGCGGCCGCCGAGATCGCGCTCGTCGCGCCCTCGCCGCGGCGTGCCGCCCCCGCGCTCGCCGCCGCCTTCGCGGAGGCGGGGATCCCGCTCGCGACCGGACGCGGCTCGGCGCTCGCCGACGCGCCGCCCATCCGCGCCGTGCTCGACGCGCTCGCGGCGGCGCCGGGCCTCGATCGGACCGCTGCGGAGCGGCTCGCCGCCTCGACGTACCTCGCGCCCTCGGGCCTTTCGTTCGCGCTCGGTCCGCTCCTCGATCGCGCCGGGGCGCTCGACGGGCGCGGGCCGCCGTCCGAGGCGCTCCGCCGGCGCGCCGCCGCGCTCGCCGCCCCCGCCGCGGCGCCGGAGCGGGCCGCCCTCGCGCACGCTGCGGACGGGCTCGATCGGCTCGCCGCCGCGGTCCGGCCACTCGGCGCGGCGGCGACGGCGCGGGAGCACGCGGCCCGGCTCGGAGGGTTCGTCGAGGCGGCCGGCATCCGGCGGCGCGCCGCGCGTGCGCCGCGCGACGTGGCTGCGCGCGATCTCGGCGCGCTCGCCGCGCTCGACGAGGCGCTCGAGGGGCTCTCGCGCGCGCTCGCGCTCGCGGGCCGTGGCACGGAGCGGCTCTCCGCCGCGGAGCTCCGCGCGCTCACCGCGCTCGCCCTCGACGGCGCCTCGCTCCCGCCCCCCCCCGAGCCCGCCGCCGGCGCCGTCGAGCTGTGGGGGCTCGACGAGGCGCCGGGGCTCTCGGCGCGTGCGGCGGTGATCACGGGCTGCGCCCGCGGCGCCTTCCCCGCGCCGCCTCCGCCCGAGCCGCTCCTGCGCGAGCCCGAGCGGCACGCCGTGAACGCGGCGCTCCGGCGGGCCGCGCTCCCGGTCGCCGCCACGCGGCGGGCGGAGGCGACGCTCCGCGCCTTCTCCGCCGCGGCCGCCGGGCGCGAGGCGCTCGCCTTCCTGTGGCCGGCGCCGGGGCCGGCGGGCGACGGCGGCCCGCTCGCGCCGCTCGTCGCCGACGCGCTCGCCGCGCTCGGGGAGGCGGCGCGACCGCCGGCGAGCGAGCCGGGGCTCGCGCAGGCGCGGAGCGCGCGCCAGGCGCTGCGGGCCGCGGCGCGCGGAGGGGAGGAGGCGCGCGCGGCGCTCGGCGGCACGCCGCTCGAGGCGCTGGCGGCCGACGTGCTCGCGCGCGGCGCCATCGAGGCGGAGCGGCGGGAGGCCGTGCGAGACCGGCGCGCCACGCCGCACGCAGGCGCGATCGTTGGGCCCGCGCTCGAGGTCTTCCGGGCCGCCCTACCCGAGGAGTGGTCGCCGACGCAGCTCGAGGACTGGGCGCGCTGCCCGTTCCGGCTCCTCCTCCGGACCGGCGTGCGCCTCGCCGAGCCCGCCGAGGAGGGGCTCGACATCGAGGGGCGCGACGAGGGCAGCCTGCTCCACGCCGTGCTCGAGCGCTTCGTCCGCGCGCGCATGGCGCGCAACGCGTGGCCGCCCGAGGGAGACGCCGCAGATCTCGCCGACGCCCGCGCCGCCGCGGCGGACGTGCTCGGCGAGTTCGAGCGCGCCGGTCGCACCGGCGATCCCGCGGTGTGGTCGGCGCGCCGCGAGGCGGTGCTCGCCCGGCTCGACCGCGTCGTTCGCGCCGAGGCGAAGGAGCCGCGCGACGTCGCGCCCGTGCTCCTCGAGCACGCCTTCGGCGGGCGCTCGGGCCGGCCCCCGCTCGAGCTCCGCGCGGGGGGCGAGGTGGTCCGGCTCCGCGGCAGGATGGACCGGGTCGACGCGAGCCCGACGCGGCTCCTCGTCGTCGACTACAAGAACTCGCGGGGCAGCGGCCTCTCCGACAAGCTCGACCCAGCGGCGTTCGGCGAGACGAGCTTCCAGATACCGGCCTACCTCCTCGCCGCCGCGCGCGACCTGCCCGGTCGCGCGCGCCTCGACGCGACCTACGCCGTGCTGCGGAGCGCCGAGCGGCTCACGCCCGTCGAGCTCGACGCGGGCGATCCGGTCCTCGCCACGGACGCCCCCGCCGGCGCGGAGTCGCGGCCGTTCGCCGCCGCGGTCGTGCACGCGGTCGCGGCGATCAGGCGGGGCGAGCTCCCCATCGCGTCCCGCTCGTGCGCGCACTGCCCCTTCGGCGCGATCTGCCGGTTCGAGGGCACGGCCGCGCGCGACGAGGAGGAGCGCGGATGAGCGGCCCGATCGTGTTCGGCGACGCCGCCGAGGCGCTCTTCCGGCTCTCGACGCCGACCGCGGTCTCCGCGGGCGCGGGCTCCGGGAAGACCACGGCGCTCGTCGAGCTCTGCGTCAGGCTCCTCTCCGGCGAGGCGACCGGCACGCCGTGCGAGCCCTCCGCGCTCGTCGCGATCACGTTCACCGAGAAGGCGGCGGAGGAGCTCGTGCAGCGGCTGCGCGAGGCGGTGGCGGACCGCGCCCGCGCCGCCGCCCGTGCCGCACCCGGCTCGGACCGCGCGCAGGCCTGGCTCGACCGGCTGCACGGCCTCGACCGGATGGCGGCCGGAACGATCCACGCGTTCTGCGGGCGGCTCCTGCGCGAGCACGCGCCGGAGGCGGGGCTCGACCCGGAGTTCACGGTCGTGGACGAGGAGCGCGCGTCGGCCTGGCTCCGGGCGGCAGCCCGCGCGGCGGTCGTCGCGGCGCTCGACGCCGGGCGCCCCGGCGCGCGGCTCCTCACCGCCGGGCTCGGCGCCGAGGCGCGCGGCGGCCTCGCCGGGCTCGTCGCCGAGCTCGTCCGGGCGCGCGCGACGCGCGGCGACGCGGGGCCCGTCGCGGTGGCGCCGCTCGACGAGATCGCCCTCCGGTCCGCCTGGGAGCGGCTGGGCGAGGCCGCGGGCGATCTCGTGACGCTCGCGCGAGCGTCGGGCGGGGCGGGCGCGCAGAAGTTGCTCGACGCGGTCGCGCGCGCCTGGGTCGCGGTCGAGGGCGCGGCCCGCGGCACGCCGGGGGAGGACGCCCCGGCACGGCTCCGCGCGCTCGAGGAGGCGACGCACGGGCCGCGCCTCGGCAAGGCCGACGGGCCGCTCCGCGAGGCGCGCGATGCGCTCCGCGCGCTCGCCGAGGAGGTGGCGCGGCTCGAGGCGGACCGGCTCGCGGCGCCTCAGAAGGAGGAGCTCGCGGTCCTCGTCGCCGAGGCGGCGGGGCGCTACGCCGAGCGCAAGCGCGAGGCGCGCGCGGTGGACTTCGACGACCTGCTCGTCCGAGCGCGCGATCTCCTCGCGACGGACGGCGCCCTGCGGGCCGAGCTGCGCGCGCGGCTCGACGCGCTGCTCGTGGACGAGTACCAGGACGTGAACGCGCTGCAGCAGCAGCTGTTCGATCTGCTCGCGGGGCGCGGCGAGCCGGCCGGCCCGACGCTCGTCGCGGTCGGCGACCTGAAGCAGTCGATCTACCGGTTCCGCGGGGCGGACGTCTCGGTATTCGCGCGGCTCGTCCGGCGCTTCGGCGGCGGGGAGGGGCGTGTCCTCCACCTCTCCGCGAATCACCGCTCCGCCCCCGCCGTGCTGGATCTCGTGAACGAGGTGTCCGCGCGCTGCATGGTCCCCCCGGCGGGCGCCGCCGCGCGCGACGACGAGATCCGCTTCGGCGACGCGGACCGGCTCGTCGCCCGGCGCCCGGAGGGGGCGCGGCCCGCCTGCGAGATCGTCGTGGACGACGGCGGCGGCGCCGCCGCCGAGCGGCGGCTCCGCGAGGCGGACGCGATCGTGCGGCGCATCCAGGCGATGGTGTCCGGGGCGGCGGGGGTCGTGGTGCGCGAGCGCGGCGAGGGAGGCGTCGAGCGGACGCGGCGCCCGCGGTTCGGCGACGTCGCGATCCTCTTCCGCCGCCTCACGCAGATCGGCCCGTACGAGCGGGCGCTGCGCGCGGCGGGGCTGCCGTTCCGGCTGGCCCGCGGCGGCGGCTTCTACCAGGCGCCGGAGGTGCGCGACCTCGGCGAGCTCGTAGCGACGCTCTTCGATCCGTCGGACGCGCTCGCGTGGGCCGCGCTGCTCCGCTCGCCGCTGTGCGCGGTGTCGGACGGCACGCTCGTCCTTCTCGCGCGCGGCGGGCTCGGGAGGCTCGGGTGGATCGCGCCGGAGGCGCTGCGCGCGGAGGTCGAGGAGATCACTGCGGCGACATCGAGGTCCGCGGACCCGGAGCGCCCTTCGACTTCGCCTCCCCTCGGGGGAGGCTACGCTCAGGACGAACGGTGGGAGTCGGGGCCGTCCACCCTGAGCGTAGCCCCGCAGGAGGAGCTCGATGCGATCACCACCCCGACCTCGAGCCATCCATTCACCCTGAGCGTAGCGCCGCCGGAGGCGGCGCGGAGTCGAAGGGCCGCCGCGATCCCGCCGGACGAGTGGGCTCGACTGCTCCGGCTGCTGCACGTCTGGCAGGACCTCCGCGCCGTGCGCGACCGCCTCGCGCTCCCGGACCTCCTCCGGCGCGCCGTCGCCGCGCTCGACCTCGATGCGGCGCTGCTCGCCGCGCCGGACGGCGAGCGGCGCGCGGTCAACCTCGAGAAGGCGATCGCGCTCGCGGCGCGCTTCGAGGCGGACGGCGGGCGGGCGCCCGAGCTCGCCCGCCACCTGCGCGCGCTCGCGGCGCGACCGCCGCGCGAGCCCGAGGCGGAGCTCGAGGCGGAGGACGCGATCGCGATCCTCTCGGTCCACCAGGCGAAGGGGCTCGAGTGGCCGATCGTGCTCGTCCCCGACCTCGGCGCCGCCGCGCGGGCCGACGCCCGCCGCGCTCTGCTCGACGCGGACGGGCGGCTGTGCGCGCAGCTCTACGACGCCGCGCGCGAGGAGCACGTCGAGACCGCCGCGATGCGCCGGGCGCGCGAGGCGGAGCGCCGCGCCGCCGCGGCCGAGTCGCGGCGGCTCCTCTACGTCGCGCTCACCCGCGCGCGCGATCGCCTCGTCCTCTCCGGCGAGGCAGGGCGCGGAGGCGAGACCTGGCGCGGCCTCGTCGAGGCGGCTGCGGAGGCGCGGCCGGATCTCGTCCTGCGCGTGCCCGCATCGGAGGCCGCGACCTGCGCGGCCGCCGCGGCGCTCCCCGCCGCCCCGCCCGCGTCGCCACCGGCGGCGGCGCCCCTCGCTCCGCCGCGGCTCGTGCCGGCGCCGCCGGTCGCGGCCGTTCGCGTCGCGGTGACCGATCTGGCCGAGTACGCGCGCTGCCCGCGGCGCCATCACCTCGGACGGTTCCTGCGCATCCCCGAGCCGAGCGGGCTGCGCGGCGGGGCCCACGACGATCCGGGTCGCGCGACCGCGCGCGGCACGCTCGCGCACGCGATGCTCGCCGAGAGCGATCTCGCGGCGCCGCCGCTCGAGCGCCGGGCACAGCTCCAGGCGGCGGCGGCGCGGCGCGGCTACGACCCAGCGAGCGCAGGCGTCCGGCGCATCCTCGCCGAGGTCGCGCGGTTCGCCGACTCGGAGGGCGGGCGCGCGCTCGCGGCGGCGTCGCGCGAGGGCCGGCTCTCGCGCGAGGTCCCGTTCCTGCTCCGCGTAGACGGAGACGGGGCTCCGGCCGCCTACCTCGTCGGCGCCATCGACGCGCTCGTCGCCGGCCGCCGCGGCGAGGGAGTCGTCGTCGTGGACTACAAGTACGCGGCGCCGCGCGCCGGGGCGGCCGAGCGGTACCGCCTGCAGCTCCTCGCGTACACGCTCGCGGCGCGGCGAGCCCATCCCGGCGCGCGAGTCCGCGCGCGGCTCCAGTTCCTGCGCGGTGACTTCCGCGCGGTGGACGGCACGGCGACCGAGCGAGAGCTCGCCGCCTTCGCGCGCGAGGCGCCGGCGCTCGCGCTCGGCGCCCACGTCGGGACGGGCGGCGACCACACTCCCGCCGTCCTCGGCCGCGACGAGGCGCGCTGCCGCGCGGAGGGCTGCGGGTACGTGGCCCGCTGCTTCCCGCGCCGCACCGCGACGGAGCGTCCGGGGGCCTGACCGCCCCCGCGGGGAGCGCGACTCGTCGCGTTTCCGCTTGAAAAGGAGCTCCGCGACTCCGTAGATTGCGGCCCCCCACGGCGCGCTGCGCCGGTGGGAAACCGGATCAAACACGGGAGAACGAAGATGGCCGAGCGAACCACCGCGCGCGTGCAGGAGATCCTGTCCTGGTATCAGTCCGACAGCCCCGGTACCCTCGCGAACCTCCACCGGCTGCTCATGACGGGCACGCTCGCCGGCACCGGCAAGCTCGTGATCCTGCCGGTGGACCAGGGCTTCGAGCACGGTCCAGCGCGGTCGTTCGCGAAGAACCCGGCCGGCTACGATCCCGAGTACCACTTCCAGCTCGCGATCGAGTCGGGCTGCAACGCCTACGCGGCGCCGCTCGGCTTCATCGAGGCGTGCGCGCGGAAGTACGCCGGGCAGATCCCGCTCATCCTGAAGGTCAACAACTCCGACTCGCTCTCGAAGCTCGGCGGCGGCCCGATCTCCGCCGTCACGGGCTCCGTCAAGGAGGCGGTGCGGCTCGGCTGCGCCGCGGTCGGCTACACGATCTATCCCGCGTCCGACGCCCGCAACGCGCAGTTCGAGGCGCTCCGTGCCCTCACCGAGGAGGCGAAGGCGCACGGCCTCGCCGTGGTGGTGTGGAGCTATCCGCGCGGCAGCGGCGTCTCGAAGGAGGGCGAGACCGCGGTCGACATCGCGGCGTACGCGGCGCAGATCGCGTGCCAGCTCGGCGCACACATCGTGAAGGTGAAGCCGCCGAAGGACCTCGTCGAGCACCCCGAGGCGAAGAAGGTCTACGAGGAGCAGAAGATCCCGACGAAGACGCTCGCGGATCGCGTGCGCCACGTCGTGCAGTCGGCGTTCAACGGAAAGCGGATCGTGATCTTCTCCGGCGGCGAGGCGAAGGGCACCGACGCCGTGCTCGAGGAGATCCGCGGCCTGAGGGACGGCGGCTCGTTCGGCTCGATCATGGGACGCAACGCGTTCCAGCGACCGAAGGCGGAGGCGCTGAAGCTCCTCTCGGACGTCATGAAGATCTACGCGCCCTGATCGCGCGGTCGCTAGGGCTTCGAGGAGGGCGGCGCCGCGCGCGCCGCCCTCTTCCATTTTCGGGTCTCACAGCGCCGCGCGGACGCCTCTCCTGGGGCCCGGGAGGGGCCGAGCCCACGATGGTTCGTGCGGCGCGCCGGGGACGCATGGAACATGCCGGCGGAGGACGTTTTTCCTTGCCACCTGGAGTGGCAGGGGTTTATACGGCTTTACCCTTTTTCTTCGCGGTCTTCGCAAGGCTCACCATCGGCCCGAGCGCGGGCCGCGACCGTCGAGCGAGGAACTATGCGGCTCTACCCGAAGGTCATCCCGACGATCGCCCGAGAGGTCGTCCAGACCCTCATGCAGGATGGCGACATCGAGGTCGAGACCCTCCGGATCGCCGATGCCGAGATGGACATGGCCGCGATCATGAAGGAGTACCTCGCGGCCGAGGAGCGGGTGAACGCGGCGACGCGCGAGGCGCTCGAGCGGCGCGGGTACGATCACTCTCGGTTCAACCAGGTGAAGCGCGAGATGGCGGACGTCCGCGGCTTCAAGATGGGCGACGAGGGCATCGAGTTCGTCATCGGCCAGATGATCGAGTTCCTCCTCATCTCGCGCAACGTCGAGGAGGTCTACTCCGAGGATCACGGCCTCCGGAAGAAGGTCTTCCAGATCTTCAAGAAGCACCTCGACGTCGATGACGAGATCGATCGCGAGGCGCGCGCCCGCCTGAAGCATGTGCAGGAGGGCACGAGCGCCTGGGATGTCGAGTACCAAAAGGTGGTCGAGCTCTTGCGCAGGTCGCGCGGGCTGATCTAGTAGCGCGGCTCTAGAAGCGCGCCGCACGAGCCGGACCTTGGGTTCACCCAGGTCCAGGTCCACGCCGGACTGATGCGCCGGGTCGAAAACTGGACGTGCGATATCGGCCGACTACGCTCCACCCTGGGTTCATGGGCGGAGGCGGCGGCGTGTCGAAGGTTCCTTACTATCGGGGAGTCCGTGGAAGCGCGGCGCTCGCGACGCGGCCGCTGCACGCCGAGGCCGCGCCCCCCGAGTCGCTCGAGCCCGGCGAGATGCGCCGCGTGCCGTTCGCCGGCGAGCTCGTCGGGGCGGTCCGCGTCCGCGCCGGCTTCGCGGCGATCCCGCTCGACGCGTTCGACCGCGCCTGCGCCGACCTCGAGGCCGAGGAGCAGGCGGCGTACCTCCACCTGCTGCGGCTCTCCGTCGCCGAGGGGCGCAACTGGTGCCGGCTCGCCAAGCGCGAGCTCATGGACCGGCTCCGTCTCTCCGAGCGGCGTCTCCTGCGCGTCCTCGACACGCTCGTCGAGAAGCGATACGCGCGGCCGCTCCACCGCGACAACCGCGGCACGCTCTACCGCGTCTACCTGCCACGCGAGGCCGCCGGCGAGCCGCTCGGCGAGGACGTCCTCGTCGGGCGCGCGGCCGACCTGCGGGTCGTAGACGGGGGCGCGCCTGCCCGCGTCGCGGCTCCTTCGCCCGCGTCGGCTCCGGATTGCGCAGCGCCCGCGGCAGGGCGGCAGCGGCCGCGCAGCGTCACGACCGAGGCGGCGCTCGCGCGCGCGCTCGCGGCCGCGCGTGGCCGGACCGATCCCGAAGGCGTCGCGGCGGCGCTCTGCGAGATCCGCGAGCTCCTCGGGGAGGGCCAGTCGCCCGATCGGATCGCCGCCGGGATCGAGACCGTCCGGCGGCGCGCCGCGCGCGGCGCTCACGCGGGAGAGACACCATGATCCGGAAGGCCGCAATCGCCACCACCGTCGTCCCCGCCGCTTCGCCCGCCGCTTCGCCCGACGACGAGGGAGCGGTCGAGGCGCTCCGGCGCCGTCTCGCGAGCGGATCCGCGCGCGACCACGTCGTCCTCGACTTCCTCGAGGACGACTTGCGCGAGTCCCGGAACGCCCTCGCCGGAGTGGCCGCGTGGCTTGCGAACGTGGAGCACGCGCTCGCCGACGGCGACCCCTCGCAGCAGCAGATCCTATCGGCCGCGCTCGGGGGCAGGCCTGGCGAGCGGATCGACGAGCTCTCGCAGGCGATCGCCTCCGTGCGCCGCCGGCTCGCGCAGGTCGCCGCGCGGATGTAGCGAGACGCGCGTTGCTCAGCGTCCGCCGCGAACCGCCGAGAGCGTCGCGCTCGCCGGTCCGACGTCGAGCTCCGAGACGATCGCGACCGGCAGCCGCCGCGCGTCCGTCCCGAACCACAGGTGGATCGCCCGCGACTTCTCCTCCGGACGGTCGGCCCGCCGCGTCGTCGCGTCCACCCGGACGGTCTCGAACCGACCCGCCGGCGTCTCCACCTTCTCGGTCCGCGCCGCGACGGTCCCCTCGAGTCGCCAGAAGCGCCGGTTCGCGACGAGGTCGAAGCAGAACCGGTCGCCCGGCCCGAGCCGCGCCGCGCGCAGGTAGTAGATCGTCGAGAGCGCGTCGAGCACGTCCCGCTCGCGGGGGTAGGCGGCCTTTCCGGCGCTGTCGCCGTACCGGTACTCGATGACGACCTCCCGCGCCGCCGGCGCGAGCCGCGTGTCCGACGTCTTGTGGACGCCGCCCTCCTCGGCCTCGTCGCGGTACCGCTCCGGCAGGAGCGTCGCGGAGTCGATCCAGGAGAGCGCGACGCCCGCGAACGGCTTCACGCTCCCGATCGACGGCGAGGTCCGGGCGCGCGCGCGAAGCGGGACGATCTTGCCGCCCGACATCGGGCGCTCGACGGCGAGCTGGAGCGTGCCCGCCTTCACCACGCCGAGAAAATCGAGGTCGTAGGTGAGCGCCTCGTTCACGCGCCACGGCCGATCGCCCGGGGCGAGCGGCGGCAGGCCGCATGCGGGCGCAGCGCCGAGCACGAGGCCGACGAGGGCCGCGCAGATCACGCGCCCACCCCGCTCACCGCGCCGCCCGCGGCGCGCGCCGCGCGAGCGCGTCCCCGAGCTGCCGCCGCGCGCGCAGCCACGGCTCCGGACGGCGCTCCCAGCCGCGCGCGGACGGGACGAGGCGCGCGAGCAGCCGGTCCGCGAGCGCCCCCTCCCCCGCGGCGCGCGCGAGCGCCACGAGCTCCGAGTCCTCGAGCGCGTCCCGCACGATCTTGAGCCGGATGGACTCGACCGGGAACGGGCGCGTCCCCCCGAGCGCCTCCGGGCGGCCGGGGTAGAGGAGCGTCCCGTCGCCGTTCCCCGCGAACGCTCGCACCTCGGTCCAGGGATCGCCCGTCCACGCCTGGAGCATATCGTAGTAGAGCTCGCCCTTCAGGCCGCGCCGCACGCCGAGCAGCGGCACCGCGAGGGCGGCCGTCCCGGGGCGGTCGATCTCGTAGCCCGGCCACCCCGCGAACTCGCGAACCATCGCGCGCCGCGCCGCTCCGTCCCCGGGGAGCTCATCGCAGCCGTGCGACAGACAGGAGGCGTACGACCACGTCACCCGCTCCGGCCGCGCGCCGCCGTCCGCGACGAGCGCGAGGTTCGGCGCGAAGTCGTCCACCGCCCCGGCGAGGGCCGCGAGCGGCACGACCGTCGCGAAGACGCGGATGCCGGCGGCGCGCGCGAGGCGGGCGCGGCGGCGCAGCTCCGGCAGCTGCGCGGGCCCCGGCTCGTCGAGCGTGTAGAGCCAGAGCCGGTCCGCCCAGCCGCGCTCCTCGAAGTGGCGCCGCCAGGCGCGGAGCGTTGCGAGCAGGTCCTCCTCCGGCCCGTCCCAGACGCGACCGGCGATCCGCACCTCGGCGAAGCCGCCACGGACGCCGCTGACGAGCGTGCCGTCGAGGACCGGGCCGACCTCCGCGTCGTAGCGCGTCCAGTCGAGGGCGCAGCGCCTCGCCGTGCACACGCCGTCGGGAGGATCGGCGGAGAGGACGTACGGCGTCACCCGGTGGCGGAGCGCCGCGGCCGCGAGGTCCCGGGCGACGGCCGGATCGTCGGCGCGCCCGAGCGCGCGCGTGCCGACGCGCGTCGGCAGCCCGAATGCCGCGGCGAAGGAGCCCGTGCGCGGGAGGGTGAACGGCCAGACGCGGAGCCGCACCGGCACCTCGGCGATCCGGCGGCCGGCCTCGGCGAGGCGGACGACGCCCGCGCGCTCTCCGGGGACCTCGCCCTCCGGCACGCAGACCTCGACCCAGATCGCCTGGATCCGGCCGGGCGCCACGGCGACCGGGAACGCGCGCCGCACCTCGCCGGCGTAGGCGTCGCGCGCCGGGACGAGCGGGTCGGGCCACTCGCCCGCCTCGCCGTCCGGGCCGGAGGGGCGCGCGAGCGCGAGCGTCGCGACGCGGTAGAGCGTGAGCGGGAGCGCGGCGCCGGGCCCGCCCCGCAGCCCCGGCGCATCCGCCGAGAGCGCCGCGAGGCCTTCCGGAGCGCGCACGGCGATCTGCGCGGCCTCGCACTCGCCGCGGGCGGCGACGAGCTCGATGGCCGAGCCGCGCGGCATGGCGCCTTGGGGCCTCAGCTTCTCGAGCGAGCTCGCGACGCCGATCTCCGGCGCGCCGGTCCGGCGCGCCTCGCGGGCCGACGCGGGCGCCGGGGCCGAGAGCCAGGCTGCGACGAGGACGATCGCGGCGCGCACGGGGGCAAGCTAGACATCGCGCGAGCGGGGCCGCGGCCCGCCCGGGCCGCGCCGTCAGCGGGCGGCGACCGGCGTGCCGGGGCGGTAGCTCTTCAGCGTCACGACGACGGTTCCGACCGAGAAGTCGGCCGTCACCCGCACGACGACGTGGCGCGGGTCGTCCGAGAGCCACACGAACGAGTCGCGCTTCGTCGAGAACTTGCCCTGGAACGCGGTTCGGACCTGCACCTTCAAGCTCGTGAAACGCCCGGCGGGGGAGTCGACCGTTTCGCGCCCGAGCACGTCCGCGACGAGCGTGAACTGGCGCGTGCCCGAGCAGATCGGGATCTCGAACCGCCCCCCCGGCGCGAGCCGCTGGAGCCGCAGCCACATGAGGGCGCTCGTGAGATCGCGGACGTCCGGCGGGATGTCGAACGTCCGCACCGACCGGTTGCCCTTGCGCAGGCGCTCGAAGGTCGCCTTGTGGTTCACCCGGTCGAAGCGGGTCGAGTCCTGGTGATAGTCACCCACCTCGTAGGAGCGCACGTCGACCCCGCGCGGCAGGGCGGTCGCCGCGTCCCAGTACGTGACGAGGTGCTCGCGGATGTCGATGAGTCCCACGATCCCCTGCGTCCTCGCCTGAAAGATGACCGGCCAGACGTCACCGGCGGGCTGCCCCACGCTGATCCGCCCCTCGGCGGCCGGTACGCTCAGGTAGCTAAACTCGAGCACGCTCTCCTCGCCCGGCGCGAACGCGTCGGGCGCGGCGCTGGCGGGGGTGGCGGCGACGAGGGCCGCCGCGGCGAGGGGACGCAAGGTCATCGCGCTTCTGGAGGGCCGCTTCGCCCCGGGGGAATCGGCGCCGCGCTCCATGGCGGTCATTCCTGGGGATCTCGCGGGCGCGCGGCAACGCCCCACCACCGCCGGACGCTGCCTCGCTCGCACGGCCCGCGTCGCCACGGGCGATTTCCAGCCGAGTCTGGCGTACGCTCGGGGGCGCGCCCTCCGGGGCGGGGAGAGGCCGATGGCGGTCGACCAGCACGAAGACGACGAGAAGCCCCAGGCAGAGGACCTCGGGAGGAGGCGGCGGTTCCAGGACTTCGACTGCCCGGACTGCAACGCGAACAACCCGTACGACGACTCGATCGGCGACGGCGACGAGGTGCGCTGCTACTACTGTGGCCAGGAGTTCCGCGCGGACGTGAACGACTCCGGCCGCCTCAGGCTCCGCGAGATCTGACCCGCTCCCCGAAGATCGCGGTGCCGATGCGGACGCAGGTCGAGCCCTCCTCGATCGCGATCTGCCAGTCTGCGCTCATCCCCATCGAGAGCTCCGCGAGCCCGAGCCGGTCGCGCAGCGCGCGCAGGACGCGGAAGTGCGGGCGCGGGTCCTCTTCCGGCGGCGGGATGCACATGAGCCCCGCGACCTCGAGCGCGGGCAGCCCGCGCGCCGCCTCCGCGAGCGCGGGGGCGTCGGCGGGCGCGCAGCCCGACTTCGTCGCCTCGCCGCCCGTGTTCACCTCGAGGAACAGGCGCGCCGTCGCGCCCTTCGCGGCGAAGCGCTTCGAGATCTCCCGCGCGAGCTCGAGCCGGTCCACCGTGTGGATCGCGGCGACGCGGCCGGCGAGGTACTTCACCTTGTTCGTCTGGAGCGCGCCGATGAAGTGCCAGCGGAGATCCGCGAGGTCCGCGAGCGCTTCCGCCTTCTCGCGCCACTCCTGGGCGTAGTTCTCCCCGAAGTCCCGCTGCCCCGCGGCGTAGGCCTCGCGGATGGCGTCGGCGGCATGCGTCTTCGAGACCGCTACGAGTGTCACGCCCGCCGGGATCCGAGCGCGCAGCGCGGCTATGCGCTCCGCGACGCTCACGGGCCGCTCCAGGGGAGGGGAAACCCCGCGCGGATCAACAGCGCCGAGGTCTCCGCGAGCGGGAGCCCGACGACGTTGGAGACGCTCCCCTCGACCCCGAGGACGAACGCGCCGCCCGCACCCTGGATCGCGTAGGCCCCGGCCTTGTCGAGCGGCTCGCCGGTCGCGAGATACCAGGCGATCTCGGAGTCCCCGAGCCGGGCGAAGCGGACCCGCGTCGCCACGACCGCGTCGAGCTCGATCGCGGGCTCGCTGCGGCGGACGCAGACGGCGGTGAGGACCTCGTGCGCGGTCCCGGAGAGCGCCTGGAGCATCCGGCGCGCGTCCTCTGGGTCGCGGGGCTTGCCGAGCACCTCGCCGCCGAGCACGACGGCGGTGTCCGCGCCGAGGACGACGTCGCCCGCCACGGCCCGCGCCTTCTCGCGAGCGACCCGCAGGACGTAGTCGCGCGGCGGCTCGCCCGGCAGGACCGACTCGTCCGTGTGGGCGGGTCGGACCTCGAGCGTGACGCCGAGCTGCGCGAGCAGCTCGCGCCGGCGCGGGCTCTGCGAGGCGAGGACGAGGCGCGGCGTCACCGGCGACCCGCCAGCGCGGCTCACTCCGGGCGCGCGGCCGAGGCGGCCGCGAGGAGCGCGTCGTTCTTCTCGATGTTCGCGCCCTCGCGGAGTGCGTGGAGCCAGGTGCCCTGCACCTGCGACTCCTTGCGGTTCCGCAGCCGCGTCTCGAGCGCCTCGCGCTGGGCGTCGAACGCCTTCGGGTCGGGGGTCTCGCGCAGCTTCACCACCGCGACGACCGGTCCGGCCGGCGTCTCGTACAGGCGCGGGAGCACCTGCCCCGCCTTCGCCGCGAACGTGTCCGCGAGGAGACCCTGCGCCTCGCCGACCTTCGGCACGAACGGGCTCGTGCGGCCGAACGGGCCGGTCTCCTCCGGGGCCGCGGTCTTCGCGCCGAGCTTCACCGCCGCGAGCGAACGGCCCGACTTCGCCGCCTCGAGCGCCGCCTGCGCGCGCTCGCGCGCGAGCGCCTGCGCCCGGTCCTTCACGAGCAGCTCGCGGCCGATCGTCTCGCGCGCTTCATCGAGCGACACCTTCTTGCCCGGGACGACCTGCTCCGCCTTCACGAGATGCCAGCCGGACTGGCTCCGGACGGGGGCCGAGACCTGCCCCGGCTCGAGCGCGAGCGCGGCTGCGGCGAATGCCTCGTCGAAGAGCCCCTCGGAGACGAAGCCGAGATCGCCGCCACGTCCCTTCGTGGCGTCGTCCTCCGAGAGCGCCTGCGCGACCTTCCCGAAGTCCTCGCCCTTGTCCAGGCGCGCGCGGGCGTCCTCGATCTTCTTCCTCGCCGAAGCCTCGTCGCCGCCCGGCGAGACCTTCGCGAGGACGTGGCGCACGCGGACCTTCTTCTTCTGGTCGAAGCGCGCGGCGTTCTCCGCGTAGAACTTCTCGAT
Organism: Anaeromyxobacter sp.; assembly: GCA_036394835.1. Lineage (GTDB taxonomy): Bacteria > Myxococcota > Myxococcia > Myxococcales > Anaeromyxobacteraceae > Anaeromyxobacter. The sequence continues at coordinate 25,795 of DASWEI010000120.1, read as the reverse complement.
GCGCGCGCCCTCCTTGGCGGCGAACGCCTTCACCTCTTCGGGCGAGGCCTTCACGAGCGGCTCGGCCGCGGCGAGCGGGACGCGCACGAACTCGAGCGCGGCGCGGTCGGCGTCCCCCTCCCAGGCCTCGCGAACGTCCGCATCCGAGACCTTCACGGTCTCGCGGACGGCGGCCATCATCTTCTGGTAGAGCAGGTCGTCCTTGAGCGCCGCCTCGAACTTGCCGGGGGAGCCGTACATCGCGCGGGCTCCCTCCTGGTACACCTCGAAGTTGAAGGCACCGGCCTCCTGTGCCCACGGGATGCCGTGGACCGCGCGGGTCAGCTCGTCGCGCGAGATCGTGAGGCCGCGTCGCCGCGCCTCCTGCACGACCAGCTCGCGGTCGATGATCTGGTCCATCGCCTGCGCGGGGATCCCGAGCTGCTCGGCGAGCTCGCGCGTGAACGCGTCGCCCGCCTGCTGCCGGAAGAGCTGGTACAGCTGCCGGTACTGCCGGTCCCACTCCGACGCGAGGATCGTCTTTCCGTTCACCTTGGCGGCGTACGGAACGGCGGCCCCCGCACAGCCCCCCCCTTTGGAGAGGGAGCCCGGTCCGAAATTGATGGCGAAGACGACCACGATCCCGACGACGATGAGCCAGGTGAACGTGCTCTTCGTGTTCGCCCGGAGGATGTCGAGCATGAAGCGTAGCTCCGAGTTGTTGAAGGTCGGCACCCGAGCGGCCCCGGGCGCAACGAAGTTGAACACCCTATTCAACACGCGCTAAAATGCAAGGGAATTTCCCCCTCACGGAGTTTGCTTGCTCACCTTGCTCAAGCGGTACCGCGAGCTGATCCTCGTCGCGGTTCTGCTCCTCGTGCCGCTCGGCGTGTTCTTCGCGCACGCGAAGCGCGCCTCCGAGCGGTCGCGCCTCGATCGCGCCGTCGTGTGGCTCGCGACGCCCGTCGAGCGCACCATCGCGTGGACCGTGACCGGCGCGCTCGAGGCGTGGAGCGGGTACGTCGCCCTGCGTGGGGCGCGCGAGCGGGCGGCCGAGCTCTCGGCCCAAGTGCGGGCGCTCGAGCTCGAGCGGCAGCAGCTCGTCGGCTCACGCGGCGAGGCGGAGCGTCTGCGCAAGCTGCTCGGGTTCGCCGAGGCGTCGGACGAGCGGCGCTACCTCGGCGCACGTGTCATCGGGATTCGCCTCGGCACCGTTGGGCGCCAGCTCCTCACCGTGGACCGAGGAGGCGACGACGGAGTCACGCCGATGATGCCGGTCGTCGTTGCGGACGGCGTCGTGGGGCGCATCCACGCGGTCGCCGCGCACACGGCGGACGTGCTCGTGCTCACCGATCTGAACAGCTCGATCGCGGTCCGCGTGGAGCGGACCCGCGCGCGCGCGAACGTGCGTGGCCTCGGCAAGCCCGAGCTCTGCAGGCTCGACTACGCGCTCCGCATCGAGGACATGATCGAGGGGGATCCGCTCGTCACCTCGGGCACCGACGGGGTCTTCCCGCGCGGGCTGCCGGTCGGGAAGGTGACGCAGCTCGAGCGCAAGCAGCACGGCCTCTTCCAGGACGCGCGCGTCGTACCCGCAGTGGACGTGACGCGGCTCGAGGAGGTGCTGGTGCTCACGAGCTGGGAGCGTCCGGCCGAGGTCCTGCCGGCGGCGTACGCACCCGGTAAGCTCCCGTGAAGCCGCTCGCCCATGTCGCGTTCGCGCTGCTCCTCGCAGCGCTCCAGGCGGCGCTGCTCCGCTGGCTCGGCGGGGGCGCGTTCTCGCTCGCGCTGCTCGCGGTGTGCCTCGTCCACCTCGGCCTGCACGGAGGGAACGTGGACGCGTCCATCGCTGCGGCGGGCATCGGCTACGTCATGGATCTCATGGCGGGCACGCCGAAGGGGCTCATGACCTTTCTCGCGGTGCTGCTCTTCCTCGTCGTCCGCGCGGTCTCCGCCGCGGTCGACGTGCGGGGGCGCGCCGCGTTCGCCCTCCTCTCGGGCCTCGGCGCGCTCCTCCTCGCCCTCACCGCGACGATCCTGCTCCGCAACACCGGCGCGCCCGAGGCGGGGCCCGGCGCGGTGCTCGTCCCCCGCATGCTGCTCGAGGCGCTCCTCACGGCGGCGCTCTCCCCGGTCGTGGCGATCGGCCTGAGGCGGATCGACGCGCTGTTCCACCGCGAGGAGCCGGGGCTTCTCCGCTAGCCATGTCGCTCATTCCCCCGAGCGCGCCCGGCGCGGCGCAGAAGGACTTCAAGCCGCGGCTCTTCTGGGCCACGGGCGTCGTGATCCTCTCGTTCGTCGTGCTCCTCGGCCGCCTCTACCAGCTCCAGATCCTGCGCGGCGACGAGTACAAGGAGAAGGCGGACGACAACTTCGTGAAGGAGCTGCGGCAGCCCGCCGATCGCGGGCAGATCCTCGACCGGAATCGCCGCGTCCTCGTGGACTCGCGCCCCTCGTACGACGTCACGCTCACCCCCGCCTTCTGCGGGAAGCAGTGCGACGACGTCATCTCGCGGCTCGCGACGATGCTGTCCCTGTCGCAGGACGAGATCGAGCGGGCGCGCGGCCAGGTGAGGGGCGCGTTCAAGAACCTGAAGACGCTCGACCGGTTCCAGCCCTTCACCCTGAAGATCGACGTCGGCCGCGAAGCGCTCGACCAGTACCTCGCGAGTCAGATGGAGCTGCTGGGGGTCGACATCGTCGCGACGCCGCATCGGAACTACCGCTATTCGGGGTTCGGCGGCCACCTCATCGGCTACATGAACGAGGTCGGGCCCGACGAGCGGACGAAGCTCAATGACGAGCTGAAGAAGCAGGCCGAGGAGCAGCGCCGGCTGGGGGGAGACGAGCCGGCCCGGCCCAACGCGAAGCTCCCCGGGATGTACCTGCTCGGCGACTACGTCGGCCGCCGCGGGCTCGAGCGAAAGTTCGAGAAGGATCTGCGCGGCGTCGACGGGAAGGAGCGCGTCCCGGTGGACGCGAAGGGTCGACGGAAGGACGACGCGGACGACCTCATTCCCCCGGCGCTGCGGCTCGTGCCGTCCGTGCCGGGCAAGAACCTCGTCCTCTCGCTCGACTGGCGCCTCCAGGAGTTCGCGGAGAAGACCTTCCCCGCGACGGCCGGCACCGTCCTCGCGATGGACGCGAAGACCGGGTTCATCCTCGCCCTCGTCGACCGGCCCGCCCCGGATCCGAACAAGATGTCCGGCCGCATCAGCGCGGCGGAGGTCGCGGCGATCCACTCCGACCCGCTCCAGCCCGAGCTGTTCCGGGCGGTCCAGCAGCACTACCACCCGGGCTCGACCTTCAAGGCGCTCACCGCGATCGCGGCGCTCGAGGAGGGCGTCTACCGCCCGGGGACGACCGTCTTCTGCCCCGGCCACTTCCGGATGGGCTCGCACGTGTGGCGCTGCGACAAGGAGGCGGGCCACGGCTCCGTGGACTTCGAGCACGCGCTCGGCGCGAGCTGCGACGTCTTCTTCTACGAGGCGGGCGCGCGGCTCGGCGCCGACGCCATCGCGAAGTGGGCGAACGTGTTCGGCCTCGGCGTGCCGACCGGCTTCGACGTCGCGGGCGAGGTCCCGGGCGTCATCCCCGACGTGGCGTGGCACGACCGTCGCGTCCCGGGCGGCTATCAGAAGGGCATGCCGGTGAACCTCGCCATCGGCCAGGGCGACGTGAACGTCACGCCGATGCAGCAGCTCGTCTTCTACGGCGCGCTCGCGACCGGGATCCTCTGGAAGCCGCAGGTGGTGCAGCGGATCGAGGACGGGGACGGGCGGTCCGTGCTGGAGTTCGCGCCGCAGGAGCGCGGCCGGCCGCAGATCCAGAAATCCACCCGCGAGGCGGTGCTGAAGGGCCTCCTCGCCGCGGTGAACGCGCCGTTCGGCACCGCGTACGGCTCGCGGCTCAAGGACACGATCATGGCCGGGAAGACGGGCACGGCGCAGGTCGTGAAGATGGGCGCGAGGCGGCTCAGGGCGAGCCAGGTCTCGTACTTCGAGCGCGACCACGCGTGGTTCGTCGCGTTCGCCCCAGCGGACGACCCGGAGATCGTGGTGGTGGTGCTGAACGAGCACTCGGGCTTCGGCGCGTCCAACGCCGCGCCTACCGCGAGCGCGGTCGTGCGGCGCTGGCTCGAGCTCCAGGTCGAGGACGCGGCGGAGCGGGCCGGGCCGGCACCGCCGCCCGCGCCGGCGCCCTCACCGCCGCCCGCGCGGACGCCGCCGCCCGCGCACGGCGCCGTCGAGACACCCAAGCTCGGCGACGTCTCCCCGGGTGCCCAGCAGGGAGGCGCCCATGGCTGAGGTCTCGCTCGCGGCGATGCCGCACCGCCGGCCGTTCGCGCATTTCCCCCTCCACCTCGGGGTGATCGTCCTCTCGATCTCCGCGATCGGGATCTGGAACCTCGCCTCCGCGTCGGCGAGCGCCCACGCGCCGGTCTGGATCCAGCAGACCGCCTTCATGGGCGTCGGCGTCGTGCTGGCGCTCGCGGTCACCCTATTCGACACGCGGACGTTCCAGCGGATGGCGTGGGTCCTCTACGCGATCGTCGTCGTCCTGCTCCTCTTCGTCCTCGTGAAGGGGCGGTACGTGATGGGCGCGCGGCGCTGGATCGGCTTCGGGCCGGTAAACTTCCAGCCGTCCGAGCTCGCGAAGCTCGCGGTCGCGCTCGCGCTCGCGTCCTGGTTCCACGCCGACGCCGAGAAGCGAAAGGACGGGTACGGCCTGCTCGGCCTCGTCATCCCGCTCGGCATCACCCTCATCCCAGCGGTCCTCACGCTGCGGCAGCCCGACCTCGGCACGGCGCTCATCATCTGCGCGGTCGGCTTCACGCAGATCCTCTTCGCGAAGGTCCGCTGGAAGACGATCGCGATCCTGCTCGTGGTGGCGGTCGGCGGCGCGAGCTTCGCGTACCCGCACCTCAAGCCCTACCAGAAGATGCGGATCGAGACGTTCCTGAACCCGCAGGCCTACGCGCGCGGCGCGGGCTACCACGCGACCCAGTCGATGATCGCGATCGGCTCGGGGCAGGGGCTCGGGAAAGGTTGGGGGCAGGGCACCCAGAACAACCTCTCGTTCCTCCCGGAGCAGCACACCGACTTCATCTTCTCCGTGTGGGCCGAGGAGCACGGGTTCGTCGGCTGCCTGCTCCTCCTCGCGCTCTACTTCGCGCTCGTGACGAGCGCGGTCGACGTCGCCGGAAACGCCCGCGACCGCTTCGGGAACTTCCTCGCGGTCGGCCTCACCGGGATGCTCTTCTGGCACGTCTTCATCAACATCGGGATGGTGGTCGGCTTGCTGCCGGTCGTGGGCGTGACGCTCCCGCTCATGAGCTATGGCGGCTCGTCCATCCTCACCATGTACGCCGGGATCGGCCTGCTCGCGAACATCGGCATGCGGCGCTTCGTGAACTGACCGCGCCGATCAGGAGAGCGCCTTCTTCAGGCTCTCTTCGAGCTTGGACTTCGGGACCGCGCCCACGATCGTGTCGACGACCCGGCCACCCTTGAAGAGCAGGAGGGTGGGGATCGAGCGGATCCCATACTGCTGCGGGACGCTCTGGTGGTCGTCCACGTTCATCTTCGCGATCTTCACCTTGCCCTTGTACTGCTTCGCGAGCTCCTCGACCGCCGGCGCGATCGCCTTGCAGGGGCCACACCAGACCGCCCAGAAGTCCACGAGCACGGGGACGTCGCTCTTCAGGACCTCCTGGTCGAAGGTCCCGTCCTGCAGGTTGACCACATCGTTCGACGCCATGTCGGCTCCTTGCCGGAGGGAAGAAAGGTCGGTCGGTCGGAACTCTTATCCGCGCCGTCTCACCCTGGCAAGGGGCTCGGCGGGCGTGGTATCAGGTGGGCCGGAGACGCAATGTCCGGGCTGCTCTTCGTATCCCAGGCGATGCTCGACTCCTGGGCGGAGCAGGGGAAGATCGACTTCGTCGGAAACGTGATGACCCTCCTCGCAGGGGAGGGGAGCGGGCGCAGCTATGCCCTCGAGCCGGCCGTCCGATTCATGAAGGTGCTCGGCGACGAGAAGGACTCGCATGGCCTCCTCCACAAGGTGAAGAGCGTCATGCAGCTCAGGGAGCTCGGGGCGGACCCCGCGGGCGACTCCTGCATCCTCGGCGACCTCGCGTACGACGTGCAGGCCGGGTTTCTCGCCGAGACGGCGGCCTTGCAGGCGGTCGTGACCGCGAAGCCGGCGAGCGCGCCAGTGCCGAGGGCCCGACCGGCCGAGCCGGCGCCCGCCGTGCCGGCTGCGAAGGACACGTCCGCCCGCTCTCGACCCCTCGGCGCGAGCCCGCTCCCGAAGGATCTGGAGGAGAGGCGGAAGGAGGCGGAGGATCTCGCCCGTTTCCTCCTGGGGAAGCTCTCTTGACCGAACGCACCCTTTCCAACGAAGGGACTTCGCAGCGCCGCACGGGTGACCGCTCGCGCGCCGCACGGAGCCACGAAGCATGAGCGTCGTCATCCTGCGCATCGCCGCCGCGCTCTACGCGGGCGCCACCGCGGCGTACATCCTCTACTTCGCCCGGCCCCGCCACGCGCGGCTCGCGACCGGCGGCGCTGCGCTGCTGTCGCTCGCGTTCGTCGTGCAAGGGATCGCGATCGGGGTCGGCTGCAGCGAGTTCGGGGGCGCCGAGTTCTTCAGCCTCCGCGGCGGGCTCGTCCTCATGGTCTGGCTCGCCGCCGGCGCCTACCTGCTCCTGCAGCGCTTCTACCACCTGCCGACGCTCGGCGCGTTCATCACGCCGTTCATCCTCGTGACGCTCGTGCCGGTGCTGTTCGGGACCCCGGGCCACCCGGAGCTGCCGCCCGAGGCGATCCGTCACCCGACCCTCACCCTCCACATCCTCGCCGCCGGCCTCGGCGTGGCGCTCTTCGGGATCGCCTGCGGCGCGGCGTTCATGTACCTGCTGCAGGAGCGCGAGGTGAAGGGCAAGAAGTTCGGCGCGCTCTTCTCGCGGCTGCCGTCGCTCGACGCGCTCGACCGGATGGTGCAGCGGCTCGTCCGCGCCGGCTTCGTCGTCTACACGGTCGCGCTCGTCGCCGGCACGATCACGGCGACCGCGGTCTGGAAGAGCGCGTGGTCCTGGGATCCGCAGCAGGTCGTGTCGATCACCGTCTGGCTCCTCTACGGTATCCTCGTCCAGCTCCGCCACAGCGGCTGGCACGGCCGGCGCTACGCGCTCCTCACCCTCGTCGGGTTCGTGCTCGTGCTCGGGTCGATGGTGACGCTGAAGGTCGTGCCGGGAATCACGCGGCACACCGGTGACTACGGCACGGGCGCGGTCCCCGCCGCGGGAGGGGCGCAGTGAGCGGGCGCGACGTCTTCCTCGTGGGCCTCTCGCACAAGAGCGCGCCCATCGACGTGCGCGAGCGGGTCGCCCTCTCCGGGGAGGCCCTCAAGGGAGCGCTCGGCGAGCTGCGCGCCGTCGAGGGCGTGCGCGAGGCGCTCGTCATATCGACGTGCAACCGCGTCGAGGTCTACGTCCAGGCGAACGCGGACGAGGCCGCGCGCCTCTTCTTCACCTCCCGGTCCGCCGAGGCCGCCGATCACCTGTACGTGAAGGCCGGCCTCGACGCGATCCGCCACCTCTTCCGCGTCTCCGCGAGCCTCGACTCGATGGTCGTCGGCGAGCAGCAGATCCTCGGCCAGGTGAAGGAGGCCTACGGCCTCGCGAGCGCAGCGGCGGCGGCGGGCTCGTTCTTCTCCCGCCTCTGCAACCGCGCCTTCGCGACGGCGAAGCGCGTCCGCACCGAGACCGACATTGGCCGCGGCGCGACGTCGATGTCGCAGGTCGCGGTCGAGCTCGTCGAGAAGATCTTCGGCGACCTGAAGGGCCGCTCGATCCTGCTCGCCGGCGCCGGGAAGATGGGCGCGCTCTCGGCGAAGGCGCTCGCCGTGCTCGGCGCCGATCGCATCCTCGTGACGAACCGCTCGCCGGAGCGGGGCCTCGCCCTCGCCGACCAGGTGGGCGGCAACTTCCGGAGCTGGGAGGAGCTGCAGCACCTGCTCGCCGAGGCCGACGTCGTCATCGTCTCGACCGGCGCGCCGACGTACGTGCTCACCCGCGAGATGATCGAGCAGGCGATGAAGGCGCGGCGCCACCGCTCCATCTGCCTCATCGATCTCGCGGTGCCCCGCAACGTGGACCCCGCCTGCGGCGACCTCGAGGACGTGTTCGCCTATGACGTCGACGACCTCGACAAGGTCGTCGAGTCGACCCATCACGCGCGCCGCGGCGAGGCGCTCCGCGCCGAGGCGATCGTCGAGGCGGAGGTGCTCGCCTTCGCGCGCGAGAGGGAGACGCGCGCCGCGCTCCCCGTCCTCGCCCAGCTGCGCCGCCGCGCCGAGGCGATCGCCCGCGCCGAGGCGGAGCGGACGCTCTCCCAGGTCGGCGCGAAGCTCGACGAGAAGGGGCGCCGCTCCGTCGAGGCGATGGCGCAGGCCATCGTGAACAAGCTCCTGCACGGCCCCACCGCCCGCCTGAAGGAGGCCGCGTCATCGGGCGACGGGGCGCTCGCGGGCGCCGCGGCGGAGCTGTTCGGCCTCGAGAACGGCGAGTCGCCGAAGGCCGGCCGCGCCGAGGCGCGCGCGCGAGAGCCCGGCGCGGCCGAGCCCAGCGCGATCGAGCCCGGCGCGGCCGACCCCGCCGGCGCGCCGCGCGCCGTCGCCTCCTCCGATCGCACGTGACGATGAGTGACCCCGAAAGGCTTCGAACGCACATGACGATCCGCATCGCGACCCGCCGCAGCCCGCTCGCCAAGTGGCAGGCGAACCATGTCGCCGCCCTCCTCCGGAGCAACGAGCCCGGCCTCGACGTGCGTCTGCACGAGCTCGTGACCCGGGGGGACAAGATCCTCGACGTCCCGCTCGCCGACGTCGGCGGCAAGGGGCTCTTCGTGAAGGAGATCGAGGACGCGCTCCTCGCGCGCGACGCCGAGATCGCCGTGCACTCGATGAAGGACCTGCCCGCCATCCTCGCCCCCGGCCTCGTCATCGCCGCGGTGCCGGAGCGGGAGGACCCGCGCGACGCGCTCTGCTCGCCGCGCTGGAAGACGCTCGACAAGCTGCCGAAGGGCGCGAAGGTCGGCACCTCCTCGCTGCGCCGCGGCGCGCAGCTCAAGGCGCTGCGCCCTGACCTCGAGCTCCACATGGTGCGCGGGAACGTCGAGACGCGGCTGCGCAAGGCGTCGGAGGGGCTCGACGCGGTGGTGCTCGCCTACGCAGGCCTGCGCCGCCTCGGTCTCGCCGAGCACGCGACCCACGTCCTCTCGCCGGACGAGATGCTCCCGGCGGTTGCCCAGGGCGCGCTCGCGCTCGAGGCCCGCGCGGACGACCCGGCGACGCTGAAGCGGCTCGCCGCGCTCGAGCACGCGGAGACGCGCGTGCGCACCGAGGCGGAGCGCGGCTTCCTCGCGCGGATCGAGGGCGGCTGCCAGGTGCCGATCGCCGGCCACGCGCGCGTCGAGGGGGCGAACGTCTTCCTGCGCGCGCTCGTCGCGTCGCTCGACGGCAAGCGGGTCATCCGCGCCGAGCGGAGCGCGCCGCTCGCGGACGCCCGCGCGATGGGCGAGGCGCTCGCGGAGGACCTGCTCTCGAGAGGCGCCGGCGACATCCTGCGCGAGTGCGAGGGCAAGGCTCCGGGCCTCGCCGCGCCGAAGCGCGGCTAGGCCCCGCGAACCGCCGTGGCACGCCTCGATCGCCGGACCGTGGTCGTCACCCGCAGCAAGGGCGGCGAGGACGCGCTCACGGCGCGGCTGCGCGACGTCGGCGCGGAGGTCCGCGAGATCCCCTCGATCGCGTTCGCGCCGCCGGCCGACCCGGCGCCGCTCGACGCCGCGCTGCGCGATCTCGCCCGCTTCGACTGGGCGGTCTTCGCGAGCGCGACGGCGGTCGAGCGGACCGTCGCGCGGCTCCGGGCGCTCGGTCTCGCCGAGGCGGCGCTCGCGCGCCTCTCCCTCGCCGCGGTCGGGCCGGCGACGGCGGAGCGGCTCGCGCGCGAGGTGCGCGAGCCGGACCTCGTCCCCGCCGAGTCGAAGGGCGAGGCGATGGCGGCGGCGCTCGCGCCGCGCGTGCGGGGGCGGCGGGTCCTCCTGCCCCGGCCGGGGGAGGGACGGCCCGAGCTGCTCGACGGTCTCCTCGCCGCGGGCGCCGAGGTGACGGCGGTCGAGGCGTACCGCACGCTGCCCGCGCCCGCCGAGGCGATCCGGCCGCTCGCCGGCTGGATCGAGGCGGGCGAGGTGTACGCGGTCGCGTTCGCCTCGCCCTCTGCGGTGAAGGCGGTCGTCGCCGGGCTGGGCGCGCGCGCGGGCCTGCTCCGCGGCGTCGTGCTCGCGGCGATCGGCCCGACCACCTCGGACGCGCTCCGCGCGGCGGGGCTCGAGCCCGCGGTGCAGCCCGACCGCTACACGGGGGCGGATCTCGCGGACGCCATCGCTGCGAGGTTCGCCGCTTCCCGCTGATCCCTCCAGGGGGGCGACCGACCCCCGGGCGGGCGTCGCGCCGGGTGCCTCTCCGGAGCCGTCGCAGGCTGCGGTGCGCCCGGGTAGATTCACGCAGAGGGGTACCGATGGCGACCGAGCAGGAGACCGCAGAGGCGCTCGTCCGGATCCGAGTCCCGCTCGAACCCGCGCCCGGCGCCGCCAGCCCCCCCGACGACTGGCTTTGGGCAGAGCCGCTCGGGAGCGGGCGCTTTCGCATCGAGAGCTGCCCCTTCTTCGCGTACGGCGTCTCGCGCGACGACCTCGTCCGCGCCGTCGAGGTCGCGGGCGAGGAGGGCCCGCGGCTCGAGGACGTCATCGAGAAGGGCGGCCACCGGACGCTCCGCATCGCGCTCGACCCCGGCGTCGAGATCGGCGATCCGCGGATCCAGGGGCTCCTCGAGCGGCTGCTCGAGCTCGGCTGCACGCACGAGGCGCTCCGGCCGAAGCTCGTCGCGCTCGACGTCGCGCCGGAGGTGGACGTGACGATCGTCGCAGAGCTCCTGCAGGCGGCCGTGGAGGACCGGACGATGCTCTGGGAGTGGGCGGACCCGCGGCCGAGCTGAACGCCTGTGTCGTCTCGGCCGTGGACCTGAACCGACCTTCGCAGGGTCGGTCAGGTCCAGGTCCAGCGGCGAACTAGCCCGCGCGCTTGATCGCGACCTCCTCGCTCACGCGCCCGGATCCCGGGATGAGGCCGAGCCGCGCACCGATCGACTCGAGCGCGCCGAGCACGCGGTCGATCTGCTGGTCCGTGTGGGACGCGGTGAGCGTCATGCGGATGAGGCAGCTCCCGGCCGGCACGGCCGGGGGCAGGACGACGTTCACGAAGACGCCCGCGTCGGTCAGCCCCTTCCACATCTCGAACGTGCGCTCGATGCTGCCCACCGTGATCGGGACGATGGGCGTCTGGGAGTTCCCTGCGTCGAAGCCCATGCCGCGGACGGCGTGGAGGAACCGGCGCGTCGTGTCCCAGAGCTTGCGGCGGCGGGCGGGCTCCTGCTCGACGATGTCGAGTGCGGCTCGGATCGAGGCGACCGCCGATGCGGGGGCCGCCGTGGCAAAGAAGAACGGCCGGTTCGTCGCCGAGAGGCGCAGGAAGTCGATCACCGGCTGCTGGGCCGCGGCGAAACCGCCGATCGCGGGGAGCGCCTTGCTCGACGTTCCGACGATGACGTCGACCGCGTCCTCGAGGCCGAAGTGCTCGACGGTCCCGCGCCCGTGGCGCCCAAGCACGCCGAGGCCGTGCGCGTCGTCCACGAGGAGGCGGGCGCCGTGCCGGCGGCAGGCCTCGACGATGCGGGGCAGAGGCGCGATCTCCCCGGTCATCGAGTAGATCCCGTCCACTGCGACGAGCTTGCCCGACTCCCCGCAGCTCTCGAGCACGCGCTCGAGGTCCTTCACGTCGTTGTGCCGGAAGCGTTTCACTTCCGCGTACGACAGCTTTGCGCCGTCCACGATCGACGCGTGCGCGTGCCGGTCGATCACGACGCAATCGCCGCGCCCGGCGAGCGACGAGATGACGCCGAGGTTCGCCATGTAGCCGGAGGTGAAGAAGATCGCCGCGTCGCGCCGGAGGAAGCGCGCGAGCCGCGTCTCGATGTCGGCGTGTAGCGAGAGCGTCCCGTTCAGCACGCGCGAGCCGGTCGTACCCGCGCCCCACGTCGCGATCGCCTCGACCGCGGCGCGCTTCACGCGCGGATCGTTCGCGAGCCCGAGGTAATTGTTCGACCCGAGCATGATCATGCTGTGGCCGTCGACCACCACCTCGGCGTCGGGCGAAGACTGCTGAACGCGGTAGTACGCGTGGAACCCCGCGTTCATCAGCTCGACGACGGGATGGAGCTGCGAGCACTTCTCGAACAGGTCCATGCGTCCTCCTCGCCTGGAGTGGCGAAATCGATTCCGGGATCGGGATCGAGGACGCGGACCGTATGCACCTCGTCTGACACTCGCAGTTCCGATTCTGTGAGTGAACGTCTCAGGGCCGCGAGCGTCGCGGCGAAGCGTCGGGCCCAGCCGTTGTCGCCGCGGTCGAGCGACCGCAGCGACCGAGAGGGGAACGTCGGGTAGCCGTCGAGGTCCGTCCGGACCCTGACGGTGTCAGTGATTCTCGGCCTGGCCGCCGCCGCGCGAGCCGCGGCACATCTGCTCGGCGACCCGCGCGAACTGCTCGAGATCGAGCGGCTTGAACAGCACGGGCTGCGGCTGGCTGCCCAGGAACTCGCGCGCCTCGTCGGTCACCGCGCCGCCCGTGAAGAACACGACGCGCCGCGCGACCGCAGGAGCGCGGCCGAGGAGCGTCCGGTACAGCCGCTCGGCGCCGCCGCCGGGCATCATGACGTCGCAGAGCACGAGGTCGAAGGTCGCCTGGTCGAGGTGCGAGAGCCCCTCGTCGACGCCGGTCGCGAGCGCGATGCGGTACTGCGGCTCGAGGAGCCGGCGGATCGACGTGAGGACGGCGGCCTCGTCGTCCACGATCAGGATGCGGCCCTGCTCCGCGGCTCTGCGCGCCTCGCGCCGCGCCGGGACCGGCGTGGGACGCGCGGCCAGCGCCAGGTCCACGTAGGCCCGCGTGCCGACGCCGGGGCTGCTCTCGAGGCGGAGGTCGCCGTCGAGGCTCATGACGAGGCCGCGGGAGACCGCGAGCCCGAGGCCCGTGCCGCTCCCGAACGGCTTCGTCGTGAAGAACGGCTCGAAGACGCGCCGCAGGACCTCGGGCTCCATCCCGGCGCCGTCGTCCTCCACGACCAGGGTGACGTGACCGGCGGTCGTCTCGCTCCGGATCGAGACGTTCCCGTCGGACCGGTGATCCGGGATGGCCTGGACCGCGTTCGCGACCAGGTTCACCACCACCTGCGCGAGCACGCCCTCGTGCCCGAACGCGTGGACGCTCTCCCCGATGACGTTCGTCAACCGGACGCGCTTGCCGAACCGCGCACGCACCGCGGAGATTGCGCCGTCCGCGAGCGGCCGCAGCGCGATGGGCTTGCGCTCCTGGGGCGACGCGGCGAGCCGCCCCGCGTCGAGGAGCTGCCGGACGATCGCGGCGATCCGCTGCATGGACTGGATCGACTCCTTGAGCGCGTCGCGGCCGTCCGAGGTGAGCACGTCGCTCTCCATCTGATCGATGTACGAGAGGTTCGCGCTCACGACGCAGGCGGGGTTGTTCACCTCGTGGGCGACCCCGGCGGCGAACTGCCCGAGCGCCGCGAGCTTCTCCGCGCGGTGCAGGGCTGCCTGGGCCTGCCCGAGCTCGGCGGTCCGCTCCGCGACCTGGTGCTCGAGATCGCGCCGCAGCGCCTGGTGGGCGCGCGAGTCCTCGACGAAGCGCTTCGTGAGCACGTACCCCACCGCCGCGATCGGCAGGAGGAAGGCGATGTCCGAGAGGTAGGGGCCCTGATACACGTCGCTCATGACGAGCAGGTCGTTCACGCCGAGCACGAGCAGGAACACGAGCGCGAGGAACTGCACGCCGGCGTTCGGGAGGCCGCGTCGCCACGCACGAGCGAAGCGTGCCGTCGGGACGAGGACGAACGAGAACGCGACGACGTAAGCCGCGTCGCCGAGCGGGGTCGCGACCGGGCTGCGGTACGAGTAGCCGATGCTCGCGATCGAGTCGACGCGGATCCCGCCGGTGAAGTACGCGTCCGGCAGCGCGGCGCCTGCGGCGATCGCCGCGAGGATCCAGACGAGGTACCGGTCCACCCGCGATGCCGCACGGCCGACGACGATGCTGGAGTAACGCAGCCAGGCGAATACGTGCAGCGCGACGAGGACGAACTGGATCCTCGTGGAGAACACGACGGCGCGATCCGAGAGCACCGGCGCGACGGTGGGCACGTTGAGGGCTGCGAACGCGGCCGCGGCGATCGCGGCGAGCGAGAAGTACCGCTGATCCCGCCACCCCGGCGCGCGCGCGAACTGAACGCTCAGCGCCGCGACGTAGCAGGCGATCCCGGCCGACATCAGGGCGATGCTCGCTGCGTACGTCATTCCGGCACCCTTGCGCGGCGCGTTTCACGCGCGCGCGGGTCCAGCCTAGACCGGAACTGTCACGCTGAGTAGCGGTCACGAACGGGGTGCGTTCTTGTGTCCCTTCGTCGCCGCCTCCCGCCGCTTCTTCCGAGCGTCCTTCTCGGCGCGCTTGCGGGCGAGAAACCCGCGCGGCTCCGGCGCCGCGGCCGGAGGTGCGGGCGCGTCCGGGAGTGTCGGCATGTCGAGCTGCGGGAGGCTCGTCCCCGGCGGCGGCGCGACGGCCTTCGGGGCGGGGAGGCCGCGGGCCTCTTCCCCTCCGCCGCGGGGTCGCGCGCCGGCGCGCCGCTTCGAGGTCCCCGGCTCGAGCGTCCAGTGGAAGAGCCGCTTCACGACGAGCGTCGCGTACGCTCCCGGGGGGAGCGTGAAGGCGACGTTCACGCGCAGGCGGTTCCGGTTGAGCTCGTCCGGCTTCGCCTCGCCGACGGCGAGCCGCCCCGGCTGCACGAGGAGCGGCCGCTCCTCGGGCTCGAAGTGGATCTCGGGCGTCCCCGGCACTGCCAGGTCGGCGGGGGTCATGTCCTCGCGCCCGAGGACCGAGAGCGCCGCCCGCTCCACCGCAGGGTCGGCGAAGCGCGTCGCGGGGGCGAGGAGCGGGAAGGTCGCGTCACGCAGGAGGCGCGCCTGCGGCGAGTCGAGCTCGCGCGGGAAGAGCAGCGTCCCCGCCTGGTAGCGGATCGCCGCGAGGCGCGTGATCCCGACGACTTCGCGGAGGTACTGCTTCACTCCCTCGTTCCAGAGCCAGCTCTGGTAGGCGAACACCTGGAGCGCCCGCCAGCGCGGCTCGGTTCGCAGCAGCGCGCCGCGGAAGTCGTCGGGGTGGGCGCGCAGCCACTTCACCACCGCCTCGTAGCGCTCGGCGCCGGGGAACGGGTTGTGGCGATCCCACGAGCCCCAGTGCTCCTTCCAGAACCCCTTCACCCGCGCGTCGTCGGAGCGGTCGAGCTCGGACGGGCGGGCGAGGACGTTGCGGAGGGCCACCTCGAACTCCCCGCGCATGAGGTCCTTCACGATGAAGCCCTGGCCGTGCTTCAGCGAGCCGAACCGCTGCGAGTCGAAGTAGTTCACGACGCCGAGCCGCCGGACCTCGGCGATGGCGCCGGGCAGCCGCGCGACGTCGTCCTCGGAGAGATCGCGAACCGTCACGGCGAACCGGTTCGAGGTGGTGTTCTCGGCCGAGAGCGGCGCCCGCGTCCGGCCGAGGAGCTTGAGGCGCAGGTCCGAGTCCTGAAGCTCGAGCTCGCGCCCCTTCACCGCGACGAGCTGCGTCGTCCGCCCCTGCTTGTCCTTGAGGCCGCAGTAGCTCACCGCCGCGCGTGGGATCTTGAAGCGGACGCAGAGCCGGTCGACGGCCTCGAACGTCGAGAGCTTCTGCTTGTCCATCAGGTACACGAAGTGCCCGCCGCGCGGGTCGTCGTCGAACCGCCACGACTCGGTGACCTGGAAGTCCTCCGGGCGCTGCTTGAGCCTCATGACGCCTCACCTACCACGGCGCGCCGCGCGGCGGGGGCGCGAGGGGCCGGGGGGCTGGCGCGCGGGCAGGTTCGAGGGTATTGAGCGGCCGGAGACACCATGGGCTTCCTGGAGCTGCTCCTCATCCTCGTCATCGTCGTGTTCCTGTTCGGCGCGCGGAAGCTCCCCGCGCTCGGCGAGGGGCTCGGCAAGGCGATCCGCGGCTTCAAGGACGGGATGCGCGGTGAGCCGCCGGCGCCGGCCGCGAAGAAGGAGCTCCCGCCCGGCGACGACGGCGGCAGTTGACCTCGTCAGGTCCGGTGGCGGAAGAACAGCACGATCGAGAGGCAGTGGAACTCGTCGTCGGAGGACTGCGCCACGACGCGGTCGACGACCTCGAGGTCCGTGTTGGAGCGGAGCCAGCGGGTGACCGTCTCGCCCAGCTCCTCCCGCTCCTTCGCCTTCGTGGCGGAGAAGACCTTCACGCCCGTGAACTGCATCGCGCTCTCCCGTTCGTCGCTCACGCCGTCCCTGCCCCTTGTGGCGCGACCCCGAAAAAGGTTGCCAGACGGGGGGTGCAGTGTCAAACGGGCGACCGCGGCAACCCCTCATGTTGCCTCCGCTTTTGATGGCCGCGCCGCCAGCGGTCCGCCTTGCCCCCCCGCCACCTCTCCCTACCTTCTCGACGAGGCGCGGACCGGCGGAGGGGCGATGCGGGAACCGAAGAAAGGCTTCGCGATCGAGTTCATCAACCGGATCCGCACCATGGAGGCGGCCGAGCTCAACGCGATGATCGTGCGCGAGGCGGGGGAGGATCTCGCGCAGTTCTTCCTGTCGTACTCCTCGAGCCTCATCTCGAGAGACCCGCAGCGCGTCATCGAGAACACCTCGAGCCTCATGCTGATGGGCTATCTCATCCGCGCCGCCGAGGATCGGATCGACCGCGTCCAGACGCTCCAGGCGTAGGGGCTGGTAAAAACCCGATTGCACGCGGCCAGGCGCTTTCGCGCGGCCGCTCAGGCGTGCTAAGCACGGGGCCGGTTCCGAGGGGTCCCGATGCTCATCGACCTGCACGTCCACAGCCACCACACGCGCGGCTGCACCCTGGCCCCGCGCGACGTCGTGCGGCGCGCGAAGGAGGCGGGGCTCGACGGCGTCGCCTTCACCGACCTCAACACGCTCGACGGCCTCGAAGAGATCCGCGCTGCGGGCCGCGACGAGGGGTTCCTCGCGCTCTGCGGCGTCGAGATCGCGACCGACCACGGCCACTTCCTCTGCTTCTTCCCGGACCCGGCGAAGGTGCCCGCGCCGCCGCAGGTGTTCGGCTCGGCGACGCCGTGGCCGGTCCGGGACGTGCTCGCGAAGGTGAGGGAGCTCGGGGGCGCCGTGGTCGCCGCCCACCCGTACGACAAGACGGTGGAGCGGCCGAGCGGCGACTTCGTCTTCACCCTCGACGGCCTGTCGGCCATCGAGGGGCTGAACGCGCGCCGCAAGGGGCCCACGAACGACCTCGCCGTCGAGGCGGCGGACCACATGAACCTGCCCTGCACGGGCGCGTCCGGCGCGATGGAGCCGGCGGACGAGATCGGGAAGGCGGCGACGCTCTTTCGCGACCCCGTCGCGACCGAGCTCGACGTCGTGCAGCAACTCCGCGCCGGCACCGTGTACTGCGTCGCGATGGGGGTCTCCCCCGGCGCGGCGGAGCACGGGCACGAGCGCGCAGGCGATCGCCGCGGCCCCGAGCGGCGCGATCGCGGCGATCACCGGGGCGAAGGCGGTGGGCGGCGGCGCGGACCGCGCGGCCGCGGAGGGCGTGGCAGTCGATGAGACACAGGTACCTCGGACTCGATGTCGGTGCGGAGACGGTGAAGGTCGTGGAGCTCGCCGGCGACCCCGGTCGGCTCGTCTGGACCCGCCGCGCGCGCCTCGAACACCAGAAGGATCCTTCGGCCGCCCTGCTCGGCGTCCTGCGCGAGTGGGGCTACGACGCCGCCACTGCGGCGTGCGCGACCGGTCGGCTCGGCCGCGCGCTCGCCGTCGAGCGGATCCCGGGCAAGCAGGCCCGCATCGCGGGGCACCACTTCCTTCACGGGAGCGGCCAGCCGGCCGCGGTCGTCGACATCGGCGCGCACGGGTTCAGCGTGCTCGCGCTCGAGCCGGACGGCCGGGACACCTACCGTGAGAACCCGCGCTGCTCGCAGGGGACGGGCAACTTCCTCCGCCAGCTCGTCGAGCGATTCGGCCTGTCGCCGGAGGAGGCGGACGAGGTTGCGATCGGGGCCACCGCGGCGCCGCTCTCCGGCAGGTGCCCGGTCATCCTCAAGACCGACATGACCCACCTCGCCAACAAGGGCGAGGACCGCAGCCGGATCCTCGCTGGCCTGTTCGACGCCATCTGCGAGAACGTGCAGGTGCTCGTGAAGGCGCAGGGGCCGCGTGAGGTCACCCTCGCGGGGGGCGTCGGCCAATCGCGCCGCGTGCGCGAGAACTTCCGAGCCTGGCTCGCCCGCCGCGGCATGTCCCTGCGCGAGGGGGGGGAGGACGCGCTCTTCCTCGACGCGCTCGGCTGCGCGGCGATCGCCGCGGAGCGGCCGGCCGGGCTCCCCCCGCTCGAGCGGCTCTTCCGGCCGTTCGAGCACGCCACGCTCGATCACCTGCCGCCGCTCTCCACGGCGCTCGGCAAGGTGAAGCGGCTCCCCGCGCCGCCGCTCCCGGCCGCCGCGACGGGGCCGGTCCTGCTCGGGCTCGACATCGGCTCGACCGGCTCGAAGGTCGTCGCGCTCGACCTCGAGAGCGGGAAGGCCGCCTGGGAGGCCTACGGCCGGACCGCGGGCGACCCGGTCGGCGCCGCCCAGAAGCTCGTGAAGGAGTTCGTGCAGGGGCCGTGCGGGGCCCGTCCCATCGCGGGCATGGGCGTGACCGGCTCGGGGCGGGAGATCGTCGGCTCGCTCATGGCGACGTGCTACGGGAGCGACCGCGTCCACGTCTTGAACGAGATCGCCGCGCACGCCGAGGGCGCGCGCGCATACGACCCGCGCGTCGACACGATCTTCGAGATCGGCGGGCAGGACGCGAAGTACATCCGGCTCGAGGGCGGCCGCGTCGTCGACGCGGCGATGAACGAGGCGTGCAGCGCCGGCACCGGCTCCTTCATCGAGGAGCAGGGGCGGCGGCTCGGCGGCCTCGGCGCGGCCGAGCTCGGTCAGGAGGCAATGGCGGCGGACGGCTGCGTCGCGCTCGGCCAGCACTGCGCGGTGTTCATGGCCGAGATCCTCGACGAGGCCGCCGCGGCGGGAGCCGACCGGCGCCACGTCATCGCGGGCCTCTACGAGTCGGTCATCCAGAACTACCTCAACCGCGTAAAGGGGCAGCGCTCGGTCGGGCAGGTGATCTTCTGCCAGGGCATGCCCTTCACCGCCGACGCGCTCGCGGCCGCGGTCGCGCGCCAGACGGGCGCCGAGGTAGTGGTCCCGCCGTCGCCCGGCACCGTCGGCGCGTTCGGGATCGCCCTCCTCGCGCGCGAGGGGCTCGCCCGCGAGGGCGCGCCGCTCGAGCCGGCGCGGTTCCTCGCCGCGCGCGTCGAGCGCAAGGAGGTCTTCGTCTGCAAGTCGAACCAGGGCTGCGGCGGAAGCGGCAACTCCTGCCGCATCGACCGGCTGCGCACGGTCGTGGACGGCCAGCACCAGGCGTTCACCTGGGGCGGCGCGTGCTCGCTCTACGACAAGGGGACGCGGACGAAGAAGCTCCCCGACGGCGCCCCAGACCCGTTCCGGGCGCGCGCCCAGGCGATCGAGGCGCTCCTCGCGCGGGTCGGCGAGGGCCGGACCGGCGCGAAGCGGGTGGCGGTCGCCGAGGCGTTCCAGCTGAAGACGCTCTTCCCCTACTTCGCGACGTTCTTCCGCGCGCTCGGGCTCGACCTCGAGGTGGTCCGGCCCGGCGAGCGCGACGCGCTCCGCCGCGGCATCGAGGCGGCGAACGTGCCGTTCTGCGCGCCGATGCAGCAGTACCACGGCATCGTGCAGGAGATGGCCGACACCGGCGCGGACTTCGTGTTCCTGCCGATGCTGCGCGAGCTGCCACCGGTGAAGGACGAGAAGCACACCTGGCTCTGCCCCATCGTCCAGGGCGCGCCGGACGTCGTGCGCCACGACCTCGCGAAGGAGCTCCGCGGCCGGGTCCTCTCGCCGATCATCCGCACCGGCGAGGGCTTCCTCGAGTCGCCGCGGTTCCTCGACGCGGTCCGCCAGCTCGCCGACGAGGTGGGCGTCGCCGACGCCGCGAAGGTCGCGGCGGCCCACGCGACGGCGCGCGAGGAGCAGCTCCGCTTCGACCGCCACCTCATCGACCTCGGGCGCGCGGCGCTCGAGCGCTGCAAGAAGGACGGCCTCCTGCCGGTCGTGGTCCTCGGCCGCGCCTACACGCTGCACGACGATGTCCTCAACTCGAACGTCCCCGCGCTCCTGCGCGAGCAGGGGGCGCTCGCGATCCCGGTGGACTGCTTCCCGGTCGCCGACGAGGCGCCGCTCGTCGAGGGCGCGTTCTGGTCCTACACGCAGCGCATCCTCCGCGCCGCGCACGAGATCCGCCGCACGCAGGGGCTCTACTCGATCTTCACCTCGAACTACGCCTGCGGGCCGGACAGCTTCACCCTCCACCACTACACGCGGCTCATGGAGGGGAAGCCGTTCGCCATCATCGAGACGGACGGCCACGCGGGCGACGCCGGCACGAAGACGCGCGTCGAGGCGTTCCTCCACTGCGTGCGCGAGGACCTCCGCTCGGGCGCGAGCGTGTCCGCGCAGGCGGCGCCGCTCC
Source organism: Anaeromyxobacter sp. (assembly GCA_036394835.1). GTDB lineage: Bacteria > Myxococcota > Myxococcia > Myxococcales > Anaeromyxobacteraceae > Anaeromyxobacter. The sequence goes on along the minus strand of DASWEI010000120.1, from coordinate 5,024 downwards.
TCACCATGAACGCGCGGACGCTCCCGGAGATCGCGGCGCTCGGCAGCCGCGTCCTCGTCCCGCCGATGGGGCCGGAGGCAGACGCGCTCGCGGCCGCGCTCCGCGGCTACGGCGTCGACGTCGAGGTTCTCCCGCAGGCGACGGTCGACACGATCCGCCTCGGCCGGCGCCACACGAGCGGCAAGGAGTGCCTGCCGATGACGGTCACCGTCGGCGCGCTCCTCGAGCGGATCGAGAAGGACCCGCGCCGCGCGTTCACCTTCTTCATGCCCGGCTCGAACGGGCCGTGCCGCTTCGGCATGTACCGGCAGCTGCACCAGATGGTGCTCGACCGCCTCGGGGAGGGCGGGCGTGTCGGCATCTGGTCGCCGCCCGACTCGGACTACTTCGAGGGCGTGCCGCCCGGCCTCGGCGCGATCGTGCTCGCCGGGCTCACGGCGTACGGCATGCTCGCCGACGCGATGCGCGACGCGCGGCCGGTGGAGCGGACGCCCGGCGCGGCGGACGAGGTGCACGCGCGCTGGTCGAAGGTCCTGTTCGACACGATCGAGCGGGGCGCGTCCGGCGACCTCTCGGCGAAGAAGGTGATGCTCGAGGCGGCGACCGGCCGGATCTACGGCGTCCGCGACGTCGTCGCCGGGTTCGCGCGCGAGATGCGGGCGGTGAAGGATCCGCGGCCGCACCCGACCGTGCTCCTCGTCGGCGAGATCTACGTGCGCTCCGATCCGGCCTCGAACGGCTGGGCCGCGGACGAGCTCGAGAAGCGCGGCATCCGCGTCCGGATCGAGCCGGTCGTCGAGTACCTCCAGTTCTCCGACCTCGTGCAGCTCCAGCGCGGCGTGAGCCGCGGGCTCAAGGCCGCGCTCAAGAGCCGCATCCGCAAGCGCGTCGTGGACGTCGTCCAGAACGCCGCCGCGGAGGGGATGGGATGGCCGCACCACGCGCCCATCGCCGAGACCGCGGAGGCGGGATCGCACTACCTGCGCAAGGAGCTCGAGCATGAGGCGGTGCTCGCGCTCGGACTCGGCGCGCAGGGCTGGCGGGAAGGCTACCTCGACGGCCTGCTCTGCGTCGGGCCGCTCGAGTGCATGCCGAACAAGCTCGTCGAGGCGCAGCTCGTCCACCTCGGACAGCGCGAGGGGCTCGTCTCGCTCACCCTGTCGCTCAACGGGGATCCGATCGATCCCGAGGTGCTCGACGAGTTCGCGTACGAGGTGAAGGAAGGCTTCCGCCGCCGCGCCGAGCGCATCGCGGCGGCCGCGGGCGCGAAGGTGCGCGCGCCGGTGTAGCAGCCGTTGAAGAAGCCCCCGCTCCGCGGCGCTGCGCGGGGGCGAGGGAGATCCATCGCGACCTGGACCCTTCCTCTCGGCTGCGCCGCCCGCTACCACGCCCGCGTCGCCTCCTCGCGCACGGCGCCGTGGTTCGCGACGAGGCGCTCGTACTCACCGTGCATGAGCGGGGACGCGATCACGAAGTCCGCGGTCGCGCGGTTGCAGGCGACCGGGATGTTGTACAGGACCGCGATCCGCAGGAGCGCGCGCACGTCGGGCTCGTGGGGATGCGGCTCGAGCGGATCCCAGAAGAAGACGAGCAGGTCGAGCTCGCCATCCGCGATCTTCGCGCCCATCTGCTGGTCTCCGCCGAGCGGACCGCTCTTCAGGCGCGCCACCTCGAGCCCCAGCCGTCCGTGTACGAGCGCGCCGGTCGTGCCCGTCGCGACGAGATCGTGCTCGCAGAGCACGTAGCGGTTGTAGCGGACCCAGTCGAGCAGGTCGTCCTTGCGGCTGTCGTGCGCGATGAGCGCGATCCGCTTCCTCGCCGGCATCTGCACGCGATCGTTCGGTCGATCCATCGGTCCTCCCGATCGCGTTGTAGCGGCGCGCGAGGCCGGCGGCGACGGGAATTGCGTGAACATCCCGTGGCGGGCTGCGCGCGGATCGCGCAGCATCGTGCGCACGCGGCGTGCACGCGCGGCCGCGGCCCCGTCGAGACGTGCCGCTCACGCGTGACGGAAGCTCACCGCTGCCAGCGCACGAGCCGCTCGTCCTGCAGGAAGGCCTTCCGCTTCCCCCCGGGCCAGGTCCACTCCTCGGTGGCAGCGGGCCGATCGATCCGCTTCCGCTCCGGGAGCCCCCACGCCATCTCGACCGCGCGCGGCGCCATCCCCTCGAGGAGCTCCTTCTTCCGGATCGCGTCGCGCTGCTCCTGCGGCAACGCCGCGTAGAGCGCGCTCGGGTCGTCGGTCGAGAGGAGCCGATCCACCTCCGCCCGCACCTCGTCGAACGTGACGGCGGTCTGCGACAGCACGACGACGTTCGTCCGGGACTCGCCGGGCACGTCGACGAGCACCCACGGGTGGTAGCGCGGCGTCATCACCACGCGCTGCGCGATGGTCCAGCCGGTCGGGAACTCGACCGCGCGGATCCGCACGGCGGTCCCCGGCGGAAGGATCTTCTCCGGCGCGGGCGGCGGGACGGGCGCGCCGCCCGCGGTCTCGATGAGGTCGAGCTCCTCGAGCGGAGTGTCCGTGAGCAGCACCTTCGAGCGGTCCCCCCAGAGCGGCGCCGCGTACGCGGCGACGCGCAGCCAGCGAGGCTGCCCGGCAAGCTGGGATACGACGCGCTCCCGCTCGGCGTCGGGGATGACCCCGCGCGGCGTGCAGGCGGCCAGGAGAGCGAGGGCGAGGGCGGCGAGGGAGGACCGGAGCATGCGACTTCATTGCCAGAGGCCCGCCGGGCGCACAAGGGGCCCGGCGGGCCCTCGACTTCACCCTGCCGGCTCACGGCTTCGAGGCGTCATCCGGATTCCATCCTCGCCGCCGCGCGGGGGGTGGCGCGCGCGGACGCTGTCGGGTGGCGCCGTCACTTCCGCTCCGAGTTCTTTCCTTCCTCGATGAGCTCGCGGACTCGCTGGCCTCCCTTGTGGCCGAGCTCCGAATACCCCTTCGACCCGAGCTGCTCCTTGCGCGCCTCGCCACCGAGACGGCCCGCCTCGCGGACGGTCATCGAGCCTCCGGGACGCGACGGCCCCTTGTCCTTGTCAGGCACGGACGGACTCCTCCTCATCGTGGTGTGTGGCGAATCTGGGAGCCCCCCGGAGGAGTGGCAAGGGGAAGGGCAGCGAGGGGGTGTTCCGGGTAAATATCGAGGCCATGGATCGCCTCTCCGACAACGCCCGGCACGTGCTCGAGCGCCGCTACCTGCTCCGCGACGAGGGCGGCGTGGTGGTCGAGACGCCCGCCGAGCTCTTTCGCCGCGTCGCGCGCGCCGTCGCGAAGGCGGAGCCCGAGGCCGAGCGCGGGCGAGCCGCCGAGCGGTTCGAGGCCCGCATGGCGGCGCTCGAGTTCTTGCCGAACTCGCCGACGCTCATGAACGCGGGCCGCGAGCATGGCCAGCTCGCGGCGTGCTTCGTCCTGCCGGTCGAGGACGACCTCGCCGGCATCTTCGACGCGCTCAAGTGGGCGGCGCTCATCCACCAGTCCGGCGGCGGCACGGGGTTCGCGTTCTCGCGCCTGCGCCCGCGCGGCGACGTCGTGAAGACGACCCACGGCGTCGCGAGCGGGCCGGTCTCGTTCATGCGCGTCTACGACGCGGCGACCGAGATCATCAAGCAGGGGGGCGTTCGGCGCGGCGCCAACATGGCCGTGCTCGCGGCGTGGCACCCCGACGTCGAGGAGTTCGTGGACGCGAAGCGCGGCGCCGGGCTCGAGAACTTCAACCTGTCCGTCGCCGCCCCGGACGCCCTCTTCCACGCGGCGGTGGCGGGCGAGCCGTGGGCGCTGCGTCACCCGCGCGGCGGCGGGGTCGTGCGAACGGTCGACGCGGGGGCGCTGCTCGAACACATCGCCGGTTCCGCCTGGGCGTCGGGCGAGCCCGGGCTCGTGTTCATGGACCGCGTCGAGGCGGAAAATCCGACGCCGGACGTCGGCCGGTTCGAGGCGGTGAACCCGTGCGGCGAGCAGCCACTCCTTCCGTTCGAGGCGTGCACGCTCGGGTCCGTGAACCTCGCCCGCTTCGAGCGCGGCGGGCGCCTCGATCACGACGCGCTCGCAGCCTGCGTGCGCGACGGCGTCCGCTTCCTCGACGACGTGCTCGACGTGAACGTCTGGCCGCTCTCGGAGATCGCGGACGTGTCGCACCGGAACCGCAAGATCGGGCTCGGGGTGATGGGCTGGGCGGACCTGCTCGTCCGGCTCGGCGTCCCGTACGACGCGCCCGAGGCGCTCCGGCTCGCCGACGAGGTGATGGGGTTCGTGTCGCGCGAGGCGCACGCGGCAAGCGAGGCGCTCGCGCGGGAGCGCGGGCCGTTCCCGGGATTCGCGACGAGCGCGCTCGCGCGCCGGGGGCTCGCGCCGCGCCGGAACGCGACGGTGACCACGATCGCGCCGACCGGCACGCTCGCCCTCATCGCCGGGTGCTCGTCCGGGATCGAGCCGCTGTTCGCGCTCTCGTACGTGCGGCGGGCGCTCGACGCCTCCGAGCTGCGCGAGGAGCACGCGCTGCTCGCGGACGCGCTGCGCGCCGCCGGCGCGGAGGCGGCGCTCGCGACCGTCCGCACGATGGGGCGCGCGCGCGGCATCCAGGGCGTGCCCGAGCCCGTCGGGCGGCTCTTCGCGACGGCCCACGACGTCTCGCCCGAGGGCCACGTCCGGATGCAGGCGGCCTTCCAGCGGCACGTCGACAACGGGGTCTCGAAGACGATCAACCTGCCGCGCCACGCGACGGCCGAGGACGTCGCGGGCGCCTACCGGCTCGCGTTCGAGCTCGGCTGCAAGGGGATCACGGTCTACCGCGACGGGTCGCGGGAGAAGCAGGTGCTGACGAGCGGCGCGACGCGCAACGGCGAGGAGTGCCCGCAGTGCGACGCGGCGCTCGTGCTCTCGGGCGGGTGCCGGACCTGTCCCCGCTGCGGCTGGGCGAGCTGCGAGACGACGGAGTAGGGCGGTCGCGGAGGCGGCCCACCTCGCGGCTCGCGCGGTGTCCCGGCGCAGACCCGACGAGGGCGCGGGCGGGCGGGCGGGGGCG
>DASWEI010000119.1:0-3811 GCA_036394835.1 Anaeromyxobacter sp. | reverse complement strand
GCCCTCCGGGTGGTGGCGCGCCTCGCGAAGGACGCCGGCTTTGAGCCGGTGGTTGTCGGCCCGCTCGCGCGCGCCCGGCTCTTCGATGTGGGGACGGCGGTCTACACGCAGGTCCTCACAGCGGACGAACTCAGGGCGCGATTGGGGCTGTGACGGAGGATTACCGGCCCGCGGGGTGCTCCGGCAGTGCTCCACGCTTGCCGTTGCAGTTCATCGAGGAGCACGGTGCTGTGCCGCGGGAACGTCCGCTCGAACCGCTGGTGCTGGGGCGGGCGGCCCCCGCCGTCCTTCGGGCCCCAGATGATCGCAGGCCGGTCGTGCGATGTGCGTTCGCGAGCGGGGTAGCGGCTGTGCATCGTTCTCCTCCTGGAGTGATCGTCAGCGGTCCGTCAGGGCCAGGACGGCCTCGGGAAGCCGGGCGCCCTGCACCGTGATGCTCGCGAAGGCTCGCTCGATCTCGCGAAGGTCATCCGGCGTGAGCTCGACCTCGGCGGCGCCGAGGTTCTCCTCGAGGCGCTGGAGCTTGGTGGTGCCGGGGATCGGGACGATCCAGGGCTTCTGCGCGAGCAGCCACGCCAGCGCGACCTGCGCAACCGTGGCCTTCTTCCGGGCGGCGACCTGGCTCAGCAGGTCCACGACGGCCTCGTTCGCCTTGCGAGCCTCCGGCGTGAAGCGCGGCGAGTAGCTCCGGAAGTCGGTCGGGTGGAAGGCCGTCTTCGCGTCGATCTTCCCCGTCAGGAACCCGGCACCGAGCGGGCTGAACGGGACGAACCCGATGCCGAGCTCCTCGCACGTCGCGAGGACCCCGTTCTGCTCGACGTCGCGCGTCCAGAGCGAGTACTCGCTCTGGACCGCGGTCACCGGCTGCACGGCGTGCGCGCGGCGGATGGTCCTCGCGCTCGCCTCCGAGAGGCCGAAGTGCTTCACCTTCCCCGCGGCGATCAGGTCCTTCACCGCGCCCGCGACGTCCTCGATCGGCACGTTCGGGTCGACGCGGTGCTGGTAGAGCAGGTCGATGGCGTCGACGCGCAGTCGCCTGAGCGCCGCTTCGGCGACCTCCTTGACGTGCTCGGGCCGGCTGTCGACGCCGCCGCGGCGCGTGCCGTCCGGGGCGATGTCGAAGCCGAACTTCGTGGCGATCACGACGCGGTGGCGGAACGGAGCGAGCGCCTCGCCCACGAGCCCCTCGTTCGTGAACGGGCCATACGCTTCCGCGGTGTCGAAGAACGTGACGCCGCGCTCGACGGCCGACCGGACGAGCGCGATCGCTTGCGGTCGTTCCATCGCAGGGCCGTAGACGGCCGTCAGGCTCATCGTGCCGAAGCCGATGGCCGAGACCTCGAGTCCGCTCTTCTCCAGGGTTCGCTTCTTCATCTCTCGTTTCATCTCTTCCGTTCCTTTCGCTGCGTCGCGGTACCACCGCCCCCGGCAGCAGTGGCGAGAACCTACGTACGCGCGGGGCCCTCCGAAACGGCCGGAAACCGCATGGGCCGTTCGGAAAAACTTCACGACGGAAACGTGGACGAGGTGGCCTGTCGCGGCACGACTTCGCGGCCGCGCGCGAGGTGCCCTTCACCGCGGAGGGCCGATCACCGGGTCTGGCTCGAGTCCTTCGTGACCTCGCGCGCGACCTCGACGAAGACCTTGAGAGCTGGCGAGACCTGGGCACGGCTCGGGAAGTAGAGGAACAGGCGGGGCACGACGGGGGCGTCTTCTGCGGCACACCGCGGGTCTTCAAGCCGGCGCGGCCACCACCACGAGGCGGGCCTCGCCGGAAAGCCGAACGTGAACCATGTCGCGGTCGATGGACTCGACCAGCCGGATGCCCGCGTCGAACCGCGATGCGACGGCGAACATTGCCCGTGCCCGGGGGATGTCCCAGCTGGCGCGGAAGACAGTCCTCACGCGCGAAGGGCTCTACAAGGCCCTCTCGCCGGGTGGAAACCCGGAGTTCGGCACCGTGACGAAGGTCATCAGGGCGCTCGGCCTGGAACTCAGGGGAGCGGCTGCGAAGGGGTGAGCGAGTGCGCTGCGAGGCGCCTCATCTCGGACCCGCGAAGAACTCCTCGAGTGCCGAAAGCGGTCGCCGTTCGATCACGGGCGCAGGAGCGCCTTGATCGCGCGCCGCTCGTCCATCGCGCGATACCCCTCCGCGACCTGGTCGAGAGGCAGCGTGAGGTCGAAGACCTTGCCGGGGTTGATCTTCCGCTTCCACACGAGGTCGATCATCTCGGGCAGGTAACGGCGCACCGGCGCCGGGCCACCGTGGAGGTGGACGTGCGCGAAGAACAGCGCCTGCCCGTCGAGCTCGACGCCGTGCGGAACGCCGACGTAGCTCACGTATCCGCCCGGGCGGGTGGACCGGATCGCCTGCATCATCGACTCCTGCGTGCCGACACACTCCAGCACGGAGTCGGCGCCGAGTCCGTCGGTTAACTCCTTGATACGGGCGATGCCCGCGTCACCCCGCTCCGCGACGATGTCGGTCGCGCCGAACTCGCGTGCGAGCTTCTGTCGGGGCGCGTGACGGCTCATCGCGATGATCCGCCCGGCGCCCATCTGTTTGGCGGAGAGGACCGCTAGAAGGCCAACTGCCCCGTCGCCGACGACCACGACCGTCACGCCCGGCTTGACGTTGGCGGCATCCGCGGCAAACCAGCCAGTGCCCATGACGTCCGAGAGCGTCAGCAGGCTCGGGATGAGGTCGTCCGGCGGAAGGCCCGGTGTGGCGACCAGGGTGCCGTCCGCGAGCGGGACGCGCAGCCGCCCCGCTTGCGCACCACCGACGAGCTCGCGATGGACGCAGGACGACTGGTATCCGGCGCGGCAGATCGGGCAGGTGTTGTCCGAGGCAAAGAACGAGCCGATCACGAACTGGCCCGGCTTGATCGATGCGACCGCGCTGCCGACCTCCTCTACGATCCCGCAGTACTCGTGGCCGAACGGCGTCGGCTGCGTCACCGGCTGGACGCCGCGATAGGGCCAAAGGTCGGACCCGCACACGCACGTTGCCGACATCCTGATGATCGCATCCGTCGGTTTAGTGATCCTCGGCTCTTCGCGCTCCTCGAAACGCACGTCGCGCGGCGCATACAGAACGGCTCCTCGCATATCCTCTCCTCTTTCTCGACCGTCACTTCACGAGCTCGATCGTCACCTTCACCGGATCGCGCCCGCGGAGCAGCTCGACGCCGGAATCCAGCGTCCCGAGCGTGATGAGCCCGCTCGAGTAGCGGAACTCCTTGTAGAAAAGGGCCAGGTTCCCCCAGGGCGCGTAATACGCGATGTCCCCCACGGAAGGAACACTGCCCTCCGGTGCTCCCTTGGTGCACAACCGTCTCGGCAAATCGCTGATCTTCTCGGTGCCCGAGTAGTCCTTCAGCGTCAACGTCAACGGGAGCAGGGAGGCGAAGTCCCTCGCCGTCTCGGTATTGACCAGCGTGCCCGTGATGACCTTCCCTTCGAAGTTCATGCGGATCTTCATCTCGCTCACGTTCCGTGACGTCGCCGCCGGCGACTCAACCCGAGCGTCGTGGCGCGCGTCGGCGTTCGCGCTGCCGGCAGCGTGGACCGTCATCGCGACGGCGAGGGCGACGGGAATCACGTGAGGTCATCCGCCTGGGTGCGCGGATGCGCCTGCGGGTGCTGGTTCACGGGCGCCCCGTATTGTTCGTCCGTCACCTTCTCCATCCACTCGACCGCCTTGCCGTCGAGCTGCTCCTGGATGGCGAGGTGGGTCATCGCGGTGGTCGGCGATGCTCCGTGCCAGTGCTTCACGCCGGGCGGTGTCCACACCACGTCCCCCGCCCGG
>DASWEI010000118.1:0-2769 GCA_036394835.1 Anaeromyxobacter sp. | reverse complement strand
GCGGCGGTCGCGATCTGGAGGTTGCGGGACAGCTCCACCTGTCCCTCGGTCTGGAGCGGATCGACGAAGCCGCCGACCTTGAGGATATTGGTCGCGATGGCGTAGCCCGCGGTGTGGTCCGCGCCCTGGGTGCTCGTCGCGTAGGTGACGCCGATGCCCTGGACGCCGCGGGGGTCGTACGCGGGCATCGCCTGGTTCTTCACCACCGGGACGCGCTCCACGCCGAAGACCTTGCCGGTGACCCCGGCGCCCGAGCCGAGCACGCGCCCGAGTGGGGTGCCCTCCCCGACCTCGCCGAGGAGCCGGAGCGCCCCCGCCGAGTCGCCGAAGGGAATGACGCCCGCCTCCATCGCCACCCCGATCGCCACGCCCAGCTCGATCGTGTCGACGCCGAAGTCGTCGTCCATGCGGTCGAGCTTCGCGATGACGTCGAGGTCCGCGATCCCGCAGTTGCCGCCGTGCGACCAGACCGTCTCGTACTCGGGCTGCTTCGTGACGTACTTGCCATCGGCGTCGTTGAAGATCCCCGAGCACTGGATGATGCAGCCGCGGTGGCAGGCGTGCGTCGCGAGCCCGCCGCGGCTCGTCTCGAGCTCGGCCTGCGCCTCGCCGCTGATCTTGCTCGCGCCCTCGAAGCGGCCCTGCTTGAAGTTGAACGTCGGGTACGCGCCGGCCTCGTTGAGCACGTTCGTGAGGACGTTCGTTCCGAAGGCCGGGAGCCCCTGGCCGGTGACGGCGTGCTTCTGGAGCCCCTCGTTGAAGGTCTTCACCGCCGCCTTGAACTTCACCGGGTCCTTGGGTCCCCGGAGCGTCGTGCCCGCCTCGTCGACGATGATCGCCTTCACCTTCTTCGACCCCATCACGGCGCCCACGCCCCCGCGCCCGCAGTGGCGGGTCGGGCGCAGCTCCCGGTCGGTGCAGGCGATCGACGCGGCGCCGAGCTTCAGCTCGCCGGCCTGGCCGATGGTCATGTACGCGACCTTGTCGCCGTGGACCTTCCGGAGCTTCTCGACGGTGTCGTAGTTCCCGAGCATCCGGAGCGAGTTGTCGACGGAGAACCCGACGCCCTTCGCGTCGATCGTGATCTTCCAGAGGTCGTCGCCCGCGGGCTGGCCCTCGACGATCACCGCTAGGTAGCCGAGCCGCGCGAGGGCCTGCGCCGCCTGGCCCCCGGCGTTCGATTCCTTGATGCCGCCGGTGAGAGGGCTCTTGCAGCCGACGGACAGCCGGCCGCTCGTCGACGCGCTGGAGCCGGTCAGCAGCCCCGGCGCGATGACGAGCTTGTTCGCCGCGCTCAGCGGGTGACAGAGCGGGTCGACCTCCTTCGCGACGATGAACGACGTCAAGCCGCGGCCGCCGAGGCCGGCGTACTCGCCGACCGACTCGAGGGTCGCCTTCGGCCCGCCCGCCGCCCCCATGTCGATTCTCAAGACCTTGTCCATGTCCGATTGCCTATCGTGCCTGCGAGGAAACCGGGCATAGGAGCAATGGTCGGGCCACCGCGACGCCGAGCCCGCGCGCGCTCGCAAAAGCGGCGTCCTGGAGCGAGATCCGCGCGGCCCGCACCCCGCGAGACCTGCGCGGGGACATGTCACACGGGGCGGAAGCGAGACGGACACTGGCTCAGCCCTGAGACATGTCACGCTGCGCGCGACCGGCCGCGCCCCTGCGAGACGCGCCGCCCAGGCGCCCGAACTCCTTGAAGGTCGCTCGAATCCCGCGGCCTGCGCCCGGCGACGCGCGGGTTGGCCCGGCGCGTGCTCAGCAGCGGCGCATGCCGAGCTTCCACGAGGCGAGAGCGATCATCCTCGATCACGTCACCGTGCTCGGGTCGGAGCCCGTCGCGCTGCTCGAGTCGAGCGGGCGCGTCCTCGCCGCCGCCGTGGTCGCGCCGTGCGACCTGCCGCGGTGGGACAACTCCGCGATGGACGGCTTCGCGGTGCGCGCCGCCGACGCGACCGCGCCGGCGGGGCTGCGGATCGCGGGGTACATCCCGGCGGGCAGCCATTCCACGGAGCTCGTCGCGGCGGGCACGGCGGCCCGGATCCTCACCGGCGCCCCGCTCCCCCCGGGCGCGGACACGGTCGTCCCGATCGAGGACACCGAGGAGCGCGGCGGGAACGTCTTCGCCACGCGGGCGGTGCGGCAAGGGGCCCACGTCCGGCGCAAGGGCGAGGACGTCCGCGAGGGCGAGACGATCCTCGCGCGCGGCACGGTGGTGGGCCCGGCCGAGGTCTCCCTGCTCGCATCGTTCTCGCGCCTCGTCGTGCCCGTGGTCCGCCGCGCGCGGGTCGCCATCCTCTCGACGGGCGACGAGCTGGTCGCGCCCGGGAAGGCCCTCTCGGCGGGGAAGATCTATGACAGCAACGCGCTCGCGGTGGCGGCGGCGGTGCGCCAGACCGGCGGCGAGCCCCTGAACCTCGGCATCGCGCGCGACGACCGCGCGGCGCTCCGCGCCCTCCTCGCCGAGGGCCTCCAGGCGGACGCGCTCGTCACCACCGCCGGCGTGTCGATGGGCGACCGTGATCTCGTGCGGGAGGTACTGCAGGAGCTCTCCGTCCGGCAGGTGTTCTGGAAGGTCGACATCAAGCCGGGCCGCCCGACCGCATTCGCGGTGCACGGGGCGAAGCCGGTGTTCTCGCTGCCCGGGAACCCCGTCTCGACGCTGCTCACGTTCGATCAGTTCGTGCGCCCCGCCCTCCTCAAGATGATGGGCCACACGGAGCTGCTCCGGCCGCTCGTGCGCGCCGTGCTCCAGGACGACTTCGC
>DASWEI010000117.1:0-26975 GCA_036394835.1 Anaeromyxobacter sp. | reverse complement strand
GTGACGACGCGGTCGGCGAACGCGACGCCCGTGGTGTTGAGGACGATCCCGTCCACCTCGCCCTTGCCCATCACCTTCGTGTCACCCGTGACGATCGGCGCGCCGGCCTCGCGCGCCGTGTCGGCCATCGACCGGACGATCCGCTCGAGGTCGTCGCGCAGGAAGCCGTCCTCGAGGATCACCGCGCAGGTGAGCGCCACGGGCTCGGTCGCGCCCATCATCGCGAGGTCGTTCACGGTCCCGGAGACCGACAGCCGCCCGATGTCGCCGCCCGGGAAGAAGATCGGCTGCACGACGTGCGAGTCGGTGGTCACGACGAGCCAGCGATCGCCCACGCGGAGCGCCGCGCCGTCGTCGAGCGCGGCGAGGCCGATGCCGTCCACCGGCGTCGCGAGCTGGAGGAACGTGTCCTCGATGAGCTGGCGCATCGCGCGCCCACCCGAGCCGTGCTTCAGGCCGATCCGCCGTCCTGGCTTCTCCATCCGCATCCCCTTAGGTCCCGACCCCGCGCAGGTCCGGCGTGCCGCCGTAGGTGTGCCAGATGCGGCACTGCCCCTCCGACGACACCATGCAGGCGCCCACCGGCGACTCCGGCACGCAGGTCTTCTGGTAGAGCGCGCAGTCGGTCGGCACCGCGAGGCCGAGCATGATCGACCCGCAGATGCACCCCTTCGCCTCCTCCTCCGCCGCGGCGTCGCGGACCCCGGCGGTGTCGATCGAGAACCGGCGCCGCGCGTCGATCCGGGCCCACTCCGGGCGCAGGTCGAGGTTCCCGTCCTTCACCTCCGCGATGCCGCGCCACTTCCCGGTCACCGGCCGGAAGACCTTCCAGAGCGTCTGCTGGGCGGGGAGGTTCCCCTCGCGCGAGACGCAGCGCGGGTACGCGTTGAAGACCTCCGGCCGCTCGTCGCGCATGAGCTCGGTGAGCTTCGCGATCGCCGCGAGGATGTCGAGCGGCTCGAAGCCGGCGACGACGACGGGGCAGCCGGTGCGCGCCGCGAACGGCTCGAAGATCCCGAACCCCGTGATGATCGCGGCGTGGCCCGCGGCGATGTAGCCCTCGATGTTCGTCGTCTCGATCGACGCGACCACCTCCATCGCGGCGGGCACGTACTTGTGCACCGAGAGGATGGAGAAGTTCCGCGGCGCCGGCGCGAGCGCGATCGCCGCCGTGGCGACCGCGGTCGTCTCGAAGCCGCTGCCGAGGAAGACCACCTCGTCGCCGGGGTGCTTCTCCGCGAGCTCGACCGCCTGCGAGACCGAGTAGACGACCTCCACCTTCCCGCCGTCGGCCTTCGCGTCGGCGAGCGAGCGCGCCGTGCCAGGCAAGCGGAGCATGTCGCCGTAGGTGCAGACGCGGACGCCCTGCGCCGCGAGCGCGACCGCCTCGTCCACCTCCGGACCGTCGGTCACGCAGACCGGGCAGCCCGGGCCCATGATGAGCTGCAGCCCCTCGGGGAGCACCGCGCGCAGGCCGAAGCGCGCGATGGCCTGCTCGTGGCTGCCGCAGACGTGCATCACCGACACGGGCCGGCCGATGGCGGCCACGTTCCGCCGGATCGCCTCCGCGAGTGCCCGCGCGCGCGCCGGGTCGCGGAACTTGAGCTCTGCGAAGAGATCCCTAGCCATGGCGCAGCCTCGAGTGGAGCCGGAGGATCACGGCTTGTCCTTGCCCGCCGCGATCTCGCCGCGGACGTCCGCCGCCATGAGGTCTTCCTTCGCGCCGGTGATCTCGAGGATCTGGTCGAAGAGCGCGAGCGTCTCCTTCACCTCCTCGGGCGGGATCCGGCGGATGGCGAACCCGACGTGGTTCAGCACGTAGTCCCCCACCTTCACGGGCTCGTCCACGATGTCGAGCCGCAGCTCCTTCTTCACGCCGAAGAAGTCCACGGTCGCGTTGAGCCCGTCGATGGCGAGGACCTTGCCTGGGACACCGAGACACATGCGCGTTCTCCTCCTCGGTCACCCGAGCGTCGCGTCCGCGACGATCGCCTGACCGAGCGCGAGTCCTCCGTCCCCCGGCGGAACCTCTCCGGGGAGGTATACCGGAAAACTGCCCGAGAGCTCTGCGAGGAGCCCCTCGGCGAGCCGGGCGTTCTGGAAGCAGCCCCCGGTGAGCACGACCGGCAGCGGGCCGGTCCGCGCGGCCGCGCGCCGCACGAGCTCGGCCCCGGCGCGCGCCAGCGTCGCGTGGAACCGGGCCGAGATCGCGCCGGCGGCGACGCCCGCGAGGACGTCCGCCACGATCGCGCGCCAGGTCGCGCGGAGATCCAGCTCCTCGACCGGGCGCGCGAGGTCGAGGTCGAACGGGTAGGGTGGGGCGCTCCCGCCCTCGGCGGCAGCGTCGAGCGCGAGCGCGACCTGCCCCTCGAACCGCGCCACGGGGCGGGCGAGGGCGAGCGCGCCTGCCGCGTCGAACGCACGCCCGGCGCCGTGCGCCGCGGGGCTGTTCACGCCGCTCGCGAGCATCCGCAAGACGATGTCGCGCTCCTTCCGGTCCACCGCGCGGAAGAGCGGCAGCGCGTCGAGCGGCGCCTCGGGCCCGAGCGCGTCGTCGAGCGCGGCGAGCGCGACGCGCCACGGCTCGTGGATGGCCCGGTCGCCGCCGGCGAGCCGCACCGGGCGGAACGTCGCGAGCCGCTCGAACCGGCCCCGCTCGACGAGAAGCAGCTCGCCCCCCCAGGCGGTCCCGTCGGTGCCGAGCCCGGTGCCGTCCCAGGCGAGCGCGAGGACGGGCCCGTCGAGGCCGTGCTCCGCGATCGCCGCCGCCGCGTGGGCGTGGTGATGCTGCACCTCGACGAGCGGCACGCCGAGCGCGGCCGCCCGCTCCCGGGCGTAGCGCGTGGAGAGGTAGAGCGGGTGGAGGTCGCAGGCGAGCGCCTCGGGGCGCAAGGCGAGGAAGGCCTCGAGTCGCGCCACCGAGGCCTCGAACGCGGCGTAGGTCTCGAGGCCGTCGAGGTCGCCGACGTGCGGCCCCAGCACCGCCTCGTCGCCCCGCGCGAGGCAGCAGGCGTTCTTGAGCTGCGCGCCGACGCCGAGCACGGGCCGCCGGAAGCGGCGATCGACGCGCACCGGGCGCGGCACGAACCCGCGCGCGCGGCGGAGGACGAGCGGGCGGCCCGCGACGACGCGCGCCACCGAGTCGTCGCAGCGCGACGCGATCGGCCGGTCGTGGAGGAGGAACAGGTCCGCGATCGCGCCGAGCCGGCGAACCGCGTCGTCGTCCTCGAAGGCGATCGGCTCGTCGGTGAGGTTCCCGCTCGTCATCACGAGCGGCCGGCCCGCCGCGGCGAGCAGCAGGTGGTGGAGCGGTGTGTAGGGCAGGAGCAGCCCCACGAGGGGGCTCCCCGGCGCGAGCTCCGCCGCGAGCACCGGCGCGGATCCGGTCACGGTCGCGCGCCGCCGGCAGAGCACGATGGGGCGCTCCACCGAGGCGAGGAGCGCCTCCTCCGCCTGCGAGAGGTCCGCGACCGCGCGCGCCCCGGCGAGGTCCCGCACCATCACGGCGAGCGGCTTCTCCTCGCGCCGCTTGCGCTCGCGGAGCGTCCGGACCGCGACGGACGAGGTCGCGTCGCAGGCGAGGTGGAAGCCTCCGACCCCCTTCACCGCCGCGACGGCGCCCGCCGCGAGCGCCGCGCCGACCGTGGCAATCGGGGGGTCGGACGTCGCGGCGAGTGCCCCCCCGCTCCGAACGACCCAGACGCGGGGGCCGCAGGCGGGGCACGCGTTCGGCTGCGCGTGGAAGCGCCGGTCGCCCGGATCACCGTACTCCCGGGAGCAGGCGGGGCACATCCGGAAGCGCGCCATCGTCGTCGCGGGTCGGTCGTACGGCGCGCCGAGCGCGATCGTGAAGCGCGGGCCGCACCCCGTGCAGTTCGTGAACGGGTAGCCGTGCCGCCGGTCGCGCGGGTCCGTCACCTCCCGCAGGCAGTCGTCGCAGGTCGCGAGGTCGGGCGGGATCGCCGAACGCGGCTCCGTCGCCCCCCCGCTCGCGACGATCTCGAACCCGCGCACCGGCTCGGGCGGGATCGGCTCCTCGCTGAGGGCGGAGATGACCGACGCGGCGGGCCGGTCCGCGCGCAACCGCGCGACGAAGAGGTCGAGCGCCGCGGCCGCTCCGAACGCCTCGATCGTCACGCCCGCGGCGTCGTTCCGCACCCGCCCGGCGATCCCGGTCTCGCGCGCCACGCGGTAGACGAACGGGCGGAACCCGACCCCCTGGACCGTGCCGCTGAGCGCGATCCGCCTCCCCTCGCCGGGCCCTGCGGGCTCGCCGTCTCGTCCCTCGCTCGTCATGCGCGGCCGCGCCGAGGCGTCCGTGTGATCATGGCGGACCCTACCAGCCCTGCGCGGCGGGGTACAGGCGGCCCACCCCGAGGGGGGCGAGCCCCGTTCGCGCGCAAGACCGCGGTCTGCGAGGTTGAACCCTCGAGGACACGACGGACGGTGCATCGCCGCGCGTTTCCGCACGTCACTTGGTCGAGGGAATGGACTGGCGCAATTGCGGCGTTATAGTGACGGAGTACGTGCAGATCCTTTCGGTAGAGGCCCCGGTCCCCTCCGGGGCCTCTTTTTTGGTGCGACGGAATGGTCACGGGCCGGGCCGCCGCTCCCACCAGAGATCCGGCTCGACGGGCGGCGTGCGCTCGCGCAGCGAGACGCCGATCGCGCCGAGCTCGCGCGCGATCGCCTCGACGGCGCCGGGAACCGCGGCGCGGACCGCGTCGGAGAGGCCGATGCCGGTGGCGGTGCCGCCGGGGATGACGCCCACGAGCCTCACGACCGGCGGCGTCACGCCCATGAAGTCCGCGTTGAGGAGCGCCTCGCGCACGCCCGGCTCGTGCGGGCTCAGCGCGAGGATCGGCTTCTTCTCGAGGAGCGCAGCCTTGTCGAACGTGCGCAGCTCGCCGGGCGCGCCCTTCGCCTTCACCGCATCCACGAGCACCACCGCGTCGAGGTCGACGAGGAACGCGGTGAGGTCGTACCCGGGCGTCCCGGCGTCGATGACCTGCACGCCCTCGGAGAGCGCGTAGCGCGCCTCGAAGACCCGGACGACGTGAGGGCCGACGGCGTCGTCGCCCGCCAGCACGTTGCCGATGCCGATGATCGCGACGCGCACTCTTCCAGCCTACAGCACCTTCACGCGGGCGATCTCCTCCCCGTCCGCGTCCACGGTGTGGATCGCGCAGGCGAGGCACGGGTCGAACGAGTGGATCGTGCGGAGCGCCTCGAGCGGCAGCTCGGGGTTCGCGATCGGGTTTCCGACGAGCGAGGCCTCGTACGGTCCCTTCTGGTCCTTCGCGTCGCGCGGGCCGGCGTTCCAGGTGGACGGCACGACGGCCTGGTAGTTCTTGAGCTTCATCGCCTTGCCGTCGGACTCGATGACGCTCCAGTGCGAGAGCGTGCCGCGGGGCGCCTCGTGGAAGCCGACGCCCTTGAACGTGCCCGCCTTCAGCGTCTTCATCGGGTCGGTGAAGATGGCGGTGTCGCCCTTGCCGACGTTCTCGACGAGGAGCTTCCAGTGCTTCTGCGCGAGCTCCGACATGACCGCGCAGCGGATCGCGCGCGCGGCGTGGCGTCCGAGGGTGGAGTGGAGGACCGCCGGACCGAGCTTCACGCCTGCGATCTTGCCGGCGGTGCCGAGCATCCAGTCGCCCCACTTCTTGAAGCCCGCGTGCCCCTGCACGTACCCGACGAGCAGCTGCGCGAGCGGCCCGACCTGCACGGGCTTCCCCTCGAGCCGCGGCGCCTTCACCCAGCTATAGCGCTCGGGGGCAGGCGTCTCGGCCTTCCACTCGCCGCTGAACTTCGGGACGGTCTGCCCCTCCCACGGGCCGCGCTTCTCGTCGCCCTCGTAGTACGAGCGGGCGATCGACTCGGTCACGTTCTGGCGGAGGTAGTCGTCGTTCCAGCTCGTGATCGGCCGGACCTTAGCGAGGTCGCCGTTCCAGATCACGCCGCCGGGCAGGTCGAACTGCGTCATCTTCGCGTCCGTCGGCATGTCCGGGACGGCGAGGTAGTTCGTCACGCCGGCGCCGTACTTGAGCCAGTCGGGATAGCTCGCCGCGATCGCGGCCACGTCCGGCAGGTAGACCTGCGTGATGAAGGCCTGCACCTCGTCGAGGAGCGTCTTCACCTGGTACAGCTTCTCCATGTTGAGCGCGGAGGGGCTGTCGAGGTTGATCGCGTTCGCGACGCCGCCGACGGCGAGGTTCTGGATGTTCGGCGTCTTCGAGCCCAGGATCGCGACCGCCTGGTTCGCCTTGCGCTGGACGTCGAGCGCCTGCAGGTAGTGCGCGACGGCGAGCAGGTTCACCTCGGGCGAGAGCTTCATCGCCGGGTGGCCCCAGTAGCCGTTCGTGAAGATGCCGAGCTGGCCCTTCGCGACGAACTCCTTCACCTTCTCCTTCACCGCGGCGAGCGCGTGCTTCGAGTTGCCCGCCCAGGTGAGGCCGAGCGAGTCGGCGAAGGCGGCCGCCTTCTCGGGCGACGCCGCGAGCACCTTCGTCACGTCGACCCAGTCGAGCGCCGACAGGTGGTAGAAGTGGACGACGTGATCGTGCAGCGCGTGCGCGCCGATGATGATGTTCCGGATGAGCTGCGCGTTGAGCGGGATCTCGAGGCCGAGCGCGTTCTCCACCGAGCGGACCGATGCGATCGCGTGCACGGTCGTGCAAACGCCGCAGATGCGCTGCGTGAACACCCAGGCGTCGCGCGGATCGCGTCCCTGCAGGATCGTCTCGATCCCGCGCCACATGGTCCCGCTGGACCACGCGTTCTTCACCGCCCCGCCCTCCACCTCGACGTCGATGCGGAGGTGACCCTCGATCCGGGTGACCGGATCGATCGTGATGAGCTTGCCCATGTCCGTTCGTCCTCTCTGTTACTCGGCGCCGCCGGCGGCCTTGAGCCCGCGCGGGGGGGTGGTGGCGGCCGCCTCGTCGACGCCGCTCAGGATGGGGAAGAGCTTCACGAACAGCACGTACACGGTGACCCCGATGGCGGCGAGGCAGACGCTGAACAGCATCTCGCGGACGTAGGGGAAGTAGTGCCAGCCTGGCGTCGGCTGGTACGCGACGAGGTACGTGTCGAACCGGTAGAGCGCGCCGCCGAACAGGAGGAGCAGCCCCGTCCCGAAGAGCTTGCCGCGGTTCGCGCGCCAACGCGGTGAGAGGAGGAGCAGCCCGGGCGCGAGGAAGAGCGCGAGCTCGAGCAGGAAGAAGAAGGAGTAGAGGCCCTCGCTCGCGATGAGCCCGAGCCGACCCTTCGCGGCGAGGTCGCCGAGACGCAGGACGACGTAGCCGAGCGAGAGCCACGCCGGGACGACGTTCAGCCTCGCGAGGAGCTTCTGGTCGATCCGCTTCCCCCAGGTCATCGCGGTGAGGTTCTCGATCACCACGACCGCGCCGAAACCCATCGTCACGCACGAGAGCAGGAACAGGCCGGAGAGCCAGGAGGTGTGCCAGAGCGGGTGCATCTTCGTCTCGGCGACCATGAACAGCCCGCCGAGGGAGGACTGGTGCATCGAGGGGAGGAGGATCGCGGTCGCGATGACGAACGGCATCGCGC
The DNA here is from genome assembly GCA_036394835.1 of Anaeromyxobacter sp. Classification (GTDB taxonomy): domain Bacteria; phylum Myxococcota; class Myxococcia; order Myxococcales; family Anaeromyxobacteraceae; genus Anaeromyxobacter. The sequence continues at coordinate 19,406 of DASWEI010000117.1, read as the reverse complement.
GCTGCAGCATCGGCAGCAGCCGCCGCGCGGCCCCGGACACCTTCGCCGAGGAGGAGCTCTCGAGCTTCTCGAGCACCGACGGGCCGATCTCGACCCAGAGGACCATCGTGTACGCCATCACGCAGATGGCGACCTCGAGGAGCACCGAGTTGAGGTTCCAGACCGGCGGCCAGAAGACCACCCAGAGGTTCCACCAGCGCCCGAGGTCGATGAGGACCGAGGTGCCGGCGAGGGTGTAGCCCATCGCGCCCGCCATCACCGCGGAGCGGATGACCGGGTGGTACTCGCCCTCGTTGAAGAGGTAGGTGACGAGCCCGACCGCGTAGGCGCCGGCGGCGATGCCGGTGAACGTGACGACGTTGAGTGGCTTCCAGATCCCCCAGGCGTACCCGTCGTTCTGGGCCGAAACGGCGCCGAGCCCGAAGAGCAGTCGGATGACGACGAGGACGACCCACACGCCGCAGAGGGCGAGGAGGAGCTTGAAGAAGGGGGTGAGGATCCTGCCCCCGAGCGGTCTCTCGTGCGCGGTCATCACTTGCCCTCCCCGTGGCCGTGACCGGCCTCGTCCTTCTTCCGAGCCCGGAGCTGCATCACGGTCACCGCAGTCCAGAGCGCGATCGGCGCGATGCCGAACTTGTAGATGCCGTGCTGCACCGTCTCGCTCAGCTGCGGGAGCGGGTGCTCCGGCAGCGTCGGCAGGCCGAGCGCGGCGAAGGACACCTTCCTCGAGGTGACGTAGAGGACGTTCGTCCCGCCGCCGTCGGTCTCGCCGTAGACCTTCTGCTCGTACTTCTCCGGCGCGGCGGCGACGCGCCGCTTCGCCTCGGCGAGGAGCTCGGCGCGCTTCCCGTAGACGACGGCGCTGCGCGGGCAGACCTCGGCGCACGCCGCGCCCTTGTCGCCGCGATGCCGGCACAGCTCGCACTTCACGATCACCGGGACTGCGGTGAACCACTGGAACTTGGGGACGTTGAACGGGCAGCCGATCTGGCAGTACCGGCAGCCGACGCAGGTGTTCTTTTCGTACGCGACGACGCCGCCCTTCACCTTGTGGAGGGCGCCCGCCATGCACACGGAGACGCACGCCGGATCCGCGCAGTGCATGCACTGCGCCTTCATGTACGCGCTGTCGCCCTCGCCGCGCGCGAGCTTGATGACGTTCTTCGTCGTGCCGTTCAGGTCGAGCGGCGCGTCGTACTCGCCCCCGCTCACCGCGTGGCGATCGTAGGGGAGCTCGTTCGCCTCCTTGCACGCGGTCTGACAGGCGCGGCAGCCCACGCAGCGCGTCGAGTCGAACAGCATGCCGAGGTCGTCGGGCTTCGCGACGTGCGGCTCGCGCGCCTCGGCGACGTCCGCGACGGCCGCGGCGCCGGTCGCCGCGACCACTCTCAGCACGTCCCGCCGGGTGAATGTCGTCATGACGGCCCCTCGCTCCGAGCGGAGCTACTGCTCCTCTTCCTTCGAGAGCTTCTTCGACGCGACGAACCCGGCGCCGACCACCGCGCCGATCGCGAGCCCCGCGACGCCCGCCGCGATCGGACCGACCGCGCCCTGCGGCTCGTTCGTGCCCGGGTACGCCATCGGCGCCGTCGGCTTGTCGATCGGCAGGTTCTGGTGGATGGGGACGTTGAAGCCCACGCCCTGCTCGGTGCAGCCGACGCACGGATGGCCGATGCCGATCGGCCACGCACCCGGCACCTCGCAGAAGTGGAGCAGCGAGCAGTTCGCGTGGGTCTGCGGGCCCTTGCAGCCGAGCTTGTAGAGGCAGTGACCGTTGCGGTGGCCCTCGTCGCCGTAGACCGCCGCGAAGCGGCCGGCGTCGAAGTGCGGCCGGCGCGGGCAGTCCTCGTGGATCACGCGGCCGTAGGCGAAGAGCGGCCGGGCCTTCTCGTCGAGCTTCGGCAGCGTGCCGAAGGTCGCGAACTGGAGCACCGTGCCGAGGAGGTTGTACGGGTTCGCCGGGCAGCCGGGCAGCGTCACGATCGGCTTGTCGATCCCCTTCTCCTTCAGGATCTGCGGCGCGCCGACCGCGTCGGTAGGGTTCGGCGCGGCGGACGGGACGCCGCCCCAGGAGGCGCAGGAGCCGATGCAGATGATCGCGGCCGCCTGCTGCGCGCACTCGACGAGCGAGTCGACCGCCTTCTTCCCACCGACGATGCAGTAGATGCCGTCCTGCTTCTTCGGGATCGCGCCCTCGACGACGAGGACGTACCCGCCGGCGTGCTTCGCGGTCTCGAGCGCGGCCTCGATCTGCTTGCCGGCCGCCGCGAAGAGGGTCTCATGGTAGTCGATCGAGACGAGGTCGAGGATCAGGGCGCCGACGTCGGGGTGGCTCGTGCGGAGGAGCGACTCCGTGCAGCCGGTGCACTCCTGGAAGTGGAGCCACACCACCGAGGGCTTTTTCCCCTTGGCGGCGTTCTCGGCCATCTTCTCCCCCGCCCACGCCGGGAGCCCGACCGCGGCAGCGGCGGCGGAGCAGACCTTGATGAAGTCGCGGCGCGAGACGCCCGTGCTCTCGGCGCGCGCGAACACTTCGGAGCCCATGTCGTTCATTCCGTCCTCCGGATGGCTGGCAGACTAGCGGGCGAGCCCGTGATTGCAACCGCCTAGAATTGCGCCCGATTTTGCCAATCGTGCGAGGCGCAGCGATTGCGCCGTTTCGGCGGGTGCGGTGGGGATGCGCGGTCGTTTCGCACCGACTGGGCGAGGCCGGACTTGACGTGCATCAGGGATTGCCCGGACGACCTTCGCAAAGCCGTCAATCATCTGGGCTTTGTGGAGTCCTTGAGGCAACCTTGACCGCAGCGCTCCAGTACGAATTTTGCGCGCTCGATTTTCGAATAAATCTTCGGTTCCGAGCGTCGAGCGGGCGCTCAGCGCGCGCGAGATCGCGATCGGAGCCCGGGTCTCACCTCGCGGGCGAGGCGGGCGGGGCGCCCTCGAGGAAGATCAGTCGCCGCGCTCGAGTCGCGCGAAGACCTCCTCGGTCTCGCGCACGAGATCGCGGACGAGCTCGCCGGCGGGGCGCGTGCGCACGAGCGGCGCGCCCTGGCCGGCCCAGAGAGAGAGGAGATCGGACTTGCCCGCCTTCGCCGCCTCGCGCCGCAGGTCGGCGGTCATCGCGTTCTGGAGCGGGAAGGGGAGGACCGGCGCGCCTTCCATCTCCTCGATGAACCGGTTCCGCAGCGCGCGGGCCGGCTTGCCGGAGAAGGCGCGCGTGAGGGTCGTCCGGTCGTCGTCGGCGCGCGCGAGGAGCGCGTCCTTGTGAGCGCGGCTCGCTCCCGACTCGGGGGAAGGGACGAACGCCGTGCCGAGCTGCACGCCCCGGGCGCCGAGCGCGAGCGCGGCGGCGATGCCGCGCCCGTCCATGATCCCGCCCGCCGCCACGATGGGGAGCGCGACCGCGTCGGCGAGCTGCGGCACGAGCGCGAGCGTCCCGGTGAGGCCGTGCTCCGGCGGTCCGAGGAACGTCCCCCGGTGCGCCCCGGCATCGCCGCCCTGCGCCACGATCGCGTGGACGCCGGCGGCCTCGAGCGCGCGCGCCTCGCGCACCGTCGTGGCGGTCCCGAGGACGACCAGCCCCGCGCGCGAGAGGGCCTGGACGTCCTCCGCGGGGAGCGCGCCGAACGTGAAGCTGAACACCGGGACCCGCTCCTCGAGCACGACCCGGAGCTGCTCCGCGAATGGCGGGAACGGTCCTGGCGTGCCTGGCTCGGCGAGCCCGACCTCGGCGCGGAAGGGCGCGACCGCGCGCTGCGCGCGCTCGATCTCCTCGTGCGACGGCGCGCTGCGCGGCGGCTCCGGGACGAAGAGGTTCACCTGGAATGGACGGGTCGTGAGCGCGCGCGTCGCCCGGATCTGCTCGCGGATGATGGCGGGGGGGGAGTAGCCGCCGGCGAGGGACCCGAGCCCGCCCGCGTTCGACACCGCGGCCGCGAGCTCCGGCGTGGAGGGGCCTCCCGCCATGGGTGCCTGGATGATCGGGTGCTCGATCCCGAGCCGCTCTGCGAGTGCGCGAGGCCATCTCATGAGCGGGACGTTAGCCGCGCGGAGCTCGGCGCGCGCGGGTGCTGCCCAACCGGGACTCCGCGCTTCACCCGCAGGCACTTGAGCCCAGACACCGGGTCCGGGCAAAGTCGGGTGCGGGGGATTCCATGACGAGTTCCGATTCGCGGGACGGCACGGCCATCGAGTCGAGCCTCTGCCAGCTCGCGATGCACGACCACATGTGCCTCATCTACGAGAACCGCGACGAGCAGCTCCGCGCGCTCGTTCCGTTCATCCGGCAGGGGCTCGAGCGCAGCGAGCGGTGCTTCTACGTCGCGGACAGCCGCGTCGTCGCCGGGATGGCTCCCGCGATGCGGGCCGGCGGCCTCGACGTCGACGCCGCGCTCCAGCGCGGTGCGCTCGCGATCGCGACCGAGCGCGAGACCTACCTCGCCCAGGGCGCCTTCGACCCCGACAAGATGCTCGAGCTCGCAGTCGCGGCGGCGGCGCAGGCGGTAGGCGACGGCTACGGCGGCCTGCGCATCGCCGGCGAGATGACCTGGGCCCTCGGCGACGACACGAAGCTGCAGCGGCTCATGGAGTACGAGGTGAAGGTCAACCAGCGGATCGCGCGGACTCCGGCCCTCGCCGTCTGCCAGTACGATCGGACGCGCTTCTCCCCGGAGATCATCCGCGACGTCATCCGCACGCACCCGCTCATCGCCGTCGGCGGCCGGGTCTGCCGGAACTTCTACTACGTGCCGCCGGAGGAGCTGATCGCGCCGGATCGGATAGGGCGGGAGGTCGATCGGCTGCTCCAGAACATCTTCGATCGAGAGCAGGCGGAGGACGCGCTGCGCCGGAGCGAGCGGCGCCTTGCGCGCGTCCTCGAGGGGAGCAACGACGCCTTCTGGGACTGGGACGTCCGCAGCGGCGAGGTGACGTACAGCCCGCGCTGGACCGAGATCACCGGGCGTGGGCCACGCGGGCTGATCGACGACTGGAAGGCCGACGTGCACCCGGACGATCTCCCTCAGGTCTGGGCGGCGGCCGTGGCGCAGCTCGAGGGTCGCTCGGAGCGGTACGAGTCCGAGTACCGGATCCGAGGCCGCGGCGGCGAGTGGCGATGGATCCAGGTGCGCGGCCGGGTGGTCGCGCAGGCATCCGGTCGGCCCGAGCGGATGGCGGGCACCGCGACCGAGGTCACCGAGCGGCGCTCGCTTCAGGTCCGGCTCGAGATGGCCGGGCGGCTCGCCGCGGTCGGGACGCTCGCGGCGGGCATCGCCCACGAGATCAACAATCCCCTCGCGTACGTCGCGGCGAACCTGCGCTACCTCGCGGAGCGGCTCGACGCCGGCGCCGGCGCCGCGGCGGAGGCGGCGAAGGACGAGCTCGGGCCGGCCGTCGCCGACGCGATCGAGGGCGCACGGCGCGTGCGCGACGTCGTGCAAGGCCTCCGGCGGTTCGCCGGCCCCTCCGGGGAGGCGCGCCGGGCGCCCGTGGAGATCGCGGCGGAGGTCGACGCGGCCGCCGCGATCGCGCGTCACCAGGTGGCGAGCCGCGCGCACCTCGCGATCGACGTGCCGCGCGCGCTGCCGCCCGTCGTCGCCGGACCCCACGAGATCGCGCAGGTGGTCGTGAATCTGCTCGTGAACGCCGCCCAGGCCATCCCGGAGGGGCACACGGCCGAGAACGAGGTGAGGGTGACGGCCCGCGCCGAGGCGGGGCGGATCGTGATCGAGGTGTCCGACACCGGAAGCGGAATCCCGCCTGACGTCCTGCCGCGCATCTTCGACCCGTTCTTCACGACGAAGCAGGTCGGGATCGGGACGGGGCTCGGGCTCGCCATCTGCCACGGGATCGTGTCGGCGGCAGGCGGAACGATCCACGCGCGGAGCGAGCCGGGGCTCGGCACGACCTTCCGCCTCGAGCTGCCCGTCGCCGCCTCCGACGCGGCCGTGGATACGGAGCGCGGACCGGCCCGTCCGCCGGCGGCGACCGCGCGGAGGCGCGTGCTCGTGGTGGACGACGAGGAGCTCGTCGGGCGCGCGCTCGCGCGCCTGCTCGCGCCGGAGCACGAGGTCGAGCTCCTCGCGTCGGCGGCGGAGGCGGCGAGGCGTGCCGAGGCGGGCGAACGCTGGGACGTCGTCCTGTGCGACCTCATGATGCCGGAGATGACGGGCATGGAGCTCGCGGCGCGGCTCGAGCGCACCGCGCCCGACCTCTTGCCCCGCCTCGTGTTCATCACCGGCGGCGCCTTCACCGCTGGATCGCGCGAGTTCCTCGCGCACGGGCGCCGGCACGTCGAGAAGCCGGTGGACGCCGACGTCCTGAGAGACCTCGTTCGCACCGTCGGGGCGGGAGCGTAGGTGCCGGCCTGCCGCCGCACCGCGCGCGCCCGGGAGATCAGCGCGCGTGCTTCGTGCGGGGCTTGGCCCGCTCCGCCGCGGCCGGCGCACGCGATGGTCCGCGTGCGGGCGCGCCGGGCGCCGCGGGCGGCGCGCTCGAAGGCTCCGGCCCGAGCGCCGCGAGCCTGCGGCGGGCGAGCAGGTGCGCGCCGGTCGGGTCCTCCTCGCCGTCCAAGTCCTGCGGCGTCGCCTGCGCGTACGCTGCGCGCGCGGCGCTCGCGAGCCCCCACGCCTCGGCGATCCGCCCGAAGACATACCAGTCCGAGCCCGCGAGCGGCCGCCCGCCATCGAGCGACCGCAGGAAGATGTCGCGCGCCTCCGCGGGCTTCCCGGAAGCTGCGTAGGCTGCGGCGAGCGTGTTGAGCGCCGCGGCGTCGGCGCTCTTCCCCTGCTCGGCGGCGCGCCGCGCCCAGTCGAGCGCGAGCGGGCCCGGCGGCTCCCTGAAGAGCTCGAGCCACGCCGCGTCGTTGAAGATGACGGGCGACGCCTTGCCCGCGTCGATCGCACGACGGAGCGTGCGGGCCGCCGCGTCGAGCTCACCCGCGAGGAGGAAGCTCGAGCCCACGAGCCCGAACGTCTCCGCGTCTCGCGGCGCGCGGGCGAGGAGCGCCTCCGCGGCGTCCCCGAGCGCCGCCGCGGGCCGGCGGAGCCGCCGGAGCGCCCAGGCCTTCGAGGCGAACGCGGCGCGCGAGGCGGGGTCGTCGGCGACGAGCTCGTCGGCGAGCCGCAAGGTCGCCTCGGCGTCGCCCTGCGAGCGAAGCGCCCGCGCGAGCGCGTGGCCGAGCGCGCGCCGCTCCGCGGGCGTACGTGCCGCGTCGCGCGCGGCCCGGAGCGAGCCGGCCGAGGTCCCCTTCTCGTCGGCGAAGGCGGCGAGCGCGAGCCCCGCGCGGCGAGCGGCGTCCACCCCCGTCGCGCCCGGCGGGAAGAGCGCGGCGAGGATCCCCGCGGGAGAAGCGGGGTCCACCGGCTCTCCCGGGACGGCGTCGCGCGCCCACTCGAGCCAGCGCGCGGCGCCGGCGGCGTCGCCGGCCGAGGCGCGGCGCGCGGCCTCGAGGCCGAGGAGGTCCCAGGCGCCGTCCGCGGCCACGAGCCGGAGGGCGCCCTCCTCTCGTGCGAGGTAGAGCGCGCCGCCCTCGGCTCCGCCCGCCGGGGAGAACGAGCCGAGGACGCGCAGGCCACCCTCGGGATCGCCCACCGAATCGACGTGGAGTGACGAGAGCAGCGCGTCGAGGGCCACGTCGGGCGTGGACCGTCGCGCCGCCGCGCGGCGGCCGGTCCGATCGATCCCGAGGCGCGCCTCGAACCCCGGCAGGAGCCCGGCGCGCACGAGGCGCGGCGCGACGAGCTTCGCGATCTCGCCCGACGCCTCGCCGGCCCCGAACGCGGCGACGACCACGCGCCTCACGAGCCGCTCGGCCTCGTCCCCGACGTCGAGGAGCTCCTCCCAGCGCCGCATCCCGGCGAGCGCTTCCGCCCAGGCGAAGAGGTCCGCCGCGTTCGGGGCACCGCGCGCCGCGGCCGACGCGAGCGCGGCGGCGAGGGGGTGGTGCCGGTCGCGATGGAGGAGCGCCGCGGCGTCCGACAGCGCGGCGCGCCGCGCCTCGCCGAGCGCGGCCGCCTCCTCCTCCGCGCGGCCGGCGCCGCCCGCCGCCGCGGTCGCGGCGACGAGGATCGCGTTCCGCTCGGCGCCCGCGGTCATCGAGCGGGCGAGCTTCGCGGCGTCCGCGTGGCGCCCACCGGCGAAGAGCGCCGCGAGGTAGCCGTCGTCGAAGTCGCGCGAGCCGAGGTCGTCGTGGAGCGTCCGGTACTCCGCGATCGCGCGCGCGAGGTCGGCGCCCGCGCCGAAGCCCCGCCCGTCCTCGTCGTGCGCGAGGAGCTCGGCGAGGGCGGCGCGGCCGCCGGGGTGGTCGGGATCCTTCTTCCGCGCGACCTCGTACGCCGCGAGCGCCGCCTTCCGATCGAACCCGGGGCCGTGGAACCGCCCCACCGCGTCGTGCTCGAGGACGTAGGCGAGGACCCGGTGGGCCCAGGCCCGCTCGGGCTCGAGCGCGATCGCGCGGCGCGCCTCGGCGGCGGCCTCGGCGGCGAACCCGAGCCGGAGGAGGGCGATCGCGAGGTGGAGCCGGTGCATCGCCTCGCGCGGGTGGAGGGCGGCGAGGCGGTGCAGCTCCGCGAGCCCCGCCTCGACCCGGCCCTCGGCGAGGAGCGCCGCGGCGGTCCGCTCGAACACGACGGCGGGGCTCCGGGCGCGGACGATCTCGCGGACCCGCCGCGCGAGCCGCCCGGCGTCGGCGCCGGGGATCCGGCGGCCGCCCGTGTCGAAGCGGAAGGTCGCGGTGACGCTCCCGTCCGGGAGCGCCGCGAAGCTGCGGTCATAGGTCGCCGGCCCGAACCGCTCCGCCTCGGCGGCGGGGAGCGGCGCGCGGACGCGGAATCCCTCGGGCGGGTGGATGCGATAGGTGGCCTCCCAGCGGTAGGGCAGCGCGAGGACGAGGTCCGAGGCGCGGCGCGGCGTCTCGCCGGGCTCCTCCGAGCCGTCCTCCGCCTCGCCGCGGACGAAGCGCGGCAACGGGTCGAAGATCGTGTCCGGCGCGACCGGGATCTCGGCCAGGTCGTCCTGCGTCTCGACGACCTCGCTCCGGTCCGCCTCCACCCGGACGCGCAGCGGCGCCGCGAGGTCCAGCTCCCCCGTCACCTCCGCACCGAGGAAGAGGTCGGCGCGGAACACGTCGCGCGCGTAGCGCTCGTCGAGATCGCCCGCGCGCCCGTCCGGCCGGCGCGCGCGGAAGGCCCGCTCCGCGGAAGCGAGCGCGCCCGCGAGCGTCCGCGTCTCGACGATCCGTCCCGGCCCGAGCTCGGCGAGCCACAGCTCCCGCAGCGTCGTCGCGGCGTTCTCCTCCCGCCCGGCCTCGGGGGTGCGGACGAGGTCCGACTGCCCCGGCCCGGTGACGAGCGCGAGCCTCCCCTCGTCCTGCGGCGGGAGCTTTCCGGGCGCAGCGTACGGATCGGTCGGGTCGATCCACGCGGGCGCCTTGCCCTCGATGCGCACGATGGCGTGGTCGAACTGGCCGAGGCCGGGCAGCTCCGGCGCGAGGTCCTGCCACGCGGTGCGCAGGAGCGCGATGCGCGCGTCGAGCCCCGCCTCGCGCAGGAGCGCGACGAGGAGCAGGGACAGGTCCTTGCAGTCGCCGTAGCGCCGCTTCATGGTCGTCGCCGGCGCCGCAGGGACGATCTCCGCCTCACCGAGCTCGAGGCCGGTGTAGCGGACGTGCTCGTGGATCCAGGCGAGGGCGCGCCGGATCGCCTCGTCGCCCGCCGCGCCGCGCACCGCCGCGCGCGCGGCCTCGGGGAGCGGCGCCTCGTCGAGCCGCGCCCGCCAGAGTGCGCCGTAGCGCTCGGCGGCGTCCGTCCACGATCGTCCCCAGCCGAACAGCACGAGGGGGCCCGGCGGGACCTCGCGCGGCCCGCTCGGCTCCGGCCTGGGCGCGGCCGCGACGTCGCGCCGCTCGAACACGATCGTCCGGACCCCGCCCGCGACCTTCACCGCCGGCCGCACGTCCGCGCCGCGCACGACGAACCGCATCGGCAGCGCCTCGGGGGCCTCGATGGTGAGCCGCGAGAGCCGCACCGGGCTCGGCTGCGCGAGGAAGTGGCGGTGCGCGACGCCGCCCTCGAAGAGCGGCGCGAGGTCCCGCACCGTCGAGACCTCCTCGACGACGGCGCCGGGGCGGACGCCGGGCAGCGGGCCGGCGAGGAGCCTGCGGTCGGAGAAGACCTCGCCGTCGTCGCCGACGCCCTGCTCGGCGAGCGTCGAGAGATCGAGCTCGTGCACCGCGCCGTCGGGGGTCACGACGCGACCCCGCACCTCGGGGCGCGCCTGGTACCAGGGCGCCCAGCTCCGCTCGACGCGCGCCCAGCGCCGGGCGGCGTCGGGGGCGTGCGGCCGGTAGACGAGCCGGTGCGTGAAGGTCGCCGCGCCGCGCGCGTCGAAGCGGTAGGTCCCCTCCTCGAGGAGGACGTCCACCCCCGAGTCCTTCGGCGCGCCGAGCGCGTCGGCGGCGGCGAGGAGCGCCCGCGGCTCCGCCGAGAACGGCGGCCCATCCCACGGCGCGGCGGCGCCCGTGGGGAGGGCGGCGAGCGCGAGCAGGAGCGCGGCGGCGGGGCGGAGGACCATGAGCGTCCGGGATGGAGCGCCCATTCTGGAGGAGGGGCGCGCGGCGCGCCAGCCGCGAGGGAAGTGGCGAGCTGCGCGCTAGTCGGGCGAGAGGTCGAACTCGAGCACGGGCGGCAGCGCCGCGAGCGAGCGCGCGAGCCGCGTGAAGTTCGCCTCCTCTACCGTCCGGATCGTCATCCGGTACTCGAACATCCGGCCCTCCTCCGCGAGGCGGTAGGTGAGCCCGGACACCGAGAAGCCGTGCTTCGCGAGCAGCTCGCGCAAGGTCTCCTCCGGCATCACCGCGCTCCGCGCGAACCGGATCCGGTGGTGCGCGAAGCGATGCGAGGGGACCCGGTTCTCGATCCAGCGGAACGCGGCGAGGACGCCGACCGTGAGCACCGTCCCGATCACGGCGGGATAGTAGAGCCCGCTCCCCATGAGCACGCCGATCGCGGAGGTGATCCAGATCGACGCGGCGGTCGTGAGCCCCCGGACGGTGATCCCCTCCTTGAAGATGACGCCGGCGCCGAGGAAGCCGATGCCCGTCATGATCCCCTGCGCCATGCGGGTCGGATCGATCCGCACGGCGTCGCCCTGCCCGGGGAACCACTCCGCCTGGTACACGGTGAGGAGCATGAGGAGGCTCGACGCGAGGCAGACGAGCGCGTGCGTGCGAAACCCGGCCGGGCGTCCGTGGAAGGTTCGCTCCATCCCGATCGCTCCGCCTGCGACGAGCGCCGCGAGGAGGTGGACGAGGATGTCGAGGCGAGCCTCCGCCATCACCCGGTGAACGGGTACACGGGAGACGAGCTCGGCGAGCGAGTGCATGGACCGCTCTCATTGTGCGCCCCCCATGGGCAGGTTGGAAACCCCGCGTCGGGGGCGGCGCGTGTCGGATGGCCGCGTACGATGATCTCGTGCGCTGCGCCCCGGCCTTCCTCGCGATCGCCCTCCTCGCCGCCGCCCGCCCCGCGGAGGCGCGGCGCGGGGGAGACCGCCGGGCGCGGCCCACCCGCGCCACGCTCGAGCTCGCGGGGGAGCGGGTCGACGTCCGCTGGATCGACGGCGACACCTTCAGGATCCTCTCCGGCGGCTCCCGCGGGCGCTCTGCGCGGCTCGCCGGCGTGAACGCGCTCGAGACGTTCGGACCGGTCCACCTGTTCGGCGCCGGCACTTTCGGCCCGCATGACCTGTTCGAGGTCGCGAAGGAGAGCGCGGCGCTCGCGTCGGCGGCGTCGTTCGGGCACCGCTGCGAAACCGCGGGAACACCGGATCGCTACGGTCGGCTCCTCGTCTCGTGCCCCGACGTGGCGGAGGCGCTCGTCACCCGCGGCGACGCGATGGTCTTCGCGGTCGCCGGCGCGCCCGACGCGGCGCTCGTCGCGCTGCAGCGCGAGGCGCAGCGGATGGGCCTCGGGATGTGGACGGGCGGGGCGCCGCCGCGCGTGCCGACGAGCCTCCACTCCGCGGACGAGCCGGACCTCGGGCCGGGCGGCGCGTACGACCGGATCGCCGACACCCGGACCGGCCGCACCGAGGTCGTGCCCCACGCGCGCCGCTACCGGACGTGCGAGGAGGTCTGCGTCGGCGGGGGCGCGGACCGCGCCTGCATGCTCTACGTGCCGTTCGCGCGGCGCTACCGGAACCGTCCCGCCTGCCTGCGCTGACGACGCCCGGGGCCGTCGCCGGCTCGTCCCGTCAGCGCGTCCCCGTGCGCCGCTGAGCGGCGGCCGCCGGTTCGCCGGGTCCCTTCCGGCGCGCCTTCACCCGCGCGGCGAGCACGGCGTCGAGCGGGTCGTCCTTGCGGAACGCGGTGCCGCGGAAGAGCGCCACCACCTTTCCCTCGCCGTCGGTCACGCGCACGTTGCAGACCGAGGTGCGGCGCGTGAGCGACTCCTCGCGCGCCTCCGCGGTGAGGACGCCCTTCGTCGCGGCACGCACGAACGTCATCGAGGTGTCGAGCGCGACCGCGACGGTCCCGTGCGAGTTCGACGCCGCCGCGAAGGCGTAGTCCGCGAGCGTGAAGATGGCGCCGCCCTGCGCCACCTCGACGCCGTTCAGGTGGTCGTCGCGGAGCCGCAGCGTGGTGCGGGCGTAGCCCTCGCGCACCTCGACGAGGCGGGCGCCGGCGGCGGCGGCCCAGCGGTCGCCCGCCATGACGCGGCGGACGAGGGCGAGCGGATCCTTCGACTTCGCACCGCCTGCGGCGGCGCTGCGCTCAGGGCGAACGGGCGTCTTCGGCATCGGTCCTCCGTGGAAAGGGAGCGCGAGTGTAACCGCGAAGCGGCGCGGCGGGGTTCCATTGCGGAGGCTGCGCGCGCACGGCATCATCGACGCTCGACGGAGGCGCCATGGACGCGGCCACGCTGAACGGACACCTCGAGAAGCACCTGCGGGTCTCGACCTTCCCGGTGGGCGTCCGCTCGCTCGCCCCCGGCGTGCCCCTGCCGCCCAAGGCGAAGCGGCCGGCGAAGGACCTCGGCGTGAAGGTCGCGATCTGCCAGTCGATCGGGTTCGCCCGCCGCCATGGCTGGACGCTCGCCTTCACCGGCGACGACCTCTCCTGCCCGATCGCGAAGGCGGCGTTCGGCTTCGCCGACCGGAACGCCTATTACACCTCGGGCGCGCTCGCGGATGGCATGTACGCGTCCTGCCGCGACGCCGGCGCGAGGCTCGAGGACGCGCTCGACAAGTACGACCCAGGCGAGGTCGGCGCGATCGTCGTCGGACCGCTCTCCCGGATCGACTTCGCCCCCGACACGGTCGTCGTCTACGGCAACTCCGCGCAGGCGATGCGCCTCGTGAACGCCTGCCTCTTCGCGAAGGGCGGCACGGTCCGGTCGCAGACGACCGGTCGCGGCGACTGCACCGAGCTCGTCATCCGCTCGCACCGGACGAAGGAGCCGCAGTTCATCCTCCCGTGCTATGGCGATCGGATCTTCGGGATGACCGCGGACGACGAGATGGCGTTCACGTTCCCGTTCGCGATGGCGGAGGAGGTCGTGAAGGGGCTCGAGGGCACGCACGCCGGCGGTGTGCGGTACCCGATCCCGGTCTATCTCAAGTACCAGGCGGAATTCCCGAAGTCGTACCAGGAGCTCGACCGGCTCTGGTCCGAGGAGAAGAACTAGCTCGACGGTCGAAAGGGAGTCGGCGTGGGCAACAACAAGTTCTCGGCGGTGTGGTTCGCGGTGCTGCTCCTCGGCATGAGCGTCGTCGCGGTCGTGAAGGGCGGCCAGATCGCCTGGAAGCGCCACATCGACAACCCGTTCCTCGAGGCGCGCGGGGGCCGCGCCATCGCGATCGGCCTCGCCGTCCTCGCGGTGGGCGCGGCCGGCATCGCGATGGCGGTCGTCGAGGGCTTGAAGCTCCGCTGACCCCGCCGCTTCGCCGGTCCGCGGCACCCGTCCGGGCCTTGCTCGTGGCCTCCGCTCCGGCCAACCAACGGGTGCGCGATTTCGAGCGCCCCAGCCGGAGGGATCCATGATCGAAGAACACGCCTGGAATGACAGGCTCGATCTGTCCCACGAGGCGATGGATCACGAGCACCACCTGCAGATCGCGCTCGTGACCGCCTTCGCCGACGCCGTCGAGCAGCGCCGCCCCTGGATGGCGCGCCGGCTCGCGGATCAGCTCCTCGCCTACAGCACGGTGCACTTCGGGGGTGAGGAGCTGCTCATGGAAGCGGCCTCGTACCCCGAGCGCGCCGCCCACACGGGCGAGCACGGCGAGTTCCTCTCCCACATCCGGCAGATCCAGCGCGCGCTCGACGAGGGCGACCAGGACGTCGCGCTCGAGGCCGCGCTCGATCTGCGCCAGGCGCTCGCCGGGCACATGAACGACGCGGACCGGAAGCTCGCCGCCGCCGCGCACCCCCCGAGCTAGAGCGGAGCAGCGGGAGGCAGGCACGCGGGGTCCGTCGCCGCGCTACCCGCCGCCCCCGCCCTCACGCCCGACGCCGCCTGGGTGGCACCCGGCGGCGTTGCAGCTGCCCTTTGAGACCGCCGTACCCATCGCGCTCCCATCCACGGAGACTTGGATGGGGAAGACGACCGGCTCTGCGGTGTAGAAGTTCCCCACGCGGTTCGAGCGGAGCGTGAACGACCAGCCGTTCGCGTCGGTGATCGCGACGTGCGCGCCGCGGACCCCGGCGATGGTCCCGGCGACCGTCCAGGGCGGCGCGTCCTCCTCGCGCTCGCCACCGCCACCGCCGCCGTGGCACTCCATGCAGTCCTGGCCCGGCGCCATCGTCGGCCCCGGGTTGGGGATGCAGGCCGCGAGCCCGAGTCCGAGCGCCGTGGCGAGGCGCCGGATCACTTCGCGCCCTTCAGCTTCAGCTCGACGTCGAGGAGCACGTTCTCGTCCACCTTGATGAAGAGCAGCGAAGGACGCTCGATCCGGTGCGACTCGAGGTTCACCGAGAACCTGGCCTTCACGACGGCGCTGCCGTCCTGGCCGAGCGAGATCTCTGCAGGCACCGTGAGCGGCTGCTTCACGCCGTGGAACTCGAGCTCTCCCTGGAGCTTCGTCTCGATCGGCTTTCCGTAGGCGACCGGGATGATGAGGTTCGTCACGCCCTTGAAGACGACGTACGGGAACTTTGCCGCCTCGAGCGCCTCGCGCATGTGCGAGTCGCGGTTCGCGTCCCCGGTGTCGAAGCTCGACGCCGGCATCCGGATCATCGCCATCACCTTGCCGTCGTCGCCGAGCACCACCTTGCCCTCGATCTGCGAGGAGCGGCCGTCCACCTCGTGCATCTTGTGGTGCAGGTGGAACCTCACGACGCTCCCCCCGGAGTCGACGACGTAGGCGCCGGCCGGGGACGTGGAGGTGGCGAGGAGGAGGGCGAGGAACGTCGAGGTCATGGCGTCTCTCCGTCAGAACACGATGGCGCCCACTGCGACCGTCATCGCGGCGAGGGTCAGGTACCCCAGGACGAGGTGGTCCCGCCCGTATCTCTCCTGGTCGAGATAGCCCTCGCGGCGCGCCGTGTGGACGCCGAGCAGCCCCTGCCCGATCATCCCCGCGGTCGCGAGCCCCATCCCGATCTTGTGGACCGTCGTCCGGCCGAAGCCGGTCCGCTTCGCCGCCTTGTCCCGCGGCGCGAAGAGCGCGATGCCCCCGACCACCGCGAACGCCGCGAGGTTTGTGTAGGTGAGGAACTTGTGCGTTTCCTCGTAGCGGCCGGTGTTGTCGACGCCGAACTTGTCGTTGTAGTTGAGCTGCCCCGTCACGGTGGACGCAAGCTGGAGGCCGAGGAGGCCGAGGCCGAGCCCCTGGTGGAGGTTCAGCATCTTGCGCCGCGTCCGGAGCGCGGGATCCTCTGCGACCGCCGGGGGCTTCGGCGCATCGCCGAGCAGGTCGAAGTCGAGCGAGGGTCCCGCGCCGGGGGCGAGGAGCGCCACCTTCAGATCCGGGCGGGGCCGGCTCTCGAGCGAGAGCGCGTCGTCGAGGAGCTGCAGCGCGGAGCCGCGCGCGGGCGCGAGGACGGCCGCTGCGAGGGCCGCCGCGGCGAGGAATCGGGTCCGGATCGTCACTCGTGTGTCCCTCCCCCGAGCGGTGGCGAACGTAACGGAACTGCCCGAGGTCAAGCGAGGAGTCACCTGGGGTATGGCGAAGTGCCGCATGCTCGGACGCCGCTCGGGAGCCGATTCCCCACGCGTTTCGGCACGCGTTGCCCGCCGCTCTCGGCGCACTGGGGCAAAGGGGCCCGCGCCGGATCGTGAAGGCGTGAGGGTCGACCAGCGCTTGCATCGAGCTGCGGCGGCGCTCGACTCGAGCGGCCGGAGCCATCGCGGCGGCGTTCCGCGCGCTACCGGTGCGCGAGCGGCCGCAGCGGGTCGGCCGCGATGGTGTCGCCGATCGCCTTGCGCGCGCGCTGCAGGAGGTGCGCGTCCGTCGAGTAGCTCGACCAGTCGTCGCCGCCGACGGCCTTCACGACCTGCGCGCACGTCTGCGCGGGGAACGCCGCCGTGCAGGCGCCGCTCGCGTGCCGGCGCCCGCGCGCGAGGCTCCTCAGGATCCGGACGAGCTCGAAGTCCTGGATCCCGTCGCGGAAGAACTCGAGCCGGAGGTGCGGGACGAGGCTCCACCGTCCGAGCCCCACCTGCGAGCCGGTGTAGAGCCACTGGCTGTCGCCGTTCACCGAACAGTTCGGGCCGCCACTCCCTCCGCACACGTCCTTGTGGACGCCGTTGCGCCACGGGTTCTCGGACGGCCGCGCGCGCCGCGCGGGGCAGGCCGCGCCGGCGTCGCAGCCGGGATCGCTCCCGTCCGCGAGCTCAGCGGTCGCCGCTCCCGACACGCCGAGCGCCTGGGCGATGAAGCCCATCCGATAGGAGACCGGGCTGTAGTCGAGCAGCCACTTCGGGCTGTACGTGTCTGGGAGCCACATCTGGTGCGTCCAGATCTCGCTCGGCATGGGGTTCGTCGTGACGCTCGCGACCGCGCTCGGGTTGTCCCAGCCGAAGCTCGGCGCGACGACGAACACGTCGAGCGCGGGCCGTCCGGTGCCGCGGAGATCGGCGGTGTCGCGGACGAGGAAAGGATTTGGGTCAACGACCGAGAGCAGCTTCACCTCCGGTCCCTTCGTCGCGTGCATCTGGCGAGCGGCCTCGCGCAGGTACGAGTAGGTGCACCAGCCGCAGGTCTCGGCGCAGCCGGGGCTCCCGTCTGGGCGCCTGCGCTGGCTCGAGTACGGGAACGGGGCGCGCCCCGCCTCGGCGAGCCCCGAGTTGATCTCGTCGCCGTTGCGCGCGTAGAGGAGCACGCCCGAGGTCGGGAGCCCGTGGCGGGCGACCCAGGCCTGCGCCGCCTCGGTCGTGAGGTAGTCGGACGCCGACCAGGAGATGACGCAGGTGCTGCCAGACACGCCGTGGTAGAGCCCCACCTGCAGCGCGTTCGGGACGCCCCAGGCCTGCGCGAGGCGCGTCGCCGTCGGCCCGTAGTCCGCGCGCGGCCAGTCGTCGACGCCCATCGTCTTCGTCGAGCCGTACCGAGCGAGGCTCACCTTGTGCTTCGCGAACATCGCCTGCGCCTCGACGTTGTAGAAGGCGGAGGGCTGCGACCCGCCGTTCGTGCCGAAGGCGGTGCGGAAGGACGGACTCGCCGGCACGTCGAAGTCCCACACGTGGACGCGCACGGCGATCGTCGCGGCGAGGGCCGCGCCTGCGACGGCGGCGAGCCGGATCGACCCCGCGTAGACGCCGGCGGGGACGCCCGCCCGGCCGCGGGGGATCCGCACGGCGACCCAGAGCTGCTGGTTCGTCCCTGCCGCGATGGTGAGCGGCGGCGCGCCGGGACCGCACCCGGTGCCGTCGACGGCGCACCGGTTCGGTCGCCTCGTGTCGCCCGGCTCGCACGGCGGCGCGGAGCCGTCGCCGCACGTCTCGTACGGGATGAGGCCGTCCGGGATCGCGCAGGGCGGCGGGCCGAACGGCCGGCCCTTGCCGCACAGCGAGCCGTTGCCCGGATCGCTCGCGGTGTTCGCGCCCGGCGGTCCGTCGCGGTGCGTCCGCCCGCGGAACGCGCGGTCGCCGCGGCCGCTCGGCGTCGTCACGATCGCGTACATCGCCCGGTACACGTCCACGTCCTCCGCCGGGATCGCGTGGCCCGCGCACCCGCCCGAGGCGCAGGCGAGGGCGGAGGGAGTCACGGACAGGCTCGTCATCGCGCCCTCGGCGGGCGCCCGCACGACGACGGCGAACCCTTGGGTCTCGCCGCGCGCGGCCCAGACGTGGGCAGTTCGCTCGGGCCCGGCCGGCGCCGTGCGCGGCACCCGCGCCATCGCGTCCGCGAGCGGCGGCGAGGTCCCGGAGACGGTCGGCACCCAGGCGACGAGGACGTCGGCCGCCGCCGCAGTGGACGCAGAGACGCCGCCCGGCGCGCGCGCCGAGTAGTAGAGGAGCGCCGAGCGCGACGCGAGGACGAGGCCTGCCGCCGAGGCGGCGGCGGCGGCGAGGCGGCGCGCGCTCATCTCGTGGCGCTCCGGGCGCGCACCACCCACAACGTGCCATGGTCGCAGCGCGACATCGCTCTGACGCCCCCCGGACGCGTCGCCCCCCGGACGCGCTGCCCGATGTGAGCCATCGCCCGCAGGCACTGGAAGCTCGCCACGCGCGCGGTGCCGGGCATCTGTTCGCGCGGGTTGCGCCCTCGCACCCGAAGCCTTGGGGCCGATGGCACACGTTGCTGACGTCCCCGGATTGGCAGGTCCTACTCCCCAACGACGCCACGGGCGGCCGCCGGGCCGCTGCCCAGATTCCGGCTCGAACCAGGGGCGTCGCCATCTCGTTTCCGACCACAGGGTCTGCCGCAGCGCCCGGGGCCCCCGCGGCTCGCGGGGGAGCGGTTCGGCGCGTCCGGCTCGTCCACGTGACGACGGTCCCGGAGACGCTCCTCTTCCTCGCGGGCCAGCCCGCGTTCCTGCACGCGCGGGGGTTCGAGGTGCACGCCGTCTCCTCGCCCGGTCCGCTGCTCGCGAAGTTCGCGGAGGACGAGGGCGTCGAGGTCCATGCCGTCGAGATGGCGCGGGCGATCACGCCCGCGCGCGACCTCGCGGCGCTCGTCCAGCTCCGGCGCGTCCTCGCCCGTGTCCGCCCCGACGTCGTGGACGCCCACACGCCGAAGGGGGGGCTCCTCGGGATGATGGCGGCCCGGTTCGCTGGCGTCCCCGTCCGCATCTACCACCTGCACGGGCTGCGCTACCTCACCGCGCACGGCGCGCTCCGGCGCGTGCTCCTCGCGACGGAGCGGCTCGCTGCGGCGCTCGCGACCCGCGTCGTGTGCGTGAGCCACTCCGTCGCCGCGATCGCGGTGCGGGACGGGATCGCGCCCAGAGGCAAGGTGAAGGTCCT
>DASWEI010000116.1:0-1888 GCA_036394835.1 Anaeromyxobacter sp. | reverse complement strand
AGGCCGAAGCGAGGCGGGCGCGCGACGAACGAGCAGCGGAGGCGTACCCGTAGGTACGTCGAGCAGCGCAGTGAGGAGCCCGCCCGCCGCAGCGAGAGCATCGGCGCTCGCAGCAGGCGTACGAAGTGACCGAGTAGTACTGGGGGCCGCCGTTACGCCGGGAAACGCGCGGCCGCGAGCTGGACGGCCTTTCGCAGCCCCGCGAACGGGAGCCGCGCGACCGCCTCGTCGGACGTCGCCCACGCGTGCTCCGCGTGCTCGTCCGAGATGATCGGCTCGAACGACGGCGGCAGGCGCGCCGCGAACGCCGTCTCCTCCACGAGCACGACCGCGCCCGGACGAACGCGGTTGAGCGATGGGTCGAGCGCGAAGGCGTGACAATACCCGAGCGGCTCGACGGGCATGTCCGCGCCGGTCTCCTCGAGGAGCTCGCGCCGCGCCGCGTCCGCCGGCGACTCGCCCGGCTCCACCCGCCCGGTCACCTGCTGCCAGAAGCCTCCGCGCTCCGCGCTCCGCCGCAGGAGCAGGATCCGCCCGTCCGCGCCGACCGGCACGACCGACACGGTCCGGAGATCCGGCCCGTCGGACGGCGCGAGGCGGCGGTCGAGCGCGTCGGCGAGGTGGAGCGCGAGCCGCCGCTCCACGGCATCGCGGTCGGGCACCGGGCGGCCGCCCTTGGCGAGCTCGGCGGCGAGGGTCGTGACACCGAGGCCTGGATCGGCGATGCCGCAGGGCACGATCGCGCGGAAGTGAGCGAGATCGGGCGCGAAGTTGAAGGCGAGGCCGTGGGAGGTGATCCAGCGCGACAGGTGGACGCCCACCGCGCCGATCTTCCTCGAGCCGACCCAGGCGCCGCGGTGCTCGGGGTGGCGCGTCGCCTCGACGCCGTGGTCGGCGCAGGCGCGGATCATGGCCTCCTCGAGCGCGCCGACGTAGCGCCGCACGTCCGGGCGGTCGGAGAGATCGCACACCGGGTAGCCCACGATCTGACCGGGGCCGTGGTAGGTCACGTCGCCCCCGCGGTCGGTCTCGTGCAGCTCGAACCCGTGGCGCGCGAGCCACTCCGGCGCCGCGACGACGTTCGCGCGGTCGGCGCTCCGCCCGAAGGTCAGGACGGGCGGGTGCTCGACGAGGAAGAGGTGGTCCGTCGCAGCGGGGGCGCCGCCGCGCACCGCGTCGGCCGCGATCCGCATGAGCGCGAGCCCGTCCTCGTACTCGACGCGCCCGAGCCGGTGGACGAGGAGCGCGCGGCGGCTCATGCGCGCGCTGCGCTCCCCGCCTCGGCGCGGCGCGGGCGCTCCGGACGGTTCAGCGCGTGGATGGCCTCGCCGAGCGCGGCCTTGCACGCCTCCATGAACGCCTCCGGCAGCGTCGGGTGGGCGTGGATCGTGAGGGCGACGTCCTCGAGGTAGGCACCCATCTCGAGGGCGAGCGCCGGCTCCGCGATGAGATCCGCCGCCTCCGGTCCGCACACGGTAACGCCGAGCAGCAGCTTCGACTGCCGGTCGCCGACGACCTTCACGAACCCCTCGGTGTGCTGGATGGCGATGGCCCGGCCGAGCGCGGCGAAGGCGAACTTCCCCACGATTGGGTCGTACCCCTGCTTGCGCGCGTCCTCCTCGGAGAGGCCCACCATGCCGATCTCGGGGTCCGTGAAGATCCCGGCCGGGAGCGCCACCCAGTCGCGCGCCGACTTCATGCCGGCGATCGCCTCGGCCGCGATCTCCCCTTCCTTGAAGCCCTTGTGCGCGAGGAACGGCGGGCCGGCGAGATCGCCGATCGCGAAGATCGACGGTACGCTCGTCCGGAGCTGCTCGTTCAGCTCGGGGAACCCCTTCGGCCCGAGCTTCACGCCGATCTCCTCGAGGCCGAGCCCTTCCGAGTTCGG
>DASWEI010000115.1:0-18274 GCA_036394835.1 Anaeromyxobacter sp. | reverse complement strand
AGTGGTGAGGGGGAGAATCGAACTCCCGACCTAGGGATTATGAGACCCTCGCTCTAGCCGACTGAGCTACCTCACCGAGGCCTGAGAACGCGGGTTTATAGGGCGACGGGCGGGGGGCGTCAAGCGAACGGGCGTTTTCTTGACGGTCGGACTCCGCGTGATACGAGTGCGCGATATCGGAGGATTGCGCATGCGGAAGCCGCAGCCGTCGCTCTCGACCCGCACGGAAGAGTTCTCGCCGCGGGAGCTCCCGCTCCCGGCGCCGGTCTCGCCGCCCCAGATCTCGGGCGCCGAGCGCCGCCCCGCCGACCGCATCAAGGAAGCCCTGCTGCGCTGGCTCGAGGAGGAGCTGTGAACCTCGTACTCCCGTTCGACGAGCTCGCGCCGTCCGAGCTCGACGAGTACCTCGCGCGCATCGACCGCGAGCTGGACGCGCTGTTCCTCGACGAGGTGGATGGGATCGTCGCGCGGCTCCGCGCCGAGCGCCCCGGCGCGGACGCGCCGGACGCCGCGGCGTAGAGCTCACGGTGCCCCGTCGCCGGCGGAGCGGTACTCCGCCTCCTCCGCCTCGAGGCCCGCCCCCACCTCCCCTGCTGCGCCCCAGAGGCGCCCGAGCGGCACGTGGCGTGAGAAGAGGAACGCGAGGCCGAGCGCGGTCACCTGCGCGAGCTGCGCAGCCCAGAGCACGTTCGCGTAGGCCATTCCCCGCGTCGCGACGGCGTCCGGCGGCGCGAAGAGCGAGAGCCCGAGCACGATCGCGCCCTGGAACGTGCCGATCATCCCTGGGCCCGCCGGGATCATCACCCCGACGACGAGCACGCCGAGGAGCGCACACGCCTCCGCCGCGCCGAGGTCGAACCCGAACCCGAGGGCGAGGACCCGCATCCCGACGGCGTTCAGGAGCCAGTAGCCCGCGGTGAGCACGACGAAGAGCACGAGGCTCCGCGGCCCGGGCAGCACCCGCAGCCCGTGGATGAACGCGTCGAGCATCCCCCCCGCTCGCTCCGCGAGCCGGGGCGAGAGCGGACGGACGAGGCGCGTCGCGAACGCCACCGCCCCGGCGCGGTTCCGGTAGGCGAAGGCGAGGAACCCGATGATCGCCGCGAAGGCGAGGCTCACGAGCGCGCCGCCGACACGCAGGAGCCGGACGCCCGGCGTCCCGTCCGGGACCGCGAGCAGCGCCACGACGAGGAGGAGCCCGGTGAAGAGCCCGTCCGCGGCGCGCTCGACGACGATGGACGAGAGGGCCGCCGAGGTCCGGAGCCGCGGGCGCTCGGCGACGAGGATCGGGCGCGCGAGCTCGCCGAGCCGGAACGGCAGGATCACGAGCGCCATGAACCCGACCGCGGAGACCGCGTTGAGCCGCGCGAACGGCACCGCCGCGATGGGGCGCAGGAGGAGCCCCCAGCGGACCGTCCTCAGGAGGTGGATCACGAACAAGGCGACGACGTACGGCACGAGGTAGCGATAGTCCCCGGCCCGCATCGCGCCCCAGATCGCGCCGGGGTCCTTGCCGCGCAGCGTGAGCCAGAGCGCGGCCGCGGACACCGCGAGCCCGGCGCCGACCTGGATCCCCCGCCTCAACGGGCGAGCTCCTCGCCCGCGAGGATCTGGCGCGGGTTCACCGAGAGGAGCCGCTCGACTGCGGCGGCCCCCACGCGCTTCTCGAGCGCGGCGAGCGCCTCGCCGAGCCACTCGTCCGCGCCGTCTGCCCGGTGGAGATCGGTCGCCGCGACCGCGTACAGCCCCTCGTCGAGGAGCTTCTCCGCCGTGCGGCGCGCCTCCCTGCCGTAGACGCCCGCGAGCGCGCCCACGTTCAGCTGGAGCGCGGCCCCGAGCCGGACGACCTCCGCCGCTCGGCCTGGCCGCTCGAACTCGGCGCAGCGCTCCGGGTGGGCGAACAGCGGGAAGATGCCCTTGCGCCGGAGGCGGAAGACGAGGTCCGGGAGCGTCGGCACGGCGCCGTCGAAAGGGACCTCGAGGAGCACCCAGCGCTGCGAGCCGCCGACCCCGCGCCGCCCCTCACCGTCCGCCCTGGCGAGGAACTCGGCGTCGAGCCGGTTCTCGGCGTTCCGGTGCAGCACGAGCGGGACGCCCTCGGCGCGCAGGAGCACCTCGGCGTCCGCGCGCCGGGCCTCGGCCCGCGCCGGGTCGCCGGACGGGAGCCCCTGGACGGCGTGCGGGCTCGGAGCCGCGTCGCTGAACCCGAGCTCGACGAGCAGGCGCGCCGCGGCCAGGGTCTCGTCAGGAGTCTCGCACCCGTCGTCGATCGCCCACAGGAGATGGCAGTGCAGGTCGACGAGGCCCATGGCTCGCGGGCTCATAGCACGCGCGGGCCGATCCAGGAAGCGGACGGGCAGGCGCCAACGACCGGGCGCGAGGTCGAGGAGCCGCGCCCGTCAAGGGACCACGTGCCGCGGCGGCTCGCCCTTCGCGAAGCGGAGCACCTCCTCGAGGACGAGGCGCGCCATCGCGGCGCGCGTCTCCCGCGTTCCGGAGCCGAGGTGCGGCGTGAGGACCACGTTCTCGAGCCCGAGGTAGGCCGCCGGGACACGCGGCTCGTCGCGGAAGACGTCGAGCCCCGCGGCCGCCACCTGACCGCTCGCGAGCGCCTCGGCGAGCGCGGCGTCGTCCACCACCCCGCCGCGCGCCGTGTTGACGATGATCGCTCCCCGCTTCATCCGCGCGATGCGCTCGCGCGAGAGAACGTTCTCCGTCTCTCGAGTGAGCGGGCAGTGGAACGACACGAAGTCGCTCTCGGCGAGGAGCGCTTCGAGCGGCACCTGGCGCGCCTCCGCGAGGTCGGCGGCGCGCGGGCTCGCGTAGAGGACGCGCATCCGGAATCCGAGCGCCCGCCGCGCCACCGCCTGGCCGATGCGCCCGAACCCGACGATCCCGAGCGTCTTTCCGGTGACCTCGGTGCCTAGCAGGAAGGCGGGATCGACGGCCCGCCAGCCGCCGGCGCGCACGAGGCGGTCCCCCTCGGCGACCCGGCGCGCGGCCGCGAGGAGGAGCGCAATGGCGTGGTCCGCGGTCGCGTCGGTGAGGACGCCGGGGGTGTTCGTGACGAGCACCTTCCGCGCGCGGCACGCGTCGAGATCGAGGTGGTTCACGCCGACGCCGTACGAGGCGACGAGCCGGACCGTCGGGAGGGCGTCGAGGAGCGGCCCGTCCACGCGATCGATGTAGGTCGGCGCGAGGATCGTGGCGCCGCGCGCCTCCTCGACGAGCCGCTCGCGCGGCGGGGCGGTCGGGGCGCCGCCCCGGAGCTCGACGAGCGCCCGGAGCAGCTGGAGGTCCTGCCCGGGAAGCGCGCGGACCAGGTACACGATCGGCTTCATCCGTCCTCCTCGTCGTCGGCCACGCGTGGCGCCTCCGCCCCGTCGCCCGCGCGCGGGCCTGGGACGCGGTACTCCTCCCCGAGCCACTTCGCGAGGTCCACGAGCCGGCAGCGGTCGGAGCAGAACGGCGCCGCCCGGTTCTCCGAACGCGGCGGCGCGGGCTTGCGGCAGATGGGGCAGCGGGGGGTACTGGCCACGGCTCCGATCTACCGCGCCGCCGGGGTCCCGCGCATCCCCAACCGTGGTCGCGGGCCCGACGCGCTCAGCTCGCCGGACAGGTCGCGGGGAGGAGCGGCTGGATCGCCTCGGCGAGCTGCCGCTTGCCGATCGCCCCCTCGAACACCCGCCTCACCTTTCCGTCGGCGTCGAGGAGGAACGTCTTCGGATAGCCGGCGACTCCCCACGCCGAGAGCGCCTCGGCGCGTTCGTCGAGGAGGATCGGGTACGGGATGACCGTTGCCATCCGGGTGACGTCCTCGCGCGCGGACTCCTCGGCGACCCCGAGCAGCTCGAAGCAGCGGCCGCGGTGGTCCGTCCAGACCTCCGCGAGCTCCGGCAGCTCCGCCCGGCACGGCGGGCACCAGCTCGCCCAGAAGTTCACCGCCACGACCTTCCCGCGGAACTGCGCGAGATCCACCGTGTTTCCCGCGAGATCGCGGAGCGCGAGTGGCGGCGCGGCTTGCCCGCTCCCGAGCGGCGGCGCCTGGCGCTGGACGAGCAGCTGCATCACCACGACGGCGGCGACGACGAGGAGGGCGAGCTTGCTCCAGCGGTTCATTCGAAGGTCCTCCGGAAGTGTACAGGCGACGGACGGCTCGCACCGTAAGATCCCGATCTACTCGTGAGGATTCTCGCGCTCCTCCTAGGTAGCCTCGTCGCGGCGGAAGAAACCCCGCCCGCGGGCACGCTCACGCGTCCGCCCGAGCTCGTCGAGTTCGTCCCGGCCGAGTACCCGGCGGAGGCGGAGGCGGCGGGCATCGAGGGGTCGGTGGTCCTCTCCATCGTGATCGGCGAGGACGGCGAGGTCACGCAGGCGGTGGTGGTGGACCCCGGCCCGCACCCCGGCTTCGCCCCGGCGGCGCTCCACGCGGTCGCGCAGTTCCGGTTCCACCC
The DNA here is from genome assembly GCA_036394835.1 of Anaeromyxobacter sp. Lineage (GTDB taxonomy): Bacteria > Myxococcota > Myxococcia > Myxococcales > Anaeromyxobacteraceae > Anaeromyxobacter. Next base: position 13,820 of record DASWEI010000115.1, on the reverse strand, counting down.
GGCCGAGATGGACGGCGTCCCGACCGCCGTCGAGATCACGTACCGGTACGACTTCGTCCTGAGGCGGCCCGAGCCGGTCGCGCCCGCCGCCGCCCCGATCGTGCTCGAGGGGCGCGTCGTCGAGCGCGGGACGCGCTCGCCCGTCGCCGCGGCCACGGTCGAGTCGCAGGGCGTCTCGGTCGAGACCGGCGCCGACGGCCGCTTCGCGCTACGCGGGATCCCACCGGGCGAGGTCATCGTCCGGATCGTCTCGCCCGAGCACACCCCGCTGTCCGTGACGGAGCGCCTCGAGCAGGGAAGGGTCCGCGAGGTCGAGTACCGGCTCTCGCGCCGCCACTACGATCAGTACGAGGCGGTCGTGCGCGGCGAGCGATCGCGCGACGAGGTAACGGTCCGCACGCTCGCGACCGAGGAGGTGCGAACGATCCCCGGGACGCAGGGCGACACGCTCAAGGTCATCCAGTCCCTCCCGGGCGTCGCCCGCAGCCCGTTCGGCATCGGCCTGCTCGTCGTGCGCGGGTCCGAGCCGAACGAGACGATCGTATACGTGGACGGCGTCCCCATCCCGCAGCTGTTCCACTTCGGCGGGTTGACGTCCGTCCTGAACGCCGACGTCGTGGACGCGATCGACTTCTACCCCGGGAATTTCTCGAACCGGTTCGGGCGCGCGCTCGGGGGCACCGTGGAGCTGCGCACGCGCGAGCCGCGGCGCGAGTGGCACGGCGCGGCACAGCTCGACGTCTTCGACGGGCGAGTCGAGGTCGAGGGGCCGGTCGGGACGGGCTCCGCGTACGCGTCGGTGCGGCGCAGCTGGATCGACGCGGTGCTCGCGGTCGCCCTCCCCCGCATCGACCGGCAGGCCGCGAACGACCTGCGCGTGGCGCCGCGCTATTACGACTGGCAGACGAAGCTCACGCTCCCCACCCTCGGTGGACAGGGCTCCTACTTCGCGTACGGCTCCGACGACAAGCTCGAGTTCGTCCGCTCCTCCGATCGTCCGGGGAGGCCGAGCTTCTACCTCTCGACGGTGTTCTGGCGCGTCGGCGCGAGCCACAGGCTTCCGCTCGGCCGCGCGACGAACGACCTCGTCGTCGCCGCGGGCCGGGACAGCCTCGACGTCCTGGCCGGCGGGTCCTTCGGCCTCCTCACCGAGATCGTCACCTTCAACGTGCGCGATCGGCTCTCTTACCGCGTCCGCGATGGACTCACGCTCGAGGGGGGCGTCGACACCCAGCTCCGCCGCATCGACTACTCGGTCTATGCCCCGCCGGTGGAGGCGCCGGGAGGCGTGACCGACCCGTTCGCGTCGCAGGCGACCACGGTGGGCGAGGGAGCGCGGGGCTGGTGGCTCGCGCCCGCGGCGTGGGTCGAGGGGGACTGGCGGGCGCTGCCGCGCCTCCGCCTCGTCGGAGGGCTGCGCGGCGACGCGGAGTCGCGCTTCGGGCGCGCGAAGTTCTGGCTCGACCCGCGGGTCTCCGCGTTCGTGGACGCCGCGCCCGGGACGACGCTCGTCGCGGCGGCGGGGCTCTTCGGGTCGGCGCCCGATCCGCAGTCCACGAGCAAGACCTTCGGGAATCCGGACCTCGACCCGGAGCGCGGGCTCCACCTCGCCCTCGGGGTCCGGCGCGATCTCCCGTGGTGGGCGACGCGACTGGAGCTGACCGGGTTCTACAAGGAGCTCTGGTCGCTCGTCGTGCCGACGCGCGCGCTCGGCCCTGACGGACGGCTGCTTCGGCTCTCCAACGCCGGGCGCGGCGAGACGATCGGGATGGAGCTGCTCGTCCGGCGCGAGCTTGCGCGCGGCCTCTTCGGCTGGCTCGCCTGGACCTGGTCACGCTCCCTGCGGCGGGACGACCCGACCGACCCGCACTTCCCTGCCTGGCGGCTCTTCACGCTCGACCAGACCCACGTCGTCGCGTTCGTCCTCTCGTACCGGCTTCCGAGCGACTGGATCGTGGGGACGCGCATCCGCACCGTGACGGGAAACCCCTACACCCCGCCCATCGGCGCGATCCTGGACGCGGATACCGGCCGGTCCCGCTGCCTCCCCGGCGCGCCGCTCTCGCGCCGGCTCCCCGGGTTCTTCCAGGCCGACGCGCGCGTCGACAAGCGCTTCGTCTTCGAGCGCTGGATGCTCTCCGCCTACCTCGACGTGCAGAACGCGATGAACCACGAGAACGCCGAGTTCCGCTTCCAGAACTTCGACTGCTCACAGGACGTCCCGGTCCCCTCCCTCCCCCTCCTCCCCGCGATCGGCCTCCGTGCCGAGTGGTGACGCCATGCCCCGTCTCCTCGCCGTCCTCGCCGCCCTCGCGCTCGCGAGCTGCAACTCCGGGTTCGAGCCGCAGTACCGCGTGACGGACCTGCGCGTCCTCGGCATCCGGTCGAAGGTGCAGGGGAGCGCGTCGTCCGACGTGATCCCCGGCGACACGGTCGTCCTCGACGCGCTCGTCGCGAACCCCCTCGGGCGGCCGGGGCTCACCGTGACCTGGTTCGGCTGCTTCCCGCACGGCGACGAGTCCCTGCCGCCGTGCGCCGACCCGGTCTTTCTCGACGATCCGCGCAGGCTCGCGACGGATCCCCGCGTGACGCCGCTCGGCACCGGCGAGAGCCTGACGCTGGCCATCGACCCGGCGGCGGTCACGAGCGCGCTCGCGTTCGTGACGAGCATCGCCATGGCGGAGCCGGCGTTCCGGTGCCGGCTCTATGCCGAGCTCGTCGTCATCGCGCTCGCCGAGGCGCAGGGACACCGCTCGGCTGCGCTGAAGCGGGTGCGGGTCACGCCGGATCCAGCGGGCCTCGTCGGCACCGTCCTCGAGGGCGCCTACGTGCTGAACCTCGACCCCGGGATCCTCGCCGTCACACGCTCCCCCACGAACCGGAGCACGTGTGGCGGGGGGACGGTCGTGGACGCGGGGCCGTTCCCGGCGGGGCAGACGGTCCTCTGCGGCGGCGCGACGTCGGGATCGAGGCAGCAGTTCAATGACTGCGTGATCAAGGACGGGAACCTCATGATGCTCGTGACCGACGAGGACCTCACGTGGCAGTGGTACGTGACCGCCGGCGAGTTCCCGGAGTTCACCGGGGTCGGCAACGCGACGGGGGGCGACGTGGACTTCACCCGCCCCCGGGAGGCGTTCACGCTCTGGTCGATCCTGCGGGACGCCCGCGGCGGCGAGGACTGGGCGACCTACGTCGTGTCCGCCGCGCAGTGAGCGCGGCTACTTGCTGCTCGGAACCGCCGACCCGGCGCCCGCGCCGAGGAGCGTCTTCAGGTCGTCGTCGGTGAAGAAGAGGCCGCCGCCGAAGAACGCGTCGTTCCCGATCGTGAACTTCGGGCCGCCAGGGTAGCGGCCGGAGCGCCAGCTGTTCAGGAAGTCGTCCGCGCCGGCGGTCAGGAAGAAGTGCTGGAAGAAGTAGTAATTCATGAAGATCTTCGCGCGCGGGAAGACGTCCTGGTACGGGCGCGAGAACTGGTAGACGGACACCGAGAACTGCAGCTTGTCGCGGAAGAGGTGCAGGTCCGTGCCTACGCCGCCCGAGCTCTCGATCACGCCGATGCGGAAGGTGAGCGGGCCGTAGCGCTTCGCGATCTGCAGGGTGAAGGTGAGCTTGTCCTCGTGCAAGGTCCGGGTTGAGACGCTCGTCGAGTCCGTCCCGGTGATCGGGTCGCGCGTCGTGATCGTCTCGGAGCTGACCGAGTCCACGCCGCGCGGATCGGCGACGACCTCGAGCAGGTAGTACTTGTCCGGCCGTGGCAGGAGCCGCGCGCCGAAGTACGTCTTCGCGCCGGTCTGGTTGAGGAGCCACTCCGAGCGGAGCTGGACCTGGATCTGGAGCTTGAAGATCCGGTCGAGCTGGTCGGCGAGGTCCTCGGCGGCGGTGCCGAGCTTGCGGCCGAGCCGCTCGTCGACGAGGAGTCGCCCCGCGACGCTCTTCCCCTCGCTGACCTTGCCCATGAGCTCCTCGAGGTGCTCGAGGCTGCCGGTGAGCTTGTCCACCGCTTGCTTCACGCCGCGCGCCTGGGTCGCTGCGGCCGCGCGCTCGGCCGGCGTCGCAGCCGCCACCGCGCCGCCGACGCCCGGCGCGGCGCCACCCGCGGGCGCGCCGCCCGCGCCACCACCAGGTCCAGGGCCGCCCGCGCCACCGCGCGGACCGCCGCCCGAGGAGCCCGGATCGATGATCTCCTGGAGGCTCGTCGCGACGCTCTTGAGCTTCGCCGTGAGCTCCTCGAGGTTCGTCGCGATCCGGCCGATCTTGTCCTTGTCGCGCCCGGAGACCTCGCGCAGGTCAGCGGTGAAGTCGCGCGTGTTCTGCAGGATGTCCACGAGGTTCTGCTCGTTGCGGGCGATGGTCTCGTCGATCCGCCTCGTCGCGGAGGCGAGGTTCTCCACGATCTCCCGGAGCCCCTTGTCTCCCGCGACGGTCTTCGCGAGATCGCCCGTGACGAGCTGCACGTCCGCGGCGATCTTCGCGAGGGCGTCGAGGAGCTGCTGCACGCTCGTCGCCTCGCGCACGCAGGTGATGTTCCGCTGGTCCTCCGGGAGCGAGACGAGGAGCGGCTTCTCCACGCTGCCGGGCTGGACCTCGAGGAGCGCGTCCGGCAGGAGCGCCGAGGGGAACGTCTTCGTGAGGCAGGCGTCCGTGTGCAGCTCGATCCCGTTCTTCACGCGGATGTCGAGCCGGGCCTTCGCGCCGGTGAGGGCGATGTCCACGACCTCGCCGACCTGGATGCCGGCGATCTGAGTGCGGCTCTTCCAGGTGAGGCCGGTCGCGTCGGAGAAGTAGGCGTGGACTAGGTAGCTCTCCTTCTCGGAGTAGCCGCCCTTCTTGAAGAAGGTGAGCGCGAGCAGGAATGCGACGCCGGTCGCGGCGGCGAGCACGCCCACGGCGAACGCCCTGTTCCAGGTGGGCTTCACGGATTCCGGACCCCTCGCATCACGCCTGTCTCACTGCTTCGCGAACCACATGGAGAGAAAGCGCTGCACGAATGGATTCGTGCTTCGCCGGACCTCCTCCGGCGTGCCCTCCGCGGCCAGGTGGCCATCGTAGAGCACCGCCATGCGGTCGGCCACCTTGAAGGCGCTGGCGATGTCGTGCGAGATGACCATGCTCGTGATCCCGAGCTTCTGCTTCGCGTTCAGGATCATCCCGTCCACGTAGTCCGTCGTGATCGGGTCGAGACCCGTCGTCGGCTCGTCATAGAGGACGACCTGCGGGTCGGAGACCAGGGCCCGCGCGAGCGCGACGCGCTTGCGCATGCCGCCCGAGAGCTCCGAGGGCCAGCGATTCAGCACCTCCTCGCCGAGGTCCACCACCTTCAGCTTCTCGACGACCCGCGCCCGGATCTCCTCCGGGGATGGCCGGTCGCGGCGGCGCTTCTCGGTGAGCGGGAAGGCGACGTTCTCGAAGACAGTCATCGAGTCGAAGAGCGCGGCGCCCTGGAACACCATCCCGAAGAGCTGCCGCGCGTCGGTGAGCGCCTTCCCCTCGAGCGCCGAGATCTCGTGCCCGCCCACGGTCACCTTGCCGCGGTCGGGCTTGAAGAGCCCGATGACGTGCTTCATGAGGACGGTCTTCCCGGAGCCGGAGCCGCCGAGCACGACGTAGGTCGTGCCCCGCGGGATGCTGAGGGTGATCCCCTTCAGCACCTGGTTCGGCCCGAACGACTTCCAGAGATCGACGACCTCGATCACGTCAGGTCCCCACCGCGATGAAGGTGATGACGTAATCGGCGAGGAGCACGGCGATCGAGCTCATCACCACGCCGCGGGTCGTCCCCTCGCCGACGCCCTTCGCGCCGCCCGACGCCGCGTAGCCGCGCCAGGTCGTGATGACGGAGACGATGGCCCCGAACACCACCGCCTTGAAGAGGCCGTGCATGATGTCGGACGGATTCATGAACTCGCGGGTGTGCTCGATGAACGGGCCGACCGGGATGCGCGCGACGTACACGCCCATGAGGTAGCCGCCGCCGTACCCGATCACGTTGAAGAGCATGGTGAGCAGCGGGAGCATGACGATCGCGGCGATGATCCGCGGAACGACGAGGTACTGGATGGGGTTCACGGCCATCGACTCCATCGCGTCGAGCTGCTCGGTGACCCGCATCGTGCCGAGCTCAGTCGCGATGGCGCTGCCCGCGCGGCCGGTGACCATGAGCGCGGTGAAGACCGGCGCGAGCTCGCGGGCGAGGGAGAACGCGACCGAGCCGCCGACGAACCCCTCCGCCGCGAACTGCTTGAGGGCGTAGTTCATCTGGAGCGCGAAGACCATGCCGGCGGAGAGGCCGGTCGCGCCGACGATGAACGCCGACCCGACGCCGATGAACGCCATCTGCGAGATGATCAGCTCCGGCCGGAACGGTGGGCGGAACGCCCACGCCACCGCCTCGACGGCGAAGAGGATCATCCGGCCGAAATCTTCGAAGGCCGCCTGCACCCTTCGCATAGGGGTCGCATTCTCGCACGGCGGCGGCGGCGCGCCCATTTCGTGGGTCCGTGGTCATCGCCGGAAACGCCGCTATACTGCGCGGCCCATGATCAAGGTCGGCGGCGAAGTGGACGCGTTCTGCACGAAGTGCGAGCTCACGCTCGCCCACACGGTCCACGCGGTCGTCTCCGGAAAGCCCGTCAAGGTCGAGTGCAACACCTGCCACGGCGTGCACCGCTATCGCGACGCGAACGGGCGCGTCACGTCCGCCCGACCGCCGAAGAGCGAGCGCCCGTCGCGCGCGCGCCCCGAGGTCGTGCCGTTCGAGACGCTGCTCGCCTCAAAGAGCGTCGCGGACGCCCACCCCTACTCGGCGAAGCGCACCTACGCGATGGACGACGTGCTCGACCACCCGACCTTCGGGCGCGGGTTCGTCTCGGGGGTCCGCGAGGCGGGCAAGATCGAGGTCACCTTCCGCTCCGACGTGAAGGTGCTCGTGCACGGCCGCCCCTGAGCGGCGAAGCGCGCCGGGCGAGGCGTGCGCTTGGCCCTCGGCCCGCGTTCCGGTACGGTGCTCGCCGGAGGTGAACCCCGATGCTCCGCTCCACCGCGCTCGTCCTCGCCGTCGTCCTCGCCGCCTGCTCGAAGAAGCCGGCGGCGGGCGAGCCGCTTGCGGCGCCCGCCGCTCCCTCGGCCGCCGCTCCCGCCGGGGCATACGTGAGCGGGGCGACCGTCCTTCGGCGCGAGCCGACCGAGGCGCCCCGCGTGCCCGGCCCCGCAGGCAAGGATGTCGCGAACGCGCTCACGGTGCTCCAGCGCGGCGAGAAGGTCTCCGTCGTGGAGGCGCGCGAGGACTGGGCGAAGGTCCGCTCCTCCGACGACCGCGAGGGATGGCTGAAGCGCGGCGCGGTCCTCGAGGGCGACGGGGTCACGGAGGCGACGGTCCTCGCCGCGGCGGACGTCTTCGACCGGCCCGACCTGCTCGCCGCGAACGCGAAGCGGCGGATCGAGCCGGGGACCCTCCTCCTCGTCGTGAAGTCCCGGCCGCCGTTCAGCGAGGTGAACGTGTCGTCCGGCCCGAACGCCTGGGTCCTCACCGAGCGGCTCGCCACGGGAGAGAAGGAGGTCTCGGTCGCGAAGCTCGCCGAGAAGGCGCGCTTCCTCGAGCGGAGCGGGAAGCACGACGAGGCGAAGCAGATCCTGGCGCTCGCGCGGGATCACTTCGCCGGGAGCCCGCTCCTCGACGCGCTCGCCGGGGATCTCGGCGAGCCCGGCGCCGCCGCCGCGGTCATCCCGGCGAGCGCGCCGGTCGTGCCGCCGGCGCCGCCCGGGACGAACTGAACCCCTATCCTCGCCGCAGCGCCTCGACCGTCCGCGAGAGGTCGGCCGGCCACGGCGCCTCGACGACGAGCGGACCACCGCCCGCGGGGTGCGCCACCTCGAGCCGCGCGGCGTGGAGCGGCGTCCGCGCGAGCAGCGGGGCGCCGTCCGGCCCGAGGAGCGGCCCCGCGTCGCCGTAATCCGGATCGAGGGCGAGCGGCAGCCCGACCGCCGCGAGGTGGACGCGGATCTGGTGGGTCCGCCCCGTCTCCGGCAGGGCCTCGACGAGCGCGAGCTTGCCGCCTGCCCACGCGCGCGGCGGGAACCTCTCGATCGTCCGGACGACCGTCGCCGCCTCCTTGCCGCGCGAGTCGCCCGCGCGCGCCGGTCGCATCCGTCCCCGCCGCGCGGGCGCGATGGCGAGGTCGATCCGGCGCTCTTCCGGCGGGTCGCCGCGCACGAGCGCCACGTAGCGCTTCCTCGGCTCGCCGCGATCGAACGCGAGGTTCAGCGTGCGGTGCGCCTCGGCGCTGCGCGCGAAGAGCAGCACGCCGCTCGTACCGCGATCGAGCCGGTGCACGACCCAGAGCCGGCCGTGGATCGCCTCGAGCTCCTCGCGCAGGCTCCGCTCGTCCGTGCCGCGCCCGGGGATGACGAGGCGGCCGGCGGGCTTGTCCACCGCGAGGACGTGTCCGTCCTCGTGGAGGACCGCCACCCCGCCCTCCGCCGGCGTCACGCCATCTTCCTGGCCGGGACCACCGTCACGGGGCCGAACCGCTCGAGCTGGCGCGCGATCGCCTTCGCCGGTCCGACCGCGACGACGACCCGATCGACGAGCGGGAAGTGGCGCCGGCCGACGTCGCGGCAGTCCTCCGCGGTGACGGCGCGGACCTTCTCGCGGAAGCCGGTCACCTCGTCGTCCGGCAGGTCGAAGAGCGCGAGGTCCGCCAGCTTCTCCGCGAGCTGGTCGTGCGTCTCGAGCGAGAGCGGGAACAGCCCGCACAGGTAGCTCTGCATCCGCTCGAGCTCCTCCGCGGTGGGTCCCTCGTCGCAGAAGCGCGTCGTCTCCGCGAGCGCGACCTCGACGATCTCGGCGGTCGTCTCGACCTTGGTGAACGTCGAGATGAAGAAGATCCCGCCCGAGCCGCTCGTCGCGAACCGGCTCCGCACGCCGTACGAGAGGCCGCGGTTCACGCGGATCGCCTCCATGAGGCGCGAGGTGAACCCGCCGCCGAGCAGCGCGCTCGCGACGACACCGCGGTGGTAGTCCGGGCTGCGCCGCGCGAATCCCGCCGAGGCGATGCGGACCTGTGTCTGCGTGATGTCGGGCTTGTCGACGATGAGCACCGCGCGGCGCGGCGGTGTGGGGGGCGCGATCTCTACGCTCGCGCCGTCCTCGCCGCGCCAGCGGCCGAAGCGCCTGCGCGCGAGCGCCAGGACCTCGTCGGCCGGAACGTTCCCCACGACGACGAGGATCGCCGCGCCCGGGCGGAAGTGGCGGGCGTGGAACCCGGTGACGTCGGCGCGGCGCGCGGCGCGGAGGTCCCGCACGCGTCCCTCGGACGGATGGCCGTACGGGTGGCTCCCGAAGGCCGCGTGCAGCATGGCGCGATCGGCGATGACTCCCGGCTCGTCGAGATCGTGCGCGAGCGACGCGACCTCGCGCCGCCGGAGCCGGTTCACCTCCGCCGCCGGGAACGTGGGCGCCGTCGCCACGTCGGCGAGGATGTCCACGCAGCGCGGGAGCGCCTCGACGGGCGCCGAGAGGCCGAAGTAGCTCGCGTCCTCGTCCACGCCCGCGCCGAGCTCGGCCCCGAGCGACTCGACGGTCAGGTCGATCTCCGGGCCGGTCCGCCGGCGCGTCCCCCGTCGCGCCGCGAGCCCGACGAGGTGGGCGAGCCCTGCCCTCCCCGACGGATCGAGCGCGGAACCGCCGCGCAGCACGAGGCGCGCGGCGGCGAGCGGGATGCCGGCGCGCTCCGCGACGACGACCTGGACCCCGTTCGGGAGCCGCTCGCGCCGGATGGGGGGCAGCGGGATGGCCCCGTTCACCTGAGCGCCTCCGGCTCGAGGACGACGACGCAGCGGCGAGTCGGATCGAGGTACTCGGCCGCGACGCGTCGGACGTCGCGCGGCATGACCTCGGCGTAGTGCTGGAGCGCACGGCCGGCCTCGTGCCAGTCGCCGAGGAGCGCCTCCGCCTGCCCGAGCGCGTGGGCGACGCCGTGGTGGGTCGCGAGCTCGTGCAGGACCGAGCTGCGCAGGAGCGCCTTCGCCCGCCGCACCTCCGTCGCCGAGACCCCGCGCTCCGCCACCTTCGCGATCTCGCTCCAGAGGATCGCCTCCGCGCGCGCGGGGGCGATGCCGGGCGCGAGCTCGACGAAGGCGACGAAGACGCCGGGGTCGATCCGCCACCCCCAATTGATCGAGACGGAGACCGCGAGCTCGAGCTCCTGCACGAGCTTGCGCTTGAGCCGCGACGACTCGCCGACCGCGAGGCAGACCTGGAGCACGTCGAGCGCGCTCGAGTCCGGGCTCGTCGCCGCGGGGCCACGCCAGCCGGCGAGGATCGCGGGTGCCTGCGCGGGGTAGCGGACCTTCGCACGGCGCTCGCCCCGCTGCGGCGGCTCGCCAGAGGGGGCCGGGACCGGGGCGGGCCCGGCGGGCACGTCGGCGTAATGGCGCTCGATGAGCGCGAGCGTCGGCTCGACCTCGAGGTCGCCGACGACATAGATCGCCGCGTTGTTCGGGGCGTAATAGGTGCGGAAGAAGGTCTCGCAGTCGGCGCGGGTGATCCGCTGGATGTCATCCATCCAGCCGATGACGGGCCAGCGGTACGGGTGGGCGAGGAAGACGAGCGCCTCGAGCTGCTCCTCCATGAGGCCGAAGATCGAGTTCTCGGTCCGGAGCCTGCGCTCCTCCTTCACGACCTCGCGCTCCTGCTCGAGCGACTCCTCCGTGAGCCGGAGCGAGCGCATCCGGTCGGACTCGAGATCCGCGACCGTCTCGAGCGCCTCCGCCGCGAAGTCCTCGTAGTACGCGGTCACGTCGTTCGACGTGTAGGCGTTCGAGTGGCCGCCGCGCGCCTCGAGGACGCGGTCGAACTCTTTCGGACCGTAGCGAGCCGCCCCGTTGAACATCATGTGCTCGAACAGGTGGCTGATGCCGGTGGTGCCGAGCCGCTCGTTGCGCGAACCCACCTGGAAGAACGTGTAGTAGCTGAGCGTCGGGGTGCTGCGGTCGGGGAGGAGGCGGACCCTCAGCCCGTTCGGGAGGGTGTGGGCCCTCACGCGGTCGAGGTCGAGCACCGTCGAAGGCGGGCGTGCGTCCATCCGCTCGGAACATAGCGTCCGGCCCGGCAGGCGTCCATCCGGGCGTGGAGGCGGGTCCTCGGGGAAACGGGGCGCTGCTCGCGTCGCTTTGACGAGCGGAGCGCGGTCGCGCGCGTTTTACTAGCAGCTTCACCAACACAGGGTCGGTGGATCGCCGGAGCACGAGCCTCACGGATTCACGCCCCGAGTCTCACCCCCAGGTACACGGAGAGACACATCCCGATGCCCAACAAGACGAAGTCCCAGCGCGATCCGCGGCGCGAGGAACTCCGCCGCCTCGGCGAGCGGGTGCGCGAGCACCGGCGGAACCGCGGCCTCACCCAGGAGGCGCTCGCGGAGGCGCTCGACCTCTCGGTCGCCTACGTGAGCCTCATCGAGCGCGGGGGCCGGAACCCGCCATACACGACCGTGGTCGCGATCGCTCGCGCCCTCGGGGTCGCCACCTCGCGCATCGTCGTCGACGACTAGCGAGGCTCCGTCGCGCTACAGCGACGCGACGGGCCGCCCGCAGGCGGCGCAGCGGCCCTTGCGCTGGCGGAGCGGCAGCCCGCAGCCCGGGCAGCGCTTCACCGCCCGCCGTGCCTCGGCGTGCGAGGCGCGCCCGTCGCCCGGAGGGGCCTCGCCCTTCTCGAGCCGAGTCACACGCTCCTCGAGGGCCGCGATGCGTTCCGCGAGCGCCGCAGGGCTGTTGGGTTTTCTCATCGGCACGCGCCCTGAACGTGCCACGGGGCGCCCCGGAAGCAACTTTCCGCTCGGCGAGCACTCCCGCGCGGCGCGTTGAGCGCCCTCCGCCCGCGTGTTATCTCGCCCCTCCGATGGACTCCGAGACACGCCTCGATCCCGCTACGGTTGCCGAGCCCGCGTACGACGCCCCGCCCGTCCAGGCGCTGCTCGGCGCGCCGCACGCGCCCCACCGCGAGGTGCCGCGCTCGCGGGAGATCTTCGTCAACCGCAATCTCCGCATGGACCGGGTCGAGGCCGTCGGCTTCGACATGGACTACACGGTCGCGATGTACCACCTGCAGCGGCTCGAGACGCTCGCGTTCCGGATGACGCTCGCGCGGATGATCGAGGCGCGCGGCTATCCCATCGCCGTCGGCAACGTCCAGTACGATCCCGAGTTCGTGATCCGCGGGCTCGTCGTCGACAAGCTGCACGGCAACATCTTCAAGATGGACCGGCACAACCACGTGGGGCGCTGCTATCACGGCCGGCGGCGGGTCCCCGAGGATGAGATCCGGCGGCTGTACCGGAACGAGAAGGTCCACCTCTCCTCCCCGCGCTTCGCGTGGATCGACACGCTCTTCGCGCTGCCGGAGGCGTGCCTGTTCGCGGGGGTGATCGAGCTGCTCGAGGGCGAGGGGCAGGCGGTGGATTACACGAAGCTCTTCGACGACATCCGCGAGTCGATCGACACCGTGCACCGCGACGGCTCGCTCAAGGCGGAGGTGAAGAAGGACCTCGGGCACTACGTCCTGCGCGACCCCGAGCTCGGGCCGGCGCTCCACAAGCTGCGCTCCGGCGGGAAGAAGCTCTTCCTGCTCACGAACTCCCTCCTCGACTACACGGACGAGGTGATGCGCTTCGTGCTCGACGGGCAGCTGCCGGAGTACCCCTCGTGGCGAAACTACTTCGACGCGGTCGTCACCGGCGCGGCGAAGCCCGCCTTCTTCTCGGAGCGGCGGCCTCTCTTCCTCCTCGGGCCCGACGGCGCGCACCTCGGCGAGGCGACCTCGCTCGAGCGCGGACACGCGTACGAGGGCGGCGATCTCGTCACGTTCGAGAAGCTCATGGGGATCTCGGGCGATCGGATCCTTTACGTCGGCGACCACATCTACGGCGACATCCTGCGGTCGAAGAAGAGCTCGCTCTGGCGCACCTGCATGGTCGTCGAGGAGCTCGAGCGCGAGCTCGCCTGGCTCGAGCGGAACCACGAGGTGCTCGACGAGCTCGCGCGGCTCGAGGCGCTGCGCGTGCGCGTGGACGACGAGATCGCGGTCCACCGTGCGTCGCTCAACGTGCTCGATCGCCGCCTCGACCGCGATCCGGCGGCGGCGGACGAGCGGGCCCGCATCGAGGCCGAGCGCCGGCGGCAGAAGCAGGAGATGGAGCTGCTCCGCAAGGCGTCACGCGACGCGCACGCCCGCGTCGAGATGCTGGAGCGCGGGATCGAGGACGGGCTCAACCCGTACTGGGGGCTCACGTTCAAGGAGGGGAACGAGAACTCCCGCTTCGGCGAGCAGATCGAGGTGTACGCCTGCGTCTACACGAGCCGGGTGTCGAACTTCGTCTTCTACTCGCCGATGCAGTACTTCCGCTCGCCGCGTGCGGCGATGCCGCACGAGCGGGCCGCGCCGGTCCGCATCTCGCCGTGGGGCGACGCGCACGGCGCGCCGGTCGCGGGCGACAGGCCTTCCAAGGCGTCGAAGGCGTCGCGGTAGGCGCTGCGGGCCGTGCGTGCGGCGTCGCCGCCCGAACGTCCGCTTGACGCTCCGCAGACCCGCACGTAAACCGGACGACGGCAGAGCGTCCTAGGCTGGTGCCGGGCCCGGTCTTCAAAACCGGTGTGTGGTGCTGAGAGGCGCTGCAGGCGGGTTCGATTCCCGTGCTCTGCCGTTCCCAACCACCTCACCCGTTGAGGTTCTCGCTGGGTCGCAAGAGGGCCCCTCGAACCGTCACCGACACGGTGTGGCGCGAGCTCCGCACGAGGTCACCGTTTCTTCGTACCAAGGGGTG
>DASWEI010000114.1:0-25258 GCA_036394835.1 Anaeromyxobacter sp. | reverse complement strand
GACGGTAGCGACCGCGAGACTGAGGCCGCCATGCCCAGGTGTGGCGGTGCCTGACCGAGCGCCGCGAATGCGTCTCCCCGCCCCGCGCGCGACGCACCGGCCGGGCCTAGCTTGTCCCGGAGGGAGGGGAAGATGATCGGTGCGCGAGGGAAGGCTCGCAGCCTGCTCGGGGACGGCTTCGCCGGCGCGATCGCCGGCCTCGCCGCGAGCTGGGTCATGGAGAAGGCGCAGGCCCGGATCTCGGCCGCCGGGAGCGAGGAGACGAAGGCGCGCGAGCGCCGCGCCGAGCGCGAGCCCGCGACCGAGCGGCTCGCCGAGGCGGCCGCGCGGGCGATCGGGCGCTCGCTCGACGACCGGACGAGGGCCATCGGCGGAGCGATCGTCCACTACGGGACCGGGGCGGCGTTCGGCGCGCTGTTCGGGATCGTGGCGCCCCGCGTCGCGACCCCGGCGCTCGTCGCCGGCGCCGCGTACGGCCTCCTCGTGTGGCTCGTGAACGACGAGGTGCTCGTCCCCGCGCTCGGGTTCTCCCGCGGGCCGACCGCGTACCCCGCCTCGCTCCACGCGAAGGCGCTCGCGTCACACGTCGTCTACGGCGCGGCGACGGACGCGTCGTTCCGCGTGCTCGCACGCGTGCTGCACTGAGCTCGCCCCTCCGCCCGCGCGAGCCTCGCCTCGTGCATCAGTCGGACGCGCTCCGCCAGTCCGGCGCGTCCGAGAGCATGAGGTCGAGCCACGCGGCGAGGCCCGGTGACGGGGTCGAGACGGCGCCCGGGTCGTCGAGCGTCGGGTGGTGGTCGCCGCCCGAGAAGAAGAACCGGCCGTTCGGCGACGCGGGGTCGACGACGTCGACGCCGAGCCGCCGCAGCTCGGCCTCGAACCTCGCCGCGGGCATCGGCGTGAGCGCCGGGCTCGGCGTCAGCGTGATGGTCCCGAAGAACCCGCGGATCACCTCGTCGTGCAGGCGCGACATGAGCGCGACGCGGTCGCCCGGAAACCGCCGCAGGATCTGGCGAAGCGTTCCGGAGAAATCCGTCCGGCACTCCGGGCAGAACCCATCGAGCGAGACGCCGAGGTTCCAGCTCGCGTACCAGCCGGCGCGCGTCACGGGCGGGATCGCGTCTCCCTCGAGCGGCGGTGCCGAGTCGTCGACGAGGTAGGCCTTCGCGTCCGGCCAGCGCGCGCGGACCTCGGGGTAGTTCGCGAGGGCGCCGAAGCCGCCGCCCGACGACCCCGCGACGACGAGCCTGCCGGGGCGCGGGAACGTCGGCCCGAGCCGGCGCAGGAACGCGAGGAGGTTCGCCCGGCCCACGTGGTGCCAGGTGATGGGCTCGACCCCCGGGATGATCGAGCGGTACGTCGTCACCCGGTCCCCGGCGTGCACGTCGCCCGTGCAGTAGGGCACGAAGACGATCGTCGCGTCGCGGAGCGGCGCAGGCGCGTTCGCGCGGCGGATCCAGGAGCGCGGGTAGCGGTCGTACACGTCGCGCGCGAACTCGGCCGGGCCGAACGGCCCCACGCTCGCCGTCTTGTCGACGAGCGGCGCCGCGCCGCCGCAGGTGACGTACTCCCAGCAGGCGCCGCCTCCCTGCAGGAAGACGACGAGGTCCGTGCTCGTCGCGGCGCCCCACCTGATGGCGAGCCCGGTCGTGCTCGTCCCGAAGTGGTAGCGCCCCGAGGAATCGGGGACGGCGTCGGTGCAGATCGCGTCGGCGAATGGGACCCAGCGCCACTCCTCCGCGCCCGGGATCGGCGTCCCCTCCGTACGTGAGATGGCGAGCGAGAACTGCGGCGGCGCGGGCGCCCCGCCCGAGTCGCCACACGCCGCGATGGCGAGCGAGAGGGCGAGGGCCTGAAGCCGAAGAAGGCGGGCCGGCATTTCGGAAGGTAGCGCCCGGCGGTGCCGAAGGCGCGGGCCGCGCGCCCCCGCACCCGCTGCGGGGGAGCCGGTCGCGCCGCAGGTTGTCGCGAGGGAGGTAACCGATGGAGCGCGCTGGCAGGGGCGAGGACGAAATCCCGGCGGTCGAGCTCATCTCGGCGCTCGCGCGGCTGGACCTCGAGGCCGCGCTCGCCTACGAGGCCGCCGCGGAGCTGTCGAAGGACGACGATCTCACGGAGCACCTGGGGTTGTTCGCGCGGGACCACCGCACCCATCTCGAGGCGCTCAACGAGGCGCTCGAGGCCGAGGGCGAGGACGGGCACGGCCCCGAGGCGACGCCCGCGGGCCCGGTGCTCGCGGGGATCCTCGGGCTCACCGCCCCGCTCGGCGACGACGTGATCGTCGTGACGCTGCTCGGGAACGAGCAGCTCACGAACCTCGCCTACGACGCCGCCCTGTCGTACGACTGGGACGACGAGACGGGGGGGATGCTCCGCCGCTTCCAGAACGACGAGGAGCGGCACGTCGCGTGGCTCGCCGACAAGCACGAGCGGCTCGGCGGCACGACGAGCGAGCGGCCGTCGCCG
Organism: Anaeromyxobacter sp.; assembly: GCA_036394835.1. GTDB lineage: Bacteria > Myxococcota > Myxococcia > Myxococcales > Anaeromyxobacteraceae > Anaeromyxobacter. The sequence continues at coordinate 22,792 of DASWEI010000114.1, read as the reverse complement.
CCGCCGTAGCGTCCCGCGCTCCTCAGGGCGCGGGCAGGACCGAGGTCGCCGCTCGCGGCTCGAGCGCCGCCCGGGACGCGGCGGCGGCGCGAGCGGGCGCCGTCACCTTCTCCGCCGCCGGCATCGAGGTCGCGCCCTGGAAGACGACGCCCTTCTCGAGCGAGAAGGAGGGGGTCTCGACGTCGCCGCGCACCTTCGCGGGCGCGTGCAGCTCGACCGCGTCCTTCGCGCGGATGTTCCCGTTCACCTCGCCGTAGACGATCACGGTGCCGCAGGTGATGTCCGCGTCGATGCGGGCGCTGTCTCCGACGACGAGCACGTCGTTCGTCACGATCGTGCCCTTGAACTTCGCGTCGATGCGGACGGTGCCTGCGAAGGTGAGCTTCCCCTCGAACTCGGCGCCCGCGCCGAGGAGGAGATCGCCGGCGCCGCTCGCGCTCGGCACCGGGTCGCTGCGCTTCGAGATGGACATGGGGCTCCCTTCCGGCCGCTGCTCGTCGCTCTTGTTCCAGAACGCCATCGGGCCTCTCGCAGCGGGCGTCACTTCGCCCGCACGCGCGAGGTTGGACACCCCGCGTCGCGCGGGCATCCACAGGATGGGGAGGCGGACACCGCGCACGAGGTGCGCGCGCGCCCACAGCCCCGGCTGGGCGTGGCTGCGCGCGCGTCGCTGCGCGGGTTCGGGAGGGCTACGCGATGTTGCGGCCGAGCCCCTCGGCCTTGTCGAGCAGCGCGCGCAGCTCGGCGCTCGGCTCGCGGGAGCGATCGCCCTTCTTCTCCGCGCGGTGCAGCAGGCTCAGCGCCTGCGCGAAGTCGAGGTTGCCGGCGCCGCGATCGGCGAGGAGCGCGTCGAGCCTGCGCACCCGCTCCTTCAGCTCCTTGAAGATGTCGTTCACCGGCTCCTCCTCGGAGCTGCGGACGTCGTGGGCGTGGGCCTGCGGGTCGCGGCGTCGAAGAGGAAGGCCTCGACGTCGACGAAGTCCTTCGCGGCGCGCGCGCGGAGCGGCTCGAGGAGCTGCGTCGAGAACGCGCGCAGCGCGGAGTAGGTCGGCCAGTTCGGCTCGACGTCGTAGCGGAGGTTGCAGCCGAGCCGCTCGGCGGCCCCGCACGCCGTCTTCGGCCAGAGGAAGACGTGACGCGAAGGATCCGCTACGAACGGGAACACCGTCGCGACGGGCCAGGCGAGCGCCGGGTCGAGCTCGAGCGCCTCGGTCGCGGCGAAGAGCTTCTCGAAGCGCGCGCGGCCCGGCGAGGGGACGGAGAGCAGCTCGAGGAGCGCCTCCATGAACGGGACTGCGGTCTCCGGGTCGCCGAGCGCTTCCGTCAGCGCACCGGGCGCGAAAGTCCCCGTCACCTGCACGACGTGCTTCTCGATGCGGAGCGCCCGCTTCAGGATCTCCTTTGCCTTTCCCGCCTCGGTGAGCCGGGCGGCCTCGCCGCCGCCGAACGCCTCGGCCCACTCCACGCTCGCCGCGCGCCAGCGCGAGGCGCGCTCGCGCTTGCCCGTGCCGGTCCCGACGTACGCAGGGTCCGCGAAGCCCTTCGGATAGGCCTTGAGGAAGCCGGCGATCGCCTGCTCGTGCGTCAGAAAGTTCGCGGCGAGCGCGTAGCGGCCGGATCCCGCGTCGAGCGCAAAGGCGGAGAGCCCCTCGAGCCACGCGTCACGCTCGACGCCGTCGGTCCGGATGAGCTTCGTCGCGTCCGGAAGCCGGAGCTTCGCCGCGAAGCGCTCCTCGCGGTCCTTGAAGAAGACATGGACGGCGTTCGGCTCGACTGCGACCACTTTCCCTACACCAAGGGAGATGTGCTGAACCAGCGTTCCGATTGAGAGTTCGCTCATTTAGGGCCGCCTTCGGCGCGGTGGGCGACCGTCCGAGACGAACGGAAGTCGGCGCGAGACGTCCCCTCTTGTACGCCTGACGCGCCCACCTGGGAAGCCCGCCGAAGATTTTGCGCGGAACCCTGGACTTCGGGTCAGACCGATCGTATAGATCTTGTTCCCCGCCTCACTTACGGGACGGGCTGGGCGGCATGACTCGCCGCTCCAACACGAGTGAAAAGAGTACGACAGCAATGGCTACCGGTACCGTGAAGTGGTTCAATGACGCGAAGGGCTTCGGCTTCATCACGCAGGACGGCGGCGGCGACGACGTCTTCTGCCACCACACTGCCATCCAGGCGCAGGGTTTCCGTACCCTCGCCGAGGGTCAGAAGGTCGAGTTCGACGTGACGAAGGGCCCGAAGGGCCTTCAGGCCGCGAACGTTCGGCCGCTCTGATCCGCTTCACCAAGCAGTACGATGAGCCCGGCCCCGTCGGCCGGGCTCTTTCAATTTCTGGGTGCGACATTTTTGAACGCCCCGGAATCCCGGCCGAGCGAGGGTGCGGCTGCGTACCCGCATGAATAGCGTTGGACCCGCTGGAGCCTGGCTTCTCCAGGAAAGGGCCACATGCCTCACATCGACATCGACCTGCTGGCGCCGTTTGGCGCGAAGTTCATGGAAGGAACGAACCTCACCCCGGCGGAGCGCGCGGAAGTGCTCCGGATGGCGCAGGGGTTCGCGTGCAAGGACTCGGCGGCCGCCGCGAACGTCTCGCCCGAGACGATCCGCGCGCGCCGCAAGAGGATCTACCGGAAGATCGACATGTCCGGCGCGAACGAGCTCATCGCCGCGCTCCTCGCCCTCTCGCTCAAGATGCTCGCGAAGGGCGAGCGGCTCGAGCCGCGCGCGCCTGCGCAGCCTGCGACGGCGACCCCGGCCGGGCCGCAGGAGCCGGCGGCGCTCAGCGTCGCTCGCTAGCCTCCCGCCCGCCCGGCGCCGGACCGCCGCCCGCCCCCGGAACGGGGACGGGCGGGTACGGCCCGGCGCACGGCAGCGGTGACCCGAGCTCCGGCTGCCGGCGGCCTGTGCGCCGCTGGCGCTGCGGCGACGTTCCGCGTAGTGCGGGACGATGAAGCTCGACCTGCTCACCGTCTTCGAGGCCGTCGCCCGCACCTCGTCGTTCTCGGCCGCCGCGAAGGAGCTGCGGCTGCCGAAGTCGTCCGTGAGCCGCGCGGTCGCCCGCCTCGAGGCAGACCTCGGCGTTCAGCTCCTCTTCCGCACGACGCGCCAGGTCTCTCCAAGCGCGGCCGGCGCCGCCCTCCACGAGCGGGTGGCGCCGCTCCTGCGCCAGCTGCGCTCCGCCGTCGGGACCCTCCCCGAGCGCGAGGAGGAGCCGTCGGGCGAGCTGCGCGTCACCGCCCCGGTGGACCTCGGGGTGCTCTTCCTTGCCGACGTCGTGACGCGCTACACCGCGCGCTACCCCTCGGTCTCGGTGAGCCTCCACCTCACCGGCCGCGTCGTCGACCTCGTCGGCGAGGGTTTCGACGTGGGGCTGCGGGTCGCGGCGGCGCTGCGCGACTCGACGCTCGTCGTCCGCCGCGCGGCGCCGATCGTCGTGCAGCTGTTCGCGTCGCCGCTCTACCTCGCGCGCCGCGGCACCCCGCGAACGGAGGCGGACCTCGCGGGGCACGACTGGGTCGTCTTCCGGAGCGGGCCGCAGCGGCTCCGCATCGCGCCGCCGCGCGAGGCGGTGGGCATCGAGCCGCGCGGGCGGATCGTCGCCGACGACCTGCTCTTCGTTCGCGACGCGGTCCGCGCCGGCGCCGGGATCGCGCTCCTGCCGAGCTTCGTCGCGGAGCCGGACGTTCTCTCCGGCGCCCTCGTCCGGGTCCTGCCGCGCACGGAGCGGACGAGCGGACACCTCCACATCGTGACGCCCGCGGCGAAGCAGGTGCCGCGCAAGGTCACGGCGTTCCGCGACCTCGTCCTCGAGCTCTTGCGGACGCGCGCCGCCGCTCCACGGGGCTGACGCGGCGCCGAGATCGTTTACTAGCGGTGAACCGGCCCGCCGCGCCGGCGCGTGAAGAGCCAGATCGCGATGGCGATCGCGAGGAGCACCACGATCCACGCGAGCCCCCGCCCGCCGCCGCCACCGTCACCGGTCGCCGGACCGCCGGGACCGGGGCCGGGGGCGGGGCTGCCCGGGCTTCCGCTCCCCGTGCCGCCGCCCGGCCCGCCTCCGCCTTGTGCGAAGGCCAGGACGGGCACCGCGGCGATCGCGACCGCAAGCAGCGTCGCGACGAGCTGCTGGCACCGCTCTACCCACCGTTGCCACCTCGCTCCGTTCGTCATGCCCGCTCTCCCCCCGGCGAGCGCCCGAGCCGCTCCTGCGCCGTGGCGCCACCCGTCACTGACGTTGCACCCTCGGGGGCGGAAGAGCACACCTGCTCGACGCCCCGGGGCGGGTATAACGAGGACGAGGAGGCGCCCCACCCCTGCTCGAGGAGCCGACCGCCCGTGCATCGCCCTACCGCCGCTCCCCTCGCCGTCTCGCTAGCCCTGGCGCTCACCGGCACCGTGCCCGGCGGCGCGCGGGCAGCGACCGTCGATCGCCGGCCCCTCTCCGTCGCGGCGGCGGCGAGCCTCCGGCCCGCGATGGAGGACCTCGCGCGCGCCTTCGAGGCGGCGGAGCCCGGCGTCGAGGTGCGGCTCACCTTCGGCGCGTCCGGCGCCTTCTTCGCGCAGCTCCAGAGCGGCGCGCCGTTCGACGCCTTCTTCTCCGCCGACCGCGACTACCCGCGCCGGCTCGTCGACGAGGGGCTCGGGGACGCCGAGGTCGTCTACGCCGTCGGGCGGCTCGTCATCTGGGTCCCGGCGGGCTCGCCGCTCGACGTCGCCCGCTTGGGGCTCGCCGCGCTCGCCGCTCCGGCCGCGCGCAAGATCGCGATCGCGAACCCGGCGCTCGCGCCCTATGGCCGCGCCGCCGAGGCGGCGCTCCGGTCGGCCGGGATCTACGACGCGGTGAAGGGGAGGCTCGTCCTCGGCGAGAGCGTCGCGCAGGCCGCGCAGTTCGCCCAGAGCGGTGCCGCCGATGCCGCGCTCCTCCCCGCCTCGCTCACCAAGCTCCCCGCCCTCGCGGGCGGGACCGCCGCGCCGATCCCGCCGCAGGCACGAGCGCGGCTCGAGCACTCGGCGGTCGTGCTCCGGAGCGCGCGCGACCCCGCGCTCGCGAGGGCGTTCCTCGCGCTGGTGCTCGGGCCGAAGGGCCGCGAGATCCTGCGCCGACATGCGTACGATCTGCCGGTAGACTGACGATGGATCTCGCGGCCCTCCGCCTGAGCCTCGAGCTCGCGGCGCTCACCACGGCGGCGCTCCTCGCCCTCGGCCTGCCGATCGGACACTGGCTCGCGACCTCTCGCTGGCGGCTCAAGTTCCTCGTCGAGGCGGTCGTCGCGCTCCCGCTCGTCCTGCCGCCGACGGTGCTCGGGTTCTATCTGCTCTGGGGCCTCGGGCCGCGCGCCCCGCTCGGCCGCGCCTTCGAGGCGCTCGTCGGGCATCGCTTCGCGTTCTCGTTCGCTGGGCTCCTCGTGGCCTCCGTCCTCTACAGCCTGCCGTTCGCGGTGCAGCCGTTCGCCGCTGCGATCGCGGCCGTGGATCCGCGCCTCGCCGAGGCGTCGCACGCGCTCGGCGTCTCGCGCCTCGCGACGTTCTTCCGGGTGACCTTGCCGCTGTCGTGGAACGGGGTCCTCGCCGGCGCGGTCCTCGCGTTCGCCCACACGATGGGGGAGTTCGGCGTCGTCCTCATGGTGGGCGGCAACGTGCAGGGCGAGACTCGCACCCTCTCCGTCGCCGTCTTCGACCACGTCGAGGCGCTCGAGTACGCCGCGGCGCACCGGACGGCGGCGCTGCTGCTCGCGCTCTCCTTCGCCGTTCTCGCCCTCGTCTATGCGCTGCAGCGGCGCCCGCTCCGATGGACCACGCGCTGATCTTCGATCTCGAGCGGCGCTTTCCGGGCGGGCCCACCGTCCGCGCGCGCGCGACGCTGCCGCTCGGGCCCGGGCCGGTGACGGTCCTCTTCGGTCCGTCCGGCTCCGGGAAGACGACCGTCCTGCGCGCGCTCGCCGGGCTCGACGTGCCGGAGGCGGGGCGCGTGACGTTCGACGGCGAGACCTGGCTCGACGTCGCGCGCGGCGTCGCAGTGCCGCCGCAGCGCCGCCGGGTCGGGCTCGTCTTCCAGGAATACGCGCTCTTCCCGCACCTCGACGTCGCGGCGAACGTCGGCTACGGGCTCTCCGCCCTGCCGCGCGCCGCGCGCGCGGCGCGGATCCGGGAGATCGCGGCCCGAACCGGGATCGCGCCCGAGCTCCTCGCCCGGCGGCCGGGGGAGCTCTCCGGCGGCGAGCGCCAGCGCGTCGCGCTCGCCCGCGCGCTCGCGCCCTCGCCGCGGCTGCTGCTCCTCGACGAGCCGCTCGCGGCGCTCGACGCGCCCGCGCGCGAGGAGCTGCGGCTCGAGCTTCGCCGGTCGCTCGAGGCCTCGGGCGTCCCGGCGATCGTCGTCACGCACGACCGCATCGAGGCGCTCGCGCTCGGCGACCGGCTCGCCGTCATGGTCGACGGCGAGGTCCGGCAGGTCGGCCCGGTCCAGGACGTGTTCGCGGCGCCCGCCGACGCGGCCGTCGCGCGCGTCGTCGGGACGGAGAACGTGCTCCCCGTGACGCTCGCTGCGCGGCGCGACGGCCTCGCGGTGGTGCGCGCAGGCGCGGTGGAGCTCGTCGCGGTCGATCCGGGCGGGCTCGAGCGCGACGCCTTCGCCTGCATCCGTGCGGAGGAGGTCGTGCTCGAGGAGGCGCCCGGCGCGCCCACCTCCGCGCGGAACCTCCTCCTCGGCGTCGTCCTGCGGCGCGCCGACGAGGGGCCGCTCGTCCGCGTCGCGGTGGACTGCGGCGTCGTGCTCGTGGCGCTCGTCACTCGCGCGAGCGCCGAGCGGCTCGGGATCGTGCCGGGGCGGCGCGTCGCCGCGCTCGTGAAAGCCCCCGCGGTCCGCCTCGTGCCGCGCGGGGGAGGATGAGCGCTGCGAGCGCAGGGGCACGGCCCTGAGCGGAGTCGAAGGGCTGAGTGTCCCCCCGTATGGATCGCTGCGCTACGTCTGCACGGGCCGCGGGGTCCCGGGCGTGCCCGGCCCGGGCTCGGCCGGCATCTCCTTGTGCTCCTCGTGGATCTTCACGTGCCGCGTCTCCCGCACGAAGATCCAGCCGATCACCACCGTGGAGAGCGCGACGATGATCGGGTACCACAGGCCGGCGTAGATGTTGCCCTCCTTGGCAACGATCGCCGTGGCGAGGAGCGGCAGCATTCCCCCGAACCAGCCGTTCCCGATGTGGTACGGCAGCGACATCGAGGTGTAGCGGATGCGCGCGGGGAAGAGCTCGACGAGGAACGCGGCGATCGGCCCGTAGACCATCGTCACGTAGATCACCATCAGGATCAGGATCAGCTCGGCCATCACCCAGTTCACCTGGGCCGTATTCGCCTTGGTGGGATAGCCGGTGGAGGCGAGCAATCCCTTGAACTGCTTCTCGTCCCAGCCGCGGATCTCGCTGTCGCCGATCTTCGTCACGACCGGCGCCTGGCCCGGGATCGACGGTAACGACGCGAACGACAGGCCCGACTTGCCGAGGAAGTCCTTCACCTTGTCGCACTCGGTCTGCCGCGACCACGGGCCGATGAAGATGTGGAAGTTGCAGTCGCTCGCGGCGACCGTGATCGGCGTCTTCTGCTGGTACTGCTCGAGCGCCGGGTTGATGTAATGGGTGAGCCCGCGGAAGAGCGGGAAGTACGTGACCGCCGCGATGAGGCAGCCGGTGAGGATGATCTTCTTCCGCCCGATCTTGTCGGAGAGCCAGCCGAAGAGGAGGAAGAACGGTGTCCCGATGACGAGCGAGATCCCGATGAGCGAGTAGGTCGGGATGAAGTCGAGCTTCAGGTAGATGAGGATGAAGAACAGCGCGTAGAACTGGCCCGTGTACCAGACCACGCCCTGGCCGGCGGTCGCGCCGAAGAGGGCGAGGGCGACGTACTGGTTGTTCGGGTACCGCAGGAAGCTCTCGGTGAGCGGCTGCTTCGAGCGCTTCCCAAGCGCCTTCATCCGCTGGAAGATCGGCGACTCCTGCAACTTCAGCCGGATGTAGATGGAGATGGCGAGCAGCGGGATCGAGAACCAGAACGCGATGCGCCAGCCCCACGACCCGAAGGTCGCCGCCGGCATGCTGACCCGGGTGATGCCGATGATGATGAGCGCGAGCAGCATGCCCACGGTCGCCGTCGTCTGGATCCAGCTCGTCGCGTAGCCGCGGCGCGGATCGGGCGCGTGCTCGGCGACGTAGGTGGCGGCGCCGCCGTACTCGCCGCCGAGCGCGAGTCCCTGCGCGAGCCGCAGCAGGACGAGGATGAGCGGCGCGGCGAAGCCGATGCTGTTGTATGTCGGCAGGAAGCCGACTGCGACCGTCGAGAGCCCCATCACGACGATCGTGACGAGGAACGTGTACTTGCGGCCGACGAGATCGCCGACGCGCCCGAAGATGAGCGCGCCGAACGGGCGCACGAGGAAGCCCGCCGCGTACGCGCCGAACGCGCCGAGCAGCGCCGCCGTCTGGTTCCCGGGCGGGAAGAAGAGCCCGGCGAAAAACGGCGCCAGGATCGCGTACAGGTAGAAGTCGTACCATTCGAAGACGGTGCCAACGGAGGAGGCGACGATCACCCTGCGCTCTGCTGCCCTAGGCAATCCGCTCGCCGAGTCGAACGTCGCCACGTCGCTGCCTACTCTCATTGTCGGTCGCTCCCCGCCCGTGCACACGGGCTGCCCCTAAGCGATGGGGCGAACCCTTCGTGCCCGGTAGTGCCCCGAGAAGAGAGGCAGGCGAGCGAGCGGGCGCCGTCACGCACCGTCCGTGACTAAACCTCACGGCGAGTGAACTTACGACGCCCCGCGGCAGGTGCGAGGGGCGCTCCGCGTGGAGCACGAGGGCGCGCGGCGCGCGCTACGTGGCGAGCGCCCGCTCGAGCTTGAGGCGAAGGCTCCGTCGCCGCGCGCGGACCGTGGCGCGAGAGACGCCCCCCGCCGCCGCGGAGAGCGCCGGGCCGACCCCGAGGGCGATGCAGAGCGCCTCGGCGCGCTCGCGGGGCGTGAGCGCGCCCGCAAGTCCGAGCCGCTCGTCGAGAAGGAGCGCCAGCCGCTCGAGATCGAACGACCCGGCGCCCAGCCCCGGCGCATCCCTCACGCCTCCTCCGCCCGGGCCACCTTCGCGACGGGGGCGCGACCGCGGCCCGCGCGCTCGGCGGCGTGCGGCCGGCGGCGGCGCGTCGCGAGGAGGTCCTTCATCGTCCGGCCGAGGAGGTGGGGCCCCTCGCACACGGCGATCCCTGCGGCGCGCATCGCCTCGAGCTTCGCCTCGGCGGTCCCGCTCCCACCGGAGATGACGGCCCCGGCGTGGCCCATGCGCTTGCCGGGGGGCGCGGTCCGCCCGGCGATGAAGCCGACCACCGGCTTCGTCACGCTCCGCGCCACGAAGCCGGCCGCCGCCTCCTCCTCCGTCCCGCCGATCTCGCCGATGAGGATCACCGCGTCCGTCTCGGAGTCCGCCTCGAAGCGCTTCAGGCAGTCGATGAAGTCGGTGCCGTGGACCGGGTCGCCGCCGATGCCGACCGCGGTGGACTGCCCGAGGCCGAGGCTCGTGAGCTGCTCGACCGCCTCGTAGGTGAGCGTGCCAGACCGCGACACGATGCCGATCCGGCCCGGCCGGTGGATGTGGCCGGGCATGATCCCGATCTTGCACTCGCCGGGCGTGATGAGCCCCGGGCAGTTCGGGCCGAGGAGCCGCGTGCCGCCGCGCACCTCGAGCGCGCGTCGCACCCGCACCATGTCGAGCACCGGGATCCCCTCGGTGATGCAGACGACGAGGGGCAGCGCCGCGTCCGCCGCCTCGAGGATCGCGTCCGCGGCGAACGCGGGCGGCACGAACACCACCGAGGCGTTCGCGCCGGTCTCGCGCACCGCGCGCTCGACGGTGTCGAAGACGGGGACGCGGTTCGCGAAGCGGGTCCCCCCTCGCCCGGGCGTCACGCCGGCGACGACGTGCGTGCCGTACTCGAGCATCTGCTCGGCGTGGAAGCTCCCGGCGGCGCCGGTGATCCCCTGCACGAGCAGCCGGGTCGAACGATCGACGAAGATGGACATGTCCTCTCCTGTCAGGCCGCGCGAACGGCGCGGACCGCCTTCTGCGCGGCATCGCCGAGGTCGTCGGCGGAGATGATGGGGACGTCGCTGCGGGCGAGGATCTCCTTGCCGAGCTCGACGTTCGTGCCCTGGAGCCGGACGACGAGCGGGATGCGCAGGCCGACCTGCGTCGCGGCGGCGAGGATCCCCTTCGCGATGACGTCGCACCGCATGATCCCGCCGAAGATGTTCACGAGCACCGCCTTCACGCTCGCGTCCGCGAGGAGCAGCTTGAACGCCTCGGTGACCTTCTCCTCGTCCGCGCCGCCGCCCACGTCGAGGAAGTTCGCGGCGCGGCCGCCCGCATGGCGGATGATGTCCATCGTCGCCATCGCGAGGCCGGCCCCGTTCACCATGCAGCTGATGTCGCCGTCGAGCGCGATGTAGGAGAGGTCGTGCTCCTTCGCGAGCGCCTCGCGCGGATCCTCCTCATCCGGATCGCGCAGCGCCGCGATGTCGCGGCGGCGGTGGAGCGCGTTGTCGTCGAAGGTCATCTTCGCGTCGAGGGCGAGCACGCTCCCGTCGACGGTGACGGCGAGCGGGTTCACCTCCACGAGCGACGCGTCCGTCCCCTCGAAGGCGGCGTGGAGCGCGAGCGCGAAGCGCGCGAAGGCGGGGACCGCGTCGCCAGCGAGGCCGAGCGCGAAGGCGAGCCGGCGCGCCTGGTGCGGCTGGAAGCCCGTCACCGGGTCCACGGCCACCTTCAGGATCCGCTCCGGCGATCGCGCCGCGACCTCCTCGATGTCCATCCCGCCGTCGGCGGAGGCGACGAGCGTCACGCGCCCGATCTCGCGATCGAGCGTCACGGCGAGGTAGAGCTCCTGGGCGATCTGGCAGCCCTCCTCGACGTAGACCTTGCGCACCTCCTGCCCCTCCGGGCCGGTCTGCGGCGTGCGCAGCGTCATCCCGAGCATCGCCGCCGCGTGCTGGTGCGCCTCCTCCGGCGAGCGGGCGAGCTTCACGCCGCCCCCCTTCCCGCGGCCGCCGGCGTGGATCTGCGCCTTCACGACCGCGAGCCCGCCGCCGAGCTGGCGGAACGCCCCCTCCGCCTCGAGCGGCGTGAGCGCGAGGTGCCCGTGCGGAACCGCCGCCCCGAACCCGCGGAGCAGCTCCTTCGCCTGGTACTCGTGGATCTTCATCGTCCCTCCACCTCGCGCAGCCGCTCCTCCACCGCGTCGAGGCGGCGCGCGATCCGCTCGAGCTGGCCCTTTACCGAAAGGAGCGCGCCGACCGCCGCCGCGGCCGCCTCGCCGCGCGAGCGGGCCCGTTCCTCGAGCCGCGCGAACGCGGCCACCTGCCCCGCGAGCCAGCCGCGGGCGACGAAGGCGCCGCGCTGGCCATGCGAGAGGAGCCCGTCCATGACCCGCGCGGCCGCCTCGGGGGGCGCCCACCGCTCGCCGCGCTCAACGGACGGCGGGGGCGCCTGCCCCGAGGCGGCGCGCAGAAGCTCGAAGAGCGCCTCGTCGCGCGCTCCGGCGCTCCCGCCCTCCTCGAGCGAGAGGATCCGGACGAGCGCGAGGCGGGTGACGTCGCGGGCGGTGCGGCGATCGAGCACCCGCACGTTCGCGCCGGCGCGGACGAGGGCGGCGATCTCGGCATGGTTCACGTACCGTGACTGCTCGGGATCGTAGATCTTGCGGTTCGCGTAGCGCCGCAGCACGCGGGCCGGCGGCGTCGGTTGGAGCGTCGTCGTCTGCACGGCACGGCCCAAGAGCAAGCGGTGGGCCACCCCGGAAGGATTGGGGAATCCTGCGACCACCTGCCGCCCCCTTCCATTCCTGGAACGAACCTGTTTCGATGCTGGAACGATGACCGGACCGCGTGACCGCAAGCCCATCGTGTGGGCGTTCAGCATGTCCCGGCTGAACGGGCTGCTCGAGAGCGTCGTGCCCGAGTTCGCCGCGGTCGCCGAGATCCGCGTCTTCGACAAGGGGTTCGACGAGGCGGTCGAGACCGCGCGCGAGCTCGTGCGCGCGGGCGAGGAGGTGGACGTCTTCGTCTCCGCCGGCGCGAACGGCACCTACCTGCGCAAGCACGCTGCGGTGCCGGTCGCGCTCATCACCCCCACCGGCTTCGACGTGCTCCGCGCCCTCGCGATGGCGCGACTGCTCTCGGAGCGCGTCGGCATCGTCACCTTCGGGCAGGTCCCGCACGAGCTCGCCCAGTTCAAGGAGCTGTACGGGCTGCACATCGAGGCGCGCGCCTACGAGACGCTCGCGGACGCCGAGGGCGCCGTGAGGGATCTCGCCGCCCGCGGCATCGAGGTGGTCGTCGGCCCGTCGGCCGTCACCGACATCGCCGAGCGGGTGGGGCTCCGCGGCGTCTTCCTTCACTCGCAGAGCGCGGTGCGCGAGGCGCTCGGCCGCGCCATCGAGATCGCGCGGGTCGCGCGGGCGGAGGAGGCGCGCCGCGCCCGGCTCGACGCGATCCTCGCCCACCTCGACGAGGGCGTCGCCGCGGTGGACCTCGACGAGCGCATCGAGGCGATCAACCCGGCGATGGCGCGGCTCCTCGGGACCACGCCGGAGAAGGCGATCGGCAGGCGGCTGTCGGAGGTGGCGCCCGCGCTCGCCCTCGCGCGCGTCCTCGAGACGGGGCAGGCGGAGCTCGAGCAGATCGCGCGCGTCGGCTCGCGCACGCTCGTCACGAACCGGATCCCGCTCCGGGCGCAGGGAGTCCCGACGGGCGCGGTCGTCACCTCCACCGACGCGACCGCCATCGAGCGCGTGGACCGGTCGCTGCGCTCCCAGCACCGCCCCCGCCGCTTCGTCGCGACCCACGCGCTCGGCGACGTCGTCGGCGACTCGCCCGCGATCCGGCGCGCCCGCGATCTCGCCGCCCGCTTCGCGCGCACTGACGCGACCGTGCTCGTCACGGGCGCGAGCGGCACCGGCAAGGAGCTCTTCGCGCAGGGGATCCACCTCGCGAGCGCGCGGCGCGATCGGCCGTTTGTCGCGGTGAACTGCGCCGCGCTGCCCGAGACGCTGCTCGAGTCCGAGCTCTTCGGCTACGAGGAGGGCGCGTTCACCGGCTCCCGTCGAGGCGGCAAGCCGGGCCTATTCGAGGCGGCGCACACCGGCACGATCTTCCTCGACGAGATCGGCGACATGCCCGCGCCGCTCCAGACGCGCCTCCTGCGCGTCCTCCAGCAGCGCGAGGTGCTGCGGCTCGGCGGCAACGATCCGACGCCGGTGGACGTGCGCGTCGTCGCCGCGACGAACCGGGAGCTCGAGGCGCGCGTCGAGCAGGGGGCCTTCCGCGAGGACCTCTACTACCGGCTCGCGATCCTGCGGCTCCACCTCCCGGCGCTCGTGGACCGCCGCGAGGACGTCCCGCGGCTCGCCGCGCACCTCCTCTCCGCCGCTCTCGCGCGCCACGGCGCCGCCGGCGACCGCACCCAGGAGCGCGCCCTCGCGGCCATCGCGCCGCGCCTCGCCGGGCACGCCTGGCCGGGCAACGTGCGCGAGCTCGAGAACGTCCTCGAGCGCGTGGCGGTCCTCTTCGGAGCGGCCGGCGACGAGGGGCCGGACGAGGACGAGCTGCGCGCCGTCATCCCCGAGCTCTTCGCGAAGCGGCCGCGGCGCGGCGCGGACGGCGAGGGGCTGCGCGGGGTGCGGCGCGCCGACGAGCGCGCGCACGTGCTCCGCGTCCTCTCCGACTCGGGCGGGAACCAGCTCGAGGCAGCCCGCCGGCTCGGGATCGGGCGGACGACGCTCTGGCGAAAGCTGCGCGGGGAGGCGTGAGCTACTGCCCGGCGATCCCGGGCGCGCGCGGCGGCGGGAGCACGTCCGGCGTGAGCAGCCCGGCGTGCGCCTGGCCGCCGACGACGAAGGTCGGGGTCGCCTTCAGCCCGGCCCGCACGCCAGCCTCGATGTCGGAGCGGAGCCGGAGCTCGGTCTCCTGCGATGCGAGGCAGGCGCGGAACCGCGGGAGGTCGAGGCCGACCGCCGTCGCGAGCTCCTCGACGGGGCGCCCCGCCTTCTGGTTCTTGAAGAGCGCGTCGTCCATCGGCTCGAGCCGCCCCTGGGACTCCGCGCAGATCCCGGCGCGGGCGAGGGCGCAGGCCTGCGGGTGCATCCGCCGCGTCACCGCTGGGTTGCAGTCGGAGTCGAGCGGGAACTGGCGCCGGACGAGCAGGACGTCCGGGCGCTTCGCGAGGAGCGCCTTCGTCTGCTCATGGGCGAGCGCGCAGAACGGGCACTCGTAGTCGCTGAACTCGACGACGACGATCGGCCCGTGCGGGGGTGCGACGGCGGGGCTGCCGGTCGCGGCGCCGCCGCCGGTCGTCCCGCCGGAGACCGCCGCCGTTCCCTTCGGCGGCCGGGCCCAGTAGCGCGGGAAGACGGTCGCGACGAGGAACACGACCGCGAGCGCCGCGAGGAACACGACCAGCGTCCGGAGCGGCCGGTCGCGGAGGACCGCCAGGTCGCCGCGCACCGCGCGCAGGACGCCCTCCGGACGGCAGGCGCGCCACGCCGCGGCGAAGAGCCCGAAGGAGGTGGCCCACGAGGCGGCGCACAAGAGGCAGAGCGCACCGATCACGACCTCGGAGATCACCGCGAGCGCGACCGCGGCCGCCACGGCGGCGCCGGCGACGAGGAGGAGCAGGCCGGCGGGCCAGACCTCGCGGCGGCGATCCGGCCTCAGGCCCGCGAGCGCGAGCAGGAGGGCGAGGCCGTAGCCGAGCATGCCCCAGACGGCGACCGGGAGGCCGAGCACGACGGAGAAGCGGCTCGTCGCCACCCGGTCGCAGTTCAAGTACTCGTTGATCGAGCAGAAGCTGACGATGCCGGCGTGCGCCTGCGCGTGCTGGCGCGCGAGCACGACGGCGAGGACGAACCCGACCGCGGCGAGCGCCGCGGCGACGAGCAGGGCGGGGCGACGGGTCATCGGATCAATCGATCGGGCAGGGCTTCACCGGCTCGCACGGCTTCTCGGCCTTCGTGTCCTTCGCGTCCGCGGGCTTCACGGCGGCGTTCTCGGCGGGTTCGCCGGCGGGCTTCGTGGCCTTCTTCGCCTGGTCGGCCTTCTTCGCCTTCGCGCCCTTCGGGCCCGCGGCCTTCGCGGCCTTCGCGGCCGGCGCGGGCTGCGCGGCACCTTCGGCGCGGGCGGTGTCAGCGAGCGCGAGCGCGAGCACGAGGGCGGGGAGAAGGAGCTTCGACATTCGGGGCCTCCGGAGGTCGGGCGAGTCTAACCGCAGGGCAGGAAATGCGCACCTGGGACGACGCGCGGTTATGCTTCCCTCCCACTCCGAGGGTCCGACCGATGGAGGAGCTCGTTCTCGACGATCTCACCGCGCGACTCGAGCGGGTCGGCCCGGCGACGCTCTCCCTCGCCTTCTCCGGCCGGAGCGCCAGCCGCGACCCGGGGAAGGTGCTCGCCCCGGTCTTCGCGCGGGCCCTCGAGGCCGCGCGGACGGACGGGGTCGTCCTCGCGCTCCACTTCGAGGGGCTCGAGTACTTCAACTCCTCGACCATCGCGGCGCTCCTACAGTTCGTGCGCGGCGCGCAGGAAGCGGGCGTCCCCCTCGAGATCGTCTACGACGCGCGGCAGCGCTGGCAGGCGCTCTCCTTCGACGCGCTCCGGCGTGCGCTCCGCCCGCTCGAGGCACCCGGGTCGGGACCGACGTTGCGGTTCCTCGAGAGCCAGGGCTAGCGCGCGGTCGTCCCCGCGACCACGGCGGCCTGGCTGCGGCGCGCGACGGCGTCGGGCGCGCGGCGCACGAGCATCATCGTCACGTCGTCGTGCTGCACGGCCCGGAACGCCGCGACGCGCGCGAAGAGGACCTCGAGCGCCTCGTCGAGCGGCTGCTCGGCGACCTCGGCGAGCGCGGCGGCGAGCCGCTCCTCGCCGAACATCTCGCCCACGCCGTTCATCGCCTCGGTGGCGCCGTCCGTGAAGAAGAGCGCGAGGTCCCCCTCCTCCATCGGCACGACCTGGTCCGCGACGTGGCCGCGGGTGTCGTCCACGACGCCGATCCAGCACCCGTCGTTCACCACCGTCTCGACCCGCCGCATCCCCCGGCGCCACACGAGCACGTCCTGGTGCTTTCCGGCGAGGGTGAGCCCGCTCTCGGCGAGCCGCACGACGTTGAGCGTCATGTACCGCGCGGCGCGCAGGCGCGAGATGTTCTCGAGCAGCACGTCGTTCACGGCATGGAAGACGTCCGCGGGCGAGAGCAGCGGGTTCTCGTGGACGAGCGACATGATGCTCGTCTGCGTCATCATCATGACGAGCCCGGACTCGACACCGTGGCCCGAGACGTCTCCGATCGCGATCCAGTCGCGGTCCTCGCCGGCCTGGATGATGTCGTAGTAGTCGCCGCCCACCTCTGCGGCGGGGAGCATCCGCGCGGCCACGTCGTAGCTGCCGACGTGGCGGTTCTCCGGCAGGAGCGAGGTCTGGATCCGCTTCGCGACCTCCATCTCCCCCCAGAGCGCGTCGCGCGCCGTCTTGAGCTCGAGCCGGGACCGGTCGAGGTCCGCGTTCGCCTGCACGAGCTCGGCACGGAGCGCGAACTCGCTCGCGATGAGCCGGTGGCGGACGTGGCTGATGGCGACGGAGATCACGACGGTCGAGCCCATGAAGTAGAGGTTCGACACGATCGCGGCGGGCTCGAACCGGCCGCCGAACGCGGCGTTCATGAAGACGTAGGTGCCGAGGACGGCGAGCCCGTTCACGAGCGAGTGGATGGGCTTCCACGGCAGGAGCACGTCCACGCCGACGATGACGAGGTTCAGGCCGGCGTAGTAGGCCGACCCGAACCCGCCGAGGTCCACCGTCATCTGCGAGATCATGACCGCGAAGAGCGCGCTCGCGACGTAGCCGGGCAGAATCGACCAGCGCCCCGGCCGCGTCCGGCGCAGGATGAAGTACTGCACGAGCATCGCCGCGGTCACGAGCGCGCGGTACATCGCGAAGCGCCCGAGCAGCTCGGACGGCACGATCACGATGTCGAGCAGGAGGAAGAGCGCGTTGAGCGAGAAACCGAGGACCGAGAGTGTCTGGGACCAAGAGTGAACGAGCCCCTCGCGATACGCCTCGAACGCCACCTGGAGGTCGCCGGTCAGCTCGGGGAGTTTGCGCCGCGCGCTATCCATTCGGTCAGGTCGGACGATCGAGCCGCAGGAACATCTGACACCCGGTGGGGTCGAACGTCACGGTGGTCCTCGCCGGGAGCCCCTCCGCGATCGCGAGGAAGCTTGCCTCGGATCGGTAGTAGAGCGGCCAGTCCATCCAGTAGTCCATATACACGCGGCTGCGGTTCGCGACGTGGAAGTTGCCGACCACGAGGGAGCCACCCGGCTCGAGCAGGTCGAACAGTCGGGAGAGCACCGCCCGCGCGACCGGCGGGGTGAGGTAGTCGAAGAGCCCCATCGAGTAGACGTAGTGGAACCGACCGAGCCGCTCGCGCAGACCTCGGTCGCGCAGCATCGTGCGGACGGACTCGGTGACCGCGGTGGCGCGCAGGGGCCCGTGATCCGCCTCGACCGCGGAGATCGACGCGCGCGCCGCCTCGAGCGCCTGCGGATCCTGGTCGAGCAGCGTGCACTCGAGCCGGCGCGCGTCGCCGGCCGCGAGGTAGACGTCGCGCAGCTCGAATGCCGGCCCGGACGCGACGGAAAGGAACCGGAACGGCGTGGGGTGGCCGAAGCCGGCGTCGACCTCGCGCAACAGGCCCGCGACGAGCCGCCGCCGCGCGCGCACCGCCTCGGCGCTCGGCTTCGACACCGCGTGCTGGTGCAGCAAGCGATCGAAGGCGTGATGGCCCGCCGACCGGTGCTCGTAGATGAGCCGCATCATCTCGGCGTCGCCCGCGTAGCCGCGCGGCTTGAGGTTCGTGCGCCGGTGGATCTCCGACCCGAGGATGAAGTGCCATGCCATCCGGCGCAGGTAGAACCCGTGCCGCTCGTGCTCCTCCTTCGTGAACCCGGCGACGAGCGCGTCGAGCTCCCGATCCTTCTGGTCGAGGAAGGAGAGGAAGCGTCCCCCCTCGCCCGCGACGAGCGCGGCGCGCGCCGCGGCGGCGACGTCGGCCGGCTCCTCGTCGATCAGGCGGTCCTGGTCGTCGAAGAAGCGGCGGTGGACGGAGAGGTCGTACACGAGCGCCGCCACCCAGCGCTCGAACTCCGGGCGGATGCGCTCGCGCTGGGCGATGACGAGCGGGAGGTTCCGGAAGAAGCCGCGCAGGTCCGTGAAGCGCCCTTCGAGCACGAGGGTGCGGCAGTCGTAGACGTCGTCGAGGAAGACGAGGCGACCCTGCGCCCGGCGATCGCCGGCGAGCGCCGCGAAGCGGCAGCGGCCGAGCCGGACCGGGCCGCCGTCCACCTCGACGTCGAGCCACGGAAACACGACCCCGTCCGCGATCCGGACGGCGCCGAAGTCCGCCGCGAGCGCGAGGCGGCTCGCGCAGGTCACCGTCAGCGCGAGGGGGCGCCCCTCGTGCTCGACGTGCCCGGCGAGCCGCGGCTCGGCCGCGGCCGCGAGCTCACTTACCGCGGACCTTGATCCGGCCATCCAGGGTCTCGAAGGTGCGGAGCGCGCTGAACGAGAGCGCCTGCCACTTACGGGTGAGGCTGTACTCGAGGACGACGGGAACCGCGAGCCGCCGCGACTCGTCGAGCGCCTTCACGACGGGCGTGAAGGTCGACGAGTTCATGTAGTCGAGCCCGGTGAAGTCGAGCGCGAGCGCGAGCCCCTCCGCCTTCGCCCGCTCGAGCGCCTCGGCGAGGACCGGCATGAGGAACCGCCCCGGCTCGCGATCCGCGCTCTTCCCTTTCCACGCGAGGCGGAGCTCGCCGGGCTCCCGCGACAGCTCGAGTGTCAGCTCGCCTTCCATGTACTGCTTCACGACCACGCTCATGTACCCTCCCCGTCGCGACGGTAGACCGCCGAGACCGCGAGAATGCTTCCCTCGTCCACGAAGAAGTCGATCGCGCAGCGCCCCTCGTACGCGATGCGCGTGAGGCCGAGCCCGCTCTCGCCGTGCGCGTACGGCCGCGCCGAGACGAGCTTCAGCCGCTCGACGTAGGCCTCGAACGGATCCTGGAACCCGCGGATCCACTGGATCACCTGGTCGAACCGGCGCAGGTGCGCGTCGTCCACCCCCACGCGGCTGCGTACCTCGATGGTGACGTCCTGCGGAGCGACGCGCACCCCGAGCGCGATCGCCTCGCCCCTGCGGAACGCGCCGTACTTCACCGCGTTCTCGAGGAGCTCCTGCGCCACCATGGCGAGCTGGTACGCTTCGTCCTCGTCGAGCCCCGTCCCGGCGAGCATCGCGCGGCACGGCGCCCACGCCGCCTTGACGGCGTCCCACTCCGGAGGAACCCGGAGGTCCAGCGCCGGATTCGGCGCACCTGTGCTCGTGTCGCTCACGATCGTCGTCCCTCCCCCACGCCGGGGACGCCTCTTCTGTCCCACGATTGTAGTACGCGGGAGGCCCGGGGCCTAAACGGCCCCCCACCCGTCCGATGTGCGGAAACCTCCGCTTTGCTTAGAGACAGGCGCGAGAACCGCGATGAAGGTCACGACCTGGAACGTGAACGGCATCCGCGCTCGCGAGGCGCAGGTGCTGGAGCTCGTCGCCCGCGAGCGGCCCGACGTGCTCTGTCTCCAGGAGATCAAGGCGCCGCCTGCGCGTGTGCCCGCGACGCTCTGCGAGCTCGACGGCTACTGGTGCCTGTGGCACGGCGAGACGGCCTACTCCGGCGTGGCGCTCCACGTGCGGCGCGAGCTCGCGCCCGAGCGCCCGGCGTTCGTGCACCCCCCCTTCGACATGGAGACGCGGATCGCGTCGGTGGAGGTCGGCGGAGCGACGATCGCCTCGGTCTACGTGCCGAACGGCGGCAAGGACTTCGCGGCGAAGCTTCGTTTCCTCGAGGCGATGGAGCGTTGGGCGGCGGAGCTCTCGGCCGCCGGGCGGACGCTCGTGCTGGCGGGCGACCTCAACGTCGCGCGCACCGACCTCGACGTGCACGCGAAGGAGCGCAAGCTCGGCGCGATCGGTCAGCGCCCGGAGGAGCGGGCGCTCCTTGAGGCGACGCTCGGGCACGGGCTCGTCGATGTCGGCCGTGCGGTCGACCCCGCGAACGAGGGGCTGTTCACCTACTGGGCGCCGTGGCGCAACCTCCGGCAGCGGAACATCGGGTGGCGGATCGACTACGTGCTCGCGTCGCCGCCGATCGCGGCTCGCACCCGTCGCTGCGCGGTCCTCGCCGACTTCGGTACGAGCGATCACGCGCCGGTCGTCGCCGAGTTCGCCTGAGCTCGGATCTGGAGGCTCCCGGCCGAGGCGCGGACCACCCCCTCTTATGGGGCGCGGCCTCGTGTCGCAGGTGCAGTTGACCTGGGCCGGATTGACGGTGGCGCAGCCTCTGCTACCGTTCGCGTCCTCCAGGCATCCCGAGGGGTTGCCCAATCCACAGCGCCGCGCGCACGCGCGCAGCTCACCGCGGGAGTCCCATGCCCACCGCCGCCACCGAGTCGATGCAGGAGCTCCTCCGGACTCTTCCCGGAGACGACGTCCGCCAGATCATGTGGAGGTTCGCGGAGCGTTACGACCTGCAGATGCTCGTGCAGTCCACCCGCGGCGTCGCGCGCGGACCGGTCGCGCGGCTCGCGGCGGGCGGCGGCTGGAACGATCACGACTGGAGCGCGGAGAAGAACGAGCTGCTCGCTCACTACGACGCGTCCGGAATCACCGGGGCGTTCATGGAGCCGGAAGAGGGCGGGTTCATCACCGGCCCGAAGAACCTCGCGCTCGCCCTCACCGCGTTCGAGCTCGCCTGGGTAGACGGTGGCGCCGCGACCGGCGCGCTCGCCGGCTTCCTCGGGCTCTCCCCTATCCACGAGAAGGGCACGCCCGAGCAGGCGCGCCACT
Source organism: Anaeromyxobacter sp. (assembly GCA_036394835.1). Lineage (GTDB taxonomy): Bacteria > Myxococcota > Myxococcia > Myxococcales > Anaeromyxobacteraceae > Anaeromyxobacter. The sequence goes on along the minus strand of DASWEI010000114.1, from coordinate 1,817 downwards.
ACATGAGCCTCGCGGCGCCCGCGAAGCCGGGAGAGGACCGCAAGCCCTGGCGCGCCGCCTTCGCGCTCACCGAGCCCATCCCGTACGTCGGCGTCGACACGGGCATGCTCTCCGGGCGCGTGCGCGTCGTCCGCTGGAAGGATGGCGAGGAGCCCGTCCTTCGGGTCGAGAAGCGCGGCCGCTTCATCACCAACATGGGCTTCGCGAACTTCGTCACCGCCGCCGTGGACTCCGGCGATCCCCGCATCAAGGGGAGCTGCATGGTGATCCTGGAGGAGACCGACCCGGGCACGTTCGACCGCGGCACGCCGACGAAGAAGCTCGTCCACCAGCTGTCGTCCACGAACGATCCGATCTTCAACCTCGAGATCCCGGCCTCGCGCATCGTCGGCGGCTACACGGTGAAGGACGGCGTCATCGTCCCGAACTTCGATCACTCCACCGTGATCGAGGCGGTCTTCAAGCGCACCCGCGTCACCGTCGGCGTCATGACCGCGGCGAAGCTCCTCAGCGCGGTCGAGCCGATCATCCGCTACCAGCGCTCGCGCTTCCGCGGGGCCGAGCAGGCGGTGCCCGGCTCCGTCCGCTACGAGCTCGGCATCCAGCAGCGCGAGGACGCGCTCCACCGCCTCGTCGAGATCTGGGCGACGGGCGAGGCCGCGGCGGCGCTCGGGTTCGGGGCGGCGCGGGTCTTCGACGAGCTCGACCCGGTCGAGCGGCGCAAGGACGCGGTCCTCGCCGAGCAGGGCGTCTCCGGCATGAAGGCGGAGATGAAGTGGACGAAGGCGGTGCAGCAGCGGGCGCTCGAGCTGCTCGAGCTCCGCGGCCATCCCCGCGGCGACAAGGAGAACGCGCGCGTCGCCGAGCTCGAGGCGGACGAGATGGTCCGCTTCGCCCTCCTCGACGCGCAGGCGAACGTGCTCTGCCCCGCGGCGAAGCTCTGGAACACCGGCCACGGCGCGACGATCATGCGCGAGGCCGTGTCGCTCATGGGAGGGTACGGCATCACCGAGGACTGCCCGGGCTTCCTCGGGAAGAAGTGGATGGACGCGCAGCTCGAGGCGACCTACGAGGGGCCGGAGGCGGTGCAGCGCCGGCAGCTCTCGGTCACCATGACCTCGCCGCTCTTCCTCGCGCTCATGAAGTCCTGGGTCCGCGAGCTCCGCCACGTCGCCGCGGTCCACCCCGGCACGGGCGCCTGCGCGCTCGCCTCCGCGTTCGAGCTGTGGCTCTGGAGCTACCGCCACCTCGCGGACGCGACCGACGCCGACGGGCAGCGGCTCTACCACTCGCCGCGCCAGGGCGTGACCTTCAAGCTCGCGGATGCGCTCGCCTGGCTCATGGGCCCGCGCCTCCAGATCCTCGACACCGTGAAGCTCGCCGAGGAGGGCGGCCCGGTGCTCGGCGACGCGCTCCCCGGCACCGCGCGCTTCTTCGCCGACCTCTGCCACGTGCAGGCCTCGCGCGCCGCGGGCGAGGTCGCGCGGATCTGCGCCGAGCTCGTCCACGGCTACAACCGCCACCCGGCCTGGGACGAAGAGGGGCGGCGCGCCTGCTGGAGCGCCACCGAGCTCGACGCGCTCGAGGGGATCGTCCCGGGGCTCGCCGGCTGCGCGAAGGAGGCGCTCGACGACGGCGGCCACCCGGACAAGGAGGGCCCCTGCGCGTCGTGCCGGGGCATCACCGACTTCAGGACGCTCCGGGTGAAGCTCGACGGCTGCCTCACCGGCGCGATGCTCGCGAAGGACCGCGCCGCCGAGGCGGTCTCGCGCGTCATGATCCCCGAGGCGCTCGACTACCCGCAGTAGCGAAGGATC
>DASWEI010000113.1:0-13948 GCA_036394835.1 Anaeromyxobacter sp. | reverse complement strand
GAGCCCGCGGCGCGCGCGACCAAGTAGCCCGGCGACACCGCCGGCGGGAAGCTCAGGGCCCCGTCGCCGAGAGGCGGCGGGGTCCTTCGATTTGCTGCGGCGTTTCCGCCGGTCCTCGTCGCCCTCCCTCTGCCACTCGGGCCCCTCGGGGGAGAGGGTGGGGTGAGGGGGCTCTCTCGCGGCGCCTGCTGGAACGAGCCGCTGCCGCCAGCCGGGGCACCGCGTCGCCGCAGGCGCTCCGGCGGTCGTTCTGCGATCGTCGCGCGCGACGAGAGCGGACCGGGCGCCGTTGCGGAACTCGCGCGCGCAGAGCGCTGAAGCGCCTGCGCGCGCTCACACAGTCCTCACGGCGCAGAACGGCGCCTCGAGCCGCGCGCGCACGATCGGAAGAGCGTGGCGCCTCCGCGATGCGGCGCCAGCGGCGCCCCGGCCGGCTTCGCTGCGGCTCTGCGAGCGTGCCGAGCTACCGCTTCTTCGAGCCGGCCTCGGGCCCGGGCAGGAGCCTCGGCGCGACGAGCTCCGCGACATGGCGCGCGGCCACGGAATCGCCGGCGCGATCGAGCCCGCCGCCGATCTGCATCTGGCAGCCCGGGCAGTCCATCGCCACCACCGCCGCCCCCGTCCTTCGCACGTTCTCGAGCTTGCGCGCGAGGATGGGCCGGCTGATCTCGGGGAACTTGAGCGAGTAGCTTCCGCCCATCCCGCAGCAGGTGTCGCTCTCCGCCATCTCCTCGACGACGTGTCCCGAGGCGCGCAGGAGGCGCCGCGGCGGCACGTGCGCGCCGAGCTTGCGCTTCAGGTGGCAGGAGTCGTGGTAGGTCACCGTCGCGGGCTCCGCGAGCGGCGCGAGCGCGAGGCGCCCCTCGTCGACGAGCTCGGCCACGAGCGAGGAGAAGTCCCGGACCTTCGGCGCGAGGGCCTCGGCGCGCCGCGCCCAGTCCTCGTGCCCCTGCGCGCGGAGCGTCGAGGCGAGGTCGTACCGGAGCGCGACCGTGCAGGTGGGGCAGGCGGACACGATCCAGCGCGCGTCGGCGCCCTCGAGCGCCGCGATGTTGTCCATCGCGTTCTGCGCGGCGACGTCGAAGGCGCCGGCGTAGCGCGCCGGAGCGCCGCAGCAGGTCTGGCCCTCGGGGAAAACGACCTCGACCCCCGCGGTCCGCAACGCCCGCGCGACCGCCTCGCCCGTCTGCGGGTAGGCGAAGTCGATGAGGCAGCCCGCGTAGAGCGCGGCGCGGTCGCGCGGGGCGGCGGCCTGCGGCAGCGAGCGGAACCGGTCGCGCAGCGGCTCGTCGGCGATCGCCGGGAGCGAGCGGTCGTTCGTCATCCCCGAGAGGAAGAGCGGCAGGTGGCGGATCATGCCGCCCTTCGCGAACGGCCGCTGCGCCTTCGACGCGGCGCGCAGCATGCCGTGGAAGAGCCGCCGGTCGTTGACGACCCGGAAGGCGGTCTTCTGGAGGAAGGACTGGCCTCGCTCGCGCACGAGCTTGCCCCGCAGCTCGACGATGAGCCCCGGGATGTCGATCCGCGTCGGGCAGACCTGCGTGCACGCGCCGCACTGGATGCAGAGCGACTGGATGTCCTTCGACGCGTCGAGCGCGTCGAACCAGGCGGCGAGGATCGCGCCGATCCCGCCGGTGTAGACGCCGCCGAACACGTGGCCGCCGAGGAGCCGGTAGACGGGGCACACGTTCACGCAGGACGCGCAGCGGACGCAGCGGAGCGCCTGCGCGAAGTGCGGGTCCTTCGCCATCTCGCTGCGCTTGTTGTCGACGAGGATGACGTGCAGCTCCTTCGGCGCGCCGTCGACGCCGGGCGCGGGCCCGGTGAACATCGAGACGTAGCTCGTGAGGAGCTGGCCGGTCGCGCTCCGCGGCAGCGCCCGCAGGATCGGCTCGACATCCGAGAACCGCTCGACGAGCTTCTCGACGCCGACCACGACGACGTGGATCGGTGGCAGCGTCGAGACGAGCCGGGCGTTCCCCTCGTTCGTGACGACGACGAGCGTCCCGGTCTCGGCGACCGCGACGTTGGCGCCGGTGATGCCGAGCTCGGCGCCGAGGAACTCCTCGCGCAGCTCGCGGCGCGCCACCTCGACGAGCTTCGGGATGTCCGCGGAGAGCGTCTCCTTCACCTCGCGCGAGAAGAGGTCCGCGACCTGCTCCTTCGACAGGTGGATCGCGGGCATCACCATGTGCGACGGGCGCTGGCCGGCGAGCTGCACGATCCACTCGCCGAGGTCGGTCTCCGCGACGCGGATCCCCTCCTTCTGGAGGTAGGCGTTGAGGTGGATCTCCTCGGTCGCCATCGACTTCGACTTGGCGACGCGACGGACGCCCCGCTCCTTGCACAGGCGGAGCACGTAGCCGCGCACCTCCTCCGGGTCCGAGGTGCGGAAGACCCGCGCGCCCGCCTGCGTCGCCTGCGCCTCGAACTGCTGGGCGAGCGCCTCGAGGCGTCCCGCCGCGCGATCCTTGATGGCGACGAGCCGGTCGCGCAGCGCCTCGAAGTCGATCCCATCGTAGGCGCGCGCGCGGGAGGCGACGTACGCCTCGTTGAAGCGCCCGAGCGCGCCCGCCAGCTGGCCGTTCTCGAGCGCGTCGGCGATGCGCCGCTTGATCTCCGGGGCCGCCATGGTCCACCTCGCCTTCGTCAGTCCACCGCGACGATCACGAGCCGTCTCGGCCCGTGGACGCCGATCGTGAGCACCCGCTCGATGTCCGCGGTGCGGCTCGGCCCCGTCACGCAGGCGAGGTACCGGGCGTGGCGCGGGTCCACGCGGGCGAGCAGGCACTCGAGATCCGGCAGGAGCGTGGCGGTCCGGAAGAGCGCCACGTGCGTCTCGGTGAGCATCGAGGCGAGCCGGAGCCGCGGGTCGGTCGCGTCCTGCGCGAGCGTGCCGGTCGCCGCGAGCGCCCAGTCGAACTCCGTGACCCCGACCCGGCTCCGGGACGCGCGCTCCTTCGTCACCTCGAAGGAGAGGCCGGGAAAGCGCCGGGCGAGCGCGTCGCGGTCGAGGGTCCCCTGGAGGATCCGGCCCTCGCACCAGACGGCGCGCCCACCCGGCACATCCTCGACGCGCTCCTGCTCGAGCACGGTCGTGATCGCGTCCACCGCCGCGGCGGGGGAGGGGACCCGGAGGACCTCGGCCCTCACCGCCTCCGCCTTAGCCCTGAAGAGCTCGAGCATGGTCCGCCTCCTCCGCCGCGCGCGGCTACTTCGGCACCATCCAGGTGAGCCAGTACGCCTGCGCCAGCACGACGACGCCGACGAGGCAGGCGAGCGCGAGCGAGTGCCAGAACACGTAGCGCAGGATCGAGCCCTCGTGGCCGTCCTGCCCCGTCGCCACCGAGGCGACGACGATGCTCTGCGCGTCGATCATCTTGCCCATGACGCCCCCCGAGCTGTTCGCGGCCGCCGCGAGGATGGGGTTCATCCCGATCTGCTGCGCGGAGACCACCTGCAGGTTCCCGAAGAGCACGTTCGAGGAGGTGTCGGAGCCGGTCAGCGCGACGCCGAGCCAGCCGAGGAGTGGAGAGAAGAACGGGAAGAGGACGCCGGTCGAGGCGAAGGCGAGCCCCATCGTCGAGTCGGAGCCCGAGTAGCGCGTCGTGAAGCCGAGGGCGAGCATCGCCGCGATGGTGAGCAGCGAGAACCGCACCCGCTTCAGCGTGCCGAGGTAGGTCTTCGCGAGCGCCACGGGCGAGAGCTTCAGCCACAGGCCCGCCACGATCCCGGCGAGCATGAGGCCGGTGCCGGTCGCGGAGAGGAGGTTCAGGCTGAACTTCGCCCCCTCGGGGACGAGCTTCGCCGCGACCGGGGGCGCCTTCAGCACGAGGTTATGGAGGAACGGCACCTCGAACGTCGGGTTGAAGAGCCCGTTCATCCAGGTCTTCACCGCCGGCTGGCCCCAGATGAAGACGAAGACGGAGAGGACGATCCACGGCATCCAGCCCATGAACGCGTCGCCGAAGGCGTGCTTGCGGAAGGCGGCGGCGGCGCCGACGGACTTGCGCTGACCGGCGATCGGCGTCGCTGCCTGGTCGCGCTCCTCGGGGAAGCGCCACTCCTCCTTCGGCTGCCAGACCTTGAGGAAGAGGTAGGTGGAGACGATGCAGGAGGCCGCCGCGATGATGTCGACGAGGTTCGGCCCGATGAAGTTCGAGATGACGAACTGCGGGATCGCGAACGACAGGCCCGCGACGAGGCAGGCCGGCCAGACGCCGAGCATGCCGCGGAAGCCGGCCATCGCCCACACGAGCCAAAACGGAACGAGGAGCGAGAACAGCGGGAGCTGGCGGCCCGCCATCGCCGAGAGCGCCGCCTCGTTGAGCCCGGTGACCTTCGCGAGCGTGATGATGGGCGTGCCGAGCGCGCCGTAGGCGACCGGCGCGGTGTTACCGATGAGGGCGAGGCCGGCGGCCGCGAGCGGCTTGAAGCCGAGGCCGATGAGCATCGCCGCGCTGATCGCGACGGGCGTGCCGAACCCGGCGGCGCCCTCGATGAACGCGCCGAACGCGAAGGCGATGAGCAGGACCTGGATGCGGCGATCGCCGGCGAGCCCGCCGATGGTGTCCTTCACGACCTCGAACTTCCCCGTCTTCACGGTGATGTCGTAGATGAAGATCGCGTTCAGGATGATCCAGCCGATGGGCAGGAGCCCGAACGCGGCGCCGTAGGCGGCCGTCGCGCCCGCCATCGAGAGCGGCATGCCGTAGACGCCGACCGCGATGCCGATCGCGAGCAACAGCCCGAGCAGCGCGGCGATGTGCGCCTTCACGTGGAAGAACGCGAGCGCGCCGAGCAGGACGGCGACGGGGATCGCGGCGACGAGCGCCGAGACGTACAGGTTTCCGAGCGGCAGATAGTTCTGCGTCCAGGTCATGGCTTCATTCTCCTCGTCGACGTTCCGGCCGCGTCCCCGGCCTCGTGGAGCTTCATCCGGCGTTCCTTCCGACCCGGTCACCGGCCCCGGCGCATCCGTTGGACCACGTCAGTGGGGGGATCCCTGGTTCGATCCCGGTGACCGGTCGGCGCCGCGCCGTCACCGGCGCCGCGGCGGGGGCGAGCGGGGCGAGGCCGCGCACCGCTACCCCCGCCCGGCCGCCGCCTGCGAGGGCGCGAGCTCGGCGCCGCGCCCCCGGCGCGCGGTGCAGCGATCGACGAGGTACACGATCGACTGGTACGGGATGCCGCCGTGCAGCGAGAGGCCGATCTCGCAGGTGCGGCTCGTCGAGTAGCCACGCGTGCAGCCGGCGGGGAGCGCGGCGCGCAGGCCCGCGAGCGCGGACGCGTTGAGCTCGGGGTGCGTGAAGCCGCGGTCGCCAGCGAAGCCGCAGCAGCCCACCCCGGCGGGGACGACGACGCGCTCGGCGCACGCCTCGGCGACGGCGCGGAGCTTCGGCCCGAGCCCGAGCTTCGTCGCGCTGCAGGGCACGTGCAGCGCGACCGTGTCCTCGCGCTGCACGAAGGCGAGCCGCTCGAGGAGCAGGTCGTGGATGAGCTCGGCGGGCTCGTACAGCCTGAGCCGCGGGTCGAGTGTCTTGCGCATCCGCGCTAGGCACGGCGACGTGTCGCACAGGACCGGGAGGGCCCCGTCCTGCGAGCGGAGGAGCAGCTCCCGCTCGAGCTCGCGGGCCTTCTCGTCCCCGAGCTCCGGGAACCCCTTGCTGTCGAAGGTGAGCCCGCAGCAGAGCCGGTCGAGCCCGGCGGGGAACAGGACGCCGTAGTCCGCCTTGTCGAGGAGCGAGAGGGTCGCCTCGAAGAGCGCGCGCGCGTCGGGATCCCCGGCCGCGGGCCCCATCGCGCGCACGACGCAGCTCGGGAAATAGACGAGCTTCCGCTCGCGTTCGGGCGCGACGTCGGCGAAGGCCGCGCGGGCCGCGGCGCGCGGCGCCGCCACGTTCCACACCGGGAGCCGCCCGCCCGAGAGGGCGTGCAGGCCGCGCGACACCGCGGCGACGGCGGTCGCGCCGACGACGGCGCGCGCGGCGTCGGCGGCGCACAGGCCGGCGCGCACGGCGGCGGTCGCGCCGGCGTAGCGGCCGGCGACCTGGCGCGCGACGCCGCGCGCGCTCTCGCCGCGTCCGTCGGCGCGGAGCCGCTTCGTGAGCTCGCCCGTGTCGATCCCCACGGGGCACGCCGTCGCGCAGAGCCCGTCGGTCGCGCAGGTCTCCTCCCCGAGGTAGCGGTAGTCCTCCTCGAGGCGGGCGCGACGGGCGGGCTCGGCGCCCGTCGCCGTGAGCCGCGCGAGCTCCCGCCGCGTGGCGATGCGCTGTCGCGGCGAGAGCGAGAGGCCCCTCGACGGGCAGCGCGGCTCGCAGAAGCCGCACTCCGTGCAGCGGTCGACGAGCTCGTGCGCGGCGGGCAGCGGCTTGAGATCGCGGACGTGGGCGCGCGCGTCGTCGTTCATGAGGACGCCGGGGTTGAGGAGCCCGTCGGGATCGAGGGCCCGCTTCACGCGCCGCATGAGGGCGTACGCCTTCGGACCCCACTCGAGCTCGACGAACGGCGCGACGTTCCGCCCGGTGCCGTGCTCGCCCTTGAGCGAACCCTCGTACTTCTGGGCCACGAGGAAGCAGACCTCGTCCATGAAGCGCGCATACCGCTCCACCTCGGCGGGCGTCCCGAAGTCCTGGGTGAAGACGAAGTGCAGGTTCCCGTCGAGCGCGTGCCCGAAGATGATCCCCTCGGAGTAGCGGTGGCGCCGCATGAGCCGCTGCAGCTCGACCGTCGCGGGGGCGAGGTCCTCGAGCTGGAACGCGACGTCCTCGATGACCACGGTCGTCCCGATCCGCCGGGCCGCGCCGACCGCGGGGAAGAGCCCGCGCCGCACGTCCCAGAGCCGCTCGGTCTCCTCCCTGCGATCCGTGAAGACGACGGGGAGAAGCGTGCGCACCTCGCGCAGCAGCGCGGTCGCGTCCGCGACCCTCGCGGCGAGCGTCGCGGGGTCCGCGGCGCGCACCTCGACGAGGAGCGCGCAGGCCTCGGGGCCGAGCGTCGCGAGCCAGGAGGGAAGCCCGGGGCGGCGCTCGACCGCGCGGAGCGAGGCGCGGTCCATGAGCTCGGCGGACGAGACCGACCCATCGCGCAGGCGCATCGTCGCGAGCGCGGCGCTCTCTACGTCCGGGAAGGCGACGAGCGCGCTCGCCTTGTGCGGCAGCTCGGCCACGGTCCGGTAGGTGAGCTCGGACATGAACCCGAGCGTCCCCTCCGACCCGATCATGAGGTGGAGGAGGATGTCGATCGGATCGTCGAAGTCGACGAACGCGTTGAGCGAGTAACCGGTGGTGTTCTTGATCCGGTACTTCGAGCGGATCCGCTCGGCGAGCGCGGGATCGTCGCCGATCTCGTCACGGATCGCGGCGAGCTCGCGCAGGACGTCCGGACGGATCGCGGCGAACCGGCGGCGGGACTCGGCGTCGGACGTGTCGAGGAGCGTCCCGTCGGCGAGGACGATCCGCATGCTCTCGACGGTCCGGTAGCTGTTTTGGGCCGTGCCGCAGCACATCCCGGACGCGTTGTTCGCGGCGATCCCGCCGATCATGCAGGCGCCGATCGAGGCGGGATCCGGGCCGATCTTGCGCCCGTGCGGGGCGAGGAGCGCGTTCGCCTCGGCGCCGATGACGCCCGGGCCGAGGGTGATCCGGTCCCCCGCGCCTTCGATCGTCGCTGCGCGCCAGCCGCCCGCCAGGACGACGAGCACGTGGTCCGTGACCGCCTGGCCGGAGAGGCTCGTCCCGGCGGCACGGAACGTGACCGGGACCCGCTCGCCGTGCGCCGCGGCGAGGACGGCACGGACCTCGTCCTCGTCGCGGACTTGGACGACGAGCTTCGGCACGAGCCGGTAGAAGCTCGCGTCGGTGCCGTACGCGAAGGTCCGGAGCGGATCGGCGTGGAGCCGGTCGCCCGGGATGAGACGCGCGAGCGCGTCGTGGAAGCGAGAATACGCTGGCGGAAGCGAGCGGACGTCCCGGGCGTGGGCCATGGCGCGACGAGGGGACCACGGCCTCGCGCGCCTCCGCGGGAATTGGGGGCGATCGGCTGTCCCGCGGCGCGACCGGTCGGGAACGGGCGGCGACCGGCGCGGCTGCCGTGGGCCGGCGGCTCATGTTCATCAAATCTCGAGGAGGCGGCGGAGCCCGGCGAGGTGGCGCCGGCTCACCGGGACGCTCTTTCCCGAGCGGGTCCGGATCACGGCGAGCCCCTCCTCGAGCCTGACCTCGTCCACCTGGTCGATGTTCACGACGTACTGCTTGTGGCAGCGCACGAGCGCGGCGCGCTCCTCGAGCACCTTCAGCGTCAGCTCGGTGAAGAGCTCGTGCTTCGCGGTCACGACGTACACGCCGGCCTCGCTCGAGCGGACGAACTCGACGTCCGGCACGTCCACGAGCTTGATGGCGCGGCCGGCGAGGCACGGGATCCGGCGGATGGCGGTGCGGGGGTAGCCGGCGTCGGCGGGGGCCGGACGGCGGGGCCGACGAAGCCGCTCGACCGTCTTCGCGAGCCGGTCGCGGCCGACCGGCTTCAGGAGGTAGTCGATGGCGCGCTCGTCGAACGCGCGCAGCGCGTGCTCGTCGTGCGCGGTCACGAACACGACCTCGGGCAGGTCCGCGTCGTCGATCATCGACAGGAGCTCGAACCCGGAGATCGCGGGCATCTGGATGTCGAGGAACACGACCTCGGGCCGGTCGCGGCGGATCGCCTGGATCGCCTCGACCGCGTTGGCGCAGCGGCCGACGATCTCGAACGCCCCGGTCTCGTCGAGCAGCGATTCGAGCTCCTCTCGCGCGTGCGGCTCGTCGTCCACGATGAGGGCGCGGATCACGCGGCCGCTCCTTCGGAGGGGAGCCGGACGGTGACGCGCGTGAGCTCCTGCGGAACGCAGGTGACGGAGAGCCCCCAGCTCTCTCCGTAGAGGTTCTTCACGCGCTTGTCGACGATCTGCATCCCGAGCCCGGCCTTCTCGCGCGGCTCGACCCAGGCGCCCGCGTTGTCCTCGATCTCGACGACCGCGGCGCCGTCGCGGCGGTAGGCGCGGATCGTGGCCCGCCCTTCGCCCAGGCTCGCCGAGAGCCCGTGCTTGAAGGCGTTCTCGACGAGCGGCTGGAGCGTGAACGCCGGCATCCGCAGCGACAGGAGGGCGGGATCGACGTCGGTCTCGACGGCGATCCGCCCCTCGAAACGGGCCTTCTCGATCTCGAGGTAGGCCCGCACGTGCTCGAGCTCCTCCGCGAGCGTCGAGACGTCGCTCGCGCGCTTCAGGTTCTTGCGGAAGAAGTTCGACAGGTGGATGAGCAGGTCCCGCGCGCGGTCGCCGTCGCGGCGGAGGATCGCGATGATCGTGTTGAGCGCGTTGAAGAGGAAGTGCGGGTTCACCTGCGCTTGCGCGAGCTTCAGCTCGGACATGACGAGCAGGCTCTTCTGCTCCTGGTAGCGCGCGATGAGCAGCTGGCTCGAGAGGAGCGCCGCGAGGCCCTCGCCGAGCGACTTGTTCATGTTGAGAAAGCGCCGGTCGCGGGGCTCGAAGAGCTGCACCGTCCCGACCACCACGCCGTCCACCTGCAAGGGCGCGATCACCATCGAGTTGAGCTGGCACGTGGGCGAGACGGTGCAGTCGTACGTCTGGCGGATCCCGTCCGCGAAGACCACCGCGTTCTCCGCGATCGACTGGCGCGTGTACGGTGAGGCGATCGGGTTCCCGGGCAGGTGGTGGTCCATCCCCATCCCCGCCCAGCCGAGGACGCGCTCGGTGTCGGTGACGCCGACCGCGCCGACGCCGGTCTCCTCCTTGATGATCGCGGCGAGCTCCCCGGCGGTCTCGCGGCCGATGCCGCGCGCGAGCAGGCGCAGCGTCCGCTCCGCGACCTTGAGGGCCCGCGCGGAGGACATCGCCGCGACCCGGTCCTGGTCGCGCTGGCGCTCGAGCACAACCATCATGAACAGCGCCGCGCCGACGGGGTTCGCGATGACCATGGGCCCGGCGATCGCCCGCACGATCTCGCCCGCCTGCGGGCCGGACATGACGTAGACGATCGCCATGTGGACGGCCTCGCCGACGAAGGTGGTGACGAGCGCGACCCACGGAGTCATGAGCCGCTCGGGGCGGTGCTTGAGCGCGAGGTGGACGAACCCGGCGAGGAGCCCCTCGAGCGTCGTGGAGATCGCACCGGGGAGGGCCGCGATCCCGCTCATCGCCGTCACCCGGTGCAGCCCCGCGGTCGCGCCGACGAGCCCGCCGAGGATCGGGCCGCCGAGCAGCCCCGCGAGCGTGGCGCCGACGGCGCGCGCGTTCACGATCGCCTGGCCGCCGACGACGGGCACGCCGAGGTAGTTCCCGAGGATCGCGATCCCGGTGAAGACGAGGAAGAGGCGGATCTTGCCGCGCGGCCGGGGCCAGTCGAGCGGCAGTACAGGTAGAAGATGACGAGGAAGACGGCGAGCGCCTCGGTCAGCTGCAGCGCGACCTTCATCCGATCTCCCCGCGGCCAGCCCCACTCCTGGCGCGCGCACGGCGGGCATGATGCGCCGGAGCCCGCCGATCCGTCAAAAGCGGCGAGGCGCGCCGGCCCTGTCAGGCGGCCGTGCTACCGGTCCACCACGTGGAGGGCGGCGGACCGAGGCGGCGGTGGATCGAGGCGCAGGTGGACGTGGCCCGGGCGGACCAGCTCGCCCAGGCCCTCGGCCTCCACCCGCTCGCGGGCCGCGTGCTCGCGAGCCGCGGCCTCGCCGAGCGCGCGGATGCCGAGGCCTTCCTCGCGGCGCCGCTCACGGACCTGCCCGACCCGCACGCGATGAAGGGGATGGACGCCGCCGTCGGGCGCATCGTCCGCGCGGTCGAGGCGGGAGAGTCGATCGCGCTCTACGGCGACTACGACGTCGACGGCGTCACCTCGACCGCGCTGCTCGCGGGGTTCCTGCGCGCGTGCGGCGCCGAGGTGGTCACCTACGTGCCTCACCGGCTCGTCGAGGGTTACGGGCTCAACGTCGCGGCGGTCGAGAAGCTCGCGGCGCAGGGGGCCCGGCTCCTCGTGTCGCTCGACTGCGGGATCACCGGGGCGCCCGAGGTCCGCGCCGCCGCCGCGGTCGGCGTGGACACGGTCGTGGTGGACCACCACACGGTCCCGGTGGACCTCCCGGCGGCCGTCGCGATCCTGAACCCCCACCAGCCCGGCTGCGGGTATCCCTCGAAGGATCTCGCCGCGGTGGGCGTCACGTTCGCGCTCGCGATGGCGCTCCGGAAGGCGCTGCGCACGCGCGGCCGGTTCGGCGCGGAGCGACCGGAGCCGAACCTGAAGGATGCGCTCGATCTCGTCGCGCTCGGGACCGTCGCCGACGTCGTGCCGCTCGTCGGCGCGAACCGGATCCTGGTCCGCTGGGGGCTCGAGGTGCTCGCGCGGAGCCGCCGCCCGGGCGTCCGCGCGCTGAAGCGGGTCGCGGGCATCGCCGACGGGGCGGACGTGACAGCGGGTCAGGTCGGGTTCCGGCTCGCGCCGCGGATCAACGCGGCGGGGCGGCTCGACGACGCGGGGCGCGGCGTGCGCCTCCTGCTCGAGACGGACGCGGAGCGCGCTGACGCGCTCGCCCGCGAGCTCGACCGCGAGAACCTCGCGCGGCAGGAGATCGAGCGGACCATCCTCGACGAGGCGCTCCACGACGCGGCGGAGCGGGTGCGGTCCGGGGCGCGCGGCCTCGTCCTCGCGCGCGACGGGTGGCACGCCGGCGTCGTCGGCATCGTCGCGTCGCGCATCGTGGAGCGCTTCCACCGGCCTGCGGTGCTCGTCGCGCTCGGCGAGACGGACGGGAAGGGGAGCGGCCGCTCCATCGAGAGCTTCCACCTCCACGACGCGCTCCAGGCCTGCGCGGCGCACCTCGTGCGGTTCGGCGGGCACCGCCACGCCGCGGGCGTCACGATCGCGCGTGACCGGGTCGGCGGGTTTCGCGAGGCGTTCGAGGCGCACGCGCTCGCGCACGTGCGCGAGGAGGACCTCGTCCCGCGCTGCCGGATCGAGGGCTGGGTGGAGGAGCGCGACGTCTCCGAGCGGGCGGCGGTCGATCTCGCCCGCCTCGGCCCCTACGGCGCCGGACACCCGGAGCCCGTGTTCGCGCTCCGGGGCGCCGCGGCGCGGGCCCGAACGGTGGGGGCGGGCGGCGCGCACCTCAAGCTCGCGCTCGGGCGGCTCGACGCGATCGGGTTCGGGATGGGGGACCGGCTCGGGCTCTGCGGCGGCGCCGTCGAGGCGGCCTTCACCGTCGGGCTCGACGAGTGGGACGGCGTCCGCCGGCTGCAGCTCAAGCTACGCGACGTGCGCGCGGCGTGAGGATCAGATCCCGCGCCCCGGCGCGCCGACCACCTCCGCGAGCTCCATCCAGGTCTTCGCGTCGTGCAGCGCGCCGCGGAGGACCGCGTCGCCGGAGGCGTTCGCGCGAGAGCTTCCGGACCTCGTGGAGCGCGCCCACCGGGGGAGCGCGCGCCCGGGCGGAGCCCCGGCGGCTAGGCGACTCCCCAGTGCGCCTTCTTCTCCGCGAACAAGGCGCCGAGTTGCGCGAGCTCCGCGATGTGGATCCGCTCCGCCTGCCGCTCGAAGCGGCCGCGGCAGCGGGGCGAGCAGAAGTAGTACATCCGCCGCTTGTACTCGACCCGCTCGGCGTCGTCCTCGACGACCGGCTTCCCGCAGATCGGATCGATCGACACGCCGCCCTCGGACATCGGCCCCTCCCGCGCTCACCTGCACGATCGCCACGGCGGCGCCCGGGCGCGCGAACCCGGGCGTGGCGCCGGGCGTGGCGCCGGGGGGGCGCCGGGCGGGGCGCAGGCACGCGCCGAACGCCTTGACGCCTGAGGTTCCGCGATGTTAGCTGCCGGATTCCCCCGGTCCGGAGGCCGCCTTTGCCCCGCTTCATCAGCGAGATCAAGCGCACGCACACCTGCGGTGAACTGACGAAGGCCGACATCGGCAAGGACGTCGTGCTCTTCGGCTGGGTCAACAACCGCCGGGACCATGGCGGCGCGGTCTTCATCGACCTGCGGGACCGCCAGGGGGTCACGCAGGTGGTCTTCGAGCAGGACGTCCGGCCCGAGGTGCACGAGCTCGCCGGCCAGCTCCGGCTCGAGTACTGCGTCGGGATCCGCGGCAAAGTGGTCTCGCGCGGCGGGAACGTGAACCCGAAGCTCGCGACCGGCGAGATCGAGGTCCACGCGACGGACCTCGAGATCTTCAACCGCTCCGAGCCGGTCCCGTTCCCGGTCGAGGACAAGATCGACACGGGCGAGGAGAAGCGGCTCCAGTACCGCTTCCTCGACCTGCGCCGGCCGCCGCTCCAGAAGACGCTCATGACGCGCGCCCGGGTGAACCACCTCACCCGGAACTTCTTCACCGACCAAGGCTTCCTCGAGCTCGAGACGCCGTTCATGGGGAAGTACACCCCGGGCGGCGCGCGCAACTTCCTCGTCCCGTCCCGCCTCAACCCGGGCAAGTTCTACGCGCTCGCCGAGAGCCCGCAGCTCTACAAGCAGCTCTACATGGTCGCGGGGTTCGACCGGTACTTCCAGATCGTCCGCTGCTTCCGCGACGAGGATTTGCGCCAAGATCGCCAGCCCGAGTTCACCCAGATCGACGCTGAGATGAGCTTCGTCGTCGAAGACGACGTCCAGGGCGTGTTCGAGGATCTGATGGTGGCACTGTGGAAGGATGTGCTCGGCGTCGAGCTCAAAGCGCCGTTCCCGCGCTTGTCCTACGCCGACGCTATGGCGAAGTACGGCTCGGACAAACCCGACCTGCGCTTCGATCTTCCCCTGTGCGACGTGACCGAGGTGGTGCGCAAGCACGACGGCGGTAGCGTCGAGATGCTCCGCCAAGCAATTTCGAGCAAGGGCCCGCACGGCGAAGCAGCCATCGTCAAAGGGTGGCGCTTGCCGGCAGCCGAGACGTCCAAGATGTCGAACGCCGAG
>DASWEI010000112.1:0-1755 GCA_036394835.1 Anaeromyxobacter sp. | reverse complement strand
CGACCCACGCCACCCACGCGTCCATGCCGTGCCCGGTGCGGGCCGAGACCTCGATCACCCTCGGCCGCGGCATGACCCGCGCGAGCGCGTCGTGGAGCTTCGCGAGATCCACGTCGAGGTGCGGGACGAGATCGCACTTCGTGAGGAGCACGAGGTCCGCCGCCCTGAACATCACCGGGTACTTGAGCGGCTTGTCCTCGCCCTCCGTGACCGAGAGCACGACGACGTTCGCCGCCTGGCCGAGGTCGTAGATCGCGGGGCAGACGAGGTTCCCGACGTTCTCGATGAAGAAGACGTCGGTGTTCCGCCAGGGGAAGCCGTGGAGCGCGCGGTGGACGACCTCGGCGTCGAGATGGCACGCCTGGCCGGTCGTGATCGCCTTCGACGGGATGCCGGCCTTCTCGAGCCGGCGCGCGTCGTTGTCGGTCGCGAGGTCGGCCGAGACGGCGCCGAGCCGCCAGCCCTTCGCGGCGGCGGCCTTCGCGGTCGCCTCGAGCACTGCGGTCTTCCCCGCGCCCGGGGAGCCCATGAGGTTCAGCGCGAGGACACTCGACTCGACGAAGTGCTCGCGGTTGTGCCGGGCGGCGCGGTCGTTCCCGGCGAGGATCTTCTCGTGCAGCTCCACCGGCACGAGCTCGGTGTCGCCGCAGCCACAGGTCGTGCACATCAGGGCACCTCCAGCTCGATGCGGTCGAGGGTGAGCGCGTCGCCGCCCTCGTCGAGGCGCGCGGCCTCGTGGCAGTCCGGGCAGGTCAGCGCCTCGCCGCGTGGGATCGGCCGGCGGCAGCGCGGGCACGCCCAGGTGGCAGGGACGCGCGAGAGCGCGAGGGGGACGCGCTCGCAGATCGTCCCGGCGCGGAAGGTCTCGTAGGCGGTCTGGAAGAGCTCCGGGTCCACCCCGGCGAGCTCACCGATGCGCACGGAGAGTCCGTGGACGGCGATCGCGTTGCGGCGGCGAGCTTCGTCCTCGACGCGCCGGACCAGGGCTTCTACGAGGGAGTATTCGTGCAACGAAGTTTCTCCACGTCCACGTCCACGTCCAGGTCCAGGTCCAGGTCCAGGTTGCGCGCGGATCAGCAGATCCGCGGGAGCAGCTCACCCTCGGGCTCGGCGAGCATGCGCTTGCCGAACCCCGTGTCGAGGATCACCGTGCCGGGCCGGTCGGCGATCGCCGTCGCGAAGATCGCGGCGGCCCCGCCGAGCGGGTGGGCGCGGAGCGCCGCGAGGACCTTCTCGGCCGACGCCGCGCGGACCGCGATGACCGCCTTCCCCTCGTTCGCGACGAGGAGCGGGTCGATGCCGACCATCTCCGCGGCGGCGCGGACCTCGTCGCGCACCGGGACCGCCCCCTCGTCGATGACGATCCCGACCTTCCCCTTCGCGGCCAGCTCGTGGAGCACCCCGGCGACGCCGCCGCGGGTCGGGTCCTTCATCGCGACGACGTCCTCGCCGCCGGCGCGCAGCGCCTCGCGGACGAGCCCGTTCACCGGCGCGACGTCGGAGCGGAGGTCGCCCTCGAGCCGCAGGTCGTGGCGGCGCGACATGATCGCCATGCCGTGGTCGCCGACGGTGCCGGTCACGATGAGGCGGTCGCCGGCGCGGAGGCCGGCGTCGGTGACGACGCGGTCGGCGAACGCGACGCCCGTGGTGTTGAGGACGATCCCGTCCACCTCGCCCTTGCCCATCACCTTCGTGTCACCCGTGACGATCGGCGCGCCGGCCTCGCGCGCCGTGTCGGCCATCGACCGGACGATC
>DASWEI010000111.1:0-2199 GCA_036394835.1 Anaeromyxobacter sp. | reverse complement strand
GCAGGTGAGTGGGCACCTCTCTTCAGCTCTGCGCGCTCTTGACGCGCTGACCGCCGATCTTCTACGGTGCCGCTCGCTTCAAGGCGATGGGGTTCCGCCTCTAACCGCCGGGCCAGCACCACGGACCGGCTGATGACTCCTAGGACAGCGTGAGTTCGTTCCGTCTCCTGGGAGGAGTGCGTGCAGCGCCCCATCGATGAAAGTCTGTCACCCCTGGGCAACTCGGTCGCGGAGAGCCTGGCGCTCGCGCGGCACATGGTGCTCGTGGCCGCGCCGGTGGGCCTGCTCGTGGGCGTCGCCATCGCGGCCTACGACTGGACAGTGAACGAGCTTCTCTGGAAGCACGTCACCGCTCACTCGGTCACCCTTCAGATCCTGTCGCCCTTCGTCGGGTTGCTGCTCACCGGGATCGCCCTGCGCCTGTTCCGGACCCCGTCGCCCTCCATGGCGGACGAGGTGGTGCGCGCGTACCACGAGCCGGGCGAAGGCATGCCGACCGGCACCGCACCCGGGAAGCTCGTCGCGTCGCTCGCGACGCTCGGGCTCGGTGGGAGCGCCGGGATGGAGGGCGCGAGCAAGTGGCTCGGCGCCACCATCGGGTCCCTCGTGCAGTCGGCGCTGAACCGGCTCGGGGTGCCCGCGCTCCGCTGGAACACGAAGACGACGCTCCTTACCGGCGGCTCTGCCGGCATCGCCGCCATCTTCCGCGCGCCGCTGTCGGGCGCGATCATGGGCGTCGAGTCCCCGTACAAGCACGACCTCGCGCACGAGGCGCTGCTCCCGGCGCTCGTCGCGTCCGCGACGTCCTTCTGGGCGTTCACCCGGTTCCGGCCGGCGACGCCGTACTTCCCGGTCCAGTTCCATTACACGCTCGACTCCCGCGACCTCCTCATCGCGATCCCGCTGGGCGTCATCGCCGGGCTCGCGTCGCACGCGTTCCTCTGGACGCTCGGGCGCCTGCGGCGCCAGTTCGAGGGCCTCCCCTCCCCCATCTTCATCCGGACCGCGCTCGGAGGCGTGCTGCTCGTCGCGCTCGCGTTCGCGAGCTACCGGCTGGTCGGGCAGCCCGTGACGCTGGGAGCGGGCCTCCCGGTCGCGAACGCGTTGCTCAACGGTCGTTACGTGCTCTGGACGGCGCTCGCGATCTTCGGCCTGAAGCTCCTCGCGACCTCGATCACATTCGGCTGCGGCGGCGTCGGCGGGCTGTTCGTGCCGACCGCCACGATGGGCGCTGCGCTTGGCGCCGTATTCGACGCGGTGCTCGCGCCGAGCCACCCGGGCGTGTACACGCTGCTCGGCATCGCCGCGTTCTCCGGCGCGAGCTACAACAGCATCCTCTTCTCGGCGGTGTTCGTCGCCGAGGCGACCGGGAACGTCTTCCTGGTCGTACCCTCGCTCGTCGCCTCGACCGTCGCGTTCGTCGTGACCGCCGGCGTGTCGAACTCCCGGTCCCAAAAGGCGCGCCGCCCCAGCTGGCGGGACCGGCTCCGCAGCGTGCCCGTCGTCCAGATCATGACGACGCGGATCGTCGCCGCCCACCCCGGCGACACGCTCGAGCAGTTCTCGCACTCCGTGCTCCTCGCGCATCACTTCAAGGCGCTGCCCGTCATCGACGAGCACGGTGTGATGAAGGGCATGGTCGGCCTCACGCACCTCCGCAGCGTCCCGATGACCGAGTGGAAGAAGGTCCTCGTCGCGCACGTGATGGACCCCGCTGCGCGAACGATCTGCTCTCACCACTCCGCCGCCGACGCGGAGCAGGCGCTCCGGCGCGGCCCCTACGACTACGTGCCCGTCGTCGACCCGCAGAACTACGTCCTCGTCGGGATCGTCTCCGACTCCGACATCTACCGCTCTCTCGGAGAGCACGCCTCCCAAGCAGCCGCCTGAAGGAGAGAACAGATGACGTTCCAGACGATGTGCGCCCTCCGCCTCTACCTCCGCCGCGGAGACCACGCGCCGCCGACGAGCCTCCTGAAGCGGCTGTTCCGGCGCCCGCTCTCGACGCACCTCCTCCAGGCGGCGCTCAAGGCGGGCGTGACGCATGCCTCGCTGAGCCTCGGGAACATGGGGTTCGCCAAGGGGGCGAAGGTGCTCGCGTCGGACATCGGCGACATCCCCCTCGACTCGATGCCGGTCTGCATCGAGCTCGTCGGCCCGAAGCCGCTGCTCGAGCAGTTCGTCCGCGATCACCTGAAG
>DASWEI010000110.1:0-52578 GCA_036394835.1 Anaeromyxobacter sp. | reverse complement strand
CTGCTATAGTCCGCGCGCCGTGCTCAACTGGCTCCACAACATCATGTCCCGCGATCTCGCGATCGACCTCGGGACCGCGAATACGCTCATCTACATCCGCGGCATGGGCATCGTCTCGAACGAGCCCTCGGTCGTCGCGGTCCAGCAGGACGCGCGGGGAGGCCGCAAGGTCCTCGCCGTCGGGAAGGAGGCGAAGGAGATGCTCGGGCGCACCCCGGGCAACATCGTCGCCATCCGCCCGATGAAGGACGGGGTCATCGCCGACTTCGAGGTCACGGCGGCGATGCTCAAGTACTTCATCCAGACCGCGCACAACCGGAAGAGCTTCGTGAAGCCGCGCATCATCATCGGGATCCCCTCCGGGATCACCGAGGTGGAGAAGCGCGCGGTGCGCGAGGCGGCCGAGAGCGCGGGGGCGCGCGAGGTCTACCTCATCGAGCAGCCGATGGCGGCGGCGATCGGCGCGGGGCTGCCCATCACCGAGCCCTCGGGCAACATGATCGTCGACATCGGTGGCGGGACGTCCGACGTCGCGGTCATCTCGCTCGGCGGCATCGTCTACAGCCGCTCCGTGCGGATCGCCGGCGACAAGATGGACGAGGCGATCATCCAGCACATCAAGCGCAAGTACAACCTCCTCATCGGCGAGCGGACGGCCGAGCTCATCAAGATGGGCATCGGGACCGCCTATCCGACGGAGGAGGAGCTCACGATGGACATCAAGGGGCGCGACCTCGTCGCCGGCGTCCCGCGCACGCTCACCGTCACGTCCTCCGAGATCCGCGAGGCGCTCTCCGAGCCCATCAACGGAATCGTCGAGGCGGTGAAGGTCACGCTCGAGCGGACGCCGCCCGAGCTCGCCGGTGACATCGCCGACCGCGGCATCGTGCTCGCCGGCGGCGGCGCGCTGCTCAAGAATCTCGACGTGCTGCTGCGCGAGGAGACGGGCCTCCCGGTCTTCCTCGCCGAGGACCCGCTCTCGTCGGTCGTCATCGGCGCGGGCAAGGCGCTCGAGGAGCTCGACATCCTCCGGCAGGTCACGGCGCACGCGTAGCTCCGGGCGTCGCCCCACTTCCACCCAGACGTAGACCTCGACTTCGACCTCGACGTGGTCGTGGTGGTGGACATGGACGTGGACGAGCATTCGTCGACGTCGACGTTCAGGTCGAGGTCGAGGTCGACGACCACGTCCAGGACGTGTCGTCCACTTTCCGTCGCTTCGCCCCGCCACCCCGTCGCCGATTCCCGACACCCGTCGCCGTAACCTCGCGGATCCCGGTCGCTCCGCGTTGGCAGCCCGCCTGCAATGACCTCCTCACGACGGCGGCGCGCCACGGTGGCAAGCCCCGAAGTACTTCGAACCCGCAGCGCTCAGGAGAACGCCATGAACAAGAAGATCCCCACGCTCGTCGGCTCCGGCATCGGCCTCGCCCTCTTCCTCGCCGTCGCGCTCCTCCCCGCGATGCTCTACGGCGGCTACGCCGGCCTCCTCCTCGCCGGCGGGATCTTCGGCACCCCGGTCGTGCCGACGCTGCTCCCCCGCGCCCTCATCGTGTTCGGCATGATCCTCGGCGTCGTCGGCGTCGGCTCGCTCTTCGCGGTCGTCGGCGCGGCGGCGGGCGCGGCGGTCGGCGCGCTCACGAGCATCACCGTCCGCCGTCCGGCGGCGCAGGAGTCCGCCTCGCGGTAGCGAGCGACGGGCCGCTTCGCTCCGGGCGCGGCATGTCGCCGCGCCCGGAGCTGTTTTATTCGTCGCGCGCGTAAACGCGCAGGTCCTGACCTGAAAGCCGCGTCCGCTGCAAATGCTGCGCGCGCGTCAGCTTGATGTCCGTCAAAGCGCCCTTCTTTTGGGCGCTTACAATGCGAGCCTTTTCGGGTGCAGGGGCATGTCCGTTGCACCCGCCGACCGACCCTATGCGAGCCACTTTCCTGGTGTTTGCCCTTCTCTTCGCCACCGCGGCGCGCGGTGAGTCGAAGCTCCCCGGCGGTGCCGACGCCTGCCTCGACTGCCACAACGGCAAGGATGCGCCGGCGGTCGACGTGACCGCCTTCGGCGCGTCGGTCCACGCCGACAAGGCGTCCTGTACCGACTGCCACGCCGGCTACGCGATGGGGCCGCATACGGGCGAGCTCGCACCGCTCTCCGCTTCCGACCAGGTCGTCGTCGACCGGCTCGCGAAGGCGCGCTGGCCGCTCGCCGAGACGGGCAAGGGCCACGGCAAGAAGGACGAGAAGGCCGCCCCCGAGGCGCACGTCACCGCGCCGCGGGCCTACCTCGCCTGCGCCGGCTGCCACGAGATGGAGCACGCCGAGGCGATGGCCGGCTGGCAGAAGTCGATCCACTCGAGGTGGCTGCGCGAGGACGCGAAGGTGGCGGGCCCGACCTGCACCTCCTGCCACGGCTCGATCCACGCGGTGAAGAAGCTCGCCGCGTACGACCCGAAGGCCGGCGCGCGCCAGAAGGTGCCCGCGGATCGCCGCGAGATCTCGAGGCGTTGCGAGGGCTGTCACGGGAACGAGGAGTTCGCGAAGGCCGCCGGGGTGAACCCCGAGGCGGCGCTCACCTACCACGACTCGATGCACGGCCGGCTCGCCCGCGTCGGGAACGAGCTCGCCCCGGTCTGCACGAGCTGCCACGCGGCCTCGAAGGCGCAGGGCGGCACGCACGCGATCGTCGCGAAGACCGACGCGGCCTCGGCGGTCTCGGCGGCCCAGAAGAAGGACACCTGCGCGCGCTGCCACGCGAACGCGTCGGACAACTTCGCCGCCCTCGTCGCGCACAAGCCCATCCAGGAGATCGGCGGGCACATCGTCCCGCACGTCATCCACGTCGCGTTCTCGTACCTGACGACGCTCACGCTGCTCTTCTTCGCGTTCCACGTCCTCGTGGACTTCATCTACGAGCTCCGCCAGCGCCTCTCGCGCAAGCCGGAGGACGATCACGGCGCCGACGCGGTGAGGAGCGTCGTCCGCTTCGACATCCACCAGCGCGTGCAGCACTGGTTCATGCTCTCGGGTGTGATCCTGCTCGGCATCACCGGCTGGCCGCTCCGCGGCGCCGGCGACCTCGAGGCGTCGGGCTACTCGCGGTCGTTCATGAAGGTGTTCGGCGGGGCGGAGGGAGCGGCGACGTGGCACCGCGTCGGCGCGGTCCTCATCATCCTGTCGGCCGTCTACCACCTCTTCTACCTGACGTTCCTCGCGTCGAAGAAGCGGTTGCCGCTCTCGATGCTGCCGATGCCGAAGGACGCTCTCGACATGAAGGACAACATCCTCTTCATGCTCGGGCTGAAGAAGGAGCGGCCCAAGTTCGAGCGCTTCATGTACCTCGAGAAGTTCGACTACTGGGCGGTGTTCTGGGGCATCGTGATGATGGTCGGCACCGGGTTCATCTTCTGGTTCCCGACCTTCTTCGCGAGCCACGCGCCGTCCTGGCTCATCACCGCCGCCCTCATCATCCACGGCGAGGAGGCGACGCTCGCGATCCTCTTCCTCTTCGTCGTGCACTTCTACAACGTGCACCTGAAGCCCTCGATCTTCCCGATGAACTGGGCGTGGCTGAACGGCCGGATCTCCGTGGAGATGATGAAGCACGAGCACCCGCTCGAGTACGAGCGGCTGAAGCCCGGGCACGACGAGTAGGGCCGTGAGAGGGGCGCGAGGCGCCCCCGGCAAACGAGGGGGCCGTGCGGGCGACCGCGCGGCCCCTTCGCCGTTCGGCCGTTCGGCTACAATCGAGCCCCCGAATGGCGCGCCCCCGCACGAAGACCCTCCTGCTCGTCGCCGGGGCGCTGCTCGCGCTCGCGGTCGTGCTCGGCTTCCTGCGCTTCAAGCGCTTCGTCGACGAGGACCCGCGCCTGTGCGCGACGTGCCACCGCTCCTCGCCGGAGTTCGCCCTGTGGCTCGGCGGGACGCACAAGAGCGTCGCCTGCCAGCGCTGCCACCACTCCTCGCCGAAGCAGGGCGTCGCGATGCTCGGCGCCTTCCTCGCCGGCAAGAAGCCGAAGGGGCAGCACGCCGACGTCGAGGTGGGCGCCTGCGCCTCCTGCCACTTCTCGCACGACCCTCGCTGGCCGCAGGTGGGCGGGTCGCGCGGGCACCGGATCCACTACGAGGAGAAGAAGATCTCCTGCGTCCGGTGCCACGCCGCGTCCATGCACGGATTCGAGCCGGTCGCGGCGAAGTGCCAGGAATGCCACGGCGAGCACGCCGTGAAGGTCGCGAAGATGCACGAGCTGCACTGCTTCGCGTGCCACGAGTTCCTGACGAACGAGCCGGGGCTGCGCCCGACGCGCCACGACTGCCTGCGCTGCCACACGCGCCAGGGGATCCGCGCGCCGATGAAGGACCACGGCGCGCCGATGGAGATGTCCTGCGCCGCCTGCCACAAGCCGCACGCGAAGGACGGCCAGACGCTCGCCGCCTGCTCGGAGTGCCACGCGCCGGCGCAGATGGCGAAGGGCGGGCTCCACGCCCGCGCCGCGCACCGGCGCTGCCTCGACTGCCACCGGCCGCACGTCTGGACGCCCGAGAAGGACGGCTGCCTGCGCTGCCACGCGGGCGCGCCGCAGCACGCGAACGGCAAGGCGTGTCGCGAGTGCCACTCGTTCGAGGGCGTCCCCCGGCCGCCGCTCCCGGTCACCGCGTGGTGACGACGTGACCCTCCGGCTCAAGCTCTTCGTCCTCATCGCGGGAGTCATCATCTTCGCGATGTCCGGCGTGACCGCCGTCGCGCTCTGGCGCGAGGTGCAGCGCGGCCAGGAGCTGCTCCGACGCGAGGGCGCTGCGCTCGCCGCGACCGCCGCCGGCGAGGCGTCGCGCTGGGTGCGCGCGGACGGGCTCGAGCCGGGCGGCGACGAGGCGCTCCGGCCGCTGCTCGAGGGGCTCACCCGCGGCGGCCAGTTCGACCGCGCGTGGGTCGTCGACCGGGCGGGCAAGGTCGTCGCCTGCCGCTCCCTCACGGCGTCGCCCTGCCCTGACGGCGCGCCCCCCTCCGAGTTCGCGGCGGTGGACCTCCCGCTGCAGGCGCTCGGGCGCCTCGTGAAGCCGGAGGGCATCGTCGCGACCGCGCCGGTGCTGCGCGAAGGGCTCGTCGTCGGGGCTGTGGCGGTCGAGTTCACGCACGAGGAGGTCGTCGGGAACGCCCGCGACCTCGCCTGGGGGGCGAGCCTCGTCGCGACCTTCTGGATCGTGCTCGGGCACGTGCTCACCGCGATCTTCATCCGCCAGGTGACGCGCCCGCTCGTGCGGCTCTCCGAGGCGGCGGAGTCGCTCGCCGAGGAGCGCGGGGTCCGCCTCGATCCGCCGGAGGACAAGGAGCTCGCCGACCTCGTCCGCGCGTTCAACCACATGTCCGCGCGGCTCGAGGAGCGGCGCGCGGAGAACCAGCGGCTCATCGCCGAGCTCGAGGCGCGCGTCGCCCAGAAGACGCGCGAGGTCCTCCGCGCCGACCGCCTCGCGACGCTCGGCGGCATCGCGGCCGGGTTCGCCCACGAGATCGGGAACTCGCTGAACGTCATCCGCGGGTACTCGTCGGTCGCGTCGCGCGAGCTCCCCGGCGACTCCCCGGTGAAGAGCGACGTCGAGGCGATCCGGCGCGAGGTGGGGCGGGCGGCCGGGCTCATCGAACGCTTCCTCGTGTTCGCCCGCGCCCGGACGGTCCACCCCCACGCGCAGCCGATCGCCCCGATCGTGCGCGAGGCGGCGGAGGTGGTGGGCCCCGCCGCGGCGGTCGCCAAGGTGGAGCGGGTGGTCGAGCTCGAGGAGGAGCTCCCCGAGATCGTCGCCGACGCCGAGCTCCTCCGGCAGGCGTTCCTGAACCTGTGCGTGAACGCGATCCACGCGATGCAGGAGCAGGGCGGCGGCCGGCTCACCGTCCGCGCGAGGCGCGACGGCGACTCGGTCCTCGTCGAGGTCGCGGACACCGGACCGGGGATCCAGCCGGACGCCCGGGAGCACGTCTTCGAGCCCTTCTTCACGACCAAGGCGCACGGCACCGGCCTCGGCCTCTCCATCGTGCGACAGGCGGCGGAGGCGCACGGCGGCAGCGTAGAGGTGGAGAGCGTCCCCGGCGCCGGCGCGACGTTCAGGGTCCGGCTGCCGGCGGCGCCCGTGGTCGTGGAGACCCGGAGCGCAGGGGAGAGCGCGTGAGCGAGAAGCCGAACCTCATGGTGGTGGACGACCTCGACTCCGCGCGCCAGATGGTGAAGCGAGTGCTCGGCCGCAGCTACGCCGTCTTCGACTTCCCCTCGGTCGCCGAGGCGCTCCCCGCCCTCGACAGGGCCCGGTTCGACGCGATCGTCACCGACCTCCGCATGCCCGGGATCGACGGCATCGAGGGGCTCCGGCGCTTCAAGGCGAAGGTGCCGGAGATCCCGGTCATCCTCGTCACCGCGTTCGCCACCGTGGAGACCGCCGTCGAGGCCATGAAGGCGGGCGCCTTCGACTATCTCAAGAAGCCCTTCGAGCCCGAGGAGCTCGAGATCGTCGTGGCCCGCGCGGTCGAGCACGGGCGCATCCGGCGGGAGAACGCGCAGCTGAGGAGCGCGCTCTCCGGCGAGTTCTCCGTGCGCGGGATGGTGGGCAAGTCCCAGGGGATGAAGGACGTCGTGTCCATCCTCGAGCGGATCGCGCCCTCCGACGTCCCGATCCTCATCGAGGGGGAGTCGGGCACCGGCAAGGACCTGCTCGCCCGCGCGGCGCACGCGATGTCCTCGCGCGCGTCGGGGCCGTACGTCGCGCTCAACATGAGCGCCATCCCCGAGAACCTCGCCGAGTCCGAGCTCTTCGGCCACGAGAAGGGCGCGTTCACGGGCGCCGACCAGGCGCGCACCGGGTTCTTCGCCGAGGCCGAGGGCGGGACGCTCTTCCTCGACGAGGTGGGGCTGCTCCCGCCCGCGCTGCAGCCGAAGCTCCTGCGCGTCCTGCAGGACGGCGAGTACATCCCGGTCGGCAGCCGCAAGCCGCGCAAGGGGAACGTGCGCGTCGTCGCGGCGACGAACGAAGATCTGAAGGCGAGCGTGAAGCAGGGGAAGTTCCGCGAGGACCTCTGGTTCCGCCTGCGCGTCGTGCCGCTGCGCCTTCCGCCGCTGCGGGAGCGCCGCGAGGACGTCCCGCTGCTCGTCGAGCACCTCGTGAAGAAGCACGCGCTCCGGCTCTCGCGCCCGCCGCTCCAGCCCGACGCGGACGCGATGAAGGCGCTGCTCGACCATCCGTGGCCCGGGAACATCCGCGAGCTCGAGCACGCGATCGAGCGCGGGCTCCTCCTCGCACGGGGGGACGCCATCACGCTCCAGGACCTTCCGCCCGAGCTCGCCCAGCCGGCGCACGAGACCGCCGCCGGCGGGAGCGAGGGTCGCTACCGCTGCGCGCGCGACGCGTGGGAGCGCAAGTTTCTCGAGGACGTCCTGCGCGAGGCGGGCGGCAGCGTCGGGAAGGCCGCGGAGCTCGCCGGCATCCACCGCTCGACCCTGTACGAGAAGCTCGCCCGGTACGGACTCGTCGAGAAGGACGACCGCGCGTGAGCCGCGGCGCTCCGCTCCCTCCCCGCCGACCTCGCGCGGTGCCGGCCGGAGCGAGGCGCCTCCGCATCCGCAGTGCCCGCGTCTCCGACGCGGCCGCGATCGCCACCGTGATGCGCGCCTCCGTCCGCGGCCTCGCCGCCGCCGCCTATCCGCGCGAGACGATCGCCGCGTGGGCGTCGCTCCCGGCGCTCTATCACGCGTGGGCGATGACCGCGGGTGCCGAAGCGTACGTCGTCGCGGAGCGGTCGGGCCGCGTCGTCGGCTACGCGGCGCGGCGCGCGGGCGAGGTCACCGCCGTCTTCGTCGCCCCGGGCCACGCGCGTGCGGGCGTCGGCACGGCCCTCCTCTCGCGGATCGAGCGCGACGCGGTCCGCGCGGGCGTGCGCTCCCTGTTCGTGCGCGCGGCGCTCGGCGCGATCCCGTTCTACGCGGCGCTCGGATACCGCGGGACACGTCGCGCGCGCGTACCCCTGCCCGGCGGCGCCGCGCTCGCCGCGGTGCTGCTCCGGAAACGGCTCGCGCGCGTCACTCGAACGCCGGGGTCGCCGGCGCCTGCGACGCCTGCCTAGAGCCTCCCGCAGGGCCGCCGGAACGGGCAGCGCCGGCAGCCCTCGCGCGCCTCGATGCGGGGGAAGGCCTCCTCGCGCGCGAGGTTGCGCGCGGGATCCGCGAGCGTCGCCTTCATCGCGGCGATCGAGGTGCGCATCGCGTCGGTGCAGGACGCGAGCGCCGCGTCATCGGCGGCGACCGAGAGCCGCTCGCCGCCCGCGGCGCCGTTCCCGACGAGGTAGACGAGCCCCCCCACGACCGCCTCGGTGGGCACGTTCCACTTCTGCTTCGCGTAGAGCGCGTAGGTGCCGACCTGGACGTGATCGACGCCGCGCTCCTTCCCGGTCTTCCAGTCGAGGATGTGCACGCGCCCGTCGTCGTCGCGGTAGGCGAAGTCCACCGCCACCCAGATCTTCGTCCCCTCGAACGTCCACGAGTCGAGCTCGTCGACCGTGAGCCACTTCTCGCGCGGCGTCCGGCGGATCTCCTCGAGCACCGGGCTCGCGTAGAAGGCGCGCAGCGACCCGTCGATGACCTGCTCGTAGAGCCGCTTCCAGTCCGCGTCGGCCACCGGCTCGCCGTACTCGTGCTCGACGAGGCCGACGATCCGCGAGGGCTCGCGCCAGTAGCTCTTCTCGCGCGAGCCCGACCACTCGGCGCGCGCCTTCGCGCGGGTCTGCTCGAGGACGCGCTCGAGCGCGGGGAGCTCGCCCGCGCCCTTCGCGCGCGAGAGCGCCCGCTTCAGGGCGTCGTGCACGAGCGAGCCCGCCCACTGCCAGCGAGAGGAGAGCTTCTTCAGGACGTAGAGCTCGCGGACGGGGGTGCCGTGCGCGGCCTGCCACCCGCCCCAGCTGCCGTAGTACGCGAGGTAATAGGCGCGCCGGCACTCCTGGAACTTCTCGTGACGGGACTTCGACCAGGAAAACTCGTTCTGCAGATCGGCCATGGGCGGGTGGGGCGGGCGGGCGAGGGGCCGAGTGTATCCCGGGAGGCCGACAGAGCGCCCCCTCGACCTCGACCTCGACCCCACCGGGCGTCGGACGGTTCCGCACGCCACTCGTTCGCGCGCGCGGAGACCGCAGCGAAGCCGGCCGGGGCGCCGCCGGCGCCGCATCGCGGAGGCGCCTGACGCTCAGCGATCGTACGCGCGCGGCTCGTGCAGCCGCGTTGCGCCGTGAGGACTGTCCGAAGCGCGCGCAGGCGCGCAAGCGCTCTGCGCGCGCGAGTTCCGCAACGGCGCCGTGGTTGCTCTCGTCGCGCGCGACGACCGCAGCCTGGCGCCGGAGCGCCTGCGGCGACGCGGCGTCTCCGGCCGCGCGGTAGCGGCTCGTTCGCCGCGGGCGCGCCTACTTCGCGGCCGGCTTCGGCGCGGCGGGCGGGGTCGCCGCCGCCTTCGCCTTCGGAGCGCTCGCCGAGGCCGGCACGGCGCGCATCTCGATCGGGCCGAGCGGCAGATCCGCGAGCTGCGCCTTCACGGTGTCCGGATGGGCGACCATGATGAGCGTGACCTTCTTCGGGTCGAGGTAGGTCGCCGCGAACCGGCGCACGTCGTCCGCGGAGACCTGGCGGACGCGATCCGCGTACCGGTTCCAGTAGTCGTCCGGAAGCCCGTGCACGACGAGATCGGCGATGTGCCCGGCCGTTGATCCGGCGGTCGCGAAATCTGCGGGGAGCGACAGGACGAGCGCGGCCTTCGCGTCCTCGAGCTCCTGGGCGGGGACGGCCTCGTCGCGGAGCCTGCGAATCTCGGAGAGGAGCTCCTTCAGCGCGGGACCGGTCACCTCCGACTTGACGCTCCCGACGACGAAGCTCGCGCCGCCGAGCTTGCGGGCGTCGCCGCGCGCGTAGACGCCGTACGTGTAGCCCTTGTCCTCGCGCAGGTTGCGGAAGAGGCGCGACGCCATCCCGCCGCCGAGCACCTGGAAGGCCACCGTCCCGGCGACGTAGTCGTCCGAGGAGCGGCGCAGCCCCGGCATGCCGAGCAGGACGTACGACTGCGGCGCGTCCGCCTTCTCGAGCACGACCGTCCGGTGCGGCGAGGCCGCGGGGGCGGGGGCGAGTGCGGGCGGCGGCCTCCCTGCCTTCCAGCTCCCGAGCGACTTCTCGAGGAGCGGCCGGAGCTCCGCCTCGGACACGTCGCCGACGACGACGAGCTCCGCGTTGCCGGGCCGCCAGAAGCGGCCGTGGAAGTCGGCGAGGTCGCGGGGGTGGGTCCCCTTCACCGACTCCTCGGTCCCGAGCGAGTAGTGACCGTACGGGTGCGCGCCCCAGAACACCGGCTGGAAGGCCTTCGACGCGATCGCCTGTGGCTGGTCGCGCTGCTGGAGGAGCGTCACGAGCCGCTCGTCCTGCACGCGATCGAAATCGGCCTTCGGGAAGGCGGGGTTCATCGCCACGTCCGCGAACAGCTCGAGGAACCTCGGCAGGTGGCGCGCGAGGGTCGAGCCCGACAGCGTCGCCGAGTCCACCGCGGCACCGGCGCTGATCGACGCGCCGAGGAAGCCGGCCTCGTCGGAGATCCGCGTCGCGCTGCGGGTCTTCGTGCCCTCGGTGAGCATCGCGGCGGTGAAGCTCGCGAGCCCGGGCTTCGCGCCCGGATCGCGCGCCGCGCCGGCGTCGACGACGAGGTTCATCGCGACGATCGGGAGCCGCCGGTACTCGACGAGCCTCACGGCGAGGCCGTTCGAGAGCTTGAACTTCACCTGCGCCGGGACGCGGAGCTCGGGCGGAGGGCCATTCTCGGGCGGCTTCGTCCGGTCGGGACCCTGCGGCAGGGCGGGCGCCGCGGGAGCCGGAGCGCTCGCTGCCGCGACGGGGGCGGACGGAGGCGGCGCCTCCTTCTTCTGGGCGGCGCAGGCGCCGAGGTCGAGTGCGACCGCGAGCGCGGCAAGGAGACGGATCTGGCGGCTCATCGGGACTCCCCCTTCGCGGCGGCGGGCGCGGGCGCGGCCGCCGGAGTGGCGCGCGGGACGACGGAAAGGACGACGCGCGCATCCTTGCGGAGGAACGAGCGGACCGCGGCGGACACGTCGGCGCCGGTCGCGTCCCGGTACCGGGCGAGGTCCTCGCCGAGGAACCCCGGGTTGCCGGTCCTCAGGTAGTAGCCCGCGAGCGTCGCGGCCCGGCCGCCGAACCCGCCGACCGGCTCGAGGCCGAAGATGGCCCCCGCCTCGATCTTGTTCTTCGCCCGCTCGAGCTCCTCGGCGGAGGGAGGCGCCGCGGCGAGCCGCGCGAGCTCCTCGTCGATCTCCTTCTCGAGCCGCTCGAGCGTGACGCCGGGCTTCGGCGTCGCCACGACGAGGAACATCGAGCCGAGCGTCTGGCTCATCTGTCCGGCCGAGACGTCCTGCGCGATCCGCTCGTCCATCACGAGCCGCTTCACGAGCCGCGCGCTCTTCCCGTCGGAGAGGATCTGGCCGGCGAGATCGAGAGCGGCGTCGCCGGGCGCGAAGACCTTCGGCGTCTGCCACGCGACGTAGATGCGCGGCAGCTGCACGCGGTCCTCCATCGTGACCCGCTTTTCCTCGGCGAGCGGCACGGGGTCGGGCTTCTGGTGGACCGGCGGCGGCTTCCCCGCGACCGGGCCGAACCACTTCTCGGCGAGCGCGCGGAGCCGCGCGGTGTCGACGTCCCCCGCCACGACGACGACGGCGTTCTCCGGCCCGTAGAAGCGCTTGAAGAACTCGCGTACGTCCTCGATGCTCGCCGCCTGCAGGTCCTCGTGCGAGCCGATCGGCATCCAGTGGTACGGGAACTCGGCGTTCCAGAGATTCCCGATGATCTGCTCGTAGGCGAGGCCGTACGGGCGCATCTCGTAGCTCTGCCGGCGCTCGTTCAGGACGACCTCGCGCTGGTTGTCGAGCTTGTCCTGCGTGAGCGTCGGCAGGAGGAAGCCCATCCGGTCGGACTCGATGTAGAGCATCTGCTCGAGCGAGTTCGACGGCGCCTGCTCCCAGTACTGCGTCGTGTCCTGTGACGTCGACCCGTTCGTGTCGCCGCCCGTCGCCTCGATGAGCCGATCCGCGAGCCCCTTCGGCAGGTGCTCGGACCCTTGGAACATGAGGTGCTCGAACAGGTGGGCGAACCCGGTCCGGCCGGGCTTCTCGTCCTTCGCGCCCACGTCGTACTGCACGTGGACCCCGACGATCGGGTTCGTGTGGTCTTCGTGGACGACGACCGTGAGCCCGTTTCCGAGCTTGAAGATCTGGAACGGGATGTCCGGGGTCGTCGCGGCCGCAGACGCAGACGCAGTCGCGGCTTGCGGCGGCGCGGCGCGCGGTGCGGTGAGCGGGACGAGGGCGAGCAGCAGGGCGAGCGCGAGGGGTCTCGGCGTCATGGCGCTCGCCTTATATGCCCGGAGCGTGCGCCCGTCACGCGTCCTGGTGGAGGGCGCGCCGCAGGCGATCCCGATCAAGCCGGGCCGGGCTCCCCGACGTAACCGCCCGAAGACCGCGGCAGATCGCCGGCGGGGTTTGCTCAGGTACCGGCGAGGCGTATGCTCGCCCGGCATGTCACCGCAAGTGTCACCCCTTCGCATCCTCGTCGCGGAGGACGATCCCGCGGTGGCCCGGCTCTACTCGGCGTACGCCCAGAGCCGCGGCCACGAGGTGCTCGTCGCGTACGACGGCGCCGAGACGCTCGTCACCGCAGCGGCCGAGCTGCCCGACCTCGTGGTGCTCGACATCGCGATGCCCAAGCTCGACGGACGGGACGTCCTGAAGCAGCTCAAGGCGAACCCCAAGACGGCGTGGATCCCGGTGCTCGTCGTCACCGCGTTCGGCGGCGACCAGAACATGCGCGATCTCCTGCTCGAGCTCGGCGCCTTCGACGTGCTCGAGAAGCCGGTCGATCTCCAGATCGCGTTCAACAAGGCGGAGCGGGTCGCGAAGCACCGCGCGTAGCCCGCGCCGCGCCGCGCTACGCGCGCGTCCCCTCGATCCGCATCCCCTTCGGGATGACCACGATCCCGCTCTCGGTGACGTGGAAGTGCTTCCGGTCCTTCTCGAGGTCGTAGCCGATCGTCGTGTGGGGCGGGATCTCCACGTGCTTGTCGATGATCGCCCGGCGGATCCGGCAGTGCCGGCCGATGTTCACCTTCTCGAACAGGATCGAGTCCTCGACGTAGGCGTAGCTGTTCACGCGCACCGTCGGCGACAGGATCGAGTGGTGGACGTGGCCGCCGGAGATGATGCAACCCTCGGAGATGAGCGAATCGGTGGCGCGCCCGACGCGGTTCTCCCGCACGTTGTTGAAGACGAACTTCACCGGCGGCTGGTTGTGCTGGATCGTGTAGATGGGCCAGAGGTCGTTGTAGAGCGAAAAGATCGGATCGACCGCGACGAGGTCCATGTTCGCCTGGAAGTAGGCGTCGAGGCTCCCGACGTCTCGCCAGTACCCGCGCTCCTTCACCCCTTGGCCCGGCACGGTGTTCTTCGCGAAGTCGTAGACGAAGACGCGCTTGCGCTCGTACATCGAGGCGACGATCGACTTGCCGAAGTCGTGCACGCTCTTCGCGTCGCCCGCGTCGCGCACGATCTCCTGCACGAGCGCGTCGGTCGTGAAGATGTAGTTCCCCATCGAGGCGAGGCAGCGGGTCGGGTCACCCGGCATCGCCTTCACGCCGCTCTTCGGCTTCTCGACGAACCCGACCATGCGACCGTCTGCGTCCACCTCGATGATCCCGAACTCGCTCGCCTCGTCGAGGGGAATCGGGATCGCCGCGACGGTGAGGTCGGCCTTGCGGTCGAGGTGGAAGTCGAGCATCTGCCGCACGTCCATGCGGTAGACGTGGTCGGCGCCGAACACGAAGGTGTGCTCCGGCTCCTCGTCCGTGATGATGTTCAGGTTCTGGTAGATGGCGTCGGCGGAGCCCTCGAACCACTTCGGGCCGACCCGCATCTGCGCGGGGACGATCTCCACGTACTCGTTGAGGAGCGCGGTGAGCCGCCAGCCCCGCTGGATGTGGGCGTTCAGGGACTCGGACTTGTACTGGACGAGCACCTTCATCTTGAGGATGCCGGAGTTCGCGAAGTTCGAGAGGACGAAGTCGATGATGCGGTAGCGCCCGCCGAACGGGACGGCGGGCTTCGCGCGCTCGCGCGTGAGCGGGTCGAGGCGGCGTCCTTCGCCACCGGCGAGGATCATCGCGAGGAGCTTCGACATCGGGACTCCTGGTGCGGATGGAATGGATCGATGCTACGCACCCCGCCCGGGCGGGGCAAGGAAGCGTTCGGGCGCGCGCCGGCCGGGCCCGGCAGGGGGCGTGGCCGCGCTAGCGAGCGCGCTCGGCGCGCAGCGCGGGAGCGTGCGCCGCCTCGTGCGCGAGGAGCCAGCGCTTCACCTCGAGCCCCGCCGCGTAGCCGCCGAGCCCCCCGCTCGCCTGCACGACGCGGTGGCACGGCACGAGGATCGCGATCCGGTTCTCGTGGTTCGCGCCGCCGACCGCGCGGCCGCCGCCTGCGCGACCGAGGAGGCTCGCCACCTCGCCGTAGGTGCGGACCTCACCCCACGGTATCGCGCAGAGCGCGTCCCACACCGCGAGCTGGAACGAGGTCCCGCGCAGGTCGAGCAGGGGGAGGCGCGGCGCGTCGCCGCCGAAGTATGCGTCGAGCGCCTCGACGGCTGCGTCGAGGTGGGCGCGCGCGCGTGCGGAGACGGCGGGGCGGGGCGGCCCGCCCTCGCCGAAGCCGAGCCCGAGCACGCCGGCGTCGCTCGCCTCGATCGCGATCGGCCCGAGCGGGCTGCGGTAGCGGACGCGCGCGGTCACGCGTGACATCGTAGCGGGGACCCTCGCTCCGGGGCAGGCCCATCCGCTGCCCTGCGCTCGCCGCGCCTACCCACCCCCCGCCACCGGCTTCGACGCCGGCCGCGGGCCGGTGAACCGCGCGAGCACGTCCGCGATCTCCGCGTTCGCGGCCCGGAGCAGGTCCTGCTTCTCGCGGAACGGCAGGAAGGCGCTCTTGAACCCCTGCACGAGGACCGTACAGAGGTCCTCCACCGTGAACCCCATCTCGCGGTGCGCGACGAGCAGCTCCTTCGTGACGGTCGTGTCGGTGATGAGCCGGTTGTCGGTGTTCACCGTCACCCGCAGCCCGAAGTCGAAGTAGAACTTGAGCGGGTGGCTCGCGAACCCGTGGACGGATCCCGTCTGCACGTTCGACGACGGGCACATCTCGAGCGGGATGCGGTGGTCGTTCACGTAGTTGAGGAGGTCCCCGTTCTCGCGCAGCCGCACCCCGTGCCCGATCCGGTGGGCGCCGCACTTGTGGACCGCCTGCGCGATCGAGTCCGGGCCGTACGCCTCGCCCGCGTGGATCGTGACGTTCACGTTGTTGTCGAGGATGAGCTGGATCGCCTCGTGATGATGGCGCGCGGGGTGTCCCTCCTCGGCGCCGGCGAGGTCGTATCCGACGACGCCCTTGCCCTTGTAAGCGACGGCGAGCTCGGCGAGCCGCACCGAGGTCTGCGGATCCATGTGCCGGATGCCGCAGATGATCACGTTCGACTTGATGCCCGACTCTCGCTTCGCGTGCCGGAGCCCATCGAGCACCGCGTCCACGATGGTGGTGGGCTTCAGCCCCTGGCGCGTGTGGAGCACCGGCGAGTAGCGGACCTCGAGGTAGCGCACGTTCTCGGCGGCGCAGTCGGTCGCGAGCTCGTGGGCGGCCCGGTAGAGCGCCTCCTCGGTCTGGAGCACCGCGAGCGTCACGTCGAACGCGACGAGGTAGTCCTCGAGCGAGGCGCAGGTCTCGCCCATGTGGATCGCGTGCGCGAGCCCGTCCGGCGTGTCCGCCGGGAGCCGGATCTTCTGCTTCTCGGCGAGGTCGAGGACGGTCGCGAGCCGCAGCGAGCCGTCGAGGTGGCAGTGGAGGTCGGTCTTCGGGAGCGCCCGCAGGAGCTCCTCGGTCACCGGCGGAAAGCGCCCGGCGTGGGAAGGGGCCATGCCTCGAATGATACGCCCGACCCGAGCACGCGGCGCCTCCCGGGCGGCGCCCCTCACGCCAGCCGGACTGGTACCCGTCCCCGGACGGCATTCACGAGCCAGAGGGCCCGCGCCCGCGCGAGGTCGTCGACTCGCACGGGGCGCTCGCGGAGCTCCCCGCGGGCGAGCAGCTCCGCGCGCATCACCCCCGCGAGCAGCCCCGCCTCACGGGGCGGGGTGACCTGAGCGCCATCGAGGTCCAGGACGAGGTTTCCGATCGTGAACTCGGTGAGCTCGCCCTGCTCGTTCGCGAGGAGCACGTCGAAGGCGTCCGGCCGCTCGGCGCGCGCGGCGTCGTAGACCGCGCGGCGCGTGGTCTTGTGGAACAGGGTCGGGTCGTCGCGGGACACCCGCGCCGTAGCGAGCGCGACCGGCAGCGGGGCGCGAGCGGGCGCAGGGAGCGGCGCGGTCTCTGTCCGCACCGCCCCGCTGGCTGCGACGAGGAGCCGGATCCTCCGCGCCGACCCGGCCGCGGCCTCGACCTCGCGCCCGAGCGCCCGATCGACCTGCGCCGGGTCGAGCGCGAACCCGAGGTGGCGCGCGGACGCGCCGAGGCGCGCGAGGTGGCGCGCGCGAAGCGGGTAGCAACCGCGCTCGAGCCGGAGCGTCTCGACGAGCTCGAACGGCGCGGAGGGCTCGGCGAGGAAGGCCGACTTCGCGAGCGCCTCCTCCCACTCCCGCTCGGGATCGGAGGCCCAGGTGATCCCTCCGCCCACCCCGGCGACCGCCTCCCCTGTGGCGAGGTCGAGCTCCACCGTCCGGATCGCGACGTTGAACGCCGCGTCGCCCCCGGGGGCCACGAACCCGATCGCGCCGCAGTAGGCTCCGCGCGGCGCCTCCTCCTCCTCCGCGATCACTCTCATCGCCATCGCCTTCGGCGCTCCGGTGACCGAGCCGCACGGGAACGTGGCGGCGAGCAGGGCGGCGAGCCCGACCCCCGGCCGCAGCCGCGCCTCGATCGTGGAGGTGAGCTGGTGGACGGTTCGGTACCGCTCGACCTCGAACAGCCGCGCCACCCGGACCGAGCCGAGCGTTGCGACGCGCCCGAGGTCGTTCCGGAGGAGGTCGGCGATCATCACGTTCTCGGCGCGCTCCTTCTCGGACGCCACGAGCGCCGCCGCTGCGGCGAGATCCTCCTCCTCGAAGCGGCCGCGCCGCGCCGTCCCCTTCATCGGCCGCGCGGACACGAGCTCACCCCGGCGCTCGAGGAAGAGCTCCGGAGACGCCGAGACGACGGCCCGGTCGCCGAGGTGGACGAGCGCCGCGAGCCCGCTGCCCTGCGCGGCGCGCAGCCGCAGATACAGGGCGAGGGGGTCCCCGCGGAACGGGCCGCGAAGGCGCAGGGTGTGGTTCACCTGGTAGAGGTCCCCGCGGCCGATCCGCGCGCGGATCCGCTGCACCGCCCGCAGGTACGCCGTCCTCGTGACGTCGGGCGCCAGCGGCCCAAGCGCCGCGTCCTCCCCGCGCTCCCCGGGCGTGAGCGCCGGGACCGGGCCGTCGTAGATGCCGAACCAGGCGAGGGGCCCCGCGCCGGGGGCACGGATCCGCAGGGCGGGATCGAGCGCGGGCGCCGCCTCGTAGGCGAGGAACCCCGCCGCCCAGCGGCCGGCCGCACACTCCGCCTCGACGGCCGCCAGCGCCGGTCCGACGTCGGCGAGCGCGCGCGCCTCGACGACGCGCCGCGGCCCGGTGAACGCGAGCGAACCCGGCGCGACGCCGTCGAAGTCGAGGAGGACGGTCCCGCGCTCCACGGCTACCCGTGCCCGAGGAACCGGGCGAGGACGCGCTTCTCGCCGGCCTCGAACCGGACCGTCACCTTCGCGTCACCTCCGGCGCCGTCGCAGCCGAGCACCACCCCCGCTCCGAGGGACGGGTGGATCACCCGGTCGCCGCGCGAGAACGGCCGCCCCGCCTCGGGGCGCTGGTCGAACTCGTAGTCCACGACCGGCTCGCCCGGGGCCGCCGCCGGCCGCGACGGGGCGGAGAGCTCCCGGTGCGCGCCCGACGTCGAAGGGTCCATCTCGATGTGCGGCTCCTGCGGGAGCGCGCCGGGGTGGCGCCGGATGACCGGCGGGCGGGCCCCCTCGCGCGCCTCGCGCGCACGGACCTCGCGGGCGACCGCCTCCCCGAACAGCTCCGGCGGGAGATCGGTGAGGAAGCGCGACGGCTCCATCGCGCGCCAGGAGGGTCCGCCGTCGCCGTAGCCCATCCGGCGCCGCGCGAGGGAGAGGACGAGGCGCCGCTTCGCGCGCGTCATCCCCACGTAGCAGAGCCGCCGCTCCTCGTCGTACGCCTCCGCCTCCTCGTGGGGCGTCGGGTCGCCCCACGGCGCGCGCGGGAAGGTCCCCTCCTCGAGGCCCGAGAGCACGACCGCAGTGAACTCGAGCCCCTTCGCGGCGTGGAGCGTCATGAGCGCGACGCGCCCCTCCGGCGTCTCCTGATCCGCGTCGCCGAGCAGCGCGATCTGCTCGAGGAAGCGCGCGAGCGGCGGGGGGACCGGCTCCTCCGGATCGCGCGGCGGCGGCGCGCCGACGAGCGCCTCGTCGAACTCGCGGGCCGCGGCGACGAGCTCGACGAGGTTCTCGGCGCGGTCGGTCGCCTCGTCGCTCCGCTCCGCCT
The DNA here is from genome assembly GCA_036394835.1 of Anaeromyxobacter sp. Classification (GTDB taxonomy): domain Bacteria; phylum Myxococcota; class Myxococcia; order Myxococcales; family Anaeromyxobacteraceae; genus Anaeromyxobacter. The sequence goes on along the minus strand of DASWEI010000110.1, from coordinate 33,906 downwards.
CGAGCCGGGCGAGGAGCCCGGTGCGCGACAGCACCTCCTGCACCGCGATCCCCGCGTCGAGTCCGGCGACGTCGCGGACGAGCCCGGCGAGCGTCTCGCGCAGCGCTCCGAGCGCGCGGCGCGCCGCGGGCTTCAGCCCCTCGATGGCGTCCACCTCGCCGAGCGCGTCGTAGAGCGAGGTGCCGCGGGCGCGCGCGTGGGCGCGGAGCCTCTCCACCGTCTTCTCGCCGATCCCGCGCGGCGGCTTGTTCACGACGCGGTCGAGGTCGAGGTCGCTCCGCGGCTCGAGCGCGAGCCGGAGGTAGGCGGCCGCGTCCTTCACCTCCGCCCGCTCGTAGAAGCTCGTCCCGCGCACGATGACATACGGGATTCGCGCGGCGCGGAGCGCCGCCTCGATCGGGCGCGACTGCGCGTTCGTCCGGTACAGCACGGCGACCTCGTCGCCCGGCGTCCCGCGCGCGCGCTCGTGCGCGACGACCCGGGCGATCCGCTCCGCCTCGTCGTGCTCGTCCTGGCCGACGACGAGCGCGAGCGGCTCGCCGGGCCCCTCCTCGGTCCAGAGCCGCTTCTCGCGGCGGCGCGCGGCGCGCGAGATGACCGCGTGCGCCGCGTCGAGCACGTTCCGCGTCGAGCGGTAGTTCCGCTCGAGCTTCACGACGCGCGTGCCGGGGAAATCCGCGTCGAAGCCGAGGATGTTCTCGACGTTCGCGCCGCGCCAGCGGTAGATGGCCTGGTCGTCGTCGCCGACCACGCAGACGTTGCCCCGCGAACCCGCGAGGACCCTGAGCAGCCGGTACTGGACCGGGTTCGTGTCCTGGAACTCGTCGACGAGCAGGTGCTCGAAGCGCCCCGCCCAGCGCGCCCGGAGCGCCTCGTCCTCCTCGAGGAGCCGGACCGGCCGGAGCAGGAGGTCCCCGAAGTCCGCGGCCCCGGCCCGCGCGAGCGCCGCCTCGTAGCGCCGGTACACCTCGCGCGCGAGCTGACCCTCGACGTCGTACTCGCCGGGGCGCGTCTCCGCGGGCCGGAGCGCGAGCCCCTTCCACTGGTCGATGCGCGAGAGCGCCTGGCGCGCGGTGAGCGTCTCTCCGTCGTCCGCGCCGAGCTCGGCGAGGATGCCCTTCACGAGCCGGAGCTGGTCGTCATCGTCGTAGATCGGGAACGACTGCGAGAGCCCGGCCCGCGCGGCCTCGCGGCGCAGGAAGCGCGCGCCGAAGGCGTGGAAGGTCTGGACCCACAGCTCGACCGCCGAGGGGCCGAGCAGCGCGGCGAGCCGCTCGCGCATCTCGCCCGCCGCCTTGTTGGTGAAGGTGACGGCGAGGATGCGCCAGGGGACGATCCCCTCCTCCGACACGAGCCGCGCGATCCGGTGGACGATGACGCGGGTCTTGCCGCTCCCGGCGCCGGCGAGGACGAGGAGCGGCCCCGCGCCGTGCAGCACGGCCTCGCGCTGCGGGTCGTTCAGGTCGGAGAGGAGGTCGATCATCGCCGCGAAGCGTGTGATAGCGCGGCGCTCACCGCGGCGCGCGGGCGGCGACGGGAGCGCCGCGGCGCTTCGGCGCAGGCTCCGGCGCGAGCCAGCGGTAGTCCCACTCCGAGCGATCGACCTGCTCCGCGCGTGGCGGACCGCGATCGCCGCCGCCGAGCCGCACCGCCTTCGTCCAGACGATCCGGCGGGGAAGGAGCGTCGCCGGGTCGGTGACGAGGAGGAGCTCGCTCCCGGCGGAGAGCTCCTTCGTCGCGTCCTCGGGCGGCGCTTCCCCGGAGGGAAGGAGGCGCGCGAGGAGCGCCGGCGCGGCGCGCTCGAGCGCCTCCCGGTCGGGCGTCGAGCGGAGCACCGCCTCGACGCAGCGCGGCTCCCGCTCCGCCGCGGCGCAGGGCACGCGGCGGCGCACGCCGAACTCCACGACCTGACCGCCACGGACTCCCGGGAGGAGCGGCAGCTCCGCCTCCGACTGCATCTCGTAGGTCTCGCCGATCTTCAGCTCGGCACCGGTCCAGAAGCCGGCGGACAGGTTCCAGAGCTCCTCGGCGTCGGCGCGCGTCGCGGCGAGGGCGAGGGCGAGGGCGCGCTCCGCCTGCTCCTGCGGGATGCGCGCGTCCTCGAGGACGCGAGCGAGCACGGGCCGGAGCGCCTCGACGCCGTCGAGCGCCGCGAACTCGCCCTCGGGCCGGATGCGCTGCACCACGCACTCCGAGGCCCGGATCGCCTCCTTCGCGAGCGCCGGCGGGAACGGGAGGTCGCCGCGCCAGGTGGTCGCGCGCGTCGAGAGCGAGAGCCCTCCATCCGTCGCCTGGGCGAGCGTCTCGTAACGCGCGGTGAACGTGCCGGTGGGCCGCCCGGTGCGCAGCCGCGTCCGCCGGTAGGTCACCTTCGCGCGGGCCGGGGCCGGCCAGGCGAAGTGGAGGGAGACGAGCTCGCCGCGCGCGGGTGGCTCGTCCTCGGCGCCGGCGGGCGTCGCGGCGACGAGGGCGGCGAGAAGAAGCGCGAGGGGCGGGCGCGGCACGGGCGCGAGGCTAACACGGCGACCCCGTGAGAGGACCGCTGCGGACCGAGGCGGTGGGCGGTACATTCGCTGCGTGGCCCCACCCGTCCGAATCGTCCCGCTCGGCGGCCTCGGCGAGATCGGCATGAACTGCATGGCCGTCGAGTGCGACGGCCGCATCGCCGTCGTGGATTGCGGGATCATGTTCCCGAACGAGCCTGTCGGCGTCGACGTCATCGCCCCGGATCTCTCGTTCCTGCGCGAGCGGCGCGAGCGCGTCGGGGCGGTCTTCGTCACCCACGGCCACGAGGACCACGTCGGCGCGCTCCCGTTCCTCCTGCGTGAGGTGCCGGTGCCGGTCTACGCGACGCGCTTCACGCTCGCGCTCCTCCGGCCGCGCCTCGAGGAGGCGGGCGTCGCAGCCGATCTGCGCGAGGTCGCGCCGGGAGACGTGCGGCCCGCAGGCGAGGCGTCCCCGCTCTCGGCCGAGTTCTTCTCGGTCACCCACTCGATCCCCGACTCGTGCGGGCTCGCGCTCCGCACACCCCAGGGGACGATCCTCCACTCCGGCGACTTCAAGATCGACCCGCGCCCCGTCGGCGGCCCCGCCATGGATCTCGCGCGCATCGAGGCGCTCGGGCGAGAGGGGGTGCGGCTCCTGCTCTCCGACTCGACGAACGCCGAGCGCGCCGGGACCTCGCTCTCGGAGTCCGAGGTGGGCGCCGCCCTCGAGGAGACGTTCGAGCGGGCGCGCGGCCGCGTGCTCGTCGCGTGCTTCGCCTCGAACATCCACCGCATCCAGCAGGTCGCGAACGCGGCCCGCGCCCTCGGACGGAGGGTCGCGCTCCTCGGCCGCTCGATGGAGGCGAACTTCCGCCTCGCGCAGGCGCTCGGCTATCTCGACGTGCCGGCCTGGATGCCGGTGGGCTTCCCGGAGGCGCGTGACCTGCCGCCCCGCGAGCTGTGCGTCCTCACGACCGGGACGCAGGGAGAGCCGCGGAGTGCGCTCGCCCGGCTCGCCCGCGGCGAGCACCCGGACCTCGCCGTCGCACCCGGCGACCTCGTCGTCCTGTCCTCGCGCTTCATCCCCGGCAACGAGATCGCGGTCGGACAGGTCGTGAACGAGCTCTGTCGCCGCGGCGCCGAGGTGGCGTACGAGGGGCTCCGCCCGCTCCACGTCTCGGGCCACGCGCAGGAGGCGGAGCAGCGGCGGCTCATCGCGCTCGCGCGCCCGGCGCACTTCGTCCCCATCCATGGCGAGTTCCGCCACCTCGCCCGCCACGCTGCCCACGCCGCCGCGGAGGGGGTGGTCGGGCGCGACGTGCTCCTCGACGGCCAGGTGCTCGAGCTCGCCGACGGCTGGGTCCGGGTGACGGGCGAGGTGGTCCCGGTCGGCCGCGTCTACACCGACCGCGACGCGCTCGCCGGCGCGGACATCGGCGCGCTCGTCGTGAAGGATCGCCGCCTCCTCGCCGAGGCGGGCCTCCTCATCGCGGTGCTCGCGATCGAGAAGGCGACGGGTACGGTGGTGCGGGGCCCCGAGCTCTTCGCGAAGGGGGTCGCCGGCTTCGACGGGGCGGAGGACGCGATCCGCGGGGAGGTGTTGCGCGCGCTCGAGGAGCTCTCGGCGCCCGCCCGCGCCGACGTCGCGGAGGTGCAGGAGGCGCTCCGCGACGCGGTGCGGCGCTGGTTCCGGCGCGAGGTGGGCCGGCGCCCCTCCGTCCTGCCGGTGGTGCTGGAGCTTTAGTCCGGGCGATCCGCGTGCGGGGCGTGGATAATCCCGGCTTGCCCGCCTCGCGGGCGGAGGGTGGACGATGCCGAGCTTCGACGTGGTGTCCGAGCTGGACCTCATGGAGGTCGAGAACGCCTTCAATCAGGCGCGTAAGGAGATCGCGCAGCGCTTCGACTTCAAGGGGACGAGCACCGAGCTCGAGCGCGACAAGGAGGGCCACGTCGTCGTGAAGGCCAACTCCGACGGCCGCGCCGAGGCGGCGCTCGGCGTTCTCATGGAGAAGCTCGCGAAGCGCGGCGTGCCGCTCGAGGGGCTCGATCCGCAGAAGGTGGAGCCCGCCTCCGGCGGCCACGTCCGCCAGCTCGTGAAGCTGAAGAAGGGGCTCAAGCAGGAGGACGCGAAGAAGATCGTCGCGCTCGTGAAGGAGAAGGGGCTCAAGGTCCAGGCCGCGATCCAGGGCGAGGCGGTGCGGATCACCGGCAAGAAGAGGGACGACCTGCAGGCCTGCATGCAGGCGATCCGCGCGGCGTCGCTCGGCGTGCCGCTGCAGTTCCAGAACTTCCGGGAGTGAGCGCTCGCCGCGCTCGAGCGCGGCGAGCGGCACGCCCGAGCGGGCTAGCCCGCGCCGGGCGCGTCCGGCCCCGGCGCGCGCGCGACCACCCGGTCCCAGTCGATCCTCCCCGTGATCTGCATGATCACGAAGAGCGTCAGGATCGCGCCGGCCGTGATGGCGAGCCCGGTGAAGCCGCTCCAGAAGAAGCTCACCGAGAAGAGGACGAGGTAGACGACCTGCGAGAGGCCGAGCTGCAGGAGCGCGGTCCGCCAGCCGACGAAGAGCCGCCCGTAGGAGACGACGAGCGCGACCGAGACGACCGACGCGAGCGCGAAGGCCGGCGCCACCTCGACGTGGTCGATGAGGTACGCGAAGAGCAGGTGGAAGGCGAAGAACGCGCAGGCGAGCAGGAAGTAGTTCATCGGATGGATCGACCGGCGGCGCGCCGCGAGCAGGACCCCGTTCACGAAGAAGAAGAAGAGGAGCGAGACCGGCGCGAAGAAGGTGATCTTCGAGGCGAGCGGGCCCGGGTTGAGCCGCTCGGGAAGGACGACGCCGACCGGGGCGGTTCCGACGATCTGCTCGAAGCGCCACGTGCCGCGCCAGCCGCCCTCCACCTGGGAGTGCTCGGACGGCGACAGCGTGCCGGCGGGGAAGTCCACCTCTCCGAAGTCCGTCGCGAGCACGAGCTCGAAGTCGCGCGCGCGCCCCTGCTCCGGGCCGAGGCCGCGGCCCTGGGCGCCGTAGGACCAGCGCTCCGTCCCGCGCGCCTTGTAGCGCACCGTGAAGGCGAGTCGCTCGCCGGGCCCGGCGGGGCGCTGGAACCGCGCTTGGCCCTCCTCGAACGCGACCTCGACGGGCTTCCCCGCGGCGTCCTCGACGACGAAGCCGTCGTAGGTGACGCCGCGCTCCACCGGGAACGCGAAGACCACCCTGCGCGCCACCGCCGACTCGTTCCTGAACTCGTAGCGCGCGCGGAACGCGACGTCGTAGGTGGGGAACCAGAGCAGCCCCTTGCGCCGGTGGTGGAGAGCGAGCGAGGCGTCGACGCGCGACGACTCGAGCGGCAGCTCGCGCTCGGTCGTCACGTCGGCCTCCCGCTCCACCTCGAAGTAGCGCTTCTCGCGCTCGTCGTACTTCTGCTCGCGCTGCTTCGTGCGGTGCGTCTCGGTGCCGCGCGCGGAGGGGGGCGCCTGCGCGAGCGGCGGTCCCCAGAGCGCCTGCACCTCGGGGAGGAGGCCGCCCGAGGCGACGCCGCTCCGGAGAGCGAGGGTGGACGCGAGCACCGCCCAGGCGCCCGCGCAGCACAGCCAGATGAAGCCGATCGCGAGGAGTCGTCTCATGCGCGGGTCGGAGAGCAAGCCCCGGGCCCGCGCCTATGAGCGCGCCAGCATTCCACTTTCGAGCGGGCGTGGCCGTCCTGACACGTAGGGGTCGCGTGCCTCCGCCCGCGCGGCGTCACTCCGGGTGCAAGCCGGGGTGAACCGCCGCCTCCCGGCTCGGCGGCGGAGGCTTCGCGTCGAGCGCGGCCCGGTCCCAGCCGCCGAGTGTCGCGCCTGCGTCGTAGACCGACTCGCAGAACGCGAGCAGCGCGTCGCGCGGCGAGGCGCCCCTGCGCACGGCCTCGTACGGCAGGACGAACTCTGAGAGCCGCGCGTCGTAGCGCACGGCGGCGGGCCGCGCAGCGGCGTCGCGGAACCCAGCCGGCTCCGGAGCCGCGTAGGCGTAAAAGATCGGCTCGTCGACGGAGACCCCGCCCGGCAAGGCGCCACCCGGCCAGAACCCGAAGGAGAGGACCTCGTGCGAGTACGCCTCGCGCGTGATCCGATCGGCGCCCGGCCGCTCCGGCGCGCGCCGCCCGGAGAAGCGCGTCTGGGCGAGGTCGAACGAGCCCCAGAAGAAGTGGACGGGGCTCTGCTTCCCGACGAACCCGCCGGCGAACGACTTCAGCGCCTCGTCCGTCCGCGCGAGCACCCGGAAGAAGCGGCTCGCCGCGTCGGGATCGTAGGCGCGGTGCACCTCGTCCTCGTCGAACGGGATCGGATCCGGCACCTCCACCGGCATCCGCCACACGTGCACGTCCACGTCGAGCGCGTGGAGCGCGGCGAGGAGCTCCTCGTGGAAGGACCGCACGGTCCTCGGGAGGAGCGGCAGGACGCGGCGGCGACCGTCGCTCGCGTCGACGCGGAGGTTGTGGTCGAGGAGGTCGAGGCGGATCTCGACCGTGCGGGTGTCACAAGGCATGGACGACGTGGTGAGCCCGCGCGCCGTGACGTAGAGCGGCGCGTGCCACCAGTGGTTCAGGCGCGGCGAGAGCGCGAGCCGGATCTTGCCGATGACCTGCGTCCACATGTGGAGCGTGTCGCGCGTCTCCTTCCAGCCGTCGAGGGGGAGCGGCGGCCAGGCGGTGGCGCGGGCAGCGGGCGGACTCGAAGAACCCATGACCTCACCTCGGCGGGAAAGTTAGGCAGCCCTCGCCCCTGCGTCGCGATGTCCGGATTCGAGCCAGCGCGGGGCGCCCGGGCGCTCGGCGCGACGCGTCTCGAGCGGGCGCTCGCCCGCGGCCACCCCGCGTTGCCCCCGCCCGCCCGGTCTGTTAGATCGCGCGGGCTCATGGCGACCCGCGTATACATGCACACCCTCGGCTGCCCGAAGAACCGGGTCGACAGCGAGGTGATGCTCGGGACGCTCGCCGAGGCCGGCTACCGGCTCGTCCGGGAGCCCGAAGAGGCCGAGGTCATCGTCGTGAACACCTGCGGCTTCATCGAGAGCGCGAAGGTGGAGTCGGTCGACGCGATCGTGGAGCTCGCGAACCACAAGGTCGAGGGGCGCTGCAAGAAGCTCGTCGTGACGGGCTGCCTCGTGCAGCGCCACGGTGACGAGCTCGCGCGGGAGCTGCCGGAGGTGGATCACTTCCTCGGCACGGGCGCCTACGCCGACGTAGCGCGGATCGTCTCGGACGCGCAGGCGAAGCGGCTCGTCATCCCCGATCCCGAGTTCGTCCACTCCGCCTCGACCCCGCGGGTGAACTCGCTCCCGTCGCACACCGCGTACCTCAAGATCTCCGAGGGCTGCGACAACGCGTGCGCCTTCTGCATCATCCCGAAGCTGCGCGGCCCACAGCGCTCGCGCCCCGTCGACGACGTCCTCGCGGAGGCGGAGGCGCTCGCGCACCAGGGGACGATCGAGCTCTCGCTCGTCGCGCAGGACCTCACCGCGTACGGGACCGACCTCCCCGGCCGGCCGCGGCTGCACGCGCTCCTCCGCGCGCTCGTGAAGGTCGACGGGATCCGCTGGATCCGGCTCCACTACGCCTACCCGCGCGACGTGCCGGAGGCCCTCGTCGAGACGCTCGCGGACGAGCCGAAGATCGTGAAGTACCTCGACATGCCGCTCCAGCACAGCTCGGACCGGCTCCTCCGGGCGATGAAGCGCGGGCGCGACTCGGTTTTTTTGAGATCGCTGCTCGCGCGGCTGCGCGCGCGCGTCCCGGGGCTCGCCCTGCGCACCTCGCTCATCGTCGGGCTCCCGGGCGAGACCGAGGAGGACTTCGAGGACCTCGTCCGCTTCGTCGAGGAGTCGCGCTTCGAGCGGCTCGGCGTGTTCGAGTTCTCTCGCGAGGACGGGACGCCCGCCGCGGAGATGGCGCGGCAGGTCCCCGAGAAGGTGAAGCGGGCCCGCTTCGAGCAGGTGATGGAGCTGCAGCAGGGGATCTCGCGCGACCACCAGCGCGCCATGATCGGGCGCCGCGTCGAGGTGCTCGTCGAGGGGCGGGCGGAGGAGACCGAGCACCTCCTCGCCGGCCGCCACGCGCAGCAGGCGCCGGAGATCGACGGCCTCACCTACGTGAACGACGGGGTCGCCTACCCCGGCGAGATCGTGACGGTCGAGATCACGGACGCCTCCGACTACGACGTCGTCGGCAAGGTGGTGGCGCGCGAGCCGGGCCGGGCGGCGCGGCCGCTCCCGCCCGGCCAGGGCGGCCCGCGCAAGCGCGGCGGGCTCCCCGTCGTCGGATGATCGAGCCGGGCCGGCGCTACCTACCTGACGCGTCCACGCGGCGAACGTCCTTCGGCAGCTTCACGTCGAACGCGGAGTCGGGAAGGCCCGGATTCCGCTTCACCTCGGTGAACTTGATCTCGTTCACGTTCCCGGCTCCGTCGACGACGCGGGTGGCGACGACCTCACCGGACGGACCGACCGAGAGCGCGATCGACTCGACGCGCGGGTCTTGCTCCTTCGGGCGCAGGAGGAGCGTGCTGGCCTCACCGGTCGAGAGCGCGAAGTCGCGCACGAGGTCGCCCTTGCCGAGGAGGAAGGTGACGGCCGCGCTCATCGCCGAGGCGTCGAACCGCTCGTCCACGTAGGCCTGGTTCTCGTCGGGCTCGAACTGGACGAGACGCGAGCCCTTCACCGCGACGGTCTTCGGCGCGGGCTTCGTGTAATCCCAGCGCATCATGCCGGGCTTCTTCACGCGGAGCGTGCCGGCGGAGAGCTGGCGGCGGCCGAGGCCCGCGTACGTGTACGCTTGCTGGAAGTGCGCCTCGAGATCGCGGGTCGCCTCGTAGTAGCCCTGCACCTTGCGGGCGAGCTCGGTCGCGGCCTTGTCGGGGACGGGCGCGGGCGCAGCGGCGAGGAGGAGGAGCGCGGCGAGGAGGGCGTTCATGGGTTCTCCAGTATCCGACGGTCCACGCGCGCCGGCCATTCAGATCGGGGGGGCGCGAGGCCCGAAGGGCCGAGTGTCCCCCCGTCCAGTTGACGCGGGCGGCCCCGCGGGCGATCCTCGCCGGCCTCGATGCGCCGCCTCCTCGCCGCCCTCGCCCTCGCCCTCTTCGCCGCGTGCGCCAAGTCGCCGTGCCAGGAGCTCGGCGAGAAGCTCTGTGGCTGTACGGGCATCGGCGGCACCGCCTGCACGACGCAGGTCGGAGACCAGCTCAAGGCGCTCGACCCGCCGAACTCGACGCAGGACAAGTGCGACGCGCTCCTCGCCTCCTGCAACGGCAACAAGCCCCCGGACGCCGACTTCTGCGAGTGGCTCCTCACGGAGAACGGCAAGACGAGCTGCGGGCTCGCGCCTCCTCCTTAGCGGGGGGACACTCCGGCTGCGCCCTCGTGCCCCCCCGAGCCCCCCGCTCGCTCCGGCGGAGCCTCATCCGGCTCCGCCTGCGCTCGAACACGCCATTCGCACGCGCGGGACCCGTTCACGCCAAAGGAATGCCGAGCGGGATCCGCACCCCCGCCGTGGGCGCGACCGGCCCGTCCGCGAATCGCCCCGCGATCCGCGTGCCGCAGGCGGCGCACGCGCTTCCCCGCAGCAGCGTCGCGCGCACCGCGAACCAGTCGCGCTCGATGACGCGCGCGCCGCACCCCGGGCAGAAGGTGGTCTGGCCGTCGCGGTCGTGGACGTTCCCCGTGTAGACGTAGCGGAGGCCGGCAGCGCGGGCGATCGCGCGGGCGCGGGTGAGCGTCGTCGCGGGCGTACGCGGCCGGTCGGTCATCTTGTAGTCGGGGTGAAAGGCCGTGAAGTGGACCGGGACGTCCGGCCCCATCCTCGTCACGACGAAGTCGGCGAGGGCGCGGGTCTCGTCCTCGGCGTCATTCAGCCCCGGGATGACGAGGTTCGTGACCTCCACCCAGACGCGGGTCTCGCGCGCGAGCCACTCGAGCGTCTCCTTCACCGGCTCGAGGTGCGAGAGCGTCTCGTGCGCGTAGAACCTGTCCGTGAACGCCTTCAGGTCGACGTTCGCGGCGTCCATGTGGCGGAAGATCTCCTCCCGCGCCGTCCGCCCGACGTAGCCGTTCGTGACGAACACGGTGAAGAGCCCGCGCGCCCGCGCCTCGCGCGCCACGTCGATGGCGTACTCGGCCCAGATGGTCGGGTCGTTGTAGGTGAAGGCGATCCCGGGCGCGCGCATCCGCACGGCGAGGTCCACGACGCGCTCGGGCGTCCACTCGTGCTCGCTCGCCGCCTCGTCGTGCCGCGCCTTCGAGATGTCCCAGTTCTGGCAGAAGCGGCACCCGAGGTTGCAGCCGGCCGTCCCGAAGGAGAGCACGGTCGAGCCGGGGTAGAAGTGGTCGAGCGGCTTCTTCTCCACGGGATCGACGGCGAAGCCGGTGGTCGTCCCCCAGCCCGCGATGACGAGCCGCCCGCCGCGGTTCCGGCGGATGAAGCAGAACCCGTCCTGCCCCTCGCCGATGCGGCACTCCCGCGGGCAGAGCGTGCAGAGCACCTTCCCGCCGGGCGCCGGTTCCCAGTAGCGCGCCTCGTGAAGCACGACCGGATTCTACCCCCCGGGACCGCGGTCGCACGCGGCGGCCGGGCGAGGCCCCTCTCGCCGGGGACCCTGGGGCGGGCGACGGGTCCGGACGGGACCCCGGCGGCGCGCGTCCGGCGGCAACCGCCGCGGCCGTGTAGTACAAACAGCGGCGATGACCTTTCGCGAAGCCGTCGCCCGGCGCGTCCTCGTCTTCGATGGCGCGATGGGCACCCAGATCCAGCGCCACCAGCTGAAGCCGTCGGAGTACGGCGGCAAGGATGGCGCGAACGACCTGCTCGTCCTCACGCGCCCCGATCTCATCGAGGACATCCACGCCCGCTACTTCGGCGTCGGCTGCGACGTGGTCGAGACGAACACGTTCGGGTCCTCGCGGCTGAAGCTCGACGAGTACGGCCTCGGCCACCGCACCTACGAGGTGAACTTCAAGGCAGCGATCGTCGCGCGGCGCGCCGCGGAGCGGTTCTCGACCCCGGACCAGCCGCGCTTCGTGGCGGGCTCGATGGGGCCGACGGGCATGCTCCCGTCGTCGACCGACCCGGCGCTCGGCAACATCACGTCCGACGCGCTCGAGCGGATCTTCTTCGAGCAGGCGAAGGGGCTCATCGAGGGCGGGGTGGACGCCCTCATCATCGAGACCCAGCAGGACATCCTGGAGCTGCGCGCCGCCGTGCTCGCCGCCGACGCCTGCCGGCGCGAGTGCCTGCGCGACGTCTTCATCATCGCGCAGCCGACGCTCATCGACGCGAACGGCCGGATGCTCCTCGGCACCGACGTCGGGTCGGCGGTCGCGACCCTCGAGCGGCTCCCGCTCGACGCGATCGGCCTCAACTGCTCGACCGGCCCGGACGAGATGCGCGGGGCGGTGAAGACGCTCGCGGAGAAGACGAGCCACTACGTCTCCGTGCTCCCGAACGCCGGGATGCCCGAGAACGTGGACGGGCACGCCGTCTACAAGCTCTCGCCGGAGCTCCTCGCCGAGGCGCTCGCCGGCTTCGTGTCCGAGTTCGGGGTGGATCTCGTCGGCGGCTGCTGCGGCACGACCCCCGAGCACCTGCGCGAGGTGGTGAAGCGGATCCGGGCGCTCGACGGCGCGCCGCGCCGCAGGCGCCCGCCGCCCTCGCCCGAGCTCTCCTCCGGGATGAAGGCGGTGCCGCTCGCGCTCGAGCCGCGCCCGCTCATCGTCGGCGAACGGCTCAACGCGCAGGGCTCGAGGAAGGTGAAGGAGCTCCTGCTCGCCGACGACTACGCCGGCCTCGTGCAGATCGCGCGCGGGCAGGTCGAGGCGGGCGCGCACGTCCTCGACGTGTGCGTCGCGCTGAACGAGCGGGACGACGAGGGGGCGCAGATGCGCGCCCTCGTGAAGCTGCTCTCGCAGGCGGTCGACGCGCCGCTCATGCTCGACTCGACGGAGGCGGACGTCATCGAGAGCGCCCTCAAGGTCTACCCGGGCCGCTGCATCGTGAACTCGGTGAACCTCGAGAAGTCGGGCGAGCGCGTGAAGAAGGTGCTGCCGCTCGTGCGGCGCTTCGGCGCCGCGGTCGTCGCGATGTGCATCGACGAGAAGGGGATGGCGCAGACGGCCGAGCGCAAGGCGGAGATCGCGCGCCGTCTCGTGCAGGTCGCGGGCGAGTACGGGGTGCCGCCGGAGTCGCTCGTCTTCGACGCGCTCACCTTCACGCTCGCGACCGGGGGCGAGGAGTACCGCCACAGCGCGGTCGAGACGCTCGACGGGATCCGCCGGATCAAGGCCGAGAACCCCGGCGTCTTCACGACCCTCGGCGTCTCGAACGTGTCGTTCGGGCTCGCGAAGAACGCGCGCGAGGTCGTGAACTCGGTGTTCCTGTACCACGCGGTCCAGGCGGGCCTCGACCTCGCCATCGTGAACGCGAAGGACATCCGCGCCTACCCGCAGATCGCTGAGGCGGAGCGGCTCCTCGCCGAGGAGCTCGTCTTCGATCGGCGCCCGGACGCGCTCGCCCGCCTCATCGCGCACTTCGGCGAGAAGGGGGCCGAGAAGGTCATCCCGACCGAGGACCTCCTCGCCGGCAAGACCGCGGAGGAGCGCATCGGTCTCCAGATCCTCCACCGCCGGCCGGAGGGGATCGAGGCGCTCATCGACGAGGCGCTCCAGCGCCGTCCGGCGGTCGCGGTGCTGAACGAGGTGCTGCTCCCGGCGATGAAGGACGTCGGAGACCGGTTCGGCGCGGGCGAGCTCATCCTGCCGTTCGTCCTGCAGTCGGCGGAGGTGATGAAGAAGGCGGTCGCCCACCTCGAGAAGTTCCTCGAGCGCAAGGAGGGCGTCTCGAAGGGGAACGTCGTGCTCGCGACCGTCTACGGCGACGTGCACGACATCGGCAAGAACCTCGTGAAGACGATCCTCACGAACAACGGCTTCACCGTGCACGACCTCGGCAAGCAGGTGCCGGTCGCCACCATCCTCGAGAAGGCGGTGGCGGTGAACGCGGACGCGATCGGCCTCTCCGCCCTGCTCGTCTCCACCTCGAAGCAGATGCCGTTCTGCGTCGAGGAGCTCCACCGCCGGAACCTCACCTTCCCGGTCGTGGTCGGCGGGGCCGCGATCAACCGCCGCTTCGGGTACCGGATCCACGTCACGCAGGCGGGCACGCCGTACGCGGGCGGCGTCTTCTACGCGAAGGACGCCTTCGAGGGGCTCGAGATCGTGGAGCAGCTCATCGTGCCGGAGAAGCGCGACGCGCTCCGCCACGCGGTGCTGCAGAAGGCGCTCGCCGCGAAGGACGCGCCCTCCGCCGCGCCCGCCCAGGCCGCGCCGGCGCGCCGCTCCGACGTCGTCCCGGCGTCGCAGATCCCGACGCCGCCGTTCTGGGGGCCGCGGGTCGTGCCCGCCGGACAGATCTCGCTCCCGGAGGTCTGGCCGCACCTCGACCTCGACGAGCTCTACAAGCTCCAGTGGGGCGTCCGCGCGAAGGGCGCCGAGTACGAGCGGATGATCCGCGAGGAGTTCGGCCCGAAGCTCGAGGAGCTGAAGAGCGAAGCCCAGGCGAAAGGCTGGCTCGTGCCGAAGGTGGTCTACGGCTACTTCCCGTGCCACGCCGAGGGAAACGACCTCGTCGTGCTCGACCCGGTCCACCGCAAGGCGGAGGTCGCGAGGCTCAGGCTCCCGCGCCAGACGGACGACCGGCGCCTCTGCATGGCCGACTGGTTCCGCGAGGAGCCGGGCTCGGACTTGTGCGCGCTCCAGGTCGTGACGGTGGGCGACCAGGCCTCACGCATCGCCAACGAGGCGCAGGAGCGCGGCGACTACTCGCGCGGCCTCTTCCTCCACGGCCTCGCCGTCGAGGCGGCGGAGGCGCTCGCCGAGTACTGGCACCGGCAGGTGCGGCGCGAGCTCGGCGTCCCGGAGGGACAGGGGAAGCGCTACTCGCCGGGGTACCCGTCGTGGCCCGAGCTCTCGGACCAGGTCCAGCTCTGGAAGCTCCTCGATCCGGAGCGCGCGATCGGCGTCATGCTCACCGAGGGACACCAGATGGTGCCGGAGCAGTCCACCTCCGCGATCGTGCTCCACCACCCGGACGCGATCTACTTCATCATCCGCGGGCTCACCGCCGCGGCCGCCGGCTAGGCGCGGGGCTCCTCCTACTCCTGTCGGGAGAAGGTGGCGCGCCGGTGCGCCGCGTGCCATCGCGCGATCCTGGGATGAGGCGGTGTGGGACGCGGTGCGCGCCTCGCGCTACCGGCGCGCGGGGACGCGGCCCTTGAGGACGAGCGGGATCGGCAGGCCGGCGACGTTCGCCTGGCCGCTGAGATCCACCTGCACCTCCCCGCCGCGCGCGAGGTCGGCGGCCGCGCGCCCCGCGGCTACGACATCGAGCCGCACCGGGATCGCGACGACCGCGCTCGTCCCGGCCGGCACCGCGGCGAGCTCGGCGCCGTCGGCGCGGGCGACGGGGGCGCCCCCGATCGCGAGCGCGTACTCGAGCTTGCCGACCGGGAGCGCGAACGCGTTCGGGTTCCGCACGCGGACCCGCACGTCGAGCGCGATCTCGGTGAAGCCGAGGCTCCGGACCGAGACGCCGTCGAGGGCGAACCGCGGGAGCGACGGCAGGCGGAGCAGGTCCTCGTGCGAGAGCGGCACGTCGAGGATCCCGATCGGCGTCCTGACGCCGAGCGCTCCGCCGAGCTTGTAGCGCAGCACCTCCTTGCCACTCCCGAGGAGCGCGACGATGCCGGGCACGTCCTGGAAGCGGACGCGGATCGGGAAGGTCACCGGCGCCGTGCCGTTCGCGACGATCTTGAGGCCGCCCGGGACGTCGCCCGAGGCGATGCGCGTGCCCTCCACGTCTATCGACCAGCCGACCCGCGCCAGATCGACGCCGAACCCGTTCGGGTTCTCGAGGTCCCAGGTGAAGGCGACCGTCGCACCGTCGAGATCGAGCGCCTCGATGGACGCCGAGCGGAAGGTGAGCTTCGGCGTCTTCACGGCCGAGCGCGCGAGGTCCTGGATCCCGGCGCAGGCGGCGAGGAGGAGTGGGAGGAGGAGGGCGAGTTTCCGCATGACTTCCCTTGTACACGGGTTCGGGAGCGGAATCGAACCGCGCGCGCAAGCCCATCGTCCGTGGGACACGCGCCGACGCTCCACGTTTTGTCCACGTGCCGTCCACGTCCTGTCCACCGCGTCATTCCACACGAATTTCGCGCTTCTCCACCGTACATCCACGGTGAATCCCGTCAGGCGCCGCTGCTAGTGTGCGCGCCATGCCGGAGTACGACCCCGTCCGCCGTCCCGATCCGCCGCTCGCGCTCCGGACCGCACGGGACCTGCCGCACAGCCTCGAGTCGGAGCAGGCGGTGCTCGGCGCGATCCTTTCGGACGACACCGCGTTCGACCAGGTGGCCGGCACGCTCCAGGCGCGCGACTTCTACCGGCTCGAGCACCAGCACGTGTACGAGGCGTGCGTGGAGCTCGCGAAGGAGGCGAAGACCCTCGACGCGGTGATGGTGCAGCAGCGCCTCGACGCGAAGGGGCTCCTCGGGGGCGCCGTCCCTCGCGAGCTCCCCTTCGTGCTCCAGCGCGCGGTCGGGCTCACCGCCAACGTCGCGCACTATGCGCGCGGGGTGAAGGAGCTCTCGAGCCTGCGCAACATGATGCTCGTCGCGCAGGGGCTCGTGGAGCGCGGGTACGAGGCGGGGACGAGCGTCCAGGGCTTCCTCGAGGCGGCCCAGCAGGAGGTCTTCACCGCCGCGCAGGGCGTCGGGACGGATACGCTCAAGCCGATCAAGGAGCCCGTCTGGAAGGCGCTCGAGAAGCTCGAGGCGGTCCAGCAGCGGGTCCAGTCCGGCCAGTCCCCGATCACGGGCGTGCCGACCGGATTCCAGACGCTCGACAAGAACACCCTCGGGCTCCAGCCGGGCCAGCTCGTCGTGCTCGCCGCGCGCCCCTCGGTCGGCAAGACCGCCTTCGCGCTCAACATCGCGACGCACGCGGCGGCGAAGGCAGGGAAGAAGGTCGCCTTCTTCTCGCTCGAGATGCCGTCCGAGCAGCTCGCGCTGCGCATGCTCGCCTCCGAGGCGAAGCTCGACTGGCGGCGGCTCTCGCAGGGCATGCTCTCCACGTACGACTGGACCAAGATCGCGGCGCAGGGCGACCGGCTCTCGGCCGCGAGCCTCTGGCTCGACGACAACTTCGTGCTGACGCCCGTCGAGCTCCGCTCGAAGTGCCGCAAGCTGCGGCGCGAGAACGGCGCGCTCGACCTCGTGATGGTCGACTACCTGCAGCTCATGCACGCGCCGTCCGACCGCTCGAACCAGTCGCGCGAGCAGGAGATCGCGACCATCAGCCGCTCGCTCAAGTCGCTCGCGAAGGAGCTCGAGTGCCCGGTCGTCGCGCTCTCGCAGCTGAACCGCGGCGTCGAGAAGCGCAAGGGCGAGCCGCCGATGCTCTCCGACCTCCGCGAGTCGGGAGCGATCGAGCAGGACGCCGACATCGTCATGTTCCTCCACCGCAACGAGGAGGACTCGAAGGACCAGCAGGGCGGCGCGGCCGTCGGCGACACGCTCGAGGTGGACCTCATCGTGGCGAAGCAGCGGCAGGGGCCGACCTGCACGATCCCGCTCGTCTTCTTTCGGCCGACGACCTTCTTCGCCGAGATGGAGCGGCGGCGCGACGGGGCCTGATGGCGCACTCAAGCGCGGAGGGCGGCTAACGAAGAATGGGAAGGATGCGACGAGCGCGATCCGGCTGAGCGGGCGATCGACATGCGCCTGGAGGTACCGGACGGCGCGCCGAATCGCCTGCAGGGGGATGCCCGCCTCCCGCAGCTTGCGGACGAGGCGTAGAGCGACTCCGAAGCCCTGCCGATCCATGCTGCCTGCCTCAATGTGCGTCCGTACATGACGCGCGTCTACGCATGGTCGGATAACACGCCTGTAATTCAACGGTAACGCGCCTGAGCGAGCACGTAGCAAGCGAGCGCCACCGCCGGAAATGCGGCGTCACGCTCTATCGAGGTACCTCTCGACGAGCCGCTTCGCGCGCCTCACCGCCTCGTCGAGCGGGACGCCCGCCGCGAGGAACGCGGCGATCCCGGAGGCGAGGCGGCAGCCGGTGCCGCGCGCCGTCCGCGGGCGCCGCCGGCCTGCGAGGCGCGTCACGCGCCCGCGCTCGACGAGGAGATCGACCGGCGCGCCCGCGCGGTGGCCGCCCTTCACGAGCACCGCGCGCGCGGGGAGCCGGCGCGCCGCCCGGATCGCGGCGTCGTCGGTCGAGACGTCGTCGCCGGTGAGCGCCGCGAGCTCGGGGAGGTTCGGGGTCACGAGCCGCGCACGCCCGAGGAGCGGCGCGAGGGCATCGCCGGGCGAGGCGCCGCCCGTGTCGAGGAGCGGCGCGCCCGAGCTCGCCGCGAGCACCGGGTCGACGACGAGCGGGACCCGCGCGAGCGGCGCCGCTGCGAGGCGCGCGGCGAGCGCCCGGGCGAGCGCCGCACTGCCGAGCATGCCGGTCTTCACCGCGCGCGGCCGCTCGCGCCCGTCGAGGAGGGCGTCCACCTGCGCGAGGAGCAGCGCCTCGGAGACCGGCTCGAAGAGACGAGCGCCGCGTGGTCCCTGCGCGGTGAGCGCGGCGGCGACGGCCCAGCCTCGCGCGCCGGCGGCCGCAAGCGCCTCGAGGTCCGCGACGAGCCCGGCGCCGCCGGACGGGTCGAGGCCGGCGACGACGAGCACGCGCGGGCCGCCGCGGAGGGCAGCCCGGCTCATCGCCTCGCGTCCCGCGCCGCCTGCACGAGGCCGCGGTAGAGCGCGGCGTGGCGCACGTCGTGGCGGGCGACCGCCTCGGGGTGCCACTGCACGCCGAGGGCGAAGGGCAGGTCGGGGAGCTCGATCGCCTCGACGACCCCGTCCGGCGCGCGCGCGGCGACGAGCACGCCCGCGCCCACCCCCTTCACCGCCTGGTGGTGCGTCGAGTTCACCGGGAGCGGCCCCGCGCCGACGAGCGCGGCGAGCTGCGTGCCCGGCGCGACCGCGGCGGCGTGCGAGGGGAGGTCCTTCGGCGGCGGCTGCTCGTGACCGGCAAGCCCCGCGTCCGCGGCGAGGTCCTGGTAGAGCGTCCCCCCGCGGACGACGTTCAGGAGCTGCATGCCGCCGCAGATCCCGAGCACCGGCAGGCGCGCCGCGAGCGCCGCCTCGAGGAGATCCCGCTCGAAGGCGGTCCGCTCCGGCTTCATCGGCCCGCACTCCTTCCGGCGCGGCTCGCCGTACAGCTCCGGCGGCACGTCGAAGGCGCCGCCCGTCACGACGAGCCCGTCGAGGAGCGCGAGGTACGCCGCCGTCGCCTGCGGCGCGTGCGGGAGCAGGATGGGGAGCCCGCCCGCCGCGAGCACCGCGTCGACGTAACCCTTCCCGAGCTCGTAGCGCGCCCGCGCCTCGTCGGCGTCGAGCGTGAGGCCGATGCGGGGGCGCGTCACGGTGATCGCCTCCCCGCCGCGAAGCGCGCCGCGAGCAGGCGCGCGTTCTCGACCGGGTCGCCCGCGCCGAAGATCGCCGCGACCACCGCCGCGCAGGCGGCGCCGGCGCCGGCGACCGCGCCGATCGTGTCCGCGCCGATCCCGCCGATCGCGACGATGGGCGCGCCGAGCACGGCGGCGGCCGCCCGGAGCGTCTCGAGCCCGCGCGGCGGCACTGCGAGCGCCTTCGTCCGGGTCGCGAAGATCGGACCGAAGCCCACGTGGTCCGCGCCCTCGGCGATCGCGGCGTGCGCCTCCTCGACGGTTCGGGTGGTCCGTCCGACGAGGAGGTCCGGGCCGAGGAGGCGTCGCGCCGCGGACGGCGGGAGGTCCTCGTCGCCGACGTGGACGCCGTCCGCGCCGGCGAGGAGCGCGAGATCGGCCCGGTCGTTCACGAGGACGAGCGCTCGCCCCGCCGCGATCGCGACCACCTCGCGCGCGATGCGGAGCACCTCGCCCGAGGGGGCGTCCTTCACCCGCACCTGGACGACCCCGGCGCCGCCCTCGACCGCGGCGCGGGCCTCCTCGGGGCGTGCGACGATCGCGTACAGCCCGCGCAGGCGGGCGCGGCGCGCTGCGCCATCCGGCATGGTCGTCGGGTAGCACGCGCTTGACGGACCCGCAAGACGGCGCCTATTTTCCCGGCCTTCCAAGGGGTCCAACCGATCATGGCCGACCAGTTCGAGAACAAGCAGATCGACAAGCGCGTCGTCCAGCGCTACGTCCGCAGGAACGTCATCGACGAGAAGGACTACGAGAAGCACCTGAAGGCCCTCCCCGACCTCGCCGAGCAGGCGATGCCCATCGAAGCGCTGATGGAAGGTGAGCCCGAGGACGGGGACGACGACGAGGCCTAGCGCGGTGCAGCGCTCCGGCGCCGCCCTCCTCGCCGCGCTCCTCCTCGCGCCCGCGCGGCCGCTCGCGCTCCCCGCGCCAGACGAGCGACCCTCGCCCGCGCGGCGCACCCCCGTCGTCGCGGCGGTCGAGAAGGTGCGCGGCGCAGTGGTGAACGTCTCCGCCGAGGAGCTCGTCCGCATCCGCGTACCCTCGCGCGCGGACTCGATGACCGAGCTCTTCGGCGACTTGTTCGAGCGGCCGCGCTACCGGCGCGGCTACCAGGTCACCTCGCTCGGCTCGGGCGTCATCGTCTCGCCGGACGGCTACGTCCTCACGAACGCGCACGTCGTCGAGCGCGGCGCGCGGTTCCGCGTCGGCCTCCTCGACGGGCGCGAGCTCATCGCGAAGGTCGTCGGGAGCGACCCGTCCTCGGACCTCGCGGTGCTGAGGCTCGACGCGAAGGCGAAGCTCCCCTTCGCGACGCTCGGCCGGTCCGAGGGGCTCCTACCCGGCGAGACCGTCATCGCGATCGGGAACCCGTTCGGCCTCTCGCACACGGTGACGACCGGCGTCGTGTCGGCCGTCCACCGGAACTTCAAGGCGGGCGAGCGGACCCTCTTCGATTTCGTACAGACCGACGCGTCCATCAACCCCGGGAACTCGGGTGGCGCGCTCCTCGACATCGAGGGGCGGCTCGTCGGCGTGAACACCGCCATCCTCGGGGACCGGAGCGCCGGGATCGGCTTCGCGATCCCGATCGACCGCGCGCGGCGCGTCGCGGAGGACCTCATCGCGCACGGCGAGGTGCGCGAGGGCTATCTCGGGATCTCCGTCGACGACCTCCCCGCGCGCGAGGGCGCGCGGGAGGGGACCTCCGGCGGCGTCGCGGTCACGGCGGTCGAGGGCGGCTCGCCGGGCGAGCGGGCCGGCGTCCGGCGCGGCGACGTCGTCGTCTCGGTGCAGGGGGCCGAGCCGTCCTCTGCCGAGGAGTTCCGCTTCCGCGTGCGGGACCTCGCCATCGGCCAGGCGGCGCGCCTCGAGCTGTCGCGCGAGAGCGCGCGGCTCGCGGTGAGCGTGACGGCGGTAGATCTCTCGGGCGACCGGGTGATGGAGCTCCTCGCCCGCCGGACCGGGCTCACCCTCGCAGAGGAGCGGCCGCAGGGCCGCTCGCTCGTCGTCGTGCGCAAGGTCGCCCGCGGCTCGGCGGCGGCGGAGGTCGGCCTGCAGCCGGGGGACCTCGTCCGGGAGGTGAACTCCGCCGAGGTCTCGACGGTCCAGGAGCTTCGCCGCGCCGCGGCGCGCGCGCGCCGCTCGGGGCGGCTCGTCCTGCTCGTGCAGCGCGGTTACGCGGCCGAGCGCATCGCCTTCGACTTCGACTAGATTCGACTAGAAGAGGACCGAGGGAGGCGCGCATGGCCGACGAGGCGAAGCGGGGGCCGATCGACTTCTACACGTTCATCCTGTCGCTCGGGTCGAGCGCGTTCGTCCACCTCGGGGACGCGCCGCACCCAGAGACCGGAAGCCCGGTCGAGCCGGATCTCCTCGTCGCGAAGCAGACGATCGACATCCTGGTGATGCTCCGCGAGAAGACGAAGGGCAACCTCACGGCCGAGGAGGAGAAGTTCCTCGAGGCGCTGCTCATGGATCTCCAGATCCGCTTCGTGCAGAAGCGCGAACGCGCGAAGGGTTAGTCCGCCGACCTCACAGCCCCGCCTGCAGCATCGCCTCGGACAGGCGGCGGATGAGCTCCTTGCGGACGACGCGGCGCGTGCGGGAGAGGGCGTCCGGGTCCCGGCGCGCGCGCTCCGCCGCGTGGCGGCGCGCGGCGGAGACGATCCACGCGATCCGGTGCGCGTCGATCTTCGGCGAGCGGGAAGACGACAAGAGGAAGAACCCGAGCCCGCGCTCGTCGAGGACGGTGCGGAGGATCCTGCGCGCGTGGGAGACGAGGGTGAGATCGACGACGTTCGGCACGTCGGCGATCTCTAGGGTCGATCCGCCGATCGATCCAATTTTCGCTCCCCGCGCCTAAAACTGGATCTTTCCGCCGAGGGTGGATCGCACCGCGCGCGCGCGCGCGGTGATATCGGCGAGGAACGGCAGCGTCGCGCACGGGGCGATCCCGGTGATCCGCGCGATCTCCACCGCGTTGTGCGGGACCGAGGGATCGTCCGCGGGCGCGGTGCGGTTGAGCACGATCGCGGCGACGACGAGCCCCCGGCCGCGGAGGGCCTCCACGGTGAGCGCGGTGTGGTTCACCGTCCCGAGGCCGGCGCGGGCGACGACGACGACCGGCAGCGCGAGTGCGACCGCGAGGTCCGCGAACGTCTCGCGCTCGGTGAGCGGGACGAGGAGGCCCCCCGCTCCCTCGACGACGACCGCCGCGTGCCGCGCGGCGAGGGCGCGCGCCGCCTCGACGAGCCGCGGGAAAGAGACCTCCCTCCCCTCGGCGCGGGCGGCGACGGCCGGCGCGAGCGGCGCCGAGAACGAGTACGGGCAGAGCGCCTCGAGCGGCTCGACCGCGCCGGACGCGGCGTGAAGCCGGTCCGCGTCGCTCGCCTCGCCCGGCGAGGCCCCCGATTGCGCGGGCTTCATGCCGACGGCGTCGAGGCCGGACGCCCGCGCGGCGGCGACGAGCGCGCAGGCGACCTCGGTCTTTCCGACGCCGGTGTCGGTGGCGGTGACGAAGAGGCCGCGCATCAGAGCCGGGCGGTCACCTCGTCGATCGAGGCGAGCGCGATCCCGGCGAGCTCGGCGAGCTCGGCCTCCGTGAGCGAGAGCGGCGGCATGAGGACGACGACGTTCCCGAGCGGACGCAGCACCGCGCCGCGCCGGCGCGCCGCGAGGATGACCTGGTGACCGGCGCGCACGGCATAGCCGTACTCCGCCCTCGTCGCCCGGTCGGCCACGAGCTCGAGCCCGACCATGAGTCCGCGCTGGCGGACCTCGCCGACGTGCGCGTGGGCGAGCGCGGGCTCGAGGGCGCGCCGCAGGGCCTGGGCCTTCGCCGGGAGGCCCTCGACGATCCTCCGCTCGCGGAAGAGGCGCATCGATGCGGTCGCGGCCGCGCAGGCGAGTGGGTTCCCGGCGTAGGTGTGGCCGTGGAAGAAGGTCCGCCTCGACTCGTGATCGCCGAGGAACGACTCGAAGATGGCCTCGGTCGTCACGGTCGCGGCGAGCGGAAGGTAGCCGCCCGTGATCCCCTTCGCCACCGTGAGGATGTCCGGGACGACGCCCTCCTGCTCCACCGCGAAGAGCGTCCCCGTGCGGCCGAACCCGGTCGCCACCTCGTCGCAGACGAGGAGCGCGCCGTGCCGATCGCAGATCTCGCGCATCCGCCGGACGTACCCCGCGGGCTGGGCGATCATGCCGTCCGCGCCCTGCATGACGGGCTCGAGGACGAGCGCAGCGATCTTCCCGGGGCGGTCGACGAACAGCTTCTCCACCTCGTCCGCGCACGCCATCTTGCACGAGGGGAGCGTCTTTCCGAGCGGGCAGCGATAGCAGTAGGGCTGCGGCGCATGATGCACCGGGAAGAGGAGCGGCGCGAACAGGCGGTGGAACAGATCGATCCCGCCCACCGAGACGGCCCCGATCGTGTCGCCGTGATACCCGCCCCTCAGCGCCACGAACTCGGTCCGCGCCGCGTCGCCGCGCAGCTGGTGATGCTGGTACGCCATCTTGAGCGCGATCTCCACCGCGGTCGCGCCCGCGTCGGAGAAGAAGACGCGGGTGAGCCCGCGCGGGACGAGCCGCGCGAGCTCCTCGGCGCACTCGATGGAGGCGGTCGAGGCGAGGCCGAGCAGGGTCGAGTGGGAGATCCGCCCGAGCTGCGCGCGGATGGCCTCGTCGATCTCCGGGACGCGGTGGCCGTGGACGTTGCACCAGAGCGAGGAAACGCCGTCGAGGTAGCGGTTCCCAAGCGTGTCGACGAGGTACGGGCCGTCGCCCGCGTCGATGACGAGCGGCTCCTCCGAGAGCCAGTCCTGCATCTGCGTGAACGGGTGCCACAGGTGCCGGTGGTCCGACTCGCAGAGCCGGCGGTGGCGCTCGAGCCGAGCGGGGTCCGTCATTCTTTGCGGGGGGCATGCGCTCCCCGTCCTCCTCGTGAGCTGGAGAGCTCGCCGCGCGGGAGGCTACCCCACGCCCGACCGCGTTGTCACCGCTGCGCCGGTGGCGGCGGCGGTCCGGCGCGGCGCGCCTGCACGCGAGGGGCGAGCGCACGCTCGACCGGCGGCCAGACGAGGTCTGCCCAGAGCTCGTAGCCGCGGGCGGACGGGTGGAAGCCGTCCTTCGCGAAGAGGTCGGCGCGCCCGCGGAAGGCGCGGCGCGAGGGCTCCTCGACCTCGGCGATCTGGAAGCCGTGCCGCTCGGCGACGCGCCGGAGCGTCGCGTTGTACGCGGCGAGCCGGCGCGCGAGGGACGGCGACGATCCCGCGCCGGAGGGCGAGCGCGAGACGTCGGGGAGCTCCGAGACGACGACCGCCGCGTTCGTCCGCGCGACCGCGTCGGCGATCACCTCGAGGTCGCGGGCGTAGTCCGCGAGCGGGCGCCCGCGCAAGACGTCGTTCAGGCCTACGCCGATCGTCACGAGCGCGGGCCGCTCCGCCAGGAGCTTCGGCAGCTGCTCGCGGCGGACGTCGTCGGCCGTCGCGCCGGCGGCGCCGAGGTTCACGAGGTTCACCTGCGTGCCACTCGCCGCGAGCCGCCGCGCGATCCGGTCCGGGTAACCGCCGCCCTGGTCCGCGCCGACGCCCACCGCGGTCGAGTCGCCGAGCGCGACATAGAGCAGCGGCGCGGCCGCGCGCGCGGACGCGGCGAGCGCGACCGGGAGGGCGAGGAGAGCGACCGGCAGGAGGCGCACGGAGGGAAGCTCGGGCGCGGACCGCCTCCGCGCAACCCGCGCGACGCGGCTCCGCCCCTACCGCCCGCGCCCGGGCGGCCCCATTCCCGGGCGCCGACCGCCGCGGCGCGGCCGACCGTCGGCGCCGAGCCGCTCGCCCGGGCGGAGCCGGCCGGTCCGCCGGAGCGCCTTCTCGACGAGCGGGCGGTTCTTCGGATCGCCCCAGCGGAGCAGCGCCTTCTGCAGGCGTCTCTCCTCGAGGTCGCGCACCACCGGCACGGGCGCGCCGGTCGAGGGGTCGAGGCCCGTCCAGTAGACATCCGACGCGAGCGTCATCGGGGTCGGCATGAAGTCCTGGACCTGCTGCGGCTTCCAGCGGTTCGCGACGAGGTACTCCATGAGCTGCACCGCCTCCTCGAGCGAGGCGCCGGGATGCGAGGAGATGAAGTACGGGACGAGGTACTGCTCCTTCCCCGCCTCCTTCGAGTAGCGGGCGAAGTCCCGGCGGAACCGCTCGAAGGTGTCGACCGCGGGCTTCTTCATGAGGCGCAGGACCGGCTCGCAGACGTGCTCGGGGGCGACCTTGAGCTGCCCCGACACGTGGTGCGAGACGAGCGCTTTCAGGTACCGATCCCCGTTCTCGTGGTCCGCCTGCGCGAGATCGTAGCGGACGCCCGACCCGACGAAGAGGTGCTTCACGCCCTTCACCCGACGCGCCTTGTCGTACAGCTCGACGAGCGGACCGTGGTCCACCTCGAAGAACCGGCAGATCTTCGGGTAGACGCACGACGGCCGCCGGCAGGCCGCGTGGGCCTCGGCGCTCGTGCAGCTCATCCGCCACATGTTGGCGGTTGCGCCGCCGAGATCGGTGATCGTCCCCTTGAAGCGCTCCTGCGAGGCGAGCGCGGCCACCTCGCGCAGGACGCTCGCCTCCGAGCGCGAGGCGATGTCGCGCCCCTGGTGCTCGGTGATGCAGCAGAACGCGCACCCGGCGGCGCAGCCCCGCAGGATCTGGATCGACCAGCGGATCTGCTCGAGCGCCGGGATGTGAGCCCCGCCGTAGGACGGGTGGGCCTCGCGGAGGTAGGGCAGCTCGGCGATCCGGTCGAGCTCCTCGGTCGAGGGCGCCGCCATCGGCGGGTTCACGAGGACCGTCCGGGCCCGCCCCCCCTGCCCGTGGCGCTGCAGGAGCACCCGCGCGTTCTCGGCGTTGTGCTCGCGATGGTAGAGGCGGCTGAACTCCGCGAAGCGCCGCCTGTCGACGACGATCTCCTCGTACGGCGGGAGCTCGACCGTCGCGCGTGGCCTCGACTCGAGCCCGGCGAGGGCGAGGTCCTGGAGCAGCACCGCGGTCCCCGGCACGTCCACGAGGCCGCAGACGTCCTCGCCCGACGCGAGCCGGCGCGCGATCTCCAGCACCGGCTTCTCGCCCTGACCGTAGACGAGCAGGTCCGCCCCGGACGGCACCAGGATCGACGGGAGGATCCGATCGTCCCAGTAGTCGTAGTGCGCGATGCGGCGGAGCGACGCCTCGATCCCGCCGATCACGATCGGCGTCGTGGGGCCGAACGCCTCGCGGCAGAGCCGCGCGTACGCGGTCGTCGCCCGGTCGGGCCGCCGTCCCGCGAGGCCGCCGGGCGTGTACGCGTCGTCGGAGCGCGGCCGCTTGTGGGCGGTGTAGTGATTCACCATCGAGTCCATCGCGCCCGCGGTGACCCCGACGAAGAGGCGGGGCCGCCCGAGCCGCGCCACGTCTGCCGGGCTCCGCCACGCGGGCTGCGCGACGATCCCGACGCGGTAGCCCTGCGCCTCGAGGACGCGCCCGATCACGGCGGCGCCGAAGCTCGGGTGGTCGACGTAGGCGTCGCCGGTGACGAGGAGGACGTCGAGCTCCGACCACCCGCGTGCGCACACTTCGTCCTCGAACATCGGGAGGAACGCCGCCGACGCGGGAGGCGCTCGCCCGCCGCGCGTAGAGGGCCTGGCTCCGCTCGCGGCTCGCGGGCGGTCCGGCGCAGCGGGGGGGCGGACCATGGCGCGGTCATACATGGCCGCCGGCCCAGGGGAAATCAAGCGGACCTCGCCTTTTTCCACCCCCGCGGTCGAGGTATCATCCGTCGCGGCTCCGCGTCGCCCCAAGATCCTCGCCCCTCGGCGGTCACCCCATGTCCGACCAGCGCAGCGTGATGAAGGAGTACCGGTCCCTCGACGAGAAGCGTCTCGCCGAGGGCCTCACGCCGGACGAGGAAGCTCGCTTCGCGCGCCTGCACGATCTCGTTGGACCGGAGATGGGCGCAGGCCGCATCCGCGCTGGCTTCGACGTCAACGCCGCGGCGGCGCAGCTGCGCGACTCGCTCGTGCCGGCGGGCCTGAGGAACCGGCCGCCGCCCGCGCCCGCGCCCGCGCCCGCGGCCGAGCCCGAGCCCGAGCCGGACGCGGCGGACCTCTCGGCCGCGGACGCGCTCGCGTCGCTCTACGCGGAGGAGCCGTTCGCGGCGATCGACGAGGCGACGACCTTCGCCCAGCCGGAGGCGCTCTTCGATCCGTCCTCGCTCGGGACCGAGCCGGCGCCCCAGGACCCGAACGCCTACGCCGAGGGCACGTACGATCCGAACGCGTACGATCCGAACGCGCAGGCCGGCTGGGATCCGAACCAGCCCTGGGACCCGAACGCCGCTCTCGAGGCGCAGCCGGAGGATCCGAACGCGGCGTATACCGCCGACCCGAACGCCGCCTACGCGCCGTACGATCCGAACGCCGTCGCTCCGGAGAACGCCGCGTACGATCCGGGCGCGCAGCCGGCGTGGGATCCCAACGAGCCCTGGGATCCGAACGGCGCTCCAGCGGCCCAGCAGGACGATCCGTACGCGGCGTATGCCGCCGACCCGAACGCCGCCTACGCGCCGTACGATCCGAACGCTCCCGCTCCGGACGGCGCCGCGTACGATCCGAATGCGCCCGTCCCGGATGGCAACGCGTACGACCCGAATCAGCCCTGGGACCCGAACGCCGCTCTCGAGGCGCAGCCGGAAGACCCGAACGCGGCGTACTCCGCCGACCCGAACGCGGCCTACGCCGCGGATCCGAACGCGCCCTCCGCCGCCGGCGGCACGCTCGATCCGAGCGAGTCTCCCGCCGCGGCGGCATTCGGCGCAGCGCCGCAGGCCGGCGACGACTCGACCCTGCCGTGGGACGCGAGCGCGGTGCAGGACGCTCAGCCGTTCGATCCGATCGCTTTCCCCGAAGCGGACTCCTCCTTCCCGGGATCGGCCGCCGAAGCGCCGCTCGCGGCGTTGGGCGCATTCCACGAGGAGGGCTCGGGCCTGGCGCCGGCCGGCTGGGACGCGGAGCCGCCGCTCCCGGAGGCGACCCCGGGCACGCCGCTCGGCGAGTACGACGAGACCGGCGGAGGCCTCGCGGTGGCCGAGGACGCCGGGCTCGCGGGCGAGCTCGCCTTCGATGCAGACGGGTCGACCGCCGCGGAGGTCGGCGAGCCGCCGATCCTCGGGGAGTACGACGACACGGCCGGGTTCGGCGCGACGGCGTACGCAGCGCCTGCCTCGGAAGCGGAGCCGCCCGGCTTCGAGGTCGCCGCCGCGCCCGAGCCGGAGAGCCCGGCGGGATGGCCGGCCGACGCCGCGCTCGAGGACGACGGCTTCCAGCTCGAGTCCGGCGGCTCCTTCGGCGCGGGCGCGGACGCAGCCGCCCCGGAGTGGGCGCGCCCCGCGGCAGCGCCACCGTGGGAGAACGCGCCGCTCCTCGATCTCGGCGCTCCGCCCGAGCCGCCCGTCGCGGGCGACGCGGACGGCTACGCCGTCCCGGACGCCGGCGAGACGTTCGCCGCCCCCGCGGAGGATGGACGCGGTCTCTTCGCCGGCGGGGAGGTCGCGCTCTCGTCAGCGCGCGACGACCTCGCGCTGCCCCAGGCGGCCGACCTCGCGACGGATCTCGAGGGCATACCCGCCGACGGCCCCGCGCCCGAGCTCGACTTCTCCCACCCGGACTTCTCCGCGGAGGAGGCCGCATTCGTCGAGGGCGCGGAGCAGGGCGCGACACCCCTCGAAGCCCCGCCTTCGGAGGCTGCCTTCGGCGAGCCGCTCGAGCCCGAGGAGCCCGGCACGGACGCGTTCGGCGCGCCCGCCGCGGCGCCGCCGCTCGACCTCGGGTTCGGCGCTCCGGAGGAGGTCGCCGCCCCCGAGATCGGCGAGGGGCTCGCCTTCGACGTGTCCGAGGAAGCGGCGCCCGTCGAGGAGGACATCCCGACCATCGACGCCGCCGACATCCTCGAGGAGATCACCGACGACCCGGGCGCCGGCCCGCCGCTGCCGCTCGACTTCGAGCCGCTCGTGCCCGTCACTCCCGAGGCGATCCTCGCGCCTCCACCTCCGGCGCCGCCGCCGGTCGCCGCGTCCGCGCCGCCGGAGCTCGTCGCGCAGGCGGCGCCCGCCTGCCACGTGGCGGGCTCCCACCGCGTCGTCGTCCACACCGTCGAGGGGCAGGTGAAGCGCGGCGTCCTCGACGACGCCGACCTCGACGCCGCGGAGCTCGCCTTCACCTCGCAACCCGGCACCGCGCCCGAGGTCGTCCCGACCGAGAAGGTGAAGGCCATCTTCTTCATGCTCGCGCCCGGCGAGTTGGCCCCCGCGCCCGAGGGCAAGAAGGTGCGCGTCACGTTCCGCGACGGCCGGCAGGTGGCGGGCTTCAGCCCGGCCTACGACGACACCGGCGTCGGGTTCTTCATGATCCCGGGCGACACGCGCACGAACACCGGCCGGATCTGGGTGTACCGGTCGGCGGTGCGCCAGGTCGCGGTGAGCTGAAGCGAGCCGCGGGGGGTCGAGGTCCCGGCCCCCGCCACCATCAGTTCATCCAGCGCGGACGATCGTCGTCTCGGCCGTCCTTCCGGACGACCTTGAGGTGGCGCGCGCGCCGCCTCAACTCGCGCTCGCTCCACCACTGCTTCGCGTCGCGCCACGGCGTCCCGACGCGACCGCGAGAGAGCGCCCAGGCGATGGCGAGCGCGAAGAGGTGCGGCGTGTAGGCGCCGAGCCCGCGAGCCCCGCCGGCGAGGCCGAAGAGGACCGTTCCGCCGGTGACGAGCAGGGCGGCGGTGCGGCCCGAGATCGGGAGGACGCCGTAGATGTTGAGCTGGCGCTCCGGGTAGAGCATCGCCCAGGACACGAGGAGCGCGTTCGCGACCGGCCAGACGCCGATGTGGCCGACCGACGCCGGCGCCCAGACGAGCGCGAGCAGGGTCGTCGCGACGCTCGCGAACGCAGCGTACCCGAAGAAGCGGAGGAGCAGCCTCCGCTCGCTCCAGGCGAACGCGAGCTGCTGGCCGAGCCAGAACAGCGTGAACCCGCCGAAGAGCAGCGTCAGCGGGTCCTCCTGCACGAACGGCCAGGAGACGAGCCGCCACACCTGGCCCCTATAGATCATCACCGGCGCGAGGGCGGCGAGGACCTGCAGCTCGCGGTCGAGCCAGCCCCACACGCTCGCGGCGAGCATGAGCGACAGGATCAGGCCGAGCGCCGCCGGCACGCGGTCGCCGAACGTGAAGAACCTCGGGAGCTCGTTTCCGCGCCGCGCCACGGCTAGCCCTGCACCCGATCTCGGTAGAAGACGACGATCGACAGGCAGTGGAACTCGCTGTCGGAGCTGAGGCGCACCTCGCGGTCGACCACCTCGAGCTCCGGGTGCTCCGTGATCCAGCGGCCGATCGCCTCGCCCATTGCCTCGCGGTCGCGCGCGAGCGTCGTCGTGAAGACCTTCAACCCGTCGAAGCTCGTCATCCGTCCCTCCGCCCGCAGTCCCGGCGACCGTACGTCGGTCCGCCCGCTGCCGCAAGAACGCGCTAGAGCGCCTCGAGCACGAGCGCGATGCCCTGGCCGCCGCCGATGCAGGCGGAGCCGAGACCGTGGCGGGCGCCGCGCCGGCGGAGCTCGTACACGAGGTGCATCGCGATGCGCGCTCCGCTCGCCGCGAGCGGGTGCCCGAGCGCGATCGCCCCGCCGTCCACGTTGGTCCGCTCGCGGGGCAAGTCGAGCTCCTTCAGGACCGCGATGACCTGGGGGGAGAACGCCTCGTTCACCTCGAAGAGGTCGAACTCGGAGAGCTTCGCGCCCGCGCGGGCGAGGGCGTTGCGGATCGCCGGGACCGGGCCGATGCCCATGATCGTCGGGTCCACCCCGGCGTGGCCCCAGTTCACGATGCGCGCGAGCGGCCGGAGCCCGCGCCGATCCGCGTACTCGCGCGAAGCGATGACGAGCGCGCCGGCGCCGTCGCAGATCCCGCTCGCCGCGCCCGCGTGGATGACGCCGTCCTTCTTGAAGACCTTGGGGAGCTTGCGGAGCGAGTCGAGGGTCGTCTCGGGGCGCGGGTGCTCGTCCTTCGCGAAGAGGATCGGCCCCTTCTTGCCCTTCAGCTCGACCGGCGCGATCTCGTCGTCGAAGCGGTGCGCCTCGTCGGCAGCCGCCCAGCGGCGCTGCGACTGCACGGCGTACTCGTCGACCTCGTCCTGCCCGATGCCGCGCTGCTCGGCGAGCTTCTCCGCGGTGAGCGCCATCGGGAGCCCCGCGTACGAGTCGGTGAGCGCCGACCACAGCACGTCCTCCATCGGGGGCGGCTTCCCGAGCGGCCAGCCCCAGCGCGTGCCGCGCACGACGAGCGGCGCCTGGCTCATCGACTCGGTGCCGCCCGCGAGGACCACGTCCGCCTGGCCGGTCTCGACGAGGACGGCGGCCTGGACGAGCGCCTCGAAGCCGGACCCGCACAGGCGGTTCACGACGAGCGCGGGGACACGCTCGGGGAGCCCCGCGCGGAGGCCGACGTGCCGCGCGAGATAGATCGCGTCGGAGCTCGTCTGGGCCACGTTCCCGAAGACCACGTGGCCGAAGTCGTCGGCCGGCGCGCCCGCCTGCGCGAGCGCCGCCTTCGAGGCGTGCACCGCGAGGTCCGTCGCGGAGAGGTCCTTGAGTGATCCGCCGAAGGTCCCGAAGGGGGTCCGCTTCGCGGCGAGGATGACGATGTCCTTCTGTCCGGCCCGGTTCATGTGCGCGCTCGCTTCATCGAGAGATAAGGCCGGCGACGAGGCCTTTCACGGCGAACCCGAGGATCGCGAGCGCGAGGAGCACGTTCACCGCCGCGACGAACGCCAGCGGCCGCGAGCGGGCCTGCCCCCGCGCGAGCGCGCTCGCGCCCGGCAGGTGCCTCACGAGCATGTAGACGGCGAAAAGGGCGGCGAGGACGTGCAGGGAGGTCACCCCTCCGCCGAGGGAGGTCACCCCTCGGTCCTCGCGACGGCGTCGCCGGCCGGCTTCTTCCCGAGGAAGCGCGCGAGCACGATGCCGATCTCGTAGAAGAGGATCATCGGCACCGCCATGAGCGCGAGGTTGAGGGGATCGCCGGTGGGCGTGATGATCGCGGCGACCGTGACGTTCACGACGATCGCGATCCGCCGGTACTTCGCGAGCATGCGCCAGTTCACGACGCCGATCATCGCGAGGAACGCGAGCACGACCGGCAGCTCGAACACGACCCCGAAGCCGAGCAGCATCCCGAGCACGAGCGAGAGCTGCTCGCTCATCGTGAGCACCGGCGAGAGCGAGGCGTCGTTCGCGATGGCGGCCATCGCCGGGAACGCGGCGGGCATGATGAGGAAGTAGCAGAACGCGGCGCCGCCGTAGAAGAGCGCCGTCCCGGAGACGAGGAACGGGATGACGACCTTCTTCTCGCGCTTGTAGAGCCCCGGCGCGATGAACTGCCAGAGCTGGTAGAGCACCCACGGCACCGCCACGAAGATCCCGCCGTAGAGCGCGACCTTCAGGTAGACCATGAGCGGCTCGACGTAGCTCGTGTAGTGCAGCGCCCGCTGCTTCTCTGGCAGCGAGTCGAGCACCGGCTGCATGAGCGTGTGGAAGATCCGCTCGACGAAGCCGCCGACGAGCGCCATCCCAGCGGCGACGCCGATGAGCGAGCGCCCGAGGCGCTTGCGCAGCTCGCGCAGGTGCTCGAGGAAGGTGAGCCGGACCTCGTTCTCGGGCTCCGGCGAGGGCGGGAGCTCGGCGACGGGCTCGCTCACGGCGCCTTCGCCTCCGCGCCTTCGCCGGCGGGCGCAGGCGCAGGCGCGGCCGCGGGCGGCTCGGCGAGCTCCGGCATCGCGGCGGGCGCCGCAGGCGGCTCGGCGAGCGCGGCCTCGAGGCCGGGGACGTTCTCTGTGGACGCGGCGGGCGGCGGACCGGCGGGCCCCGGCACCGGCCCGGCGGGCACCGGCGGCACGAGGGCGGGGCGAGAGACCTTCTTCTCGTCCTGGTAGATCTCGCGCTCGACCTGGTCCTTCAGGTCCTCGGTCGCCTTGCGGATCTCGCGCAGCCCCTTGCCGAGCGTCTTCGCGGCTTCGGGGAGCCGCTCGGGCCCAAGCAGCAGGAGCGCGAGCACGGCGATGATCACGATCTCGCCGAAGGAGAGGCCGAACATGACGAATTCATAACACGGCCTGCCGCAGCGGGCTTGTGCCCGCCATT
The DNA here is from genome assembly GCA_036394835.1 of Anaeromyxobacter sp. Taxonomy (GTDB): domain Bacteria; phylum Myxococcota; class Myxococcia; order Myxococcales; family Anaeromyxobacteraceae; genus Anaeromyxobacter. The sequence continues at coordinate 682 of DASWEI010000110.1, read as the reverse complement.
GCCGCAGCCGCCGCGCGCGCCTAACCTCCCTTCGCGATGGGCTACTGGCTTCTCAAGACCGAGCCCGGCGAGTACGCCTGGGAGGACCTCCAGAAGGACGGCGTCACCGCTTGGACGGGGGTCACGAACGCGCAGGCGCTCGGGAACCTACGTGCGATGAAGGCGGGCGACCGGGCGGTCATCTACCACTCCGGCGAGCGGCGCGCGATGGGGGTCGCGGAGGTGGTCCGTCCCGCATACGCCCCGCCCGATCGGGGCGAGACCGTCTGCGTGGACGTCCGCGCGGTCGCGCCGCTGCCGGCGCCGGTGCCGCTCGAGGCGATGAAGACCGAGCCCGCGTTCGAGGGATCTCTCCTCATGCGCCAGGGCCGGCTCTCGGTCGTGCCACTCTCGCCCGCCGAGTGGCGGGACCTCGAGGGGCTCTCCGACGTCATCGCGAAGACCGGCGGTCTTCGGCGCGCGAAGCGGTTTTGAAGCGGTCCCCCCGCCCAAACGTCAGACGCGGAACCGGCGGACCTCGCCGCGCAAGACCTCGGCCTGAGAGGCGAGATCGACGATCGCCGCCTCGAGGTCGCGCACGGAGTGGGTCTGCGCCTCGGCGACCTGCTTGATCTGCACGACCGCCGTCATCACCTGCTCCGAGCCCTTCGTCTGCTCCTTCTGGGCGCGGTTCAGGTGGTGG
>DASWEI010000109.1:0-3333 GCA_036394835.1 Anaeromyxobacter sp. | reverse complement strand
GAAGCCGTTCTGGAGCGCGGAGACGGAGCGGCCGGCCGCGTAGAACTCGGACGAGGTCTTCGTCTTGCGGGCGGCGAAGTAGGTGATGACGAGCGTCACGAGGACGATCGCGAAGAAGAAGGAGATCGAGGCGGCCGTCGGACTGCCGAGGCTCGTCTCCATCGGGGCGGCGGCCTGCGGGGCCGCCTGCGTGAGCAGGAACTGCATGATCGCGCCGGGCTGAAGCATGAGCGGTTCTCCTGTCAGGTGGTTCGTGCGGAAGGGATCAGTGCTTCAGCTCGCTCTTGAGCCGCTCGACCTCGGGGTCGTACGACTTGTTCGCCCACGCCACGTAGAACGCGGTGAGCACCCACGCGATGACGATCGCGGCAAGGCCGAGGGGGATCGCGAGCGTCGTCACCTCGCCGACCTTCGTCGAGACGAAGTCCTTCGCGGTTGCGACGAGGATGATGTAGCCGTAGTAGGTGACGAACAGGGTCGCGAGCAGGATCATGCTCACGGTCCAGCGCTTCGAGACGAGGCGCTTGAACTCCTTCGACTCGATGACCTCGTGGGCCGACTTGCTGCTTCGCTCCGCCTTGGGGGCGACACTCGACATGGGAATTCCTCCGGATCGGGAACGCGGCGCAAGGCGTATAGCAGATCGATTTGCGCGCTGACCAGTAGCCCAATGCAGAAAATTGCGCGTTTTGCTGATGCTCATCAATCGATATTGGGCGCGTGAAGTCGACGAAATGCCTACCCGAAAAAGCTGCGCGCAGGACCTGCGAGGCGAACGCACGTTTGGCGTTTCGGAGCGTTCCGGGTACGCTCTCCGGCATCTTCCTGGTGAGATCCGCCGCATCGCCCGTCATGCTGGGAGGATGGACGTCGGGACCTCCGGATGAAGCTCGCGCTCGTCGCCGACATCCACGCGAACCTCGAGGGGCTCCGGGCCTGCCTCGATCACGCGCAGTCGCAGGGGGCGGAGCGCTACGCCTTCCTAGGCGATCTCGTCGGCTACGGCGCCGATCCCGGCCCGGTCGTGGACCTCGTCCGCGGCTACGTGGACCGCGGCGCGCTCGCGGTGATGGGCAATCACGACGCGGCGGCGCTGGCGGGGAAATCCGAGTTCATGCACCAGGCGGCCGTGCAGGCGATCGCCTGGACGCACGCGCACCTCTCCGACGCGCAGCGCGCCTTTCTCGCGGCGCTGCCGCTCGTCGTGCGCGAGGACCGGCTCTTTTTCGTCCACGCGAGCCCGGAGTCGCCGAGCGAGTGGATCTACGTCACGGACCCCGCGCGCGCCGCGCAGGCGCTCGCGCACGCCGCGCCTGCGAGCTGGGTCTTCTGCGGCCACGTGCACGAGCCCGTGCTGTACACTCTGGGCGCGGTGGCGCGGCCGGTGCCGTTCCGCCCCGTCTCCGGGGTCGCGATCCCGGTGCCGGCCCACCGGCGCTGGGTCGCGGTGGTCGGGTCGGCGGGACAGCCGCGCGACGGGAACACCGCCGCCTGCTACGCCATGCTCGACACCGACCGCCCCGCGCTCACCTTCCACCGCGTCCCGTACGACTGGCGCCCCGCCGCCGCGAAGATCCGCGCGGCTGGGCTGCCGGAGGGGCTCGCGCGGCGCCTCGAGCGGGGGGAGTGATGGGCGCGCTCCTCGATCCCGGCACCGAGATCGACGGCTTCAGGATCGAGCAGCAGATCTACGCCGGCGGCATGGCGATCATCTACCGCGTCAGCGGGCACGACGCCGCGTTCCCGATCGTCATGAAGGTGCCGCGGCTCGGCTTCGGGGAGCCGGCGGAGAGCGTCGTCTCCTTCGAGGTCGAGCAGCTCGTCCTCGCAGCGCTGCAGGGGCCGCACGTGCCGCGCTTCGTCGCGTCCGGCGACATCACGCGGCAGCCGTACCTCGTGATGGAGCACGTCGAGGGGTGCCCGCTCTCGGAGTGGGTGGAACGCGCGCCCCTCGAGCCGGGCGAGATCGCGCGGCTCGGCGCCGCGCTCGGGACCGCGCTCCACAGCCTCCACCTCCAGGAGGCGATCCACCTCGACGTGAAGCCGTCGAACGTGATGATCCGGCCGAGCGGCGAGGCGGTCCTCATCGACTTCGGGCTCGCCCGGCACGCCCACTACCCGGACCTCCTCGCCGAGGAGATCCGGAGCCCCATCGGCTCGGCGCCGTACATCTCTCCCGAGCAGGTGATGGGGGTGCGCTGGGATCCGCGGAGCGACGTCTTCGCCCTCGGAGTCGTCCTTTACGAGCTCGCCACCGCGCGGCACCCGTTCGGCACGCCCTCGAAGCTCGGCGCGCTCCGCAAGCGGCTCTGGCGCGACCCCGTGCCTCCCCGCGCGATCGTGCGCGCGGTGCCCGAGTGGCTGCAGGAGGTCATCCTGCGCTGCCTCGAGCCCGACCCGGACCAGCGCTACCCCTCGGCCGCGCAGGTCGCCTTCGACCTCGCCGACCCCGAGCAGATCGGCGTCGGCCTGCGCGGCCGCAAGCTGCGGCGCGACGGGCGGTGGAAGGTATTCCGGCGCTACTTCCGGGCGGTCGGCCTCGAGCGAGGCGAGGCGCCCGCGCCGACGCAGCGGCTCGCCGGCCCGGCCATCGTGCTCGTCGCGATCGCGACGCAGCACGCGGACGATGCCCAGCTCGACGCGCTGCGCGAGGCGGTGAGGCGGATCCGCGCCGCGGCCCCCGAGCAGCGGCTCGCCTGCATCACGGTCATCAAGCCGTCCCCGGAGCTCGGCGGGTCGTCGGAGGAAGAGGCGGCGACGAGCCAGCGGATCAAGCACGTCATCCTGCTGCGCCACTGGGCAGAGCCGCTCGCCCTCGAGGCGGGCCAGATCTCGTTCCACGTCATCGAGTCGAACGAGCCCGCCGACGCGATCCTCAAGTTCGCGCGAATGAACCAGGTGGACCAGATCGTCATCGGCGCGCCTCCGCGCGACGTCCCGCTCCGCGGCATGCTCGGGACCGTCTCTTCGCGCGTCGCCCCGGAGGCCGCGCCGGAGCCGCTCCAGTTCCTGCGGCTCCTCGGGACCGTCTCGACGAAGGTCGCCGCCGAGGCGCCCTGCACCGTGACGGTCGTACGGCCGCGCGGCGTGACGCCGGTCTAGCCGCGGGCTCCTGCTCGCGGCCTCCGCGACGACCCAGACGCAAAGAAGCCCCCCGCGCCGGGGCGCGGGGGGCTCAGAGGTGAGACGGAACTACGCCGCGTCGTGGAAGATGTCGCGGTCCTTCGTCTCCGGCATGAAGAGCGTGCCGACGACGGCCGTCATGAGGGCCATGACGATCGGGTACCAGAGGCCGTAGTAGATGTCGCCGGTCGCCGCGACCATCGCGAACGC